>UQCR01000153.1 GCA_900539655.1 uncultured Robinsoniella sp.
TGCGAAATGCATCAGGATTTCGGAGCGAATGCCCGCGTGCCGCCAAAAAGGGCTCCGGGAAGGTTAGAAAATGCCAGTTCTGCGGTAAGCCTTCCAAACCAATGTCCTGGTCCGCCCCCTTTTCTTTCCGTACACTACCTCCATCTACAAAGCGTAATTTAATCAGCTAAACCCAAATTAATGTTTTAAAACCTCATAACTCTATTCTGCCTAAATCCCCCCCTAGATTGTTTATAGTATATTTATAGCCAAAATTATGCACTGTAGTATTAACCTTGCACTTAAAATAATTCTGCATTATATTGCACTTCATCTTTTCTAGGCACAGTCTAAAACAAGATTCCTAATTTTTAAATAATGATTCATAAGAATATCCTAAAAAACCCTTTTCCCTATTGCTTATTTCATCCACTTTGAGTACAATGTCTTTATGCCTGTTAAGAACGCATTAAAATTTAGCAGCATAATACTAAAATCGCATTAAAATTTAAAGAAATTATGATAATTTCATATTAATATTATGCGTAAAGAAAAAAAGATTTTATTAAGACACATTTGGAGGAAAACATGAAGATTATTATTATAGGCTGCGGAAAAGTTGGGGCAACCCTGGCAGAGCAGCTTAGCAAGGAAGAAAACAGTGTAACAGTGATTGACCGCAAGTTTGATGTGGTGCAGAGTTTATCCAATGAATTAGACGTAATCGGGTTGATGGGGAATGGTGCCAGTTATTTGACACAGGTGGAGGCTGGAATTGAGGAAGCGGATCTGATGATCGCAGTAACCGGATCGGATGAGCTGAACCTGCTTTGCTGTTTGATTTCCAAAAAGGCAGGTAACTGCCAGACAATAGCCAGAGTAAGGAATCCGGAATACAATCATGAAATTCGGTTTATTAAGGAAGAACTGGGACTTGCAATGGTTATTAATCCCGAGTATGAAGCTGCAATGGAAATTGCACGGGTTATGAGATTTCCATCGGCAATTAAGATTGAACCCTTTGCAAAAGGCAGGGTGGAATTGCTGAAGTTTAAAATCCGTGAAGGTTCTGTTTTACATAATATGGAAGTGAGGGAAATATCGTCTAAACTACGCTGTGATGTTCTGGTATGTATGGTAGAGCGTAAAGACGAGGTTATTATCCCTACAGGTACTTTTGAACTGCATGAAAAGGATATTGTATCCATTGTTGCACCGCCCAAATTGTCAAATAATTTCTTTAAACATATTAAAGTGGGGACAAACCGTGCACATACCGCTATGATTGTGGGCGGAGGGTCCATAGCTTATTATCTGGCAAATCAGCTGATCCGAATGGGGATTGATGTTGAGATCGTGGAAAAATGCCGTGACCGGTGTGAAGTTCTAAGTGAACTGATTCCCAAAGCCACGATTATCCACGGAGATGGCATCAACCAAAATTTACTTCTGGAAGAGGGACTGTCCCGTATGGATGCCTTTATCGCGCTTACCAATCTGGATGAAGTGAATATCGTATTGTCGCTATTTGCAAGAAGTAAAGGTGATATGAAAACGGTAACGAAGATTAACAGCATTAATTTTGATGAAGTGATTGACGGACTGGATCTGGACAGCGTTGTTTATCCAAAATACGTGACGTCTGAAAGCATTATCCGTTTTGTCCGGGCAATGAAAAATTCTATTGGCAGCAATGTAGAGACCCTTTACCGTCTGGTTGGAAATAAAGTAGAGGCACTGGAATTTATAATTAAGGACAATGCTCCGCTTTTGAATATATCGTTAGAGGAACTGGAACTGAAAAACGGCCTATTAATTGCCTGCATCCACAGAAACGGGCAGATCATTATACCCAAAGGAAAAGATGTGATTAAAATGGGTGATACGGTCGTTATTGTTACTACAAATACTGGGCTGAATGACATCAGCGATATTTTACAGAACTAAAGAAAGGTATAGAGCGTGAATGCGCTTGGGCTGCAGAATATGCGGCTCGGAGGGAACTATGAATTATGCAATGATTAGGTACATGTTGGGATATATCTGTTATTTTGAAGCAATCTTTCTGGCACTCCCATGCATTGTATCTATAATATATAAAGAAAAAAGCGGTTTTTCTTTTGCTGCTATTATGCTGCTGTGTGCGGCGTTCGGTTTTACTATGACATTTAAGAAACCAAAAGACAGGACCATGTTTGCAAAAGAAGGTCTTGTTATTGTGGCTTTAAGCTGGATTATATTAAGTATTTTCGGTGCGATACCATTTGTCATGTCCGGAGAAATCCCATCTATGACAGACGCTTTTTTTGAAACTGTTTCCGGATTTACCACAACTGGTGCAAGTATTTTAACAAATGTGGAGGGACTGTCCCAGACGGCGTTGTTCTGGCGAAGCTTTACCCACTGGGTAGGCGGTATGGGTGTTCTGGTATTTATACTGGCAATTATCCCTACCAAAAGTGATTCCGGCATCCATTTAATGAGAGCAGAATCTCCGGGGCCTTCTGTTAATAAACTGGTGCCGAAGGTCCGGACTACCGCAATGATTTTATACGGTATTTACCTGGGGATGACGGTAGTGGAAATTGTATTTCTGCTTATTGGGGGCATGCCGTTGTTTGATTCCCTGACCATTGCTTTTGGTACTGCCGGTACCGGTGGTTTTGCTATTAAAAATGACAGTATAGCAGGCTACTCTACCTATCTGCAGGGAGTCGTGACGGTATTTATGATTATGTTTGGAATTAATTTTCATGTATACTACCTGTTTTTGGTTAAGCGGCCCAAGGAAGCCCTGCGTACCGGTGAAATGTGGGCATATCTTGGAATAATCGGAACATCCATATTGGTGATTGCATTCAGTGTACGGGATATGTTCCCCTCCTTTTTTATGGCATTTCATCAAAGTGCATTCCAGGTAGGCTCCATTATTACTACCACCGGATATGCCACAGTAGATTATGAGTCATGGCCTGAAATAGCCAGGACCATACTGGTGCTTTTGATGTTTATAGGAGCCTGCGCAGGAAGTACCGGAGGAGGAATCAAAGTATCCCGTATCATTATTCTGTTCAAAGGGGTGAAAAAGGAAATAACTATGATTTCCCATCCAAGGAGCATTAAAAAGGTTAAAATAGACGGAAGGCTGGTGGAACATGATGTTGTACGTTCCGTCAATGCATTTCTTGTGATCTATGCCGTTATATTTGTGATATCACTTATGATTATTTCCCTGGATAACATGGACATGACCACAAACTTTACGGCAATTGCGGCTACCTTGAATAATGTAGGTCCGGGATTGGGAATTGTAGGGCCGACCGGAAATTATGCGGCTTTTTCTGATCTCTCAAAGCTTGTAATGTCTTTTGATATGCTGGCCGGAAGGCTGGAATTATTGCCAATGCTGATTTTATTTGTTCCGTCTACCTGGAAGTGGTAAAAAGGGAACTTTATCTTGTGAATCACTGATTTACGTGATATAATTAGCATATCTCCAAACTCCAAAGGGCAGCACCTGAGGGGAAAGGGCCATTTAGACAAAATAATTATTTTTGCAGATAATTCTGCAAAATGAAACACTGGCGGAACAGACAATTCCGGCAGTGTATATTTGTTATACAGGCTCAAAAGCCGGTGCTGTGATCAGTACCGGCTTTTGTTGTGGGGAAAAGACTATATTTCCGGAAAGGATGTGCAAAATGGACACAAGGATTGCGGTAATTGCAATTATTGTAGAAGACAACGGGGCAGCGGAAGAAGTGAATCGCCTGCTTCACCAGTATGCCGAATATGTGGTAGGTAGGATGGGAGTGCCTTACCGTCCGAAAGAAGTCTCTATTATCAGCGTTATTCTGGATGCTCCCCAGGATGCGATCAGTGCGCTGTCAGGAAAGCTGGGAATGTTAAACGGTGTCAGTACTAAGACTGTTTATTCCCGTGAGCTGCGGGCAAAGTGAAGATGCCTGCATGTCCCGGCAGTTTGTTTAGGAAAACTAATTTGAAAATATGATTACGGGGGTGGATAAAAAGAATTTATGGAACACAGAAAAATTTGCAGGGATTATATTGACCGGCTGGCTGTCTGTCAGATGCTAAAGCCGGAAGAATTTACTTATTTAATATTAAATTATGACCAGGAGGTCAGCGATTATCTTTTTGAAAAAGCAAGACAGGCACGAATCAGATATTATAATCATGATGTCTATATCCGGGGATTGATAGAATTTACGAATTACTGTAAGAATGACTGTTATTACTGCGGGATCCGCAGCGGCAATAAGAATGCCATTCGTTACAGATTGAGTAAAGAGGAGATTTTAGGATGCTGCGAAACGGGATATCGGCTGGGGTTTCGGACGTTTGTATTGCAGGGCGGAGAGGATGGCTTTTATACCGATGAGCGGCTGGCGGATATCGTTAACAGCATACGTAATCAATATCCGGACTGCGCAATTACCCTGTCTGTAGGGGAGAGATCTTATGAGAGTTACAAATTGTTATTTGATGCAGGGGCGGATCGTTATCTGCTGCGCCATGAGACTGCCAATGAGGACCATTACGCCAGGCTGCACCCGCCAAAACTATCCGGGGCAGCCCGCAAGAAATGCCTCTATGATCTGAAGGAAATCGGATATCAGGTGGGAAGTGGTTTCATGGTGGGATCTCCTTATCAGACTGCCGAAAATCTGGCTGAGGATATGCTGTTCCTGAAAGAACTGCAGCCGCAGATGGTAGGAATCGGACCGTTTATCTCCCATCACGATACACCTTTTGCCAAAGAAAAAAGCGGAACGCTGGAGTTAACATTGTTCATGCTGGGCCTTTTGAGGCTGATGCTGCCTAAGGCTCTGCTGCCGTCAACCACAGCCCTTGGGACAATTCATCCAAAAGGACGGGAAATGGGGATACTGGCAGGTGCCAATGTAGTAATGCCCAATCTCTCACCCCAGGGTGTCCGTGATAAATACCTCCTTTACGACAATAAAATCTGTACCGGAGATGAAGCGGCTGAATGCAGGCAATGTATGGAACGCCGAATGAATTCCATCGGCTACAATGTAGCCGTGTCCAGAGGAGACAATGTGGATTTCAGGGAGAAATGAATTTCAGTGAGAACTGAATTTCAGTGCGAAATGAATCTCAGCTAGAAATTGGGGATTAAAAAGGAATAAGTGATACAAATACCATAGAAAACAAGAGAGAAGGTAAAAATTATGTATGATGTAAAATCTTTAAAAGCAGAAGAATTTATCAGCCATCAGGAAATTTTAGACACCCTGGCTTATGCAGAAGCAAATAAGCACAATGAAAAACTTATCAGTGAAGTGATCGAAAAAGCGAAGCTTAGAAAGGGTCTGACTCACCGGGAAGCCATTCTTTTACTGGATTGTGATATTGAGGAAAAGAATCAGGAAATATATGCTTTGGCTGAACAGATTAAGAAGGATTTTTATGGAAACCGTATTGTAATGTTTGCGCCGCTGTATTTGTCAAATTACTGTGTGAACGGCTGCGTTTACTGTCCGTACCATGCAAAGAATAAACATATTGCCAGAAAACAGCTGTCACAGGAAGAAATCGTGAAAGAGGTTATGGCGCTGCAGGATATGGGGCATAAACGTCTGGCATTGGAGACAGGGGAAGACCCGGTAAATTGCCCGATTGAATATGTGCTGGAAAGCATTAAAACAATTTATGGCATTAAACATAAAAATGGGGAAATCCGCCGTGTCAATGTGAATATTGCGGCTACCACCGTGGAAAATTACCGTAAATTAAAAGACGCTGGAATCGGCACCTATATATTGTTCCAGGAGACCTATCATAAAGAGAGTTACGAGCAACTGCATCCAACAGGACCGAAACATAATTATACTTATCATACGGAAGCAATGGATCGTGCCATGGAGGGCGGAATCGATGATGTCGGTATCGGTGTGCTCTTTGGATTGGAGCTGTTCCGTTATGAATTTGTAGGGCTTTTAATGCATGCGGAGCACCTGGAAGCTGTACATGGAGTTGGGCCTCATACCGTCAGCGTGCCAAGGATTCGTCATGCAGATGACATTGATCCGGATGCTTTTGACAATGGTATTGATGACGAAACCTTTGCAAAACTGGTTGCCTGTATCCGGATCAGCGTGCCTTATACCGGCATGATTGTCTCTACCCGTGAGAGCCAGAAATGCAGGGAGAAAGTACTGCACCTGGGAATTTCACAGATCAGCGGCGGTTCTAAAACAAGCGTTGGAGGCTATGACCATCCGGAGGAGGAAGAAGATAATTCATCCCAGTTTGACGTAAGCGACAACCGTACGCTGGATGAAGTGGTAAATTGGTTGATGCGGTTAGGGTATATACCGAGTTTTTGTACTGCCTGTTACAGAGAGGGCAGAACCGGAGACCGGTTCATGAGTTTGTGCAAGAGCGGACAGATACAGAATTGCTGTCATCCCAATGCTCTGATGACCCTGAAAGAATATCTGATGGATTATGCATCCGAAGACACCAGGAAGATCGGCCTTGAGCTGATTGATAGTGAAATCGGAAATGTTCCAAAAGAGAAAATTCGGGAAATTTTATGCCGGAATCTGGATGAAATTCAGGAAGGAAAACGTGATTTCAGGTTCTAGAACCTGTTTGAGCTGTTAGGGAATATGTGTAAAATAACCTAAAGTGAGGAGGACAATATGGGATTAAACAGTACGCCTTCGGCGGACCGGGTGCACATTGGTATTTTTGGAAGAAGAAACGCAGGGAAGTCCAGTGTGATCAACAGGATTACCGGTCAGAGTCTGGCGATCGTATCAGATGTGAAAGGAACCACTACAGATCCCGTGTCAAAGGCGATGGAACTGCTTCCCCTGGGTCCTGTCGTAATGATTGACACGCCGGGAATTGATGACGAGGGAGAACTGGGGGCATTGCGTGTACAAAAAAGTTATCAGGTTCTGAATAAAACAGATATTGCAGTGTTGGTCATAGATGCATATCTTGGCATGACCAGCCAGGATTATGCTCTGATAGCCAGGATCGAAGAAAAACAAATCGCTTATGTAGTAGTTTTTAATAAAGCAGAGAGCCTTTCCGGGGAAGAGATAGAAAAGCTGTGCTTGGGACATTCTAATTATATTGCGGTCAGTGCATCTACCGGTCAGAATATCTATGAATTAAAAGAACTGATCGCAAGCCAGGCACCTCATGATAAGCCGGAAATCCCTATAGTGCAGGATTTACTGGAGCCGCTGGATATGGCGGTTCTGGTAGTGCCTGTGGATAAGGCAGCGCCAAAGGGGCGGCTGATTCTGCCCCAACAGCAGACAATACGTGATATCCTGGAGGCCAGGGCATCTGCTCTGGTGGTCCAGGATGTGGATCTGGCTGCAACTCTGAAGAAACTGGCACAGCCTCCGAAGCTTGTGATAACAGACAGCCAGGCATTTAAACAGGCGGATAAAGATACTCCCCGGGACGTTCTGCTCACTTCATTCTCCATACTATTTGCTAGGCATAAAGGTAATCTTAAGACGTTAGTGGAAGGGGTGGCGGCCCTGGAAAAATTAAAGGACGGTGATACGGTACTCATTTCAGAAGGGTGTACCCACCACCGCCAGTGCAATGACATCGGGACTGTTAAAATACCAGCCTGGCTGAAACAGTATTCAAAGGCAGACATTAATCTGGAATTTACAAGCGGCGTGGAATTTCCTTCTGATTTATCGAAATATAGGCTGATTATCCATTGTGGCGGCTGTACGCTGAATGAAAGGGAGATGAAATACCGGATTCAATGTGCAGAGGATGCCGGTGTTCCCATTACTAATTATGGGATGTTCATAGCTCAGGTTCAGGGGATTTTAAAGCGTAGCCTGGAAGTTTTCCCGGACATTTTAAAAATGATCCCGGAAATTGCGAAAGAACATGATTGATGATTCATTTTCGGCAGCCGGTAGAAAGGGATTGCCTAACACGTTCTGGGACTTGATGTTTCCGGAACTTAGCAGTACAATAAGAGCAACGCAAATTATCAAGGAGGTACATCATGTACAGAGAGCAAATTGACGCATATATTGACGCACATAAGGAACAACTGATTGACGATGTGATGAAGCTTGTCAGAATTGACAGCCAGAGAACGCAGGAGGTACCGGGAAAGCCTTATGGCGAAGGACCGGCAGAAGTACTGGAGGCTGCAAAGGAATTGATGGATTCTTATGGATTTGCCACCAGAAACTATGAAAACCGCGTTGTTACCGGGGATTTTAATGATAAAGAAAAACAGCTTGATATTCTGGCACATCTGGATGTGGTACCTGTGACAAAAGACTGGACGGTTACAGAGCCGTTTCAGCCGGTAATCAAAGATGGAAAAATATACGGAAGAGGGACGGCAGATGATAAGGGACCGGCAATGGCTGCTTTATATGCCATGAAGGCTATCAAAGACCTGGGAATAGAGCTGGATTATAACGTACGGCTTATTCTGGGATCGGATGAAGAGTGCGGTTCTTCAGATCTGGTGTATTACTATGGAATAGAAAAAGAGGCACCGATGAGCTTTACTCCTGATGCGGATTATCCCGTTATCAATATTGAAAAAGGCCATTTTTCCAAGAAGTTCCATGGAGAATTTGAAGATTGTGATGCATTGCCTAAGATTGTGAAGATTCAGGGCGGCGGGAAAGTGAATGTGGTTCCTGCAAATGCAGAAGCCGTTATATTGGGCTTAGAGGAACAGAAGGCACTGGATGCGGCGAGAAATGCGGAAGATGAGACAAAGGTTAAGTTTACCGTAACGAAAAACCAGGATGAGATTGTGATAACCGCTAAGGGAGTAGCAGGACATGCCTCCACACCGGAAGTTGGAAACAGTGCATTGACGGCTCTGCTGCAGCTGCTGGCGGGTCTTGAAACAGCGCCCAGTCAGGGATTTGAAAAGATCAGGGCTCTTGCAAAACTCTTTCCCCATAATGATTATTACGGGAAGGGCATGGGTATAGAGATGGAGGATGAAATATCCGGAAAACTCACCATGAATCTGGGGGTATTCCAATATACCCCAACAAGCATCAGCGGACAGTTTGACAGCCGTGTGCCGATCTGCGGTACGGAAGAAAATGTAACCCGGGTAGGCAGAGCCAAAATGGAAGAGGCAGGACTTGTGATGGAAGAAGGACCTATGACTCCGCCCCATCATGTGCCGGGAGATTCTGTATTCGTTCAGACCCTTCTTGGGAGCTACGAGGCATATACCGGAATAAAAGGAGAGCCGCTGGCAATCGGCGGAGGCACTTATGTTCACGGATTGGAGCGTGGTGTGGCATTTGGCTGCATGATACCGGATGTAGACAACCATATGCATGGAGATGATGAATTTATGGATATCGACATGCTGATCATGAGTACGAAAATTTTTGCAGATGCTATTGTAATACTCTGCAAAAAGTAAGATACCCCTGGGCAAGCAAGCTTGGATTTGGCTCGTTGCTCGCGGGAATAGATGAGGAACGGGCAGGACATTATGGATTACACAGGAATTGTGACGGCGCTGGTAAAGTTATTTATTTTAATTGCATTAGGGTATTATCTGAAGAAAAAAGATATTCTGGATGAGCATACGACTTCAAGGCTGACGACTCTGATTCTTCGGTTTGCCTGTCCTGCTCTGATTATCAGTTCGGTAAGTACCGGGCAGATCGGTGATAAAGGAATTGTTATCAAAATTTTTCTGGCTGGGGCATGTTTGTACGCCCTTTTGCCGGCAATTTCTTATTTTGGAGTGAAGCTGCTTCGGGTGAAGAAGGAAAAACAAGGGATTTATCGTACACTTTTGATATTTTCCAATACCTCCTTTATGGCATTTCCAATATTAGATGCGCTGTATGGAAAAAGCGCTATTTTTTACTGCACCGTAGTACATATGTTTTTTAATATTCTTATTTATACCTATGGAATCCGCCTGATTACAGGAGAACGGATGGAAAAGGGCGGGTTTCATTTAAAAAAGATCATTAACCCCGGCGTTGTGGCGAGCTTCTTGGCACTGGTTATTTTCCTTTTGGATATTCCGGTACCGGGGGTTATCAGTGAGACTTTAGGCACAATCGGCTCCATAACCACACCGCTGTCCATGATGATTCTGGGAAGTTTACTCGCCGGATATTCCATGAAGGAAATATTTTCGGAAAAGAAACTGTATGCAGTGGCAGCCATCAAACTGCTGGTTTACCCGCTTCTGTGTCTGCCAATTGCCCTGTTTTTGTTCCCAGATCCGGTAATTGTGGGGAGTATTGTACTGTCCGTCGGCATGCCAACCGCATCTATGGTGGTGATGTTTTCAGAGCAGTATCAGAAAGAAGTGAAAACGGCATCATCCGGCGTGATTTTGACAACAGTGTGTTCGCTGATCACTATTCCGCTGATTTATATTGTTTTTTTGAATTAGAAAGTGTTTGTTTACTGACAGGTATCTTATGTGTTAAAAAATATACAAAAAATATCCCCCACACGGGCTTGTGGGGGATATTTTTTACTGATATACTCTCGTTACATGATACAAAATATGTACCATATTTTGTCGATTAATTTTAATATACATAAACACTACGGGAGGAAAAAAATGAAAAAAAGAATCGTCAGTATCTTATGTACATGCTGTATGGTAATTGGTCTTACCGCCGGATGTGGTGCATCTGGCAACGGGAATGAAACCAATGCCCAGACCAGTGCGAAAACAGAGAGTTCCAGTGAAACAAAGGCTGAAGAGGGAACACAGGCACCTTCAGAGACAGCAAAGGGATCAGAAGCAGCTGAGACAACGGCAGGCAGTAAGGATTCAGTTATCGTGACCATGCCAACCACATCGGAACCGGAGTCCGGCTTTGACCCGGCGTATGGATGGGGAGCCGGTGAACACGTACATGAGCCTTTAATCCAGAGCACATTGACGGTTACCACTACGGATTTAAAGATTGACAAGGATCTGGCTACGGACTATTCGGCAAGTGAAGACGGAATGACCTGGACCGTAAAAATCCGCGATGACGTGAAGTTTACCGACGGTGAGAAGCTCACGGCTAAAGATGTTGCATTTACATATAACAATGTAAAAGAAAAAAGTTCTGTCAATGATTTTACCATGTTAAAAGAAGCAGTGGCAGTAGACGATACAACCGTAGAATTTCATATGGAAAAACCATTTTCAATCTGGCCTTACACGATGGCAATTGTAGGTATTGTTCCAGAACACGCTTATGACGAAAACTACGGTCAGCATCCAATCGGATCCGGACGCTATATCATGAAGCAGTGGGATAAGGGGCAGCAGGTAATCTTTGAAGCAAATCCGGATTACTATGGCGAAGCTCCCAAGATTAAGAAATTAACGATTCTATTCATGGAAGAAGAAGCAGCACTTGCAGCAGCTCAGGCAGGACAGGTAGATGTGGCACATACGGCAGCATCTTATGCTGACCAGCAGATCGGCGGATATAACCTGTTATCAGTGGCTAGTGTGGACAATAGAGGATTTAACCTGCCGGCTACGAAACCGGAAGAAAAAGACGGTATAACTTACGGCAGCGATGTGACGTCTGATATTGCAATCAGAAAAGCAATTAATATCGGGATTGACCGGGATGAAATGATTCAGAATGTATTAAACGGTTACGGCACACCGGCATACAGTGTATGTGATAAAATGCCGTGGTATAATGCGGATGCACAAGTAGAGTACGACCTGGAAGGTGCCAAAAAGATTCTGGATGATGCAGGATGGAAAGAAGGCAGTGACGGTATCCGTGAGAAGGACGGTGTCCGTGCAGCATTTACATTAATGTACAGTACCGGAGATTCTGTTCGTCAGGCATTGGCGGAAGATACCAAGAATCAGCTGAAAGAATTGGGTATGGATATTTCCACAGAAGGAGTCGGCTGGGATGTCGCTTATGACAGAGCACAGTCAGACCCGCTTGTATGGGGCTGGGGTGCACATACGCCAATGGAGCTTTACAATATCTACCATTCAATGCCAGACACCGGACTGGCACAGTATTCGCCTTATGCAAATGAAAAGGTAGACAATTATATGGATGAGGCATTAAAAGCATCTAATTTGGAAGATTCCTATGATCTGTGGCAGAAGGCACAGTGGGATGGAACAGCCGGAATTACCCAGGATGGGGATATCCCATGGATCTGGTTATGCAATGTAGACCATCTCTATTTTGTAAGAGACGGCTTAACGGTAGCAGATCAGAAAATTCATCCCCATGGACATGGCTGGTCTATCGTAAATAATGTTGACCAGTGGAGCTGGCAATAATTCAAAAAATAAAATAAGCAGTGAAAAGGTTGGCTTGCAGATCCGGAAAATTACCGGATTTGCAGGACAACCTTTGGTGCATTTTGAAAGGACTAAAGATTTGAAGGGGAATTGTATATTTATAGGTAAAAATTTGATACGGATGATCTTACTTCTGGTTGCGGTAAGCATCGTCGCATTTGCATTAATCAGTGCATCGCCTATTGATCCTCTCCAGGCTAACGTGGGACAGGCGGCACTTGGCAGCATGAGCCAGGAACAGATTGCAAAATTACAGGAGTACTGGGGTGTAGGCCAGCCTCCCGTGGAGCGGTATCTATCCTGGGCAAAAGATTTTGTAAGAGGCGATATGGGAACCTCGCTTTTATACCGGCAGAGCGTCGCGGAAGTCATTGGTGTGAAGCTTGGTAATTCGCTGTTTCTGATGATTATGGCATGGGTTATTTCCGGGGTTCTTGGTTTCTTTTTAGGAGTTGCAGCGGGAATGAACAGAGGAAAGCCAGTGGATAAAATAATTAAAGGATATTCACTGATTGTTGCCAGTACGCCTGCATTCTGGCTGGCGCTGGTACTGTTAATGATATTTGGCGTCTGGCTGAAAGTGCTGCCCATCGGTTTAAGCGTACCGATTGGAGTTGAAGCAAGCGGAGTTACCTTCCTGGACAGAGTCCAGCATGCGATTCTTCCGGCAGTTACCCTGAGCATTACCGGCATTTCCAATATAGCCCTCCATACCAGGGAAAAAATGATTGATGTCTGTGAAAGTGATTATGTATTATTTGCAAGAGCCAGAGGAGAAAGCAATTTTAGTATCTTCTGCCATCATGGATTTCGCAATGTGATACTGCCTGCAATTACGCTTCAGTTTGCAGCGATCAGTGAAATTTTTGGAGGTTCCGTACTGGTGGAACAGGTATTTTCCTATCCGGGGCTTGGACAGGCTGCCGTTACGGCAGGGGGGGGGGGGGGGGGGGGCCCCCTCCTCTGGATACCGCCGA
>UQCR01000154.1 GCA_900539655.1 uncultured Robinsoniella sp.
ATCATTTTATGGGGGGTTATAAAGGGGCGGGCCCCCTGCCAGCAGCTGCACCGTCTTTTTGATCCTGCGTCCGGTAACGGCAAGGGTCGTTTCCCGATCCGCATAAAACGTATAGTATCCGCTCAGCATAAAAAAGAAAGGAATACCGGATCGGGCAAAAGCAGTAATAATTGCGCCGGGTGCCTGTGGAAAGCGGCAATGGACTAAGACAATACCCATGCATGCGAGGCCTTTTAAGTAATTTAAAAAATAATTTATTTGTCTTTGGTTTTTCATTCCTACACTCCTACACTTAATTCAGATGATCCATCCAGTCACTATTGTTACTGTCACTATTGCTGCCGTACAGAGGGAGTACTAGCCAGCTTTGATACTTTTTTGATGATAAAGGCGCTGCAAATACTGCTGGCCACTACAAATATGATATATAAAGACTCCGATTTTAAATAGGACCTCCTCACAGCAATGAACAGCGGATGAATCATATACAGTTCATAAGAGATACTCCCCAGAAAACCAAAGGTTCTGTAATCTTTCCACTTTACCTTCATAGACGTCATCAGGATTAACGCAACAAAGCTTATACTTATCGCATTTCTCATAAATGTCTGCAAAAGTATTCCATCAATCCCCTTTAAAGCAAGCAGCAGCCTCCCCGCAAACAGTGAAATAAACAAAAGTATGACAAGAACATATTTTCTTAAAAACCCTGTCTCCAGATAAACAACAATATGCTCTTCCTCATATTTCCAGAGAATCCCTATTACGAAAGCTGACACTGAAGCAATCCATGTTTCATTTAGATGAAAGATACAGCCCAACACAATATACACCATACAAACGATACTCATCCCGCCAATTGCAGTCCTGGTCTTAAATAATCGAAAGCAAAAATAAAAAACAACATAGGAAATCAGAATTACACTTACATACCATAAATGTTCCATCCGGCTGAAACCTAAGTAGGAAGCGGCATACTCCCAAAAGGAATGCCGAGACCCTAAGGAAAATTCCCGAAGTACAAATAATGTATTAACAATCCAATATGGAACGAAAAGGGTTAGAATACGCTTTTTCCAAAAATGTTTTAGATAATCCTTCTTCTCCAAAACGCCCAACATAAGTCCATAACCGGAGCTGAAGAAAAAATAGGAAACAAAAATAAATCCAACGTACCTCCATATGATAAAAATCCCATCACAGGCTGTCTGCTGAGAAATGTGATGGAGCATAATACCCACAGCAAACAAGCCACGGTAATTGTTATTGTTTTCCCTGGAAAAATACTGTTTATCAATTCCTTTATGAACCGTAATATGTAGTAAAATATAAATCATCCAACCAATGGTGATTATCTTAAAGAGCATTTTCTATCCCTCATTATGTTTGATATTTTTATAGATTTCTTTCATATACACAATTTTCTTATCCCAGGTATGTCCTGCTGACAGTTTTTTCTGCGCCTGGATTCCTTTTTGCAAAACTGTCTGCGGATGATTGATGCAGTAACGGATGGTATCTGCCATTTGTTCCACGCATTCCATGCGGCTTTTACCGGATATTAAGAATCCGTCTTTTTCTGAAATCATCAGTGCTGATCCCCCCTGATCCAGCGCAATCACGGGAAGGCCATGAGCCATTGCCTCAACCAAGACAGTTCCGGATGTTTCTCTCAGGCTGGGAAATACAAATACATCAGCATTGTCATAATGTTCCTGCATTTTTTCATAGGATAGTTGGCCCTTGAAGATGATATGCCCATCCAGCTTCTTTTTCCGGCACACATCTTTCAAATGCTCCATTTCCGGGCCGTCTCCGCAAAGTACTAATTGATATGGAAGTCCTCTGTCTATGCAGTCTAATGCATCAAATAAATATGCCAGTCCTTTCCGGTAAACCATCCTTCCCGACCAGATAAAAGTCATCACTTTCTTTTGATCCACTTCCTTCAATTTATCAACTTTCTCCGGTAAAATCTTCTTTTTGTCAATTGCAATATCCAAAAGCAGCCGGCACTTTTCTTTTTCCTTGATATAAGGATGAACATATTGGTATGTCTCTTTATTTGCCAAAAAAATATAATCTGCTTTGTTAATAGCTTTTCTATACCCGGGATTTAGAATCGTTAACCGGTTGATAAAGGACCTTATTTTTTCTTCCCGCCTGTTGCTCTTTGTATAATCCCGCAGGCAGGCTGGAGTCTGCTGTGCTCCGCCCAGTGGTCCTAAAATATAATGTGTGCGCAATTTATATACAAACCCAATCAATCGAAAATCTGTGGTGGAGACATGATGTATCAAATCAAACTGATATTTCTTATGCAGTTTTTTTATCATCTCATACGCCGGGTACTGCCACAGCTTCTGATATGCCAGAAAACCTCTGCCTGTTTTATAATAAAAATTCATCCAGTCCGGTATGTCGCAATAGAAAAAACGCATGTTGGTTATTTTCTGTTCTTTCAGATATCTTTCTATCTGCGGCTTTCTGTCCTTACGCGTCACCACATAGACTTCATGGTCATCTCTCATGTAAAAGGGCCAGAGCCATCCAAGCCCTTCATCACTTCCTGCATTGGGGGCACAGGAAAAAGCATAGTATAATATTCGCATCTGGGTTATCTCCTTTTACGCCCATTATTAAAATGGTCGAATCTGTCATGTCCCATCATTTTTATCAGCATTTTCTTGAATGTTAATTTCAATGTTTCTCCAAATGATAAATCCAGCCAGGTGCCCATCATATGATGAATCATATAAGTATTCTCTGATTTTTTAATATGAGAATTATCCATGTCATAACCTGTAAAATATTCAACCGGATAGATCTTCATATCGGATTGAATTATTTGCAGTGTATCGTCTGTCCTTAATCCATATTTAACTGCCAACATAGTCATATGATCGTTTATAGGCGTTATATCCATTTGCCCGTCATCCATAAGAAAGTTCCGGGTATGATAAGTTTTTAAAAATTCAGCTAAAAAAGGATGATGGGGTACTGATGCAATAAATGCAGCCGTTAATAATTCTTTAGTTACAAATCCAGTTACAAAAGTTTCATCGTCCAGAATATCATTTATAGATTTGACTGCCTCGACATCCGTATCCAGATAAACCCCGCCAAAATTGCATAGAACCTGTATTCTTACGTAGTCACTTACAAAAGCATATTTATTACATTCATAAGCCTGCTTTACATACGCAGGCGCAAGATGAAGATCAAAATTATTTTCATTCCACTCGATGATCTGGTATTCCGGAAGCTTTTTTTCCCAGGTACTTATGCAAAATTGTATTAACTTACTTTTTTCTCCTTTGCCAAACCAGCAGTAGTGAAGTATTTTGGGAATTGTTTGCATATTTCTTTTACCCTCCATCATAGATCCGAGAAATACCGGATTGTGTTTTCAAGGCCTTCTCTCAGGCAGATTCCCGGTTCCCAGCCCAGTTCTCTTCTGGCAAGTTCAATTACAGGTTTTCTCTGCATCGGATCATCGGATGGAAGGGGGTGAAATACCAGCTTTGATTTACTTCCAGTCAGTTCAATTACAAGTTCCGCAAGGCTTTTAATCGTAAATTCGCCCGGATTCCCGATATTTACAGGACCCGTAAATCCTTCGTGGGAATTCATAAGCCTCACCATGCCTTCGATTAAATCATCCACATAGCAGAAGCTTCTCGTCTGGCTTCCATCTCCATAGATTGTAATGTCTTCATTTTTCAGTGCCTGTACAATAAAATTGGATACAACTCTTCCGTCATTGGGATGCATCTTGGGTCCATATGTATTAAAGATTCTCATTACTTTGATGTCTACGTTATGCTGTCTGTGGTAGTCGAAAAACAGCGTCTCCGCCACCCGCTTCCCCTCATCATAACAGGAACGGATTCCTATGGTATTAACGCAGCCACGATAGCTTTCCGGCTGGGGATGGATCTCCGGATCTCCGTATACCTCACTTGTACTTGCCTGCAAAATTCTTGCATGGACTCTTTTTGCCAACCCCAGCATATTCATGGCGCCCAGTACGCTGGCCTTCGTCGTTTTAATAGGATTATACTGGTAATGTATCGGGCTTGCCGGACACGCCAGATTGTAAATCATGTCTACCTCTGCATATAGCGGATTCACAATATCATGCCGGAGGAACTCAAAATTCCTCTTGCCAAACAAATGCTCAATGTTCTTTTTACTGCCTGTAAATAAATTATCCACACAGATTACTTCATTTTCCTCTTCTACCAGCCGCTCACATAAATGGGAGCCTAAAAATCCCGCTCCACCTGTTACTAAAATTCTGTTCTTCACTTTTTTATCCTTTCTGCATGACCTTTTATTTCCCGACCCCAATTTGATAATAAGTAAATCCGAGTTCTTCTACTGCCTTCTTTTCATACTGGTTTCTGCCGTCAAATATAACCGGGGTTTTCATTCGCTTTAACATCTCCTGAAAATCCGGAGAACGGAATTCTTTCCACTCGGTAATCAGCAGCATCGCATCCACATCCACCAATGCTGAATATTTACTTTTTACATATTCCACATGAGAATTATCTTTTAAATAACAGGTACGAGCTTCTTTTTCCGCCTTTGGATCATAGGCCTTAATCTTTGCACCTCTTTTCGTCAGTTCCGAAATAATGGTTATGGAAGCCGCTTCCCTCATATCATCCGTTTCCGGTTTAAAAGCCAGCCCCCATATGCCAAAACACTTACCCTTAAGGTCCTCGCCAAAATAATCTGTAACCTTTTTAACCAGGACTTTTTTCTGCGTAAAGTTGACCTCTTCTACGGATTTCAGAAGGGGTGCCTCATATCCTGACTCATTAGCTGTACGGATCAATGCCTGCACATCCTTAGGAAAACAGGAACCCCCATACCCGCAGCCCGGATAAATAAAGCTATATCCAATCCTGGAATCACTTCCGATTCCAAGTCTGACATGGTTCACATCCGCACCCACGAGTTCACAGATATTCGCTATTTCATTCATAAAGCTTATTTTAGCTGCCAGCATAGAATTGGCTGCATATTTCGTCATTTCTGCACTTGCGATATCCATGCAGATAAAATTATTTGTATTCAGCACATAGTGCTTATAGAGTTCTTTCATCATCGCAAATGCTGGTTCATTGTCTGCGCCTATTACAATTCTGTCTGGACGCATGGTATCTGCAATGGCATTCCCTTCCTTTAAAAACTCAGGATTAGAAATCACATCGAATGTCAAATCCAGACCGCGTTTATCCAGCTCCTGCCGAATCGTTTCCCGGACTTTTCCCGCAGTTCCCACCGGAACTGTGGATTTATCGATAACAAAGACATGCTTCTCCATATATTTTCCAATGGATGATGCCACAGAAAGCACATACTGCAGATCTGCACTTCCGTCTTCTCCCATGGGCGTTCCAACTGCAATAAAACATATCTTTGATTTTTTCATTGCATCCTGCAGTGAAGTTGTAAAACTAAGGTGGCCCAGTTCTAAATTCCGTACCACAATTTCTTCTAATCCAGGTTCATATATTGGAATGATTCCATTTTGCAGGTTCTTTATTTTTACTGCATTGGTATCCACGCAGATTACTTCATTTCCCATTTCAGACAGACACGCTCCTGTTACCAGGCCCACATATCCTGTCCCAATGACGGTGATTTTCATAATCAGTTCCTCCGTATTGTAATTTTAATATTTCATAATTTGTTATCTAAGATTGCTCTGCGCCTGTTTTTTCACCTGTCATTCTGAATGGTGGTTAAAACATACTCCGCAATGGAATCCCAGGAATATTTCTTTCTATATTCCTCCTGATGGCTGGCAACGTAATTTTTGATTTGCTCATTATGCAGCAGGCGGTCCATTTTATCTGCCAGATCCACTGGGTTTTCTTCATCAATGAGATACCCGTTTTTCCCCTCTGCAATGATTTCCTTCATGGAGAATGCATTCCTGGCAATGCAGGGAAGCCCAAAGATCAATGCTTCTGCAAAAACGATTCCAAAAGGCTCAGACCGTGAGGGCATCACAAAAATGTCGCAAAGGTTATAATATGCAGCCAGCTTTTTGGGCGTCATCAATCCAAGAAAATTCACACCCTCCGGTATTTCCACCTGCAAAGGCCAGGTTGCTGGTCCGGCTATATAAAGTTCGGCATCCGGCATCTTTTTCTTTTTTAGTATCTGAAATGCCTTCAGAACCACTTCCCCGCCTTTTCGTTCAAATTCTTTCCCTACAAACAATATTTTGTTGGACTGCTTTCCTGTGCGGTCAATGCTGGTAATATCCACGTTGCATCCCCCGCCGATTGCATGGACTTTTCCGGGATCTATTCCGGTGTTGCTGACCAGGTCGTCCACAAGCCACTGTCCCATAGTAAAAATCCCTTTACATTTTTTATAGAACTTCACTGCCTTATCCCTTCTCACTTTCATGACTTCCTCAGAAGTGTTCGGCGGCATTGCAGTATATTTTAAAATCGGGCTTTGCGCCTGGTACAGCCGGTAAAGGTAATCATCCGATAAATCAATATAAATATATGTATTTTCCGTTACTTTCGTATCATATTCCCGGTACATGAAGTAGCGGTTTTCGGGAATGACCTTCAGATTTTCATTGAGGCATTTTTCTCCCCAGGCAATCTCATCCAACCGATAATCCGATTGCCTGAACAGTTTGTTTGCAGCCCGGGACAGAAATATCCGCTCCCGCCCCCTGGCTTTCAGACAATATGAGCTGTCTATTACTGCTTCAGAACGCTTATTCATGGCTTCAAATAAACCGTAAGGAATTCCGGACCAATCCATCACCGGGTTGTCCGTCCATTTCCAGATATGTTCAATATTCATAATTTCTCCTCTTTCTGTCTCTTCCATGGCCGCCCCTTTATAATAGCCGTTACTCTGCCAAACTCTGGACGGTTACGGAATACAATTACATACAGTAAATTCGGTATGATCAGGCAAATGCCCGCCTGTCCCAAAAATGAAACCGGAGAACCAGGGACGGAAATCAATTGACACAGATAATAAGTACATAAGGCAGCGATCACAGTTATAAAAAGTTGTTTCAACAAATCCCAATAGTACTCCACGGAACTTCTTTTCAAAACAACGTTATAAAATACCTTCAGCTCCCATGGATAGGAAACAACCAGGGAAATGAAGACCGTTGAAAATAAGATACCGTTAATACCAAATATTTTTACAAATACAATATCCAAGATCAAATTCAAAATTACCGTGACCAAAGGCCGGAACCGGTCTTCATACCAGACGCCTGACGCATCCCGATATACCGTAACAATCTTTCTGACATAGCTGGTATAAAAATACAAGACGCACAGAATCACTGTATCCATTCCAAACAGCCGGTCTTGTCCCACCCAAAGCCACATAAAGTTCTGATACAGGCAGAGCAGGCAGATTGCACACCATCCACACAGCCAATGGTTAATAAATACCAGCATTTTATAATCCTGGTAATTCTTCTGCGGAGTCTCCGTCTCCAGACTGTTCCCCACGCCTGCTGTCAGGGAATTGTGGAAAATAGTCAGGATACTTCCCACCGCAAACAGGATGTAGTAATAATTGTTGAATTTTCCCAGAATTACTAATCCCAAAAAGCTGGAGATCACGATATTATCTACCGATACCAAAGCCGTACCGCCTAACCGGTAACAAATTAAGCCTAAAAGCTTCTGCTTCATCCCGGACCTGATATCCGCCGATACCCTGCCTCTGCAAAAATACCGGGGATACATTTTTTTAACAATAACCGCTGTGATCACATTGATTAAAATAGTGCACACAGGGGTAAAGATTACATATACGTAATAATTCCTGAACAGCAGCAGTACCGCTGCCTGCACCAGATATACTCCCACATATACAAACATGGAAATTTTACTGGACACATCATTTCTCTGGTGTGCGGTCAGCAAACACGCTTTATATCCATAGAAAAAATAGCCAAATACCGCATTGAACAGATACACCAGATACAACACGTATATATTAATATCCTGTGGCCATGACCCGTGAATCAGGTGTTCCATAAATGGCATAATGGCAATTCCCAGGAGGAGAATCGCTCCACCGACAAAATAGTAGAATTTACGGAAAAGATTCAATAAGGAACAAATCGTATCCTCGTCACCGGTAGCGATTGGTTTATACATATAATAGACAATTGCACCTCCAAAACCCAGCTCCGCAAAATTCAGAACGCTGAAAACAGAGGTAAACAGGCTGTTTAAACCAATATATTCTTCTCCCAGAATATAGAGCATCACCGTACGGATTACAAAAGGAAGCAGCATCATAACAAGAGCATTCATGGTTCCGTAAAGGGTACTTCTGACAAAATTTTTCGTTCTCTCCATCTTCATAGCTGTCTTCTCTCCAGTCTGTAACTTCGCCTGACGACGATTAAAATTGTGATCATCATAAAGTACATCAGATAGCAGGTGCTGTCATACAGCGGATTCCCAGTAAATCCATATATCCCAAAAATGAGTTGTCCCGTTACGGAGAATCCTATGAGATTCCTCCTGCTGCTGTCTTCACTAAAAATACGTATGAACAGAAGCAGCGATGTCAGCAGACAGATCAACTGTACCGCTACGAAACAAACGAATCCCGTAATGCCTGTCTCACAAAGCAATTGAATATAAATATTATGTACCTGTGATGTATTTTTAAATAAAGTAAAGTTATGCTTAAACTCCCCCCACCCAATCCCAAACCATTTTGATGAATTAGATTCTCCCCACAGGCTCCAGGCAACAGCCTGAATCTGACTTCGGCTGTTCGTAATATCCTTTTGTTCGGAAAAGTTGATCAGCGTTTCAATGATCCTGCCAATTGCATTTTGATTTCCAAATGCCCGGTAAAATAAAATGCCAGCACCCACAAGGGAAATCACTAAAACCGGCAACAGAAACAGCCTCCTTATTCTGGTTTTTTTGTTACAATTGATAAAATACGTAATCATGCATAATCCTAACGCTACTATCATAATTGTTCTTTTGTCCGAATAGACAAGGGCAATGAAGCATAACAGAATTGCCGGTATGTGTAAAACGGAATGCTTTTGGTTTCTGCAAAATAAAAATGCCCCGATCCCAAATACAATAATATAAGCCGAAAGGGAAATGCTAAGTGCCATACCTCCCGCATCATAATTCCATGTCCCAAGAATACGCCAGGCAAATTTAACATACACCGGATACGCAAACTGCTGTAAAATAACAAAGAAAGCTTCGATCAGCGCCCGGAATTTGATGAATAAAATAATACCGTCAAACCTTCTGACCGGCTCATTAACTGCAAAAACCCCACACAGGGATACAACGTACCCAAGAATATCAATGAGTAAAAAATTGGGAGTATGTATCAGGTAACCCAAAAGTGTAAATATGACAATAAAAATTCCCCATATAATATTGATATAGTTAAAATGAATCCTCCGGGTACGGACGATATATATGAAAAAAGCAATCAGGGTAATAGCATAACTGTAATTCATATACCGCCCTATAGAAGAAGATAACAGGGTAATCATCCAGCAAATAGTAAAGAAATTCCATGCATCGGCATTGATATTCTGCCCGCCAGCTTTTTTTATACTAAGCATTGAGTGCCCCCTCTAAGAATCGAAAAGACAACTTCTGCAGCTCTTTTATCCTGTTTTTCACAGCCTGATAATCTGTCTTATCCTGATCAAATGTATATCTGACCCGCTTTGCATCCCAAAGGTTTTTGGAAAGCTTCAGGGAATCTAACAAATCAGCCATCCGGCTCTCCTGGCGGGTTCTGGGAATGGTTAAAAATTGTTTTTCAAAAATAATAGAAAATACCGTTCCGTGAAAGGAATTGGTTACTACATAAGCAGCATCTTTGATATACCTGAGAAATTCTCCCGGAGAGCAGCACTCGTCCGCATATTTGATATACTTTAATTTTGTTACTCCTGGAAATATGTCAACGATACTGTAACCATATTTCTCTCTCAGATATCGGACTGCACGGTCCAGTTCCTGAGAATATTCCAATCCGTACATCAGGATATAAGGTTCCTTTTTTTCAGATGGCCTTATAAATCTCAGCCATTGTTCCTTCGTTAACAGCAGGGTGGGATCCAGAACGGTAACAGCCCCGGCGGCTCCCAGCCTGTTCATCTGCTCCTCCAGGCTTTTTTCCCTGACCGATATTGCCTTAAAATCACTGGTGAGTGATATAATTTCCTTTACGTAGGCATCGTCTCTTGCCCCGCCTATACTGGCTCCATATGCTATTTTTTTATGGCCATCCGGAATAAAACTTAAAAAGTAGCCCTTGTCAAACCTGTTCATGGTATAGTAATTATTCCAGACCTGATCACTGCCGGTAATATAGTAATCACATTCCGGATAACTGTCTTTTAAATCCTGATAAGACCGGTAATGGGGTGTTACCGCCAAATATTTCTGGACGAACTCTTTAAAACCATCTTGTTTCCTCTTTCGCCTGAAATAAAATACATTGCTTAATACCGTCTTCCCCATTCCGGCTAAAATACGGAATTTTGTCACAACTCCTTCATTTCCATAGTAGTGTATCCGCAGTTTACGATACCTAAATGGGCTGTTGTATACAGGCCATGGTTTCTGGTAATCCAGAAAAACCACCTCATGTCCCTGTTTCTTTAAATATGCGTTCAGTGCCACAGCCTGAAGAGCCCCACCATAATTAATGGAATTATGTAATGTTACTACTCCTATTTTTGCCATATGATCTCCTTACCTGCTCGTAGTACTGTAATAATTTCTTCAGATACTGATCTGCATCGAAGTCTCGCTTTGCATTTTCCACGGCTTTTTCGCCCATGCTCCGATAATCTTCTTTGGAAAGACCCGCCATCCTCTGCATACATTCCGCCAGACTTGCACAATCCTTTGGTTTTGCAATATACCCAGTAACACCGTTTTCTACGATCTCCGGCAGTCCGCCGTTGCTGCTAACGATGACAGGCTTCCCCTGCGCCATAGCTTCCATCACTGTATAAGGACCATTTTCATACCACTCTGAGGGCAGTACGATACATTTCGCTCTCTGCACAATATGCTGCAATGCCTCTCCGGTCTGAAATCCCAACAGCCGAACCCTTTCTTCCAGATGATTGCTCCTGATATACTCCCGAATTCCATCTTCCAAATCTCCGCTTCCCGCAATATATAGCGGATGATCCAGTCCGGAATCCTGATATGCTTTTAATAATGTCATAATTCCTTTTTCTTTGCTCAGCCTGCCAAAATACAGGAAATAAGAATCATTTTCCGGTTCGGCACGATAGATGCTTCCGGAAGGTAGAAAATTTTTCATATGTACAACTGGAGATGCCGTAATACGCGCTTCTTCGATCTTGTGTTTATAAAAAGCCGACGGCGTAATAAACAGGTCAATTTTATGGTAGGTCTTTCTCCATTTATAAATATAGGCCTCCGCAGCTGACAAAAAGCTCTTCACCCGGGAATCCTTCACACACTGATTTTTGAAACAAGCTCCATAATGTCCGCTTATGCAGGCTTCACAGATATTTCCATGGGTCAGCATCATATAATTGGGACAGATACAATTCAGATCGTGAGCCGTATAAACTATGGGAATATGGAACTTTTTCACAGCATCGATGATGGAATGGGTCAACTGGCGCTGGAACAGATTCAGGTGTACAATATCCGGCATCTCCCGTTGGATTAGCGCAGTCATCTTCTTCTTTGCTTCCCTGGAATACAAGATTTTAAGTCCGGTATGAAGCATCTGTGCTTTACTTAATGTGCCGTTAAACTCCATATGGCTGGTGAAATAGCGCTCCTGCCTGCAGGGAATATTCCGCTCATCCTTCATGGAAAAATAAATGACCTCATGTCCTTTTTCTTTCAATAACCTGCCTAATCCCAGATAATAAGTCTCCGATCCGCCCTTAATATAATGAAATTTATTTACCAGCAGTATTTTCATCTCTGTGTCCTCTCATTTTCCCTGAGGAACAGATTTTCATATTGATCCACGATATATCCCCAGTTGTACCAGTCTGAAATTCTTTTTTTGGCTGTTCTGGCAATATCCTCTATCTGATCCGGCGGCATTTGATCAGCCTCATCGATTAAGTGAGCCAGATTCCCGTCTTTTTTATTCCAGTACAGGGCGCCGTTTTCACCCACCTCCCGGTTAAATCCCACATCCAGCAACAGATTCAGATCCGTTGCACTTAAGGCTTCCAGCAGGCTTGGATTTGTCCCCCCCACTTCATGTCCATGAAAATATCCATATGCTTCTTCCCGTATTTTTTTTAAAATTTCAGAATCATACATTGTTCCTGTGAATTTAATTCTGGGGTCTTTGTCAAATCCTGTTTTCTGCTTTAATTCCTCCAGGAATTTTTCACTGACGTTGGTTATTAGAGCGAAATCTTTTGTAGTTCCGGACTTCATAAATTCCCGGATCATGATTTCATAATTATTTTCCGGGACGAACCTGCCTACCACCAGATAATACTCTTTTGGTTTTAATTTCTTATCCTCATACCAGTGGTTGAGCCTTTCATCCTCTCGGGAAATTATGGATTTTGCCGTTTCTGCACCGTATGCAATAAATGTGGTATCCGGTCGATAAACCCGATATTCGGAACGTATGTAACTTTCAATGCTTTTACTGTCACAGATCAAAAGATCTCCATATTTCACCATAAGGGATTCAGAATATTTCCAATATTTTCTGACCATAGGACTCCATTTTTTACGCAGAAATTCATGGCCATCAGGATTTATATATAAAAGCCCGCCTATTTCTTCGATCTTCTTCTTATAATGCCGGATAAAAATTCCCATTCTGCATGCCAGTATATAAAAAACCGGCTGCCGGATATGATGCTTTTTTGCATAGGAAATTGCCCAACGAAGAGCATCCACATCATATAAAATGGCTCTTGCCGGACCAATCTTTTTCCATTTGATCGTATGGCAGGAAGCACCATTATAAGTAAAATCAGCCTCTTTTGCATTGTAATCTTCCGGTTCAGCGGCACAGGCAACGTGATAATGCACGTTCTTTGATTGTTTGAACTTTGTCAGCTTCTCTACAAATGTTTCAAAACCGCCGTATTTTGC
>UQCR01000155.1 GCA_900539655.1 uncultured Robinsoniella sp.
TCATGTGTGTTCTTATGCCGTAGCTTTTCACTACGGAACGTGTCACACCCCAGAAGGGATCGCTGCTCTGGGAGTTTTTCGGGGTTGTATTGGCGATCAGGTTTGTAATTAATTTTACGACATCTGATTCCTTCCGGATATACATAAATGGATTATAGCAGTCAGACTCTTCCATGTTCAGCAGATTCAGGACTTTGACAACATAACCGTGTTTCTGTAAGAATCCCCCGCAGGCTTTTAAAATTTCCCCTTTCGGATCAGTGATTATATAAGAAGAACGGTTAAGCTGTAATAAATTAGGCTTACAAAAGAAGAAACTCTTTCCCGCTCCACTTCCCCCGATGACCAAAGTATTCAAGTTCAGCTTCGTTTTACGCGAATCCATCCTCATACGGACATTTTGGCTTAGTATGCGGTTCTCTGTCTCGTCCTTCTCGGCTAACACCTGATTCACCTGTTTGATATCTGCAAATTTGGCTGTACCATATTCTTTTCCCGGCATATAGTTTTTCCTGCTGGTCAGATACATGGCAATCGCAATCATATATACGAATTCTGCAAGTAATATCCCCTTAAAAGTTGTATCATTAAAGTAATTTCCAAATGGGCGGGCCATAACCATGTTAAGACGCTCCATAAAGGTATTGATATCAATCCCCTGTTCCCAGATGCCATTAAGAAGATACCCGCCATATGCCGCCAGCACACCACCAAGTACAATCAGCCAGACAGAAGTTTTTTTCTTATTTTCCATTACCTTCCTCCCCGCTTTTTCAGTTGGCCTGCCATCTGCAGTTTCCGGTTTTCTTCTTTTTTCTTGTGCAGCATGTCTCTGGTTTCCTTTAAGACCGGATCATAACTCTGGCTGTATAGCTCTTCACCGGTGCGTTTTCCAATCACCTGCCCCTCGTTATTCACCACACTGTATTCCTTATCCTTCTGAAGATTTGTAAATATGGTCCTCTTCTCCTCACTGATATGGGATATGGAATTTTTATCTATCCACAGGTACTCATTCTTTTTGAACGGAATCCGTGTGAGAATTCTCTTTTCAGTCTCTTCCACCGCAAGGCTCCTGGCAATAAAAATCTGATGGATATTTGGATCGTCTCTGACAGCTTCCTTTGCATGCTGCAGTACCTTCCTCTGGCGGCTATTCATCTCAGACATCTGCTTCTGTGCAGCCTCTGCCTTATGCGGCTGCTCCATCCCCCGCACAATAGGCTCCATGTCCTCCGCATGCTGCCATTTTCCCTGTTTCTCATACGCAGCAAACTCCTGTTTGTCCATTTTAAAGGCCATGCTGCCATCGTCATTGATCTCCAGGATTCCCAGGCTTTCCATATATTTCAGTACAGGCTCTACTTCCGCCCATGGCATATCTATGGCATTACTGATTTCCCCAACACCCGCCCCTGGTGTCTGTGCCAGATATGTCCCAACTGCCTTAAATCCCCATGGAGAGATGGACTGTTCTTTAGGGGCGCTCTGCTTGTTTGGGTCCGACATATCCTTCTTGTCTATCCCGTAAGTCTCTTTCAGTTCCTTCTCCTCCCCGTTATCCAGATAATCCTGGATTGATTCAATCTTGCTCCCCTCGATGTCCCCCATGATTTGATTCACTCTAGGTGTGGCATCAGAATGAAAAAGGATTTCACTTTTACCATCCGCTTTATTGATATCTGGAAGGAGTGCATAGCGGATTTTATATTTATCAGCCAGCTTTTTCACCTTATTAATATCAGTCGTATCAAAACGGAAAACCTGCAAATCGCCTCCTGTTTTAAGAAGGTCTTTTACGGTTGTCCTTCCGGATAAACGTTCCATCTCCACCAACCTGCCGATGAATTTTCCAATATCCTTAGCCGTATGAAGCCCGCCTCCGACAATTTTCATGAATATCTCAATTCCCTCAAATGACACCCGCAGGATTTGGGTAGCTTCCTGTATTTCTCCTATAGAACTCACCTCCTAACTGCTTCATTCTCTTTTTTCTTTTCATCTTCGCGTTTCCGCAGCTCCTCCAGCATCCGGTCCAGTTCATAGTCCACATTCTTATCCTGCAGGATTTTCACAAGTAACTGATTTGCTATTTCCTGATTGATATTTGCCACTTCTAACTGTATGATATACTCTTTGATTCTCTCCTGCAGTTCGCTCCCGCCCCGGATGGCATACTGCTCTATAATCCCAGCCTCCAGGTTCCCCTGGGATTTTTCCTTTTCCCTGACCGCAGCGATATGAATGACCGCATCATGCACACAGTCTAAGTCCTGCTGATGGAACGCATAACCTAAAAGTATCCTTTTATCCTCCTGGGTAAATACAAAGTCCTGCTTTTCCATTAAATCCATCATTTGGTAGCACTCCCGGACCATTCTGATATTTAATGACACCACACCAGCCTCACGCATCTGTATGTCTCCTTTCCCGTACCAGCAGCATAATCTCACGCATTTTCCGCATTTTATCAGCAGTCAATTCCTTTTTGATAATCCGCTTTACTTCATCATCGGCCAATCCTGAATCAAAGGCAGACCTGACTTCTTCAAGTTGTTCTGACGATAATCCTTCCGCAGCGATTTTATCCAGAATATCCGATGTCTTCTGCGGGAACAGCTTCTCAAGGATAGTTTTTTTTGTCTGCGGCGGCTGCGGTCTCCAATAAGATGGAGGAACGGTAGGTGCAGTTACCTTCTCTGTCTTTCCCTCAACCACTTCGGCATTTGACCGTGTTCTTGCCGCTGTAAGTTCCTCCTCCAGCTTCTTTATCTGTGTTTCCTGCACCGCAGCTTCTTCCTGCAGTTTTTTGATCAAACTGTCTTTATCTTTTAGGTTCTCATATAAATCCTTAATCTCCTGGTTTTTCTCGTCCAGGACGTGTTCTTTCACCAGTGTTGAGAGCACCTCAAACTTCTCGTTATTCTCTTTAAACTGCTGCAGAGATGTCTCCATCATTTTTATCAGGTTTTCTGTATACTCCTTAAACGCCGCGCCTTCTGCGGAATTACCAGCATTCTTTTTGGCCTCAATCAATTGTGTCCTCATTTTTTTCATCCGGCTCGCCGGCAGATCCGGTGTCGCATAGGACATGATTTCTTCCTTCGTAAGCCCAGAGACGGAACCAGAAACAATTTCCGGTATCTGGTACTGGTCAAATGTGCCCTGACAGCACAAATCAACCAGTTCCCCGTCTACATCTTCAAGCATTGCAAAAACGGTCTGACGCATCTGCTCCGCATTAAGCTTTGGGATTGCAACCCGCCGCACGTCTTTAATGCCCAGCCCGTATTGGAAAGCCATCTGTATTACTTCAATCTGGTCCGCCCCCAGCTTTTTACGGCACTCTTCTAAATATTTCTGTTCTTCTATTGTCATATCTGCCTCCTGCAATAAAAAAAGACAATCCAATCGGCTGCCTCTCGATTCATTTCTTATCTTACTTTTGGGGAATTTGCTTTATTTTTCTGTTTTTCCGCCTTACCTTCCTGCCAATCCTGGGATACTGGTTCAAACTCGCTTTTTCCATGTTCCTCAAGCCATCCCCTAATATCGTCAATCGGTGTTACAATAATTTTTTTCATGAAATCATTCGCAGCTATGGCCTGATATCCTGCACCCTGGTTCAAGATAATCATTTTTTCTGCATATTCCGAAATCTTACTATACTGGGTGTGGCTTTCCAGCAATTTGATTTTTTCACGAAAAGACGCAATGAATAGCTTATATGGCATGGATAGGCATGTAATGCCTCGCTCCTCTGCAAATTTTAGTGCGTCTGTATAACTTTTTTGTTCTGATTCAGTCACTTTCCCATCATTGTCGAAAAATTGATACTTCAAATTATTCCTCCTATATATCAAGCAATCCCCTACCGTACCTTTCCTGATCGGGCCGGAACCTTATCCGTTATATTCTCTAAAGAAGAAATAAGAGCCATAATTTTTTCACTGTGAACTTTTTCCAAAACAGTCTCTAAATAGTCTATGATGTCCTGGCGCTTTTCCCGGTCTCCAATATCCCTGTAGATACGTCTTACCGGATCGGACTGGTTGTCCCCGGCTCTCATGTATCCTGCATCAAGATAATGGATAAAGTCTGTTTCCTTCATCACTTCGTTCAGTTCCCATGCCACTTCCGCCATTTCTTCCTTCTTATCTGCTTTCCTGACAGCTCCGACCTCATCTAATTTATCTGCCAGACTCACGCCCTGCTTTCTGTCCTGGTCTGGTAAGAGCGAAGAACGGTACATCAAAAAGCAGGTTAGATGGTCCCTCAATCTATGATTGTCTAAGACCGCTCTAATCCCAGGTATTTTCCCCCCTGCTGGTACTAAATCACGGAAGCTCTCAATATATGCGTCTCCCAGCTTACATTCCAAAAGATATTTTTTTATTTCAGAAGCCAGTTTTTCCAGTTTATCCTGCTCATAGATCACGACTTTCTCCTCCTCTTTCCCTGCTTTTCTGCTTGTCTCTGCTCTGCATTCTCTCCTTTTGCTCCTGCATGATTTTCTTCCCTATCCTCTGCTGTCGTCTTACCTCCGCAAGAACCTCATTGAGCCGGCGATTTTTCTCCTGGAAATTCAGGTACAACCGCTCTGCTGATTCAAACGTGTACCCCATATCCAACAACTGCGTTTTTAGCTGCTCTGCCTGCAGGTATTCTCCCTTAAATTCCTGATACCCCTCCTCATATAAAGAAACCTCAACCTTCAGTTCCTGGAGCTTTTCCCAAAGCTCAAATATCTCTGTATTGGCTTCACGGTTCTCTTTTTGGTTCTTTTTCTCCTGCCTAAGCGATTTTGCCTGTTCAGCCAATGCTTTCCTGATATTTTCCAAGTCCTTGTCTGTATGTATCTGATAAGCCGAAATGAAATTATATTTCTCCTGTATCTCATGAAGTTTCCGGATATCTTCTTTATATTTCCAAGCATCGGAATAAGGCTGTTTTTTTAGGACGCCCAGCCGGTATAACTTTGTAAAATACATCTTCTGGTATCCAGTCAATGGGGACTTTCTTCTGGGAATATAACCAGTCACTTTTTTGACTCTGGGCGGCAGTTCCAATACTGGCTCCGGCAGTTCCTTTTCTCTTGCAGATATGGGGATACTTAGCCGTTCCCGTAATTTTTCTTCTGTGTAATCGCCGCCCAGGGTATCCAGCCTGCGTCCCTTATCCATACCTGGCGGCTTTAACAGAATATGCGCTCCCTGTTTTATCTCATATCCCCGTTCCTCCACTCCAATAAGGAACTCATCCCAGTTTTCCGCCTCGGCCGCCACCTGGTCGATGTCACGGCGGATCATATCATTCCAACTAAATTTACCATCTTTACCCTGGTCCCAGATGCGTTCCTTTTTTTTCTTTCTGTTCTGACGTACTTTATCCATGTCCAGCGTTGCCATATGGTACTCTTCACAGATTTTGTTGACAAGCGGCTGTATGATTTTGTCCCAATCACCATTTCGGTAATCATATTTCTTCCCTTCTCCAATACAGCGGACACTATTAAATGCAATATGGCCGTGGATATGATCGGTATCATCATGAAGCGCATAGACTGCCTCAAACTCTTTTCCAAGGTACTCCTCTACAAATTTCCCTATAATCTTCATGGCAACATCTTTATCAACGGTATCTGCCGCCTCTTCAAATGAGATAATGATATGGTATCCCTGGCGTCCCCCCATCTTATCGTACCTTCGCTTAGTGTTCAGCATTTGTTTCAGTGCAGTCTCCGGCAGACAGTTATGGCCTGAAACATACAACCCATTTTCAGTTTTGCTGTCCTTCGTAATATAATTAATCGTATTTGCGAGATGCTTTGCCTGAAATCCCGATTTTGCACATCCCATATGCAGAATTTTACTGATAGCCATACTTAATTACCCGCTATGTCCAAATGGCTGACTACCTGCATGACTGCCTCCTTGATCTGCTTCATATAAACATACAGACGTTTTTTATCGGATTCATGGTATAAGCCGCTGTTGTTGTTTTTGACAATTTGGTTGATGTTTATCCCGATATGGTTTATCTCATTCGTGAGATTCTGTAATGCTTCCAGAAGTTCCGGATAATCTCTGGGGCGGTTGGTTATCAGCATCCTCAGATACTGCGAATCGGATAGCCCTCTCTCTTTTGCCTTCCTGTTCAGCTCCTCCAATTCCTCGCATGACAGCCGAATTTCTTTCCGGCAGTTCATCTTTTTTACGCTTCTCAGTCTCTACTCACATCCTTTCATCGAATAAACAGCAAAAGAAAAGGAAGGAACCACAGCAATCAGCTATATTCCTTCCCTCTTGATACTTTACTTATCATCTTACTGATCTCCGCCCAGCCGTGATATCCACGGGAGGCAGGATTTCCTGTATCTTTCCACGCAGCTCCTTTTGATAATAGGTCCTCTGGAAAGCGGCATTTAGTATTTTCTCGTCCGCTTTCAATCCTTCCAGGGTTTTATGAAGAATTTGCCATTCAGAGTGTCTGCTTAACTTAAAATAGTCCCTGGTATCAGATATCATCTTGTAGTTCTGCTCACACGCAGCATCAATCACCTGGTCAATATCCGTCTCCAAAGAATCACCAGATTCCATGTCCACCTTATACAATTGTCCGTGGCCGTCTGTTTCTAATGTATAGCCACTTTTAGTTGTATACCCCACTACCTGTTCAGCCTCCGCGCGGGTAAGTGGAAAAAGTATATCAAACTCGTCAAGATATTCCATTAATTTTCCAGATGTTTCAATTCGTCCCAAATCATCCCCTTCTTTCCATAATTCATTCTATCAGCGGGAATTTTTCTTCGCCGGTGTCGCTTTTTGATTTACCTGTTTCCATAAGGAGGTCTGTTCATATATATCGTCTAACAGCCTCTCATCTTTTTTTAGCTGTTTTATCCTGTCTATGATTTCCCTCTCTTCACTGCTTCCAGCTTTCTCTTCCAGTCTCTGTCTGGAATCTAAGATGAATTCATTGTTCCATTCACAGGCAAGGAATGTAACCTCGTCCATGGTGATTTCTTCTATTTGTTCTCCCTCTAAATCCACCCAATAGAGCTGCCCTTTTTCATCTACGTGTAGCCCATAGGCACTTCCCTCCATATAGTCCAACAGAACCTGGGCATGTTCCTCATTCAGTGAAAATGGTATAGAAAAGTCATCGAGATAGGCCAGCAGTTCCGTGGCCGTATTCAATTGTTTCAAATAATGCCTCCTTGCCCGGTATCCTACCGGCTATGTCCTGATAGCGGCTTCTTATCCTTGTTTTCATACTTTTTTAATACCGCCAGAATCTCACTTATTTTTTTACGGGCCGTCTCCGGAAGTTCCCCCATCTCAGCATTTCGCAGAAACTGCGCTTCGGTCTTCCTTCCATATAATGTTGCCAGCCTGCCGTATGTCTCTTTTGCCAGGTCAACTTCGGTATCTCCAGACTGCAGCTTTTCCGCCCAAACCTCCGGCATATGATCCCGGACTAAAATACAGATATCGCAGGCAGCCTGTTGTAAATCCGTGCGCTTTAAAATAGGTTCCTTTTGATCAATAGACCATATACCATTCAGCATGTCCTGCGCCAATCTCAAATCACGCTCATCTGTTCCATTTAGGATTGTATCCACAACCTTCTGTAGCTGCTGGTACTCCTCATCCATTCCCTGTAAAGGAATACTCTTATTTTTATCCAGTCTCTCCATAATGTCGCACACCTCCAAGCCAACAGCTTTTTGTATGGATTCCTTTGTGATGTTATTTTCCCTGCAATATTCCAGATAAGTTTCCAGTCCCCCTAAATATGTAATTTCCTCCAATGGGGTGTCAGCCAGTTCCTCCCATGTATCATAATGGCCCTCTATTGTCATGGCTGCTATCGTACAATCATCAAATTCCAAGTCATAGAACAGGTCATCATCTGTACTGCACATTCCAATCCGGTAAATATCAGGCTGGTCTTCCTTAGCGTACACATTGAAAAATAACCTGGCTTCATCGGTACTCGCAACTGCTGCATATTGGTATGGGCTGCCCTTCACCCTGTCCTTGTTCAAGATATACAGCAGGGTGTATTCTCCAAAGTGGTTTCGTTTCAGATACTCCTTACTGTCATAGATCAATCTCTCAGTTTCTGTCTGTTTTGCTTCCATATTCCACCTCACCTATTTCTTTATCAACGGCTGTTGTGTCTGCTCTCCAGGTGCGGTTTATAAGCAGAGTCCTGTTTTTCCAGTTCTGCCATCTTAAATAAATCTAATACCTCCCACCCAGTAGCAGCCTTAATAGCCGCTGCTGAAATGTTGTTTTCTTTACAGTATTCCAGGTAATCCGCTACCCCCATTTTATGGGGGATTGCTCCAATGCCCCACCTGCTCAGTTCCTCCCAGGCGTCCAAATGGCCGTCCATTGTCATTGCAGCAATTTTGTACCCTTCCTCCAGCAGCCCAAACAGATATTTATCTGTATATGCGTATCCAATATTAAATTCAACAGTCTTATGCGCAGAAGGAGAAAAACTAACAGCCCTGTCCTGCCCATATTCTGCCAATCCCTGATAGGTGTCCTCTCCGTGCGCCTCCATTTTTAAAATATGATAGATAATGGCTCCCTGGTACTTTTGCGAATCCAAAAACTCTTTGTTTTCACAAAGCACTTTGAGTACATCCATCTGGGGGTTTTGTATCTTTGGGGGCAGACTATTTAATTCCGTCAGGACTCTTGCAATCTGTATTTCCAGCCCATATTCTGGCTGCTTGCGTTTCAGATAGTCAAGCCAGAACTGCATAAATTCCTGTTTCTTCTCTGGATTATTTATTTCCCTGCACATTCTTTCCACCGCATGTGCCTCTGATTCTCCGGGTAAGCGCGCTGCATTCCATTCCCCACCCCCAACAGCGTTCAGCATATTGCAGATATCCCTGGATAAATCCTTCCCCATTCCCAGTTCTCTCACCTCATGTATCCCTGATGCTTCAAACTTTTCCGGTTCATATTTCAATGTCCTGTCTCCTCTTTTCTAAATAACCGTTATAGCCATTTTTCTTACCCTGCCCTTTACATGGCGGTTTACCTGCCATTTCAGTTTTTTCACTATCGAGTCCTTTTTCTGTCTGCCTGGCTCACATGATTCATATAATCCTGCTTCTGTAATTTTACCTCATCAAGCAGATCTCCTACACTCCATCCGATAGACGCTGTAATAGACGCCGCTGTGATATTTCTTTCTTTACAGTAAATAAGGTAATCCTCAAATCCCTCTCTATGGGGCAACGCGTCGAGGCCCTCCCTGTCAAGTTCGTCCCAGACATTAAAGTGGCCATCCATCGTAATCGCCGCTATTTTATAGCCTTCTTCCATCGGTTTAAACAGATCCTCATGAACCGATGTATCACCTATATAAATTTCAGTAACTTCTTCCTTAGAAATAGAAAAATAGACTGCCATTTCCTGCTCATATTCAGCAACTCCCTTGTAACTGACGGCCCCATCCTGTTCTTTTTTTAGGATATAGTAAATACTGGCATCATGATACTTTTGAGAATCTAAAAATTTTTTATTTTCTACGAGTACCTTAATTCTCTCCATAAATGGAGTTTCCATGTGCGTAAATCCTTTGTTTAGTCTTGTTAAAACTTCCGCAGCCTGTATTTCCAGTTCATATTTGGGCCTCATACGTTCCAAATAGTCAATCCAGAATTGCATGAACTCACGCCGCTTCTCCGGATTCTTTATCTCCTGATAGGTACGTCTCACTACGTCCGACTCCGATTCTCCTGGTAAACGCATCGCTTCCCATTGCCAGTAATCAACAGATTTTGTCATTCTGCATATATCCCAGGCCAGATTTTTCAAAAAGTCCGACTCTCTATTTTTGTCAGGATATCCATATTCCCATAGTTCTCCGATCAAGCCTTCTGTCTGCCTTGTAACCTCAATGCTTTTTGCACGGCTGACCTTATATAAGTAATCAATAAGCAGCTTCCTGGCATCCGCAAACCGGAGCGTATCCAGAACATTTTCGGTTTGGTTGTAAGGATACGGCTTATAGAAAAATGGGGTAAAAATGTCTCCCAATGGTCCTCTCTTCATGAATTCGTCCACGTAATCTTTTAATCGTTCAAATTCCTCTGGTTCATACCTCAATACTCTGTCTCCTTTACATTCTGTATTATCTATTTTTCTGTCTGTCCTGTTTGGGAATGTCCTCCTTTTTCTGATGCTCTTGTTCGGAAGTTTTCCCCCATATAATAAAATGGCAATATTCGCTTTTATGGTTCTGCAAATATTCCGCCAGTTCGAGAAATCCCATTTTTAGTGCAATTTTCGTAACTGCAGTCACGTCAAACATATTGGTTTCACCAGTATCCCTGACCACCAATATCTGCTCTTTCACAATAGGTTCTATTACAGTTCCAGCTCCTTCCCTTTTCTTTTTGCCCTCTTTACTTCTGAAAATCTAAGGGGCCGGTCCGGACTGGCTTTGCCAGTCCTCTGCAAGATACGGATTTTGCCGTACAAAATCCATTCTTGTTAGGGGAGTCCCCCTAATACCCCCGTATCAGCCTCGAAATGCTGATATCACTCACACATTTCTGCTGTCATCTTCGCTCAAAATGAGCTGAAATCTGATAGCAGAAAAGGGAAACTGACAGCAGTTTCCCCACACCTCACATATTAACCTGCTATCAGCTTCGATTATCTGATAGCAGGCAATATGAAATCTGATATCACCAAAGCCTTTTAGATATCAATGTTTTGAGGTCCCTGCTATCAGTTACGGATAACTGATAGCAGGATTTTTACTCCATACATGATACCAGATTCCTGTTCCTGATAGCATAATCGCCTTACACACTGTTCTGTCCTCTGTTTTCCCAATCCAATCTGGATTTCTGTTCTATATTAAATTAAGATTCTATATCTCTGTCACTGATGATTGTCATAAAATCTCTCCAACGCTTTCTCGAAAGCTCCGATACCAGAAAAGAAACTCCCAATACTCAAATCTTCAAAAAGGTATGGCATAGCCCGATACAATTCTTCAAAAATGCTGGTTAGGACATTTACAACGATTGAATTTCCCGCCTGTTTATACGCCTGACTGTTACTGATCCCTGCCTCCTGCACCTTCTGATAGTCTTCATCGTCAAATCCCATCAGTCTGAAACACTCTAACGGTGTAAGGCGCCGGATTCGTAAGATGGATTCCAGGCGGCATATACTTCCACCCTGCGCAGTTATGGTAGGGCAGATGGTTCCATTCCCCTGCACTCTTCCCCGTCTCGTTGTCCCATTGGGATAAGACAGGTTTGCGACTCCATTTTCCAGACATTCTTCATATCCTTTGCCAGTATTCTGACGTACCAAAAGTATATTGTCCTTCTGCACCGTGGTAACAGCATAACTGAATGTTGATGTTCCACTCAACTCTGACCTTTGTTCAACCTTTCCTGTTTCATCGTAGCTTCCACGGATCGTCCCCACTTCCAGGATCTTTGTCTGATCATGGCTTGCAAGTTGGGTATTTGCAACCCCCATCCCTGATAGTATAACGCTCTGCTGGGAATTTCCAATACTTCCAACTACTGCAATATTACTTCTGTTGGCACCGCTTGCCGTCAATGTAGGATTAGAACCAACAGCAGAATATACCCTGCCTGTCTGCGGGTCACCCAGATATGCCTGTATCTGCCCAACCTTATGCAGTTTAGATTCCCAGTGTTTTAGTTCCTCCTCTCCCGGCATATACAACAGTGCTTTCCGTTTATCCAAATCTGTGATCAGATTTTGCACCTTATCATCTGACAGATAATATTTTTCTTCCACCTCATTTTCAAGGATATCCATCAGCCGCCTTTCGCCTTCCACTGGCTCCGGAAATATAAATTTCCCATTATCATATTCCTTTTTAATCAGAACAAGATAAACACGTTCCCGATTTTGCGGTATACCGTAATGTTTGGCATTCAAAACCTTCCAATAGGTGTTATAGCCATACTCTTGTAATTCCTGCTCAAATAGGCGAAAGGTGCTGAGGAACCTTGCCTGAACAATATTTTTCACATTCTCATAGATTCCAAATATTGGCTTTACACTCCGGATCACCCTAAGCCACTCCACCAAAAGGGAGGACCTTGTTTTATCCAGATTCTTTGAGCCACATTTTTCACAAAAATCCCGTTTGCTCCAATGTACCTGCAGCGGATTCACCTCATGCCCGCAATCCCTGCATTTCCAAACGGAACCGGCCATTTTTCCGCTCAAGCTGAAATCCTGGCACGGGCTTCCACCGCAGACAAAGTTGAAATAAGGTAGCTTTTTTTCATCGACCTTTGTAATGTCTCCGAGGTTGGCACTCTCGTCAACCCCGTGGATCGCGCAATAACTTTTTACTGCATATTTATCAAACTCACAAAAATTTATTAATTTATAATCCAAATCCCTTCTTAGAGGGTGTAGCTACACATTTTACCCGGGATTACCTCTTACCTCCTTTCAATTGTTTGAGTGTAATTAGTTACCGAATAAGTTAATAGCTACTGGTACAAATCAAATTTTCATGTCTTGAACTCTTTATTGGATTGGGCTTGACCACCCCCTTTCAATTGTCCACATTTTTCAAATCTATCTCGCTGTATGTTTCATCTTTTTCTCTCTCTGTTCCGTTGCCGGCTGTAACGTAAGGTTATGTGTGTCAAACTGATATACCATATCCGATACATGCAGGGGGATCAGTCCGTACAGTTTATCTTCCTTACTCTTCATCTCTACTACCTCCTGCAATTTCTCGGTAGTGTCAAATTTACTACCTTCTTTTTTATATAAAACCCTGTAGTTACTGGGG
>UQCR01000156.1 GCA_900539655.1 uncultured Robinsoniella sp.
TCTGCAATAATCTCTGCAGCCTTATCAATTCCTTTTGCCAATCTGGGAAAATCCTCTTCCCGAATACCTGTCCCGTGTACGGATCCGCCTCCTAATACAATGTGCCGCGCTCCCAACTGCCTGGCAATTGATGTTACTTCTTTTATTTTATACAATTCATCTTCCAGCGCATCCTCATATATGAAGTGGCATCCTGCATACACCCCCAAAACAGATACACCATATTTCCTGCAGATATCCAGAAACTTATCCGGGTCATCTTTGTAAGCCCGTATATTACCCTCAAATATTTCTATGTATTGGTATCCTTTGGCTGCAATTTTTGAAATAGCATTTTCATCGTCGCACATAGTCACATAACCAACGTCTTTCATACTGGTAACGCCGCCTCCATCACCCGTCAGTGGACCAAATGCATTTGTCATGTATCCTAGTTTCATAATAATTCTCTCCTTTTTCGCTGAATTTTTATTAGTTTTTATTTATTTGCGCAAATTTGTTTTGTGGTTTTATATTAACTTATCTTTTGTGCATTGTCAATATTTTTTCTTTATTTTTTCCTCTCGAATCATCACTTTGTACATTTCTATCAAATATAATATCAAAACCAGGGGTTTTTCCACCCCATTTTTGTGTATTATTATTCTTTTCCACGTTTTTTCTTTTCCTGAATTTTTCTCATTCGTCATTTTCAACATATTTAAAGTCGGTTTTTTTCATTGACAAGGGCATATGTTTCGGTTTATGATGAATACGCAGTCAAATTTGCGCAAATATTTTTGTATGGTCACTAAACACATGATTCCTGCCAGGGAATCCAAGGAACCACCACTCAAAAGAAAGGATTACTGCTATGAAATTAGGATTTGTAACCGCTATATTAGATCAGGAAGATTTTAGAGAAGTGGTAGACACTGCTTCATCCATTGGCTATGAATGCCTGGAAGTTGCCTGCTGGCCTGTTGAGAAAGCATCCAGACGCTATGCCGGAGTAACCCATATTGATATCGAACAGCTAAACGAAAGAAAAATTGAGGAAATCAAAACTTATTGCAAAGAAAAAAATGTAGAAATCTCCGCTTTAGCTTATTATCCCAATACGCTTACGGAAGATTTGGAAAAAAGAAACCAATACATTGAACACTTGAAAAACATGATTCGTACAGCGCCGAAACTTGATGTACATATGATTACAACTTTTATAGGAAGAATGCAGACAAAGACTATAGAAGAAAATCTTACAGAATTTCAGAAGGTATGGACACCAATTATAGAACTGGCTGAAAAATACGATGTCAGAATTGCCATTGAAAACTGCCCGATGCTTTTTGGTCCGGATGAATGGCCGGGAGGACAGAATCTCATGACTACACCTGCAATCTGGAGAAAAGCATTTTCTCTGATACCCAGCAGGCATTTCGGACTTAACTACGATCCCTCTCATTTTATCTGGCAGGGTATAGATTATCTGCGTCCGCTTTATGAATTTCGGGAAAAAATTTTCCATGTACATTATAAAGATATTAAAATATATGCGGATAAATTAAAGGATGTGGGAATTATGGCATACCCACTGGAATATATGTCGCCAAAACTCCCGGGACTTGGGGATGTTGACTGGGGTAAATATGTGTCTGCACTGACCGACATCGGTTATGACGGCTGTTCCTGTATTGAAATTGAAGACAAGGCTTTTGAAGGAACAAAGGATAAAATCACTGATTCCCTGAAACTTAGCTACCGCTATATGCGGCAGTTTATCATTTAAGGAGAAAGAAGTTTAAAAGAAAAGCGCTTTCAAACTACTTATTAAGACAGTATCGCAGGCAGACCTGCGATATTCAGGAGGTATAAACATGAAAACTTTAAATATCGGATTAATCGGAGCCGGCTTTATGGCAAAAGCCCACTCTATCGCTTATGCCGGAATGCCTATGTTCTTCTGGCCAGCACCAGCCATCCCCTTCAAGAAAACAATAGCCGACATTAGTGAGTCCGCTGCCAGAGAAGCGGCTGAAAAATTTGCATTTGCATCCTATACCACTGACTGGCACGATATTATCAATGACCCGGATATCGATGTGGTTGATATCTGTACACCCAACAATATACATGCTGAAATTGCAATTGCTGCTGCCAAATCCGGAAAACATATTCTCTGCGAAAAACCCCTGTCGCTGACCACCAGCCAGGCAAGAGAAATGTATCTTGCCGCAAAAGAAAACCACATTAAAACTATGGTTGCCTTTAATTACCGCAGGACTCCAGCCGTGCAGCTTGCTAAAAAATACATAGAGGAAGGGGCAATCGGTAAAATTCTGGACTTCCGGGGCACCTACCTGCAGGACTGGTCAGCCGATCCTGATTCCCCTCTTTCCTGGCGCTTTCAAAAAGATATCTGCGGCAGCGGCGCCTTAGGTGATATCGGAACTCATGTAGTAGATATGCTTCGGTTTCTAGTTGGAGAATTTACCAGTGTGAATGCCAGGACTGCCACTTACGTCCCAAACCGTCCCATACAATCCGGTCTGTCTGACAGCCTCGGCAATACAAAAGGAGGCGCAGACAGCATTCGTCAGGCGGTAGACGTAGATGACCAATGCTGCTTTATGATTGAATGTGCAAACGGCGCTTTTGGTACGATCGAGGCAACCAGAAATGCCTGGGGAAGAAATAATTATATTACGTTTGAAATACATGGCACAGAGGGCTCTATCTGCTTTAATTACGAACGAAGGGATGAACTTCAGGTATGCTTCGCCAAAGACGGGGATGACAGGCGGGGATTTCGCACCGTTTATACAGGTCCCAGCCATCCTTACGGGGAAGGACTCTGGCCGATACCGGCACTTGGCATTGGCTATACGGAAACAAAGATTATAGAATGCTACGATTTTTGCAAAGCCATCATGCAGGATCAGGAAGTCAGCCCTAATTTCCGGGATGGCTACGCCATTGAGCTGATCTCGGATGCCATTTTAGAATCGGCTAAAACAAGGGTATGGACGAAAGTAAAAGAGGTAGCGGAAAGTTAAAAATCCAGGGTACTGTTTTATAAGCAGTACCCTGATGTTCTGCTCTGATACCTTTTCCGTTTTCCCATGAATTACATTAGATACCATAGTGGTACTAAATCCCATAACAGCCCTTACCTCCAGAGCAATTCCCAGCGAATAAATACATTGCTTACACTGAACAGTTCCACTTTTCTTTTGATCGGATTTCTGGTAGTTCTATTTTTCATTGCTACAGGAAGCATTTTGTACTTTAATAATGTCTCAGCCATAACCGATTCCAGGGAAGATTTTGACATTTTAATGAAAATGGGGTATAGTGGAAAAAAAATTAAGATAATTATCAGAAATCAAGTGTTCACTTTTTATGGTATCCCTTTTATAATTGGATTAACAGATAGTTTATTTGCTTTGCTCGTTTATAAACGTGGATTGATGCAGAACTTATTGGGGAATTCCCTGATACAGTATTTTCCGGATGCCGTTTCCGTGGGGTTGACTGCTGTTATATACCTGATTTACTATATGATCACGAAAAGAGCCTGCTATCGGATTATCTTTAGCAGTTCTGCGCATCATGCATCCCAGAGGCAGCTATAAACCGTGACTTTAAGACTTATGGAATTTAAGTAATTCCGGGTTACTCTGGACGGCTGAAAATAAAAATGGAGATAGGAAGTTTGAAACAAAAAGCGTTTCAAACTTTTTATTGGTGCAGTACCGCAGACTTGACTGCGGTATGCAGGGGGATAAAAATGAAACCAAGAAAAATCAAATTGCTGTTTTTGGCAAACCACCTGATTACCATGTTATATATCGCATACATTACCGGTCCTGGCAGATTATCAGACACCACGGGGTTTGTTCCATATCTGATTTCAACCCTGATTCTGCTTGATATCTCCTACATTATTACCTGTAATCTGAAAAATAACAAGATACTGAATCTGTTCTGCGGGCTGCTTGCTCTCAACTGCTGGTATATTGTATTTACGCTGGATACTTCCCGTATCGGCTCATTGGCACTGAGTGCATTGGGTCCTGTGATACTCTGCGCTTCCGCCAGATTCACTCTGGTATTTTTCTTTCAGGATACCGGTTACCAATTTCAACGGTTCACCGGGATATTGATGATTCTGGCATGTATCGGCTCCATTGCCGGACTTTTTATCTCGCCCAGAGTATTCGCCTGTATGTATGGAATCCAGTTTCTCGTCACAGTTTTCTGCTTTTTCCTGATTTTAATCCGTCACCACAAAAGGATGGGGTATGTCTGGAAAAATGAGCGTAAATACATATTAACCTCTTTTTTCCTGATTTTTGGGGGATTTGCGCTATACTGTATTTTGATGTCCAGGGTGCCCGGACATCTTGAAAATTTTGGTGTTTACCTAATTGTCCTGATTTTCTTTTTTAACATTCATGCCATATCGTTTAAAAAGTCCAGAAGTACGCCCTTATCATCTGTATTTCATAAAAAGCAGGCTTGGGTTATGTTCCTGTTTTTTGCTGTTGCTGTTATTTTGATTTCCTATTTATTAAAATTCAGTTTCCGGGGATATTTCCTTATAATTAATCTGTTCATCTGGCTGGTATTTCTGTGCAATATTATGCTGGAGCAGAATTTCCGCAGGCAGAAGTTTTCTTTCCTCCTTTCCGGTTCATATAATAAGGTCCTGGAGCAGATTCGCCGGGAAGAGCAGTTAAAAGCGGATTTCTCCAACTATCTTCACGATGAAATTCTGCAGGATGTCTTATCGCTTAAAAACCTGATGAGTAAATCGGAAGATCCCAAGGTACAAAAGCTGATTTTAAGTACCCTTGATGAATTAAACGGCAATATTCGAAAACAAATGCGGGATTATCATCCGGTGATTGTTAAGTCATTGACTTTGAAGGAAAATTATCAAAATCTGATCGAAGAAACAGGCAGATCTTTTCCCTACCGCACTATTATTACCACCTTTTCATGCCCGGATGATTTGTTTTTGGTGGAGCCTTACCACCTGATTATATATCGTTTTATAAAAGAACTTGCAACCAATGTCTATAAACATTCCAAAGGAAACTATATGTGGGTAACGCTGTCTCAGGAGAAAGGCACGATTCAGCTGTGCGTCAGTGATAACGGAACGTCTTGTGCGGATACCATTTTACTTTCCCCAACATCTGATCACAAAGGGATTTCTTCCATTCAGGAACAGACGTTGTCCCTGTCCGGTGAAATGAAGATTCAGGATAATACTCCCCGGGGCATATCGGTTCATATAACCATGCCTATGAAAGGAGAACATTCTTATGAAAATTTTGTTAATAGATGACCATATACTATTTGCCAAAAGCCTTGAAATTGTTCTGGAAAGCCATACCTGTATAGAGTCTTTTACATCCATACAGGACACAAGCCACATTTTAGATGATTCCTGTATGAAACTGAAAAGGGTCAGATATCCGTCTTCCTTCGGATACCTGACCCCTTGTTAACTATTATGTTATCTGCTGTAAGGCACGAAATATGTTTCTCACATTTCTGATCCGGTTCATTTCAGTGTAGCCTGTATCAATTCTGCATGGGACAGCTTAGACAGCTCTTCAACCCGATTCAGCTCCAGTCCCATAGCCTCCGTGATCCGGCGCCCATATTCTTCATCCGCCAGATAGCAGTGTACTGCATGTCGGTATTTAACATTCTCCGTAACCGACTGGATATTTCTTGCAGTATTACCAATGAGCAAATCCCGTTTATCTTCTGTTAATACACGCCACAAATCACCTCCTGCACGGAAACAGTCATCTGTGGGATCATCCTTGGGGTCATATGCATACAAGGCTCCTGACAGGTCTAAGGGCGGTTCCATAACCTCCGGCTGTGCCGCCCATTCACCCTGGCTGTTGGGGCTGTACGCAGGTGCTCCTCCATAATTGCCGTCTGTACGCATAAACCCGTCTCTGTGATAATCATGTACTTCCGTCTTCGGACGGTTAACCGGTATATGATTGTAATTGACTCCCAAACGGTAACGCTGGGCATCACCATATACAAACAGTCTTCCCTGAAGGAATTTATCCGGTGAGAATCCGATTCCCGGAACCACATGCGCCGGTGTAAATGCAGCCTGCTCTACTTCTGCAAAATAATTTTCCGGATTCCGGTTCAATTCCAAAACACCGACTTCATGCAGCGGAAATTCCTTATGACGCCAGATTTTGGTAATGTCAAACGGATTTTCATAATGGTTTTTCGCCTCTTCTTCCGTCATAATCTGTACATACATCGTCCAGCGGGGATATTCCCCCTTTTCAATGGATTCGAAGAGATCGCGCCCATGGCTTTCTCTGTCTTTTGCAATGATTTCCTCCGCCTCTTCATCTGTCAGATTTTGAATACCCTGCTGTGTTTTAAAATGGAACTTGCACCAGACCCTCTCATTTTTATCATTGTAAAAACTGAAAGTGTGCTCGCCAAACAGATCCATATGGCGGAATGTAGCCGGAATTCCCCGGTCTGACATGGTGATGGTCCGCTGATGGAAAGTCTCCGGCAACAGGGTCCAGAAATCCCAGTTGTTCTGTGCAGAACGCATTCCTGTCCTTGGATCCCGCTTTACCGCACGATTGAGATCCGGGAAATTATGTACATCCCGCAAGAAGAATGTGGGCGTATTATTTCCTACCAGATCCCAGTTCCCTTCTTCTGTGTAAAATTTTATTGCAGCGCCTCTGATATCCCTTTCTGCATCTGCTGCACCACGTTCACCTGCAACAGTTGAGAACCTGATAAATACATCAGTTTTTGCACCCGGCTGCAATACTTTAGCCTTCGTCCACTTACTGATATCATGGGTGACACTGAGATTGCCGTATGCTCCCCAGCCCTTTGCGTGCATTCTCCGTTCGGGGATTACTTCACGATCAAAATGTGCCAGCTTTTCCAACAGCCATACGTCCTGAATTGCTACCGGACCTCTTGCTCCCGCTGTTATGGAATTTTCATTTTCTGCTACCGGTGCTCCTGCCTCATTGGTCAATTTTTTTGATTCCATGTTTTTTCCTCCGTAATATAATATTTATAGCGTATGGCCGTCAGACTGCCTTTCGTCCATATGTATACACTTTAACTGATTCTTCCTGGGATAATTGGTCACAAATAACAATATTTTTAATTTTCACACATCAACATTATACCATTTATTGCCAAATAAATACAGATAAATTATATTATTTTATTAAATATGTCACAGAGAAATCACGATTGCACCGCACCGCCGCTGTTATTACGATAATGAAGCGGCGTTATCCCCATTTTCTGCTTAAATTGCCTGGTGAAAAATATGCTGCTCTGGTACCCGCACAGCTCTGCAATTTCGCTCATGGATTTATTACTGTATTTTAAAAGTTCCCCTGCTTTTTTAAGGCGCAAATCGATTAGGTAATTTTTAAGGCTCATACCGGTAGATGCGGTCAATATACGGTTTACTGTACTCTTATGGCAGGCAAATATCCGTGATAATTCCTGATGGGTGACACCTTCCTGCATATGTTCCACGATATAATCCAGGATCTGTCCTTTTATCTGGTCCTGATCCGCGCTTCCTGTAACCTGAGTCTGAAGCAGTTTCATGACCAGGGAACCCAAAAGTCCACTGCAAATTTGGCTGGAATACAATCGTCCGATCTGATACTCCTTTACCATTTGCTGTATCGTATCCGTCAAAAAACTGTTTTTCAAAATATTGGTCTTGTAAGAAAGACTCTCAAGTGCCGATCTGTTATCCGCCGACTGATCCCGGAGTAAAAATTCTATACCGGATAATAAAAAAGGATCTTCCCGATCCGCTAAAATTGTATTCCCCACGCCAGGCGGCACATAAAATAAATCCCCCATAATTGCAGGATAGGTTTTATTATCTATCATATACCGCCCTCTGCCTCTGTGAACATACAGCATATAGTGATAGTCAAACACCCTTTTTGCAGTTTCAAACCCACTGTCGCACTGGTATAGGTTAATTACATTCATTTTCAGTTTCATCCATTCTGCCCTCCATTTAAAAATGAGTCATTTCTTTTATTTTCTGGACTTTTACTGCATTGTATCTGATTCGATTCTATTATATCATAACTTTAGAAAAAGAAATACAAAGGAGTGTGCTTATGTATAAAATTCAAAAGGGAATTGAATCTATGTCTGGAAAAGAAAGAGTAAAGCGTACCTTTCTATATGAAAAAACTGACCGGGTTACCATTGGTTATGATGCCAATCCGGCAGTTCATGAAAGACTGAAAAAATCTCTGGGTATTGCCGGATGCTCTGACGAAACCCTCCTGCAGATACTGGGCGTAGATTACCGTCCCATCCAGGCTGCGTATACAGGACCAGAATTATTTCCAGTCCCGGACAATAGAAGGGTGGATCAGCTTGAGGGAAGCATTATGCGCTGGGTGGCGCATGATACCGGCGGTTATTGGGATTTTTGCGATTTTCCATTAAAGGATGCCTGCGATGAAGCGTTTGAGAATTTTCCGGTACCGGACCCGGACTGTTTTGATTATGAAGCAGCAAGCGATCTGGCAAGGTCTTACGGGAATCAATTTGCGCTGTTTACAGGACATGCCGGTATGCCTGATATCATTAATTCCAATGGACGTATTATGGGTGTGGAAGATATCCTCTGCCATCTGCTGGAGCAAGATGAAGCCGCCATGTCACTGATCTTTCGACGAGCTGATTTTCAGTTGAAAATGCTGGACCGCCTGCTTCATGCATGCAAAGGTCAGATTGATTTTCTCTGGATGGGTGAGGATCTGGGCACACAGATTGGTCCCATGATCAGCCTGGATCTTTACCGGGAAGTATTAAAACCAATCCACAGGCAGTTTGCGGAGCTGGCTGACTCCTACCACATCCCTTCCCTGATTCATACCTGCGGATCATCCAGCTGGGCATATGAAGATTTTATTGAAATTGGGATCAAAGGGGTTGACACTTTACAGCCGGAAGCCGTCCATATGTCACCGGAATATTTAAAGGAACATTTTGGAGGCAGGCTTAATTTCAGAGGATGTATCTCTACCGCCGGTCCTCTTGCCTATGGCTCCTGTGAGGATGTTACCAATGTCTGTAAAGAAACACTGGAAATCATGATGGAATGCAGAGGTTATCATTTTGCACCAACACATGCCATTCAGGATAACACTCCTGTAGAAAATATCATTGCCATGTATCAGGCAGCCCACGATTATGGATACTACAAATGAAAATAAGGCAGTGCCTGTACAAAGCACTGCCTCACTTTTCGTAAGTATATTTAATTTCCTTAAATTGCGTATCACAGATGTCAGATAACAATTTAAACAGGCACTAATCCGTGATCATCAACATGATGTCTTCGATAGATTTTCCGCTTTCCTGGATCATATCATAGAGATAACCCAAAGCTTCTTCTCTCTTTTTTCCTTCCAGTTCTTCTCTTTTACTCAATAAATCATCCAATTTTGCCTGTGCCTTTTCGATCTGTCCATCCAGAATTTCAATTTGTTCATCAATTGATTTTTTTTGTCCTCTTGCCATCTTATTATCCTCCTCAAATTCACCTATTTATTCTATATGAATATATTAGTTCTAAATGAGGTTTTTGTCTAGTATTTTTACTGAAAATTTGTACAAATTTAACGCCTTTTCTATTTTTCCTGGTCAATAACATCTATTTCTACAAAATCTCCCATAATTCCTATTGCCCGGGTAATATTTTCTGAAGCCGCTTTTGTAAAGGACTCTTTACTGTCATAGCCGGTACTCACGGTTTCTATCAGCGCATCACTGATCTTCTGCCTGAGTTCAGACATATCAGTTCCTTCCTTAATAAGATCCCAGATATCCCCTGCTGTTACATAAGCCTTCACAAGCCAGGGCGGCGCTCCTCCTGTCATCGGGCTGACCGGTATTTTCTCACCGGGATCAATCAGCGCCAGATCCATGTTGTTCATTCGGATTGCCATTTTTTCCTTCCGTAAATCCATTCCTTCCCGTTCATACAGGGATGCAACCAGACGGTAGCTTATCTCATCATCAGCTACATCAGCTTTTACCTCTTTATACCCCTCTGGTACTTTTACCAGATCCGAAACCGTATCCGGATACACTTCTTGCTGCACACCATTTATGGCGTCCGTAACGGTTGCAATACCTCCCGATATAGATTGGTAAGGATAAATATCTGATCCACTTTTGTCCTGTGCCAGTGCCATAACAGATCCGGAACAAATACCAGACCGCATAAAATAGCAACCGGAAGCAGACCTTTCTTCTTAGGAAGATGTTCTGTGGTCTCACGGATACGTTCCTTCAAATGAATCAGATTGTCTGACAGGCGAAAGCCTACCGATACCGGATATCTTTTAACTGGCGCCCGCGCCGCTCCAATAAGAATCGATGCATATTGTAACCGCAGGCTTTTGTCTGCCTGTTTTAACACCAGCGTATCACATGCAAGCTCGCATTGATGGGTATATTCCCTGCATATCCACCGAACTGCAGGATTGAACCAGTAAATGGCGGATACCAGGGCTGCTATTGTCCTGCCCCATAGATCACGCCTTACATAATGCGCCAGTTCATGGCGTAATATCAAGATTGTCTCCAGTTCACTGTAATGCTTTTCCGGGATCAGAATCACCGGATGGATAATGCCTGTAAGCAAAGCAGTATCTACAAAAGGACAAAGGTAAATCTTCCTGTGTTTTTTAATCCCAAGGGGATGCCCCGCTGCTTCCAGGCATTTATCCAGCCAGGGGGCATTTATCTCCTGACACCACCTTCGTTTCATGCTTTGAAAAACAACGAATTTACGAATGCCACAGGCAGCCACAACCAACACCCCTGTTAACCAGATCAGGAAAATTCCAAAAAGCCACAGCTGTCCCTCATCCAGGTTAACATTAGCAGGCGCCATATCTCCTGAAGAACGATATCCTGCTTCTTTTGACTCCTGGTCTTTAACCGGATTTCCTTTAGCCAAAAGCACGGATGAGCTCTGTAATAAATCCGGCGCTTTTACTTCTACCAATGGAGTAAATACAGCAGGCTTCATTGGAAATAATAATCCGGCTATTATTATCAGCCATAAAACAGCCCGCCCTGCAGGTGCAATCCTCTGAAGCAGGCCTTTACGAATTAATGCCAATAAAATTCCTGCTGCAGCAGTCATCAGAACAGAAGAAATCATAAGTGATAGCAAATAGTCTGTCATATCCGTTTATTTTCACCTCTTTTCCAGTTCAGCCAGCCATTTTTCCAGTTCCCCGATACTGTTATCGTCCAACTTTCCCCCATCATACAGAGAAGCCATCAGGCTGCTGATAGAATTACTGTGATGGGTTTCCACAAAATTCTGTGTCTCAAATGCTAAATATTCATCTCTTTGAATCCGGGTCCAGTAAATCCGCTCCCTGCCCCTTTTCTCACTTTCCAGAAATCCCCGTTCCGACAGCCGGATTAACAGGCTGATCAGCGTCTGCGCTTTCCATCCTTTGTCACCCATTCTTTCCATCAGCATGGGCGCCGTAACCGGCTGTTCACATTCCCATACCTGTTTCATAACTGCAAATTCCGCATCCGGCAATTTTTTCATGACTATAGCCTCCTAACCAATTCGATAAAGCATCAACTGTATCACACCCAGAACCAGCAGATGGCCGGGATAGAATGCATAAAAGAAATATTGAAATGCTTTGGATTGTTTTCCTTTTTCTCCATTGTACTTTAAAGTCAACAAAACTGCAAGACAATGACCTGCTATGTACATACCGATGATAGTGTACATACGGATATCATAATCTAAAAGCAAGCCGTGGAAACGCCAGAGCTGCAGGCCTGTCGCTAAGAGTACCCCCAGAATTCCCCTTTTTGCAATTCCCATGTTCCTGCTGTAGTAGAAGAAAAACACATAGGCAACACACTGATAAGAATATTCTAAGTCCAGTTTTACCGTTACCCAAGTGAGAAACAGCACCACCAGAACCGCAACCACCGGCCTGGATTTAAGCCGCCTGCTGCACCACAGCGCGAATAACGCAATTGCCATGGTAAACATAATGTTAAACCGCATTTCGGTAATCGGTATCAGATGTCCTTCATCGAATAACGTATAGGGAATTTGCGCAAGTACTCCAAACGCCAGCAGTCTTCCGATATATCTTCTGACATCCCTGGTGTGTTGAAACCCATTTGCCAGAAGAAAGAAAAACAGGACTGCCGCCATTCTGCCGATTATTCCCACTGAATAAGCAAGCGCCCAGATGCATCCATCCGCAAATCCTTCTATCGCCGGATAGTTATGAAAAAAACCCAATAGGTTTTCTCTTATTACATCCCTGACGCAGAAAAAATCGGGACCATAGTACTGACAGATTAAATGATCGGTGAGCATAGCGATAACTGCAAAAACTTTTAATTTTTTTGTATTAATAATTACACCTTCTTTCTAATTAGACAATTGTCTTATCTGCATTATACATTTGTCTAATTAGATTGTCAATAGAAGATTCTGTATTGTTAAAGCCTATTTTAAATTGGGGTTTAGCTGAGTAAAGACGCTTTGTAAATAATAGGTAGTGTACGGAAAGAGAAGGGGGCGGACCAGGACATTGGTTTGGAAGGCTTACCGCAGAACTGGCATTTTCTAACCTTCCCGGAGCCCTTTTTGGCGGCACGCGGGCATTCGCTCCGAAATCCTGATGCATTTCGCAGCTCAGTGCCCGCTTAGT
>UQCR01000157.1 GCA_900539655.1 uncultured Robinsoniella sp.
TAGAGTGTGTTAAGCAGTGCACCCACATTTCTAAATCCCAGCCCCGTTCCGGAGTTCTGTGATACGCTTCCCAGCCTGGCCGCCAGTGTCATACCAGCAAATGCCGCAACCGCTCCCGTCAGCGCATAGCTGATATAAATAAACTTTTTGGTATTAATCCCCGCCAGCAGGGCGGAATTCTTATTGCTGCCGATAAAGTAAGCTTCATGGAAAAAATTCACGTATTTTAATACGAAAATACCTGCCACAATAATTATCACCATGTAGATGATGGTGAACGGAACTCCCCCTGCTTCCATTCTGCCAAAGCTTTTAAATGCCGCCGGAAGATTGGATACGGTATTCCCTCCTGCAAGTACCAGGGCAATTCCCTGATATGCCATCCAGGTTCCAAGGGTTGCGATCAGGGGCGTAATCTTAAACTGATTAATAATCACCCCATTGACAGCTCCCAATACTGCTCCAGCCAGCAGCCCCACCAGGATGCCCAGCCAGGCAGGAGCACCCGCTCCCATAGCCATACATCCAATGTAGCTTGACAGGCACAGCGTTGATCCTACAGAAAAATCAATATTACCGGCAATGAGGGATATCGCCATTGGAATAGCGATCATCATGTCTACACTCATTCCCTGGATCAGAACTCTGATGTTGGCGCTGGTTGCAAAAGTGCTGGTACTGATCATCAGGAAAATCACCATAATTGCCAATATAATTGCAATGGAAAGTTCCCTCATCTCCAGTATTTTCCACAGCGTATTCTTCCGTCCGCCCCAGGCATCCTGTCCTTTCTCCATTACTTCCTTTGATTTTGTACTTCCTTCTTTTGATTTTGCACTTCCTTCTTTTGGCTCTGTATTTCCTTTTTTTAGCTTTGTACTTCCTCCTTTTGGCTCTGTATTTCCTCCTTTTGGCTTTGCACTTCCATCATTCGTTTCTGTAACACCCATTTTTTATATCCTCCTTTTTTTAAATAATACCTTTCCCCAATTTTCAAATCTTTTTTTCCTGTAGAATTTATTCCCCTCCTTTTCGAAATGCCTCCCATGCATTTTTATTAAAAATCTGTTCTTTTCGTATAGAATCATTTCCGATGGCATCCAGCATATTTTTAAGCTGTACATAGGCAATAAATGTAAATCCCGCTTCTGCCTCTGCTCCCTTTTCATGCCTGTTCCATCCAAAATCTTCTCTGCAGAAATTAGTTGGCGTATCCGTGTGCCACTCCCGCATGCCATGCCAGGTCATAATTGGAAAATCCGTACCAAATAAGATCTGCCTGCTGTCCAGCCGCTCCATAGCCATCTGATGTACCTGTGGATTTACCACCGCCGCCGTATCAAAATAAAACCCTTTCAGATCTTCTCCCAATGCACTGATCCCTTTGCTGAAAATATCCGCAGTAAAGCTCCTCCCAAAATGTGCAAGAATGATATTTATGTCCGGGAATTTCTGTCTGATTTCCCGCAGTTCACGTATATTATCCGGATCCGGCAGCCTTCCCTTCCGGGGCAGATGCAGCATTAGTGCCTTCTTGTGCCTGTCCAGTACGCCTAGCTGGCTCTCCGGCATAAAATCATAGATACTGATATCTGCTCCTTTTATGGCAGATGCCAGATAGGGGTAGGGCTTAAATCCCAAATACGGATTATGCACAAGCAGATCTTCGCAATACTGCGCTGTCCACTCTGGTCTGACACTCATAAGAGCATCCACTTTTCCTTCTTTGGCAAGCATTGACAAATATGCATTGTTTCCTGGTATATCCACCTCGGCAAGGGGAAACGGGAATGCCGTTAAAGAAATCTGCCTGTCCGGAAATATAGTCCGGTAATAATACTGTGCCGCTTCATAATCCATCTGAAGCCCGCATTCCAAAGCCCAATCCATTGCAATCCGCTCCCGGCTCACACCTTTTACATGTTCTTCCAGATTCATATGTACATGCACATCTGTTATTTTATGGGGAAGTCTGTCCGCCAGATACTCTTTATAAAATGCAGCATCCAGCTCTGTTTTATGAAACCATTGATTGATCATACTGCTGCTCCTTTCTTCCCGGAATAATCATAGATTTCCCGGATGATTTCCCAGTTTTTTTTGTAAGATTTGTATTTTTGTTGGTAAAATTCCTTTAACTCCGCGGATACATCCTCCATCCTCTCATAAGAAACCATAGATTTTACCGCCAGTACATAATCTTTATATAAGCCGCTTTCCACCGCTGCTATCATAGCGGCTCCCACGCATGCCGCATCTGTCTGGGTTACCCGGATGACTTCACAATCCAGCACAGCCTGAAGCATAAGAATCCACCCCCTGCTGTTTAACGCACCTCCCATAACTCTCAGGCTGTTGATCTGCGCTCCGTTTTCACGGTAATCATCCAGAAGCATAGCTGTATGAAAAACGATTCCTTCCATCACAGCCACTGCCACATCCACCCGGTCATGCCTTAATTCCAGTCCCGTCAGCGTCCCTTTTGCCCCAAGATCCCAAACAGGGCAGCCAGCACCAGTCAGATAAGGGAAAAACATTAACGTTTCTTCTCGTCCAATCTTACGGTTAACACCTTCATTTAGCGCTTCATATGTAAGCCCCGCCATCCGGTCTTTCCACCAGTCCAGAACAATGCCTCCACCACTGACAGAAGATAACGCCCCCCACAGCCCCGGCACCACATGTCTTGCCGGTGAGATTCTGGATTTTGTCAGCATCGGATGATCCGTTATGCTCATTACCGCCCAGGCAGTGCCTGTTCCAAGCAGCAGATCTCCGTTATTGATACTGCCTGACCCCAGTGCACAGCAATATTGGTCATGGGCTCCGTTAAATACTTTTACTTTTTTAGTCAGTCCCAATGTTTCAGCCGCATTTTCTGTCAAAGTTCCCAGATACTCCCCCGTTCTTTTTATTTCGGGCAGAAGTTCTCCTGAAATTCCGATATCTCCCAATATTTTTTCATCCCACTGCCAGGTCTGTATATCCATCAGCTGGCGGATTGCAGCATTTGTAGGATCGATTACTGCATTACCGGTCAGACAGTAATTCATGTATTCCAGGGTGGAGATAAATTTTACCGCCCTGTCCAGGTCCTTCCTGCGGTTCTTTTTCAGCCAAAGCAGCTTGCAGGCATCCAGGCTGGCGCTTAATTCCCATCCCGTTTTTGAATAATAATATCCGTCTCCTGCCTTTTTCTCCAGTTCCGCCTCCTCCTGTGAGGCTCTCTTATCCATCCAGGTAACTGCATTTCCAATTGTTTTAAAATCAGCATCTACCAGCAGGGAACTGGCTCCCTGTGTCGAAAGTGACATTGCCTGGATTTCAGATTTTTCATACCCCTCACAAGCTTTACGAATTGCATAGACTGCAGCTTCCCACCAGTCCTCCGCCCGTTGTTCTACCATGCCTCCCTTTCCAGGAATCGTCCTGTATCCCTGATATCCTCTTCCCCTTAGTTTTCCTGTTTCATCCATCAGCAGGGCCTTCGTCCCTGTGGTACCCACATCCAATCCAATCACATACATACTGCCCACCTCTTTTCATCAGACTTTTTTATAATGTCACTTTTAATTATTTTCTGACATTTCCGTGTCAAGGTTGGCGGGTGGTTTGTGCCGAAGGATATTCCAGACACACAGAAGCTTTCAGTGCCGTTTCAATACTCATCCCTGCTCCTATTTTAATTCCGGTATCTTCTCTTTCCACTTCCTCAATGCCCTCAGCCAGTATGGACCAGGGTTCACAGCCTAATGTATAATTTCTCCCATACCAAGGATAGCCCTGTGCCGCACAATTTGGCTCCCAGATCCAGAGATAAGGAAAAGTATCTTTTTCCCACTCCATTTCAAAACCAACGCTCAGCCTGTGGTTCCAGACACAATACCTGCTGTCTGTGATTCCTGAAATGCCATATTCCAGGTATTTCTTCTCTCCCGGATGCCGCACTCTGGACAAGTCCAGTTCATTTCCCTCCACGTCCTTTACAAACGGCCATTCCATCTGCCTGTTTGCCGGCAAAGCACTCTGTATGTTTAAAGTATGAACCTTACAGTCTCCATTTAATATAATTTCGCAGCTCCCATCCAGAAATGGTACCCCCAAAGCCGGATGATGTCCCCACATAAACTGCAGGGGTACCGCGCCTTCATTAGTCACCCGCTCATGTATATAAAGGGTTGGGTCTCCGCTTTTCAGTGTCATCCACTTTTCCAGATAAAAGGGTGTCTTGGCAGTACGGATCGCAAACTTCACCGTTATCTCTTCTTCGGTATCTTTATCAATCTGATAATCCCACTGAGCCACACAGACCTCGCCGTGAATTCCAAGCTCCGCATTCATATAGCTGCCAGCCGCACCGTAGTTGGGAAATAACTCCTGCCACCCGCCTTCGTACAAATCTAAAAATTTTCCATACCTGCTGTTCTTTGTCGTTACGTAAGTCTGAGGATTCTTCACCCCATGAAAAGAATGCCACATAAAATCCAGATCCATGGGTTTGTAAACAAATTCAAAAATATCACTGCCTTTTCCCGCCAAAACCCCTATGTGCAGATATTCATTCTCCAGATTAACCTGCCTGACTCCCTGATACACCACTTCCCGGATCCTGCAGTTATAATTTCGCTGGTTCCGATAGCTTTCTACTGACTGATACATCTTTCCACCTTTCCAGTGCACTCGAGTGCACATTGTTTGTTAAAGGAAAGAGTAACAGGAAATCCTTTGTTACTCTTCTCTGTACCGCAAACACTCACTGGTAATAATTGATACGTCTGTATAGATATTTTTCTTAACCTTTACCCCATAAGAAATATAGTCACACATTTTTTGTAAGACTTTATAAGCCTGTTTGTCCGGATTCTGACTAAGTACCACTTTGAAATAATCTTCCTTTAAAAGCTGTTCCGTATCATCTGACAAATCAAACCCCATAGCCGTAATCTCCCGGTTCTTTAGATCCCTCAGAACCTCCCCAACAATATAGCAATCTGCATCCGCTCCCAGAATCCCGGATACCTGCTGGGTCTCAATCAGCCTGCGTACCTTGTCGTAATACTCTTTCTCGTTTTTCTGAACCGTAATCTGCTGTACTTTTACATCGGGGCAGTATTCCATAATAAAATCCATAAATCCCCGGTTACGTTCCACTGTCTGCATCTCTTCTATGCTTTGGTTTACAATAAAAACATTTCCCTTTTTCCCAATATAATTTACCATAATCTGGGCTGCTATCCTGCCCGATTCATAAGCCTTGGGTCCTACATAGCAGATACGGTCACTGGAGGGGGCATCCGCTCCGAAAGTAAATACCGGCTTTCCCGCTTTAACCAGGGCATTGATCTCCCTGTTCAGCCCGCTCATACTGCAGGCATGCATAATTACTGCGTCGATCTTATCATTTTCCAGCAGCGACTGCAGCAGTTCTCTGGACGCCATCACGGATTCATTCTCAGGGGTAAAAAATTCTATGCCAATCTTCAGCTCCCGGTATTCCCGGTAACACTTCCCAAATCCGGCTTTCGCCTCTGGAAAAAAATACTTAAAATCGCCGATCACAATGGCAATATTATGCACTTTATTAGTAGCCAGAACACTTGCCATCCGGTTCTTGCGATATCCCAGCTCCTTTGCTACCAGTAAAATATGCTCCTTCGTATCCGGCCTCACCGTCTCATCACCAGATAAAACTTTTTTAACAGTACGAAGGGAAAATTTTGATTTTTCTGCTACATCTTTTAATGTTATCGGTTTCTCATACACACAACTCACATCTCCTTTTTTTGCACTCGAGTGTAATTTCTTTTATCATAGCATTTAGGTGGTGGTTTGTCAAGAAATTTTGATTGGAAATATTGGGGGGTGGCTGTAAAAAAGACGCTTTGTAGATGATAGGTAGTGTACAGAAAGAGAAGGGGGCGAGCCAGGACATTGATTTGGAAGGCTTACCGCAGAACTGGCATTTTCTAACCTTCCCAGAGCCCTTTTTGGCGGCCCGCAAAGGTTAGAAAATACAAGTTCTGCGGCAAGCTGACGGAGTCCATATCAGTTTCCCACCCCCATCTTTTCGCACACTACCTATATTACACAAAGCATATCTACTCAGCTAAACCCCAATATAATGCATTTAATAGAACATTACAAAACGTTCGCTGTAGTACTAGTGTTTTGAATTTTTGTTCAATCAAAATAGTTCAGCACTTCTATGCATTCCTAAAATATGTTTTATAATTGTTTTAATCACCCATAAGACGAATATAAAAAAAAGCAAAAGAACGATCAGCTATCAGTTCTTTTGCTTTGCGATATATATTATAACTGTGTTATTTTAATTCATTTCTATTGCACACTTATCAATTTCTTCTCAATGCCTCGATCGGGCTGAGTTTCGCTGCTTTTCTTGCAGGATAGATACCGAAGAAAATACCCACTGCACAGGAGAAAAATGTTGCTCCAAGTATGGTTCCTGCATTAATACCAGGGCTGATAGCACTTCCCAGCGATACGCTCATAATGCTACAGATACCTATAGCGGCTATCACACCTAGAATGATACCAATCACACCGCCAAGTGCCGTGATAATTGCGGACTCAGCCAGAAACTGAACCATGATGGAGGAGGTCTTTGCACCAAGTGACTTTCGGATACCGATTTCTCTTGTACGTTCGGTAACGGATACCAGCATGATATTCATAACGCCGATTCCGCCAACCAGCAACGAAATCGCTGCTACAAATGAAATAAATGCGGTTACCATGCCCATCATACTGTTAATACTCTGAAGCACATCCTGGAAACTCTGAACCCGGTAAAAATCTTCTCCCGCACTCTGATGCCTGGATTCCAGTACATGAATTACAGAATTTGTAATCTGCTTTGCATCCATTGTTTTGTCAGCAAATACATATATGCTGTAAAAAGGCTCCGGATCATATCCATAATTTGTCAATGAAGTGTACGGGATATCAAGGGTAACCGGCTGCCCTTCGTAGCTATAGCTGACAAAAGCCGTATTGTCTTTTGCACTGGTAACTCCCACGATACGGTAAGCAAAAGTCATGCCATCCATGGTTACATCAATATCCATCCCAACTACATCATCAGACCCAAAAAGCCGCTTGGCATCTGTATCCGTAAGAACGCAGACATTTCTGCCTTCCTGTACATCCGCATCTGTAAAATATTTTCCTTTTTTAATTGTAAAGTTGTTCATTCTCTGCAGTGCCTGTGTTCCTGCACTCAGACTAAGCTGGAATTCGCCTTTTCCGGTTACCGTAGTCCCACTGCTTCCGGATGCCGGCGTTATGCCTTCCACACCATTTACTTTGGAACTGATGGCTTCCATATCAGCCGCTGTGATCATCTGATTGGCGTTTACTGCGTCTTCGCTGCAGGATACATAGATCTGTCCGCCTCCCATATCATTTGCTTCCGCCGTCATAGACTGCGTAGTTCCGGCACCCACTGACATAATCGCAATTACAGAAGCAATACCAATAATGATGCCCAGCATGGTCAGGAAAGAACGGCCTTTATTTGCAACAATACTTTTTATTGCCATTTTAAAATATTCGAGCAAACTACCCATATCTGTGCCCCTTTCATTTTTATACCCAGGAATAGCGCAAGCTGCCTTGTGCTATTCCTTATTTAGTAGTTTGAAAGCGATTTTCTTTCAGACTTTGCATATATCTGCTTTTTATGATTCTGCCTGAGCCGCTCCGCCTTCTGAACCATCGGCACCTGTACCTGCATTCATACTGTTTTCATCCATTGGCACAACCGGGCTACCTTCCTGATACATTCCAATGTCCGGTATCACCTGGTCACCAGGTTCCAATCCTGATTTAATTTCTATATAACTGTCTGAAGAGACACCCGTCTCTACAATCTGTTTCGCTACCACACCATCTTTTACTATATAGCAGAAAGAACCATCGTTACCGGTATTGACCACCTCAACTGGAACAACCGGTACCTGTTTTGCTTCTGCCGCCTGAATGGAAACCTTTGCTTCCACCCCCAGGAAAATATCTTCATCCGGATTGTCAATCGATACCGATGCGCTGATAACCGGAGTTCCTTTTTCATTTGGAATCGCAATATGGCTGATCTTATTTACGGTGCCTTTGTATTCTTTAGCTCCAATTTTAACCGTTGCTTTTTGTCCCTTTTGGATTTTTTCAAAATCATATTTGGAAAGTGAGATATTCACATCCACATCCTGGGTACTCTGAAGGGTAAACATTTCGCCGCCCTGGGTAACCATACCTCCCTGAGCTACTTTACTGTCGGAGATAACCCCAGAGAATTCAGCAGTAATACCTTGCTTTCCCTTTGTGATTAACTCTTCTAAAGTTTTACTCTCCAGTTCCTGGAGGTTATTATTTACTTCCATCTGGGCTTTTGATTCTGCAGATAACGTTGTACCGTCTGCTTGTGCAATGGCTTTCTTGGATGCCAGATCAGACTGTAATTCAGCCAGTGTCGACTGGGCATCCTGCAGTTCCATCTGAAGATCTGTGGTATCTGCCGCAGTCTGGTTAGCGCCTGTTCCGGACAGGTCTGCTCCTCCGGTTCCTCCCTGAGTTCCTGCTCCGGTACTGCTCTCAGGCGTTGACAATTTCTCAATCTGCGCCTGATATTCCGCTATGGGATTATCAAATTCCTGGGCAATCTTCTCACTTAACTCATTCACCTTTGCCTGTGCGGCAGGGACTTTTACGTCCTCCAGGTCATGAACCACTGCCATCTGGGCTTTTAATGCCTGGCTTGCAGTCTCAATCTTAGCCGCATCCCCTAATCCGCTTGCTTCATCATAACTCTGCTGCAGAATTCCCTGCTGGAATTTGGCATCGCTTAACTGCCCCTGAAGCTGTGTCAATGTCTGGACAGCCGCATTTAATTTTACGGTGGACTCCGCTTTTTTCCTGGTTAATTTTTCTATTTTTTCCTTTAATTTATCTGTCTCTGCTTTGATCTTTGCTTTTGCGGCCTCTGCCTGAGCTTTTGCTTGTGCCTCTGCCTGTGCCACAGCTTCTGACTGTTTCTGGATTGCTTCATCCTGGGCGTCTTTCGTCACCTGGGCGATCGCGCGGTTTAGATCCGCAACTCTCTGTTTCCACTGGTCAACCTGCGCCTGCAGACTGTTCACCTGGCTGGCTGCATCTGCTTTATCATTAGCAGCTTTATTCGATTTATTGATAGAATCCTGATATCCGTATTTTCCGGATAACACGTTTAATTCAGCTTTTTTATTGTCTTTTTCTAAATTTTCCAAATCAAATGTGATCAGCATGTCACCTGCCTTCACCGTATCTCCACGCTGAAAATTCAGATTCTTTACCGTTGCATTTACCGGAGAAAAAAACGTCTTCTTATTCCGGCTCTCAACTGTACCGCTGGTATCCACATATTCCTGAACATCTCCTGTCGTTACCGGCACTACTGCTACGGCCTGTGTATTCACAGCCTGCGTTCCTTTTCCCCTGAGGGCAAAAAAACCGACGCCCGCCACAACGACGACGCCTGCAATAATAAAAGGTAATTTTTTATGTTTCTTTTTCATAATGGTCTCCTCCATCTTATTTTACTACCCGTGATTTTTAACTGTTAACTCACTCATTCATCGTATCTGATTCGATCTTTCCATCCATAATCCGCACAACCCTTCGTGCCTGGTCTGCGATCCCATTATCGTGTGTAATCAATATGACGCTTCTTCCATCTTTATGTAAATTTTTCAATATTCCCAGTATTTCTTTACTGGATGCAGAATCCAGATTACCGGTAGGCTCATCCGCCAGAATTACCGGTGGTTTCGCTGCGATTGCTCTGGCAATTGCCACTCTCTGCTGCTGTCCTCCTGACATTTCGGTAGGTTTGTGATGCATACGTTTTTCCAGACCCACCATCTTAAGCGATTCGATTGCCAGCCGCTTTCTCTCCCTCATGTCAACACCACGGTAAATCAAAGGAAGTTCCACATTCTCCACCGCAGTCAGATTGGCAATCAGGTTGAAGCCCTGAAATATAAATCCGATCTCCCGGTTTCGCACTGCCGCCAGCTCGTTGTCTTTCATCGTTGATACATCCACACCGTTTAAATAATACTCTCCTGATGTTGGCACATCCAGGCATCCCAGCATATTCATCAGCGTAGATTTTCCGGAACCTGACTGTCCGATAATCGCCACAAACTCTCCCGTGTTGATTTCCAGGCTGACATGATCCAGGGCACGCACTTCATTTTCTCCCGGATTATATATCTTACTCAAATCCTTTACCTGAATTAACGACGCCATGTATTCTGCTCCTTTCCGCATTTCCATAATGGATACGTGATCACACATAACACTTATCCATAGTCATCAATTATTTTGATTCACAAAGAACTATATCACATATACAAACGTTTTACTATACAAATAAAAGTTAACTTTTCATTAAACTTTCATTAAACTTTTAAAAATCTTATAAATATAAACAATTCATAAAATGATGCGTTAATTATTTTTACTTTCTTTAGAAACCATACATAAAGGTGTCACATTTATCCAATATTCTATTTGTAGAAAAGACGCACGCCAAGGGATTTTTTAAATTGCTGTCTGGTTTGTTCTTAATTGCTTTCTGGCAGGTGTGCATCAATGGCTCTGTTTCGGCCAGTTATTTCAAAAAGAAAAGATGAGATGAGAAAGAGGTATATGAAAATGGGTAAAATTATTGGTATTGATTTAGGTACGACAAACAGCTGTGTAGCCGTTATGGAAGGAGGCCAGCCTGTCGTAATTGCAAATGCAGAAGGATTCCGGACAACGCCGTCTATCGTTGCGTTTACAAAAAATGGAGACCGCCTTATAGGCGAACCCGCTAAACGCCAGGCTGTGACCAATCCGGATAATACCGTTTTTTCTATAAAGAGACACATGGGATCTGACTATACGGTAAAAATAAATGGCAAAAAATATACACCGCCGGAAATTTCTGCGATGATTCTGAAAAAATTAAAAACTGATGCTGAAAGCTATCTGGGGGAAGCGGTTACCGATGCTGTAATCACAGTTCCTGCTTACTTTAGTGATTCTCAGCGGCAGGCTACCAAAGATGCCGGAAGAATAGCAGGCCTTAACGTACAGCGTATTATTAACGAGCCGACTTCGGCTGCCCTGGCTTATGGCCTGGATAATTTTGCTCCGCAGAAAATCCTGATCTATGACCTGGGGGGCGGAACATTTGACGTGTCTGTAATTGAAATTGGCGAAGGAGTCGTAGAGGTACTGGCTACCGCCGGTGATAATCAGCTGGGCGGTGATGATTTCGATAAACGAATCTCCGATTATCTGATCAATGAATTCAAGAAGCAGGAGGGGATCAATCTTACTAAGGACAACGTGGCGATGAACCGCATCCGGGAAGAGGCAGAAAAAGCCAAAAGAGAATTATCTGCTACAACTACCGTGAATATTAACCTGCCCTTTATCAGTACAACCCGTTCCGGTCCTGTCCATCTGGATATGAATCTGACCAGGGCAAAATTTGACGAACTGACCAGCGATCTGGTGGAACGCACTGCCCTTCCTGTCCAGACCGCTTTAAATGATGCCGGTGTTTCCTCATCCGAGCTTGGCAAGGTACTTCTGGTAGGTGGTTCAACCCGTATTCCGGCGGTGCAGGAAAAAGTTAAGATGTTAACACGCCACGACCTGAGCAAGAATTTAAATCCCGATGAATGCGTGGCACTTGGCGCTTCCATTCAGGGTGGAAAACTGGCCGGTGATGCTGGCCTGAACGAAATCCTGCTGCTGGATGTTACGCCCCTTTCCCTTTCCATCGAAACTGTGGGCGGAGTATGTAACGTGTTGATCCCCAAAAATTCCACCATTCCCAGAAGGGAATCCAAGATATTTACAACTGCCGGAAACTTTCAGACTTCTGTTGATATCCATGTCCTACAGGGAGAACGCCAATTTGCCAGGGATAACAAAAGCTTGGGGAAATTCCGTCTAAGCGGTATCAAACGCGCCATGGCCGGCGGTCCTCAGATTGAAGTTACCTTTGATATCGATACCAACGGAATTGTACATGTTTCCGCAAAAGACCTGGGTACCGGAAAAGCTCAGGATATCACCATTACAGCCGCTTCCAATCTGTCAGAAGCCGATATTGAAAAAGCTATCCAGGATGCCCAGCAGTACGAAGCACAGGATTCCAGGAGAAAAGGCTCTCTGGATACAATAAACGATGCCCAGGGTATGATAGTAAAAGCAGAACAGCTATTATCCGAACGAAAGAAGGAATTGTCCAAAGAACAGAAAAATTTCTTAAAAAATGATATTGCCAACCTCAGAAAACTGTTGAAAAAAGCAAAACCGGAAACGATCACCGATGTAGAAGCCGATGAGATCAAGGCGTCTGCGGATGCACTGCAGAGATCAATTGATATGGTTGGTTAATTAGGAGATAAATTTGGGTTTTGCTGAGGAAGGACGCTTTGTAGATGGAGGTAGTGTACGAAAAGATGGGGGTGGGAAACTGATATGGACTCCGTCAGCTTGCCGCAGAACTGGTATTTTCTAACCTTTGCGGAGCGCTTTTTGGCGGCACGCGGGCATTCGCTCCGAAATCCTGATGCATTTCGCAGCTCACTGCCCGCTTAGTATCCGATGGGAGCCAATCGAATACTATCCGCCAAAAA
>UQCR01000158.1 GCA_900539655.1 uncultured Robinsoniella sp.
CGGCAAAATGTGTTGCATATGTTTTTATTCCATCCAGGCTTTTTATTTTTTCTATCACTTGGTCTGTTATTAAATGTGGCACAGACATATAGCTGATCGTACTCCCTTCGGTCACGATGGTATTTGGATCTGTCTCATATTTCGAACTGAGATAAAAATAATCAAACGGCTTTTGTTCCAGATTCGCTAAAGCATCATTGGCGGCCTCCCGAATGGAAATGATCATGAACGCCATCACATTTATTACAAGAAACACAATCAGAATTAAAAATGCACGTGATTTTCTGCGTATTAAGTATTTTGCCGCTAACGAAATTCTGTTCATTTGTCCTCTCCCCCTTTTTCTTATACACATTTTTATAATTACTATAAGGTAACAATAGCAAGAAAAAGTATGGAAAAAATATGAAAGCGGTATGAATTTGGTATTGATTTTTATTTTCTGAAGATAGGATTCCCCAGGTAAGGAAATAAGCAGGCTCTGAAGCTTTATTCAAAAAATGAAAAAGGACGTTCAGCTCCGAACGTCCCTATGAATCCTGTTTGCTTATATTGTCGTAATTCTAAAACGATACTCTTGCCTGTCAGTTCTTCACTGCTTCAAAATCTCCCACCAGTTCTTTGCAGGCATCCATAAAAATGCCCACATCTACAGAATACGAGACATACCGTACACCCTGGGTGATCCATTTATTCATACCCTGACGCGTATCCACAAATGTTCCGATCTGAATATTTCTGCGCATTCCCATGTCTACAATGGCATTCATATACTCTAATACCTTGGGGTGGTTTATCTGTCCCGGAACCCCCAGGGACTGTGAAAGATCATAAGGACCAATAAAAATAATATCGATTCCCTCCACTTCCATGATCTCCTCCAGATTACGGATCGCTTCTACACCTTCAATCTGGAGGGTAACCAGGATTTCATTGGATGATTCAAAATATTCTTCTCTTGGCATAGCAGAATAATGTGCTGCCCTCACAAACCTGCATACACCCCGTTGTCCCTTGGGATAAAAACGGGCTAATTCAATTGCCTTTTCAGCCTGAAGCGCATTGGTGATCTGGGGAATCTGTACTGCGCCGGCTCCAAGATCCAGGGCTTTGCCGATTGCCTGCTCCGATACCTCCGGTACTCTTACTACCGGCAGAATGCCGGTTACATTACACGCCCTGATCAGATCAGACAAATTCGAACTTGCCGCCGGACCGTGCTCCATATCCAGTATGCAAAAGTCAAATCCACTATATCCCAGTATTTCAATAAAGGAAGGATCGAGGGTTTTGCAAAAGGGTCCAAGCACCGGTCCCTTTGAAATTTTGTCTTTAAAATCCTGAATGACTTTGGAACTCATCACCATCGAAACACATCCTTTCTACCATTCTGCCACGGTACCATCATTGTTGCGCCATACCGGATTCTTCCAGTCATGGCCTGCTTTTGCCATCTTTTCCACATAGGTTTCATTTATTTCAATTCCCAGTCCCGGCTTGGAAGGTATCTGAACTACTCCGTTTTGGTACTCGAATACCTTGGGTTCAGCCAGATAATCCAACAGGTCACTGCCCTGATTGTAATGAATTCCAAGGCTCTGTTCCTGTATGAATGCATTAGGCGTACAGGCGTCCATCTGCAGGCAGGAAGCAAGTGCAATGGGGCCCAGAGGGCAATGGGGCGCTACCGCCATATCATAGGCTTCCGCCATCGCTGAAATTTTCCGGCACTCCAGGATACCTCCGGCATGAGATAAATCCGGCTGGATAATATCCACAACACCCTGTTCAAAGATTTTCTTGAAATCCCATCTGGTAAATAAACGCTCTCCGGTAGCAATTGGAGATGCGGTGTATCTGGCAATTTCCCGCAGTGCTTCGTAGTTTTCACACAATACCGGTTCTTCAATGAACATCAGGTGAAACTGATTCAGTTCCTGCACCAGTATTTTCGCCATGCTCTTATGTACTCTTCCATGGAAGTCCACAGCGATGCCAAAGTATTTTCCGCAACTCTCGCGAATAGCTGCCACACGTTCACAGACTGCATCCACCTTTGCAAAACTGTCGATATATGCCATTTCCTCCGTAGCATTCATTTTAATTGCCTTGAAGCCCAGATCCTCCTGCCTTTTCGCTTCCATTCCCACATCAGAAGGACGGTCTCCGCCAATCCAGCAGTACACATCAATGTTCTCCCGGCATGTGCCGCCTAGGAATTCATATACAGGCATATTGTAGTATTTTCCTTTTATATCCCATAAAGCCTGTTCAATTCCGGAAATTGCACTGGATAGAATGGGGCCTCCTCGGTAAAATCCGCCGCGATAGAGCACCTGCCAGATATCTTCTATTCTTCTTGGATCACTGCCGATTAAATAGGTTCTCATTTCTTCCACGCACGCTTTAACCGACTCCGCTCTTCCTTCGATTACCGGCTCCCCCCATCCGCAGATTCCTTCATCCGTTTCAACCTTTAGAAAAAGCCATCTGGGCTGCACCATATATAGTCTTAAATTAGTAATTTTCATTTGCTGTATCCTTTCTTTATAGTTCCTGATAACACGTAATCTGTCTGTTTTCCTTGGTTTGGGAAAAGTAGGAGCAGAATATTAATAACGGTAGTTATGGGCTTCTGACACCATCCGTTTCAAATTTTCCATGGGCGTATTAATAGCCGTTTCACATCCTGTTCCCAGAATGAATCCTCCCTTTGCTGTCCCTGCTTCCCATACCACCGGTAATAGAAGCCAGCGTATCTCCCGCCTCTACCCTCCCTTCGTATACATCATATCATCAGACGTCTGATGTATTTACTAAATAATATCAACAATGAAAGAATTTGTCAATGGGGTTTTATGTATTTTTACTATTTAATATTGGGTGTAGGGCATCTGTGACCTAATATTATTAATCTTTCCTCTCCATATTTAATCTTTATTCTATTACTCCAAAATATCTAATTGTTGAATCAAAAAAAACATGATACAATTAATGCGATTTATTTAAATTTCGCTTTTATCATGTTCTATATATTAACAATAAAAATAATCTAATGAACCTTTGGAGAAACTACCTATGTATGAATTTGAAAATATAGCCGATAAACCATTGGCAGAAAAAGTTTCTGATGCAATTATTGAATTAATTATAACAAACAAGATCAAAGCCGGTGAAAAGCTGCCCAATGAATTCCAGTTAGCAGAAAGTTTAAAAGTAGGCCGCAGTACAATCCGGGAAGCAGTCAAGATCCTGGTATCCAGAAATATTGTGGAAATACGGCGCGGTTCCGGAACATTTGTCTGCCAGGACCCCGGTGTCGTTGACGATCCCCTTGGTTTTACTTTCGTAAAAGACAAAAAACAGCTGGCAATGGATCTGATCTCCGTAAGAATGCTGATAGAGCCTCAAATGGCATCTCTTGCAGCCCGAAACGCGGACGAATCTGACCTCCGTGAGATTAGTGGCTTATGTTTAAAAATAGAGCAGCTGATTAAAAACAATAAGGATCATACCGAAACTGATATCGAATTTCATGCCGCCATTGCCCGGGCAAGCAGAAATATTGTACTGCAGAGCATAATTCCTATCATCGACCGCAGCGGTATTGATTTTATAACTACTCTTACCCAGCGAATTCTAAAAGATGAGACCATCAAAACCCACAGAAAAATCGTGGATGCCATTGTGTCCCACGATGAAAAAGCTGCTTCGGAAGCTATGGTAGAGCATTTGAGTACAAATTTACATTATATGCAGTTAGAAATGGAAAAGGGTAATTACATATCGTAACTACCCTTTACGGAAATAACATATATTTTTTTGCTTAATATTACAATGAACCAGATAGCTTACGTTATCTGGTTCATTTATAATTCATATTCAATAGAGATTTCATCTTCATATGATATGGGTATGGGATAAATTGAAGCACTGCATATTAATCAATATGCAATGCTTCCAAATAATTTTCCACTTCTTATCCCTTCACTGCTCCGACCATCATCCCCTTTATCAGATTCTTCTGGATTTTTTAAAGGTGATGCAGTTTTGCAAGGAGGTGCCACTTTGGGCATGCAAAATTTCCGGGAAGCGAAACGCTGTATCCTTATGATTAACGATTCTCACAAAGCCGGCATCCTGTATCAGATAATGCAGGCAAACCAAAGTGATCCCGCTATTCCCGCTACCGCCATTCTGGAGTTTGAAAATGCATCCCTTTACTGCGACCGGGCTGCTGCTTCTAAATGGACAGCGCATTAATTATATTATCATGAAAGAAAAACAGGGAAACGTGACTAATTACTCAGCGTCTTCCCTGTTTTCATTCTTTTAGGAGTTATCTTTGTCTGGCATATGCTTCTTCAGCCATACGATTACAACTGTGTCTCTCCGTTTGATGATGCTTCAGTTTGTGATTCTTCTGTTTGTGTCTCTTCATTTTGATTTTCTACATTCTGAGCCTCTTCCCGGATTCCATCTTCCTGTACTTCTTCTGCTTCTGTAGAAAGCTCAGAAGCATCTTCTGTTACTGGTGCTGACATCCGGTTTTCATTTTCTTCTTCTACCACAAGGGTAATTTCGCCGAATACACTCTGGTCTGCATTTGATACCGCTGATATGACTACGGTTCCTGCACCGATTCCTGTTACGACGCCGTCCTGGGATACAACTGCTACATTTTCATTATCTGATGTCCAGGTAACGGATTTGTCTACTGCATCTGTTGGATTTACAGATGCATTCAGAGACAGAGTGGCATTTACGTAAAGCTTTGTAAAGCCTCCGGATGTAACTTCAACTGCACTTGGTTTCAACTCAACAATTGTCAGATCAATGGATGCCTCTTTACCGGAACCATCATTTGCCGCTGCCGTGATTCTGACACTTCCTGCTGTCAGAGGTGTAACCTTTCCTGTACTGTCAACTGTTGCAATACTTACATCACTTGAGGACCATGTAAATGTCTTTCCTGTTGTCAGCGCTGGTGTTACTTCTGCTGTTAACTGTACTGCGTATGGACTTCCACCCCAGCCTGCCGTCTTGGTTCCTAATGCAATTGCATTTGCATCAACGCCTTGTGGTGTCTTTATTTCTACATTTTGAATCTCTTCTCTGCCGGTAACCGTTATAATAACTCGCTGATAGTAATTTAAATTATGTGCACCATTGTCAGTTACCTGTATTACCATATGGATGGTATCACCGTTCTGAGCATCTTCCGGAATCACAAAGCTTGCCGTATCGGTATTTTTACCTGTAACAGACATATTGCCGTCTGCAGTACCATCATAAGTATCCGCTTCATAATACTGCCACCATTTGTAAGTCAGTTTGTCACCATCAGGATCAGAACCTTCTGCGTGGAGTTTGAGACGTTCTCCAGGTGCTGCACTCAGATCAATTCCTTCTTTTACGCTTACGGAAGGCATATGGTTTGCATCAGCATAATCAGATGCTATACACCAGTCTGCACGTGCTGCGAAATCGCTCTGAATATCATTGAACCATCTGGTTAAGGTATATGCGGTGTCTTCGCTGTTGGTATAGATATTGTAATCTTTTACTGTGTTTTTGTATGTTCCGTCTTCCATGACTCCAAATCTTCCGCCCCAGCCTCCATAGGTTGGATCTTCTAAGCTTCGAAGTCCTGTGTCAAGCAGGTAGAAGAAGGATGGTGAATCACCTTCTGATATAAAATCATAGCGGTTATACTGAGGATTTTTTAATAAATAATCTTCTGATCCTCTCTGTTCGTTTGCATCTTCACCTTCTAAGATCGTGCCATCGCCCATCAGTTTATAATTTGCCAGCAATGCTCCGTGTCCGGTCTTAATGTTATTGTAATACCAGTCTCCCTGCAGTTTTACAGTCAATGGATCTGCTACACGTTTCCACATATAAGCAAACTGCCAGAAGTTTCCGCCGTCATTGATGACTCTGATTCCAGGCCATTGTTTTGCAATGTAATCTGAATAAGTAGCATCCTGATTCAGAATGATATAAATTACGGCTTTGTCATAAATTTTCTGCTGGATTTCATCCCACTGGCCGGTTCCTTTATACTCTTCTTCGATTGATTTTAAAGCTCTAGCCGTGGTATTTGTTCCGCCCCAGGTTTGGATATACAAGGTACGATCGTCATCATCCAGAAGAATATCTTTCATAAACTCTGAACCTTCTGTAATTTCTTCCATTTCTCCCACGTTTTTGATATTACCAATCTTCAGGATACTCTTTAAATATTCCGGAGCCGGGAAATCCGGTGAATGTACTTTCAGATTCTCATATACTTCTTCGTAATCATCTAATACTTCGCCTGCCCATGCTGTTCCGGTCCATCTCTTTGGTGCAATTCCCTTGTCAGGATCTCCTGCGTAGTGGTATGTGGAACTGGTCAAAATCAAGCCTGCTATATCCATTTCGTTGGAATAAAGCATCAGACGCATGAAAGAATCCATGTCATCCACTTCTCCATCTGTTGTTACAATCGTTCTTACTTTACTGCTGTTTGCATCATCTTTTGCTCTGGTCACTTTTATTTCAAATGTTCCCATTACAGTTTTATCAATCTGTGAAACAGCTGTTATGTTTGCTGTACCAAATGATACGCCGGTTACCTGTCCTTTATCAGTAACGGTTGCTACTGCTTCATTATCAGAACTCCAGGTTACGGTTTTATTGGTTAATGTTTCCGGTAATACTACTGCATTCAACGTTACCTTATTTCCAACTTCAACTTGTGAAGCGCCTTCTACAGTAACGCTTTCTACTGCTTGTGCACCCTCAACAGTTATCAGTATTTCCTGATAGTGGGACAGGGAATGTGTTCCATTGTCCGATGCCTGGACTAAGATGATCAGTGTATCGCCTTCTTTTGCGTCTTCCGGTACGGTGATGGTTGCCATATCTGAGTTGGCTCCCTTGATGTAAATGCCTTTATTCGCTTCCGGTTCCACATAAGTATCTGCTTCAAAATACTGTGACCATTTTATGGATACATAATCGCCATCCGGGTCACTCGCTTCTGCGTGGAGTTTCAGAGTTTCCCCTGGTTTTGCCGTAAAGTCCAGTCCTTCTTTGATAGAAAGGGTTGGTGCATGGTTGGCATCTTCATATTTTGGTGTAATACACCAGTCTGCACGGGTTGCAAATTCATGCTGCAGGTCTGCCATCCAGCGCCAGTCAGAATTTACCTTCTTATCCTGTAACGGATCATAATCCTGAACTGTCTTGTACCAATTGAGCTGCTGTCCCTTGGAGTTCTTCATACTGGTATCCAGGTAATAACGTCCACCGTAGCTTCCGAATGCCGGGTCTTCCAAGGATCTTAAGCCTGTGTCCATTAGATAGAAGAAGCTTGGTGAATCCCCTTCAGAAAGGAAATCATACCGCTGGTATTTCATTCTTCCCCACCAGTTTGTGCTGTCCAGCATGTTTTCATTGGTACCAAACTGGCTGCCGTCTTCTTCTCCGTCTAAGTATGTGCCGTCGCCCCATGTTACATAATTGTCTAACAATGCGCCGTGTCCGTAATCCAGATTTTCTCTCATCCATGCTCCGGACAATGTTCTCTTCGCTTCACTGTCTACACTGCCTGCTGTCCTTGACCATGCATAGCCGTATGTGGTTCCGCCTCCTACGTTCAGGAATGGGACTTCCGGCCATTCTTCCCCTATATATTCATCATAGGTCTGATCCTGCTTGCCGAATGCACAGATCATTGACTTATTTACAATCTTTTCACGGATTGCTGCCCATTCATCTGTATCTTTATATTTTTCTTCAATACTCATAAGAGCTCTGGTGATGGTGTTGGTTCCGCCCCATGCCATGAGGTACAGCTTTCTTGGGTCGTTATCCAAAAGGGCTTTTTCTACTAATTTTGAACCTTCTGTTTCATTTTTCACATCGCCTTTATATCCTATATTTCCGATTTTGATAATGCTGCGGATATATTCCGGTGTAGGATAATTCGGATCATGGGTACGCAGATTTTCATATACTGCTTCATAGTCGTCTGCATATTCATTCATCCAGTCTGTTCCCGGCCAGCGGTACTTGGTTTGGGAAGCTGCATCTGCCGCATCCGGATCACCGATCCAGTGGAACTTTGAACTTGTCTGGATGATTCCCTGGAAATCAATTTCATTTGCGTAAAGCAGCGCATGCACTAAGGAGTTCTGGTCATCTACTTCCGCATCCTGTGTGATTATGGCTCTTGGATTCTGGTTTGCAGGATCATTAGCTGCTCTTGTTACCTGGATTTCAAATGTCCCGGAGATTTTATTATCTATTTTTGAAACAGCGGTAATGGTAGCAGTACCAAATGATACACCAGTTACCTGTCCTTTGTCTGTAACAGTTGCTACTGCTTCATTATCAGAACTCCAGGTTACGGTTTTATTGGTTAATGTTTCCGGTAATACTACTGCATTCAATGTTGTTTTACTTCCTGCCTGAATTTCGGAAGTTCCGTTTACCGTAACACTTTCTACCTGCTGTGCTCCTGCTACTGTCAGGATTACACGCTGGTAGTGGTTCATATTATGAGCGCCGTCGTCAGTAACCTGAACTACCATATGGATTGTATCGCCGTCTTTTGCATCTGCGGGTACCACAAAGCTTGCAACATTTGAATCTCCGCCGATGATTTTGAACTTGCCGTCTTCTGTTCCTTTGTAAGTATCAGCTTCATAATACTGCCACCACTTATAAGTTAACAGATCACCATCCGGGTCTGCACCGTCAGCATGTAATTTTACTCTTTCTCCCGGTTGCGCCGTCAGATCAAGCCCTTCTTCAACGGTTACTGTTGGCCTGTGATTTGCATCGCTGAATTCATCTGCTACACACCAGTCGGCACGTGCCGCAAAATCACCCTGGATATCATTGAACCAGCGGGTAAGTGTGTATGTTTTGTCTTCTTTCTGGGTGTAAATATTGTAATCTGATACCGTATTCTTATAGGTGCCGTCCGCTTCTACGCCGAATCTTCCGCCCCAGCCTCCATATGTCGGATCTTCCATACTTCTAAGTCCGGTATCCAGCAGATAGAAGAAGGATGGTGAATCTCCTTCGGAAATAAAATCGTAACGATTATACTGCGTATTTTTGATTAAATAATCTTCACTTCCGCGCTGCTCATTGGCGTCTTCGCCTTCAAGAATAGTTCCGTCACCCATTAATTTGTAATTTTCAAGTAATGGACCATGTCCTGTTTTGATATTGTTATAATTCCAGTCGCCCTGGAGTTTTAGTGTCAGCGGTTCGGGAACACTCTTCCACATATAAGCAAATCTCCAGAAGTTACCGCCGTCGTTGATTACTTTAATACCAGGCCAGTTTTTTGCAATATAGTTGGAATATGTAGCATCCTGGTTCAAAATAATGTAAATAACTGCTTTGTCATAAATTTTCTGCTGGATTGCTTCCCACTGGTCTGTGCCTTTATACTCTTCTTCAATTGATTTCAGAGCTCTTGCAGTGGTATTGGTTCCGCCCCAGGTCTGAATATAAAGCGTTCTGTCATCGTCGTCTAACAGAATCTCTTTCATGAACTCTGAGCCTTCCGTGATTTCATCCATCTCGCCTACATTCTTAATGTTACCGATTTTTAAAATGCTTTCCAGATATGCTGGGGTTGGATAATCAGCTGAATGAACAGTTAAGTTTGAATATACTTCACTGTAATCTTCCAGAACTTCGCCAGCCCATGCAGTGCCTGTCCATCTCTTAGGGGCAATTCCCTTATCGGGATCTCCGGCATAGTGATAGGTAGAGCTTGTAAGAATCAATCCGGCAAGGTCCATCTCGTTGGAATACAGCATCAGACGCATGAAGGAATCCATGTCATCTACTTCACCATCTGTCGTTACGATGGTACGTACTTTGTCTTTGTTTGTTACCTCAACTTTAATTTCTGCCTTTTTATTACTTCCGTCTGTCGTTTCAACGGTTATAACAGCAGAGCCCTGAGCTTTCGCTGTAATTACGCCTGTTTCTGAAACTTCAGCCGCATTGCTGTCAGATGAGGTGTAACGCAATGTCTGATTGGTAGCATTGTCTGGTGTTATATTTACAGTTATTTGCTTTGCTTCACCGAGTGCCAGAACCAGATCATTTTCCACTACTGCCAAATCTGCAATTTTAACTTCCACGTCAGAGACGCTGACACGTACAGATGCCTGTTTATTGCTTCCATCCTGGGTTGTTACCGTAATTACTGCAGAGCCTTTCCCCTTAGCTGTAACCGTTCCGTCAGAAGATACGGATGCTACATCCGGTGCGGAACTGGTATAGCTTACATTTTTATTTGTGGTATTAGCCGGTGATACGACTGTCTGTAACTTTTGGCTGGCGCCGGTTTTAAGGGCTAATGTATTAGGAGTAACTGCTACATTTGCAGCCATAACCGGATTAACCGTTACGGATACTGTGGAGGATTTTTTACTTCCATCCTGAGCCGTTGCTGTAATTGCTGCGGTACCTGTTGCTTTAGCCGTTACAACTCCGTCACCGGATACGGACGCTACATTCTCATTTGAAGAGGTATAGGTAACGTTCCGATTAGTTGCTTTGCTTGGCTTAACGGAAACTTTTAACTGCTTCGCCATACCGATAGACAAGGATACCTGTGCCGGTTTTAACGTCACTTTTGTAACCGGAACTGCACTTGCCGTGATTTTAACCGTTGCGCTCTCTTTACTTCCATCAGTCGCTTTAATCGTAATTTTTGCAGTTCCTTTGCCTTTTGCAGTTACAACGCCTTTGGATGTAACCGTAGCTACCTTTTTATTAGAAGTAGAGTATTTCAATTTCTTAACTGACGCATTTTCAGGAGCTATCGTAGTTTTAATGGTAAATTTTTTACCTACTTTTAAAGTTTTGCTGGAGACTTTAGGTGTGATTTTCGTAATATATGTAGGTTTCTTTACAGTAAAATTGCACTTTGTTGACAGGGTTTTCTTTCCGACCTTCGCAGTTGCCTTAATTGTCGCGGTACCTGGTTTTACACCTTTTACCAATCCGTCTTTGGTAACAGTAGCCACTTTTTTGTCGGAGCTTGACCATTTAATTTCAGCTTTAGCACTTACAGGAGCTTTCACTACCTTCAGCTGCTTTGTCTGTCCTTTATATACGGAAGCTTTAGCCGAACTCATAGTAATCTTTTTCAATTTAGAAGATGCTGCCTGGGCTTCCATGGGATTTGTATACACCACTGAAGAACACACCATTGCAGCTGCCAGTATACTGGCAATTGCTTTTTTAAACTTCATTCCTTTCCCTCTCTTTCTTTTACGTGCTTAAAATCTCTGTTTGTTTCCCTTTCTATTCCTGATAATCAAATGCGCTTAATTTATCTGCATTATCTTTTGTAATTGCAATACAGTCTACCAATTGCTTCTCATCCAGCCCTGTCGTTCCGTTTTTCAGATAAGCATCTGCCTGCTCTGCTGCCATTCTTGCAATTTTCGCTGCCTGCTGTAATGCTGTTGCGGTTGCTTTTCCCTCTTTGATCAGATCTCTTGCATTGTCAGAACCGTCTACGCCGATTACCGGAACATTCAGACCTGCTGCATCTAATGCTGCCACTGCGCCTTCCAGCATAGTATCATTTCCACAGATAACACCGGCAATATCCGGATTAGACTGCAGGATGGTTTCCATTTTTTCAAAAGCTTCTGTCTGTTCCCAGTTTGCTGACTGCTGTGCTACCATTTCCATATCCGGATACTGGTCAATTACTTCGTGGAATGCATTGGAGCGAACCGCTGCATTGGTATCAGATTCCTTGCCTAAAAGCTCTACGTACTTACCTTCTTCGTTCATTGCCTCTACGAATACTTCCGCTACTGCTTTGGCACCCTGATAATTATTTGCAACGATCTGGGAAATTGCCACACCTTCTTCATTGATTTCACGGTCGATCAGGAATGTGGGGATATTTGCATCTTTTGCTTTTTTCACTGCTTCGATTGTTGCATCTGCACCTGCGTTATCACAGATAATAGCCGCTGCTTTATCTGCAATTGCGGATTCAAAATGCTCCATCTGTTTCGTTGCATCATCATCATGTGACAACGTCTTCACTTCGTATCCAAGTTCTTTTGCCTTTGCTTCTGCAGCAGTAGCTTCCGTACCGAAGAATGGATTGGAATGGGAAGGTGTAATGATATAAACTATGTTGGAACCGCCACCTGTTAATGCTGTTGCATCGGCACTTTTTTCTGTCTGTGTTTCAGGTGCCTGGGTTTCCGCTGCTTTTGTTTCAGCCTGGGTTTCAGCCTTTGTCTCAGCCTGGGTTTCCGCCTTTGTCGCCGCCTCTGTTGCTTCTGTTGCAGCAGGTGTTTCAGCCTTCTGAGTCTCTTTCGTACCACCTCCGCATCCGGTGACCATAGCCATTACCATTGCTGTACATAAAATTGCGCTTACCACTTTTTTCTTCATATCATCTTCTCCTTTTTTATAAATATTTTTAATAATTTTATATAA
>UQCR01000159.1 GCA_900539655.1 uncultured Robinsoniella sp.
TAACGGTAAGAACCACCGGAGTTTTGGTTCCCTCGGTTAGCCAGTACCATTGTCATACCAATGGATAAAATCATCAGCTTACTGCCGTTTCTTATAATATCTATAATTCTTCCATAAAGATGCCCATCTACTATTTTCATCTCGAAGAAGCTTCCCCCAGATATGATTCCATTAAACAGGATAATAGCCAACAATATCATAAAGGGCCAAAATGCCTGATTTTTAGAAATTTTATTTAGTTTCTTCATGATTATCACCTCCAGCTATATACCGCATAATTGCTTCTTCTGATATCTGGCTGCCCCGGAGTTCTGTTACTTTTCTCATGTCCCTTAAAATAACCATTCTGCCGCAGCACCTGGTCATCTCATCAATTTCCGAAGAAATGAAGATAACCGCCATGCCCTGTTTTGCCAGATCCACTACTATTTTTTGTATTTCTGCTTTTGTCCCAATATCAATACCCCTTGTTGGCTCATCCAGCATAAGAAGCTCCGGTTCTGTTGCCAGCCATCTTGCCAGAATTACCTTCTGCTGGTTACCTCCGCTCAGGTTCTTGATCAGCTGTTCCGATGACGGGGTCTTGATTTCCAGTTTTTTAATATATTCATCCGCGATCTTCTCCGACTCCTGTCTGGAGATAAAGTGGAACATTCCCCGCTTCGCCTGCAGCGCCAGGCAGATATTCTCACGGATCGAAAGTTCTCCTACAATACCTTCTGTCTTACGATTCTCAGGGCAGAATGCAATTCCTCTTCGAATCGCATCCAGGGTTCCTTTTAACTTTGTCTTTTCTCCTTTTATTTCAAGAGTTCCTTTTTCCAGATTATCTACACCAAATATTAACCGAGCTGTTTCAGACCTTCCGCTTCCAAGCAGTCCGGAGAGTCCCAATACCTCTCCTTTATTGATCTTCAGATTAAATCCCTGGATTGTTCCTGCCCCCGTGACCTCTGCCATATCTATTAATAATTCATCTGATTTATTTTCTTCTTCATAAATTGCCATTGTCTGGTTTAATTTTGCATAATCTTTACCAATCATCTTTCCTACCAGTTCTACTCTTGGCAGGTTCTTTGTTTCATATGTTCCTACGTATTCCCCATTTCTAAGAACCGTTATACGGTCTGTAATCTCATAAACCTGATCCAGAAAGTGTGTTACGAAAATAATTCCCATTCCTTCTTCACGAAGCTTCCTCATTGTATCAAACAATTTTTCTACTTCCATGGTAGACAAACTGGAAGTCGGTTCATCCAGTATCAGTACTTTTGCCGATACATCACAGGCACGGGCAATTGCAATCATCTGCTGGATCGCCACAGAATAATTATCCAGATTCTTGGTTACGTCAATATCCAGATCAAACCTCTTCATCAATTCCCTTGACTTCTGGTTAATTGTTTTCCAGTCTATTCTTCCGCCTTTTCTTATTTCCCTGCCTATGTAAATATTCTCTGCCACAGACAAATTCGGACATAGGTTTACCTCCTGGTATACCGTGCTGATTCCGTCTGCCTGCGCCTCTAACGGGGATTTCGGATAGATTTCTTTTCCTTCCATCAGAACCGTTCCGCTGTCTCTTTCCTCTACTCCTGTTAATACCTTAATCAGCGTGGATTTTCCTGCACCGTTTTCTCCTAAAAGTGCCAGAACTTCCCCTTTTCTTAATTCCAGCTGTACGTCACTTAACGCGATGACTGCTTTACCAAAGCTCTTTGATATATGATTCATTTGAAGTAAGATGTCCTCTTTACCCATATCACATTTCCTCCATTCCTGCTGTTTATCTGCCCCCTTATCCAAAATCCGCTCTCAGTCGTACTGGAGCGGATTTTAATAAGATCATAACAATCTTTTTAGTATTGGCGATTTGGTAAATCTGTTGCCGCCGTATCCTGACGATAGATACCTTCTTCAGATTTAACCCATTTTTCAACTGTTTCGCCATCTTTTAATTTCTGGCAAGTACTGAAGAACTGTTCGCCAAGTAATGGATTACATTCTACTGTAACATTAGCTTCCCCTGCTGCCATAGCTTCAAAAATGCCCTTTACGCCGTCTACAGATACTGTTTTAATGTCTTCACCCGGTTTGAATCCAGCTTCTTTAATTGCTTCAATTGCGCCAAGCATCATATCATCATTATGTGCATATACGCCTTTGATTTCTTCGCCATAAGTCTTAATGAAAGATTCCATAACTTCTTTACCTTTTGCTCTTGTAAAGTCACCGGTCTGGGATTCCAGAATTTCGATATCAGGATGATTTGCTTTAATCTCTTCATCAAATCCTGTTTTACGGTCATTTGCTGCAGAAGCACCTACGGTACCTTCTAACTCTACGATTTTACCTTTTTCTTCTAACAATTTGCCCATTTCAATCGCTGCATTCTTACCTTCTTCAATGAAGTCAGAACCAATGAATGTGGAGTATAAGCTTTCATCTACATCTGCTTTTCTGTCAACGAGAACGATTGGGATTCCAGCTTCCTGAGCCTCTGTAAACACTGCGTCCCATCCGGTTTCTACTACAGGAGCAAGTCCGATTACATCTACGCCCATTTCAATAAAGGACTTAATTGCTTTGATCTGGTTCTCCTGTTTCTGCTGAGCATCTGCAAATTTCAGATCAATCGTATCTACATTCTGTCCTGCATAGAATTGGATAGAAGCTGTCTCAGCATCACGCCATCCGGATTCCTGTCCGATCTGGGCAAATCCAACTACCAGTTTATCACCGCCTGCACTGTCACCTTTTGCTTCTTCACTTGCTGCTTCAGAACCCTTTACGGTTTCCTGTGCTTCTGTTGCAGGTGCTTCTGTCTTTGCTGCCTCTGTTGTCTTTGCTTCCGTTGTCTTTGCTTCTGTTGTTCCTGTACTGCTGGAACCACATCCTGCTGCCATTGCAGCTACCATACTGACACATAATAATACACTAACAAGCTTTTTTTTCATTTTAATATCCTCCGTTTTCTTTGGGTTCTTCCCTTGCTATGAACCTATTATATTCTATTTATCTCTTCAGGTCTTTGCAATTTTCCTTTATAAAATTGCAAAATTTTAGCATCCATTTGCTAAATTGCTCATGGATGCCAAATAATCAAATCTATGTAATTTTTATTTTTATCTTTTATGTGCACACTTACGGTACTCGGCGGGACTGACCCCTGTGATCTTTTTAAATACATTGCTGAAATAATGCTGTGTTGTATATCCTACCCGCTCCGCTATTTCATACATTTTCAGATCATCTTCAAAGAGCAGGTCAATTGCCTTTCGGATCCGTACTTTCGTAAGATAGTCTATAAACGTAATTCCCATCTCTTTTCGAAAAATTCTGCTTAGATGCTGGGGGGAAAGATACGTATAATCTGCAACATCCTGCAAAGTCAGTTCTTCCCTGTTATAATTATCTTCTATATATTGTTTCACAATTTTAATTACGCTGGATCCGCCCTTCACCGCTTCCATCTGCTCTGCCGCTCTGTTGTATACGGCAACCAGGTTTTCATATCCCTCTCCCGTATCCTGAACGGAAACTGCTTTTAAGGGAAGACATTCCTCAACGCTTTCCATGCATTTTAACTGCTTGCGTCTGAGCTCTTCCGCTCCCATATCTCTTGAGATCACCACCAGATCACCGTTTTCTACCTGACAGGAGGAGACATTTTTCAAATCATTAAAGATTTCATTGCTGATGTTCTGCACCGCATAAGTCAGCAGATCATCATCCCAGCTTTCACCCAGGTCTTTATCCACTGCCTGTTCCAGATGAATGATGGTAACTGCATATTGTGTAGGAATACTGATATCCAGATACTGCATCCGCTCTTCGATTTCTTGTTCTGAGAGCCTGCCCTCCAGCCAGTTCTTCAAAAAGGCATCTACCAGATGTATTTTATTCTGCTGTAAGGTCATCTTCGCCCATTTCAGATATTTATCCTCTTTGTTCTGCTGGCTTACTTCCTTTAGTACCCCCTGAATCATGTTGTCAAATGGTTCTTCCATCAATGGCTTCAGGATATACTCAAATACCCCAAGACGAAGGGCTGTTCTGGCAAATTCAAAATCATCGTATCCTGTGATGACAACAATAATCGCCTGGGGCTGCAGATTTTTTAATTTCTCAATAAACTGCAGGCCATTCAAAAAAGGCATATTAATATCAACAAAGAAAATATCAATGTCCTGTTCCTGGGCCATCTCCAATGCCATTTCTCCGTCTTCTGCCTCTGCAACGACTTCAATCTCATCATATTTTCGTAAAAAACTAATAATTCCCCTCCGGATAATGTACTCATCATCTGCTACCATAGCTTTGCAATTCATCTTTTTCTTCCTCCCATAATTTCCCTCTTCATCAAATGAGACGATAATCCCCCGATGATAAAATACATTATAATGGAAAAATGATCCTTTGACTATGCAAAATTTTAGCACTAATTTATAAAAATACCACGCCGGAAAATAGCGTGGTATTTTATATACATTATTGTTATCGTTTTTATCTTAATATCTATTTCTTAACCAACACGGATACAGTCCTGCTGTATTTTCCATAGACCTTTGATTTGCCTGACGTTTTAAATGCCCTGATTTTTACGTAGCAGACCTTCTTAGCCTTGAGATTCTTAAGGGTTCTGGATGTTGTTTTCCCGGAACTGATTACAATCTTTTTGACTCCCTTTTTGAATTTTTTATCCGCTGAGTATGTGATCAGGTATCCGCTTGCACCACTTGTACGCTTCCATGACAGTTTCAAAGTTTTAGATTTCTTTGATATTGCTTTAATATCTGTGGTTTTCTTTGGTGCAACCGAAACAGTAATTCTTCTGACTGCAGAATCATAATTGGCATTGCCTGCTGCCGTTATGGTAATCTGTGCCTTACCGGTACCCTTGATTGTCACTTTACCCTTACTGTCCACTTTTACAACCTTCGTATGATCGGACTTATAAGATAACTTACCTTTTCCGGATGCCTTTGCCTTAATATAGAAGCTCTTATCTCCATCTGTTTTCTTAAAGTCTTTAGCTGTAATCGTCTGTTTCTTTTTCTGGATATCAAAGATTGCTTCCAGACTTACACTTTGTGCCGGCATCAGGAATGTAATCGTCTGTGACTTTTGCTGATCTGCCGACAGTGTAATTCCGGCTGCCTTCCACTGTGCAAATACCTTGCCGGAAGGAATAGACACCGATGCTTGAATTCTGGTTCCTGCCGGATACATCTGGTCTTTTGCTGCATTTATTATGGTAATCCCGGCTCCTGCCTTCAACTGGTATTTCGGTTTTTCCGGAACTACTATATTTTTAAATCCTGCATTTAATACAACTTCATTCTCAGGCATCACGAAAGTAATGGACAGAGCTCTTTTTTCTGCCTCTGTTAACGTGATTCCTTTGACTTCCCAACCGGTGAACTCTTTGCCCTGAGGTATCCCCACCGTTGCCTTAACCGTAGTTCCTGCCTGACAGGTACCGTTTGAAGAAGCATTTTCAATTGTTACATTTGCTCCAGTTGTAACCTTATAATACGCATTTTCCTCATAGACCGGAACGATGCTTCCCCTGCCTCTTGGAACCGTAAATGTAAATTCTCTGGATTCTTTCTGGTCATCCGTCAGTTCCAGACCGGATACTTCCCAATTACTAAAAGTTTTACCCGGAATTTCGATTGCCTGTACCGTGACATCGGAACTAATTCGGAACATATCATCTTTTACATCTCCGCTTACGCTTACGTTTTTATCCACATAAAAACGAACATAAGCAGACAAATCCTTTGCTGCCGCTTCTAATGATAAATAACGATTTGAAACAGCCTGCACTGCATCTTTATTAACGGCTTTCGCACTTAACAGCGCTCCATAAAAGATTCTCCAGGTCTCAATAGAATATTCCGCTTCCAAAAGCCCCTCCACATCAGCAATCAAAGCATCCAGCTCAGCCCCTGTCTTAACAGTCTGAGGTGCCGGCTGTTCATGAGCTTCCTGCACAGTTATATAATCAATATATACATTTCCACTGTTCTCTGCATCTTTTACGTAAGATATGGTGTTATCACCTTTTTTCAGGGTAACGCGGCTGCAGACAGTCATCCAGTGCTGCCAGTCCGTTTCTGTTTTGTCAAAGGGAACCGTGACACTTTTTTGACCTGCATTATTTACATAGAGATTCAAGGTGCCCGCCTTTGGTGTAATATCAGGTATATTTGCTTCCCATTCTCCGCGGTTGTCCGTACTACTGATCGGAGCCTTAACTCCATTCGCATAACGAGCTCTGATAAAATAGTCGCCATCTTCCTGTACGTTTACCTTAAACGTTATTTTTTCTCCATTCTTGTCTGTGAATTTACCATATCCGGTTCCCTGGAATCCTTTCCCTTTATATCCTTTTTGGGCACCGCCTGACAAATCTCCGTCTTCTGCCTGATATGCAAGTCCCAGACCTGGATCGCCGGATGGCAGTGCTGTAAATTCATATGGCGATACGGGCCTGCCAAAGTTCGGTGATCCATCTTCATTCCATGAGAATTTCTTAATACTTACCTGTCTCCATGCATTATTATTTGACGGATACACTTTTGAATGGAATGCCATCCAGTCCTCTGTCCCATCAGCTGACTGAAAGAATGAAGCTCTGGCTGGTCCATAGACATCTTTCGATCCCTCGAATACACCTTCTTTATAGGTCCAGTTATCCGGATTTAACACATCCTCTTTTGTCGTATCAAATACATACATACCCATGTGATATCCTGCTGTCTTAAAGCTTCCCTGGGAAACAGTCATAAACAGATGCTCCCCATTCACAACTGCTCTGGGGCCTTCACCTCCGAAGCCAGGCAGAAAACTTCTTTCCTCCGTAATCTTAATGGGTGATTCCATTCTGGCAATGGCTGGTGACTCCACGCCGCTTTCCATGCTTCCCCAGCAGGCATATAACTGTCCGCGGTACTGGAAAACGGTAAAATCATTTCCCTGTGCAAACTCATTGGGGTTATTTATTTCCATTCCCGTATACAATACGCCTCTGTCAATCCAGTCCCCCTGGGGATCATCAGTAACAGATTCCATAACACATGCCATATGCCTCCAGTTATATTCTTTTGCATCTGCACAGTAATAAATATACCATTTGCCGTCAATGAAGAACATTTCCGGAGCAAAGATCCTGGATTTTGAATCATTAAAATCAAAAATCCTTACTTTTTCTCCCTGATCCAGCAGCGATTTTGATTTGGATACATACATTTTATTGTGGGATGGATCGTTACTGGACGAAACAAAATAATAATATCCGTGATGATAGCTGATAAATGGATCCTGTCCCTGATAAAGCGCATTATTGAACTGGGTTAATGCTTCCCCTTTTTGTACACGAATTACATTTAATTTAAATTCTGCCACTGCATCGGTGATCTTATTGGAATCTTCTTTCAGAACAGATGCGATGATATCAAAGTCTTTTGCATCTGCTGCTATTTCATCTACAACTGCAGAGAACATATCCATATACTCTTTCGCAATCTGCCCCTCACCAGACCCTACCTTCGTATTTCTGCGAAGATTCACTGCCTCTGTGAGGCCCACATATAATTTTTCTCTCGCTGTAACACTTTCATACCACATATCTTCCGGGGCATATAGCTGGTCTTCTCCAATCACCGATTTTACCCCATCCCGTGTCCAGGATAAATTCATATCTTCCTTAAGATTCAGATTCTCTGCTATAATCGTAAGATTATAATAGATTCCCTTTTCCAGTTCTACTTTTTGGCTTTGGGTTTCTTTATACACATTTCCCGCATTTTGAGAAATAATTTTTTCATCATTCAGATACACCTGATAGTTACCGGAAGCTCCAAATGCCAATTCATAGGTTCCGGATACATCTGGTTTAATTTTACCGTTTAATTCTACCTTTGCCGGCGCGTTCTCATTTCCCTCGTAGTAACTGACCAGGGAATTTACCGAAAACTGCTCTGATGATACCTCATTTGCCATTACCTCAGCCAGTTTTTCCTGATTACCGCCCTTTTCCTGATAGATTTCTCCGATTAATCCTTTTTTTGTACTTGACGGATAAAGGTTTTCCGTTGGAATAACTTCTTTTTCCTCTGCTCCGGGTTTCAGCCATTCCAGCATAATATAAGCTCCGCCATAACCCTGGAAGTATTCAATGCGAATATCATTTCTGCCTTCATTTAGATGAATTGGCTGGCTTTCCTGTTGCTTATCCCATTTGGATTCCCAGAAATCAATCGCCAGCTCATCATTTACCCAAAGGCGGAAACCATCATCTCCTATCAGATAAAAGGTATAATCACCTGCTTCTTCTGCGTTTACCTGTCCGGTAAAACGAAAAGAACCATATTCTTCCGATCCGTTATACTGGGATAATATTTTTTTAATGGAAAGTGTCTTGTCAAGTACCGGTGCAATTACTTCACCTTTTTTTTCTTCCAGGAAGATATCACCATACACCTCAGCCAGAAGTCCATGCTGGTCTTCTGCTGCAGTTTCTCCCTGGATCGCCTTTGCTGCCTGCCGAAAACACTCTGCCGGAACAACCTGTGCCTGTCCGCCATCCTTTTTCCAGGATAAATTTAGATTGGCATTACCATCTGCCTGAGCATAATTAATGCGGATCTTGTAAAGAAATCCTTTTTCCATATGTACCGGCTGACTGACCTTGGTCTGGGCGGAATGAAGTTTCCAGGAATTAATCGTCAGCTGATCATTCATCCAGAAACGAAAAGCATCATCCCCGCTCATTACAAATTCATAGTCACCACTCTCCTGAGGCGTAATATACCCGTGGATAATAGCCGTTGCATATTCACTGCTTCCATTACTTAGCTCAATTGCATCTTTTAAACCTTCCCGTCCATCCAGGTTTGATAAAACCTGATTTACCGGTTTCCCTGCAAATCCAAAGGACGTAATACTGGAAGGTGTTCCGCTTACCTTATAGATCTGGGCTGTTAAGCCCGCATCAGCCGGAGTTTTTGCATGATAATAAGCTTTTTCAGGAATCACTTCCTTGGCTATACCCGCATTTACAGACTCCCATGAAAGCTTCAATACGGCGCCGCCCCATCCCTGTAAGTATTCAATCTTGATATCATGCAGCCCGCCACTTAAGGCAACTGCTTTACTTGTCTGTTCCTTTTCCCATTCCTGTACCCAGAAATCAATCACCAGTTTTCCGTCGATCCATATACGGAATCCGTCATCTCCCCAGCCGTAGAACTTATAATCCCCGGCTTTTTCTACGTTCAGTTTTCCGGTGAATCTTGCCGTAGCAAATTGCTCATCTCCCTTATTCCCATTATATTTGTCAAAAATGGGCCTTAAGTTCTGTCCGTTTAAGGTAGGAAAAATCTGTTCTCCTGTTTTATTTTCAAAATTAAAAAGCTCAATTGGACCCCCACGGTATCCCTCGGTATTAAAAATCTCGCCAAACAGCCCCGGTTCCAAGTCCTCCAGCGCTTTTACCGTATTTTCATCAGACACGTATTCCGGCTCCTGTACGAAAGCAGACCCGTCTGCCGTTAGACTTGCTGCATCAGTATCCTTTTCTTTTTCAGATGTGTCTGTCTGTCCGTCAGTTGGCTCTGTCTCTGTATCTAAAGTTATCTCCGATGCTGAATCTATTTCTGTTTTCGGATCTATTTCAGATCCTGGCGCTGCTTCTGAATCTATCCCTGCTTCTGAAGCTGTCTCTGGTTCTGAAGCTGTCTCTGCTTCTGAATCTACCCCTGCTTCTGGATCTACCCCTGCTTCTGAATTTATCCCGTCTTCTGTTACACGGTTTTCTTTCTTCTCTTCTGCGCTTATCACAACGCTGCGCTCATTTTGATCTGCTTCTCCATATCCCTGCTTCTTATCATTCGTCTCCTGCACCTGTCCGCCGGCAGTCACCTGCGCTGCTGCCTTTTGTCCCGCTGCTGAAACGGGCATCACAATTGTGTTTAACACCAATGCCATAGACAGCATAAAACTGACACCTCTGGCAAACCCCTTCTTCCTCTTCATAACAATCCTCCGTTCTTTTTTCCCGGGGAACCCAGATGCATCCAGACCCTTCCGGAATTATAATATTTATAGAAAATCATAGCATACAAATTCCGGTTTCTCTTTACAATATTTTGTTTGTATTTTTCACTTTTTTATCATTTCTTAATTTTAAGTACCTATTCTTTCTATTAATAATGTCTAATGTAAAAGCAAAAAATCTCTGACTTACAAAATTGTAAGCTATATTCCTAAAATGTAAGCTGCAATTATGGCAGACCATGATTCATTTTGGTATCATTAAGCCATGAAAGGTGGTGCTATATTATGAATATATACCTGATCCCAATTAAAGAAGCCATCGCATTTTTTCCGCTGCTGGCTGTTATATTTACATTTCCATACATGATTTATCAATACCGCAGATACGGTTCCATACCGCTATTTCGATCCGTTATCACGTATTCCTTTGTTCTGTACCTTCTATGCATGTATTTCCTTGTAATACTTCCGCTCCCCTCTATTAGTGAGGTGGCAGGCTACACAGGACCTCAGACTCAGCTGGTTCCATTCCAGTTTGTACGAGACTTCTTAAGAGAAACAACTTTTCGAATCTCTTCACCGGGAACCTGGATAAGTGCACTGACACAAAACTGCTTCTTGCAGGTCATCTTTAACATACTGCTGTTTTTGCCTCTCGGTATCTACCTGCGGTATTATTTCCGATGCAGCTGGAAAAAAGTATTATTGGTCAGCTTTTCTCTGAGTCTGTTCTTTGAACTTACGCAGTTAAGCGGATTATATGGAATATATCCCCGAGGATACCGTCTGTTCGATGTAGATGACCTGATGCTGAACACCAGCGGTGGAATGCTTGGTTATATTTCATCAGCTATCTTTATGAAATTACTGCCAAGCAGAGAACGTTTGGATAAAATTGCATATGAAAAGGGGTTACACGTCTCTTTTTGCAGAAGGCTTGCTGCATTTACCCTGGACTGGGTTATCCTGGCTTGTATTGGTGTTCCGACCGTAATCCTGACAGCATTTATCCCTCCGTTCTTATTCCTGATTCAGTTTGCTTCCTGCTTCTTGCTGCCTGTATTTTACTTTGTGGTGTGTACCTACCTCACGAATGGTTATACTCCGGGAAAATGGCTGCTGCGAATCAGGGTTACTTCAAACGATGGTGAAAAAGCACTTACACTGCAGCAGTGCCTATTGCGCTTTGGATCACTTTACCTGATTTTCGTTCCGTTTCTTATGATCTGGGCAGGTTATCATTTGTTCTGCTTCTGTACCGGCCGCCCCAGAACATTAGTATATGAACAGATAAGCAAGACTAGCTGCATCAGCACCATCGGGCAGGACACTGTTCAGCCAAAGTACAGGAGGCATTATTTATTAACAGCCCACAAAATGTAATTGTATCTCATCCCAAAGAGTACTATAATGAACCAAAGCATTCATACACAGAAGTATAGAAAAACTAAAATATATTAGTGAATTAGTGAGGTTGTATTATGAAAACAAAGATTTGGGCGCATCGAGGCGCTTCCGGCTATGCGCCTGAAAATACACTGGAAGCATTTGAACTTGCAATACACCAGAATGCAGATGGTATTGAACTGGATGTACAACTGACAAAAGACGGGGAAATCGTCGTTGCTCATGATGAAAAGATTGATCGTGTCACTGGTAAAACTGGTTGGATTAAAGACTATACCCTTAAGGAATTAAAGCAATTACGTTTTAACAGGACTCAACCCGAATTTACAAATGCATGTATTCCCACCTTAAAAGAAGTGTATGAATTGATTCAGCCCTCAGGCCTAACCGTTAATGTTGAACTTAAAACCAGCATCTGTTTTTATCCCGGAATAGAGAAAAAAGCATTGAATCTTGCCCGGGAGATGCAGATGGAAGAGCGTATTATTTACTCCTCCTTTAATCACTATACCTTAAAACATTTAAAAGAACTGGATTCATCCATAAGAACCGGACTTCTCTATGAAGACGGCTGGATAAATGTTCCTGCCTACGGAAACAGTATAGGGGTTAATGCCTTGCACCCTGCAATCTATCTTCTTCAGTATCCTGATTTTCTGCAGGACTGTAAGAAATACAATCTTCCTCTGCACGTGTGGACAGTCAATACAAAAGAGCACATGGAAAAATTAATAAAACTGGGAGTTGAAGCGATCATAACAGATTTTCCGGACATTGCCCGGGAGCTTTCAGATATTTAGACAAAATGGAAAACAGGTTATTAATGGTGCTCTTTTTCAGCATGACAGATCCCCTGGGTGTAGATGGATGTTTTTTTATTGGACGTAGGTAGAGCGGTATATTTT
>UQCR01000160.1 GCA_900539655.1 uncultured Robinsoniella sp.
AGTTGCTTTACACCCAAAAACCAGCCGAAACATAATACGCTGTATCCAATAAAGAACAGCCACCCCCATCTTTCCGTACACTACCTCCATCTACAAAGCGTCCTTCCTCAGCGAAACCCAAATATAAAGTCTTTAGTAGAACACTACAAAACGTTCGCTCCATATCAAGCAATAACTCATAAAATGCCTCATAACAGGAGTACCTTCATATTTACAAATATCTAGCCGTTACACTCTGGCTTGTCTCTTTCATTTCTTTTGGTGTTCCCGTAAAAATTATTTTCCCTCCTTTTATCCCTCCTTCTGGTCCAAGATCGATGACCCAGTCGCTGTTTTTAATAATCTGGGTATTATGTTCTACCACTACCACAGTATTACCAGCATCCACCATACGATTGAGAAGAACCAGAAAATGCGCTACGTCCTTCGGGTGTAAACCGGTTGTAGGTTCATCCAGCAAATACAGGTTCTGCTTGCCGCTGCTGCTTCCAATCAGTTCTTTTGCAAGCTTAAGGCGCTGTCCTTCTCCTCCGGATAAGGTAGTCAGAGTCTGTCCAAGTTCCAGATAGCCAAGCCCTACATCCAGAAGTAGATTTAGGATTTTACTGATTTTAGGGTGCCCTGCAAAAAAACTGGCGGCGTCCTCCACAGAGAGACTTAATACATCTTTTATGGACAGACCTTCATATTTTATTTCCAATACATCTTTGTGAAACTGATTTCCATTGCACACAGGGCAGACAATCTCAATATCGGTAAAAAACAGCATATTGCTGTCAACATAGCCCAGCCCTTCGCAATTCTCACATCTGCCCCCTGAAGTGTTGAAAGAGAAATGTTTTGCCGTCATTCCCGCGCTTTTAGCAGCAGCCGTTTTAGAAAATACCGTTCTGATTTCAGCATAAACCTCAGAATATGTTGCTACATTGGAACGCTTCATCTTCGTGATTGCAGACTGGTCAATCTCAACCACCTTATCAAAATGCTCAAGCCCTGATACCTGATTTGCCTTTCCCTGATAGTTTCCTTTTGCCAATACTTCAAATATCAAAGTGGATTTACCGGAACCGGAAGGACCTGTGACAGCTGTCAGGCATCCCAATGGAATATCAGCATTGATATTTTTTAAGTTATATTTATCAGCATTTCGGATGCTGACAGCAGTTTTACCGTTTTTTCTGAAACTTGTTTTTATAGTTGAAGGATTTTTAAGGCAGCTGCCAGTAACGGAATTTACCTGGCCTTTTATTTCATCAAAGGTTCCCGCTGCTACGATTTTGCCACCATATTTTCCGGATCCTGGTCCAACATCAATAATAAAGTCTGCACTTGCCATAGTATCCGCATCATGCTCAATTACCAATACGGTATTGTCCAGATCCCGCAGTTTTTGAAGAATTTTCATTAGCCCTGCCGTATCCTTTGGGTGCAGGCCTACAGTAGGTTCATCTAAAATGTAAATCACACCTGACAGATCGGAGTCCAGGATTGCAGCTAGCCTCAGCCTCTGTAATTCACCCCCGGAAAGAGTGACGGTCTGCCGGTCCAGGGATAGATAGCCAAGTCCCACATTGATAAAACGGCAGAGCTTTGTTCGGATATCGCGAAGGTATGCATTTACAAAGCTGCTATGCTGCCCGGTAAGGGAAGCATCAAGATCCTGTATCCACTGATACAGCTCTTCCAGTGAAAATAGCGAAAGCTGTGGCAGGCGGGTATCATTTACCGTTACAGTTCTGCCTGCTTTGTCAAGGCGCTCACCCTTGCAGTCCGGACATTCCACCGTCTGGAAGTAAGGAGTAAGCTGTTTCGCATCTCCGTTTTTTTCGGTAAACCTGCGCCACAATATTGGCAGAGCACCTTCATATTTACCCAGTGCCACAGTTTTAGGCGGTGCAAGCGCAGGAAAGGCATTTTTAACCGTTTCACTTTCAATCCCATCATAGAGTATAGCTTTTTGTATCGCGCTGAAATGTTTGACGGGAGTTTTTACAGGGACAGGGATGCCGTAATACTTATATGCAGCATACAACACTGCGGTCTGGTACTCTCCATATTTTTTCTCCCAGTAGTTAACGGCTCCATCTTCCAGTGACAGTTCTTCATTCACTGCCTGATCCTTACGGATGGTATGAACTTTCCCAAGCCCCTCACAGGTTGGACAGGCGCCCTCTTTTGTATTGAAAGAAAAATGAGTACGGGTAATTTTATCCATACGTTTCCCACACTCACAGCAATACATGTACACGTAAAAATCGTTTCCGATCTTTTCCGTTTCCTCTTTGCAGTCAGCTGCCATAATTATTTTTCCGCAATAGGGGCACGTTCGAACCCCCAGCTTTTCATACACCATCCGAAGATCCGTGTAAATATCTGAAATTGTTCCTACGGTTGAACGGGGATTTTTATTTGCGTCTGTCTGAGAGATCACAATGGCGGGAGATACTCCTCTTATACGGTCTACCTTGGGCTTGTGAATACCCTGAAGTGACATCGCCTCCAGATACTGCCTCTGGCATTCATTAAACAGAACATCGATAAGTAATGTGGATTTTCCGGAACCGGATACTCCTGTAAATACCACAAGCTGGTTTTTCGGAATTTCCAGGGAAACATTTTTTAAATTGCCTTCATTTGCGTTTTCAATTTTTATACTGTGCATAAATTCCTCCTATCGGGTTAATCCTCTTACCTACATTATACAACATGAAAGCAATAAAGGAAGATTTAGTGTCAAAAGTACGTTGTTTATTGTAATAACCTTATACCTATGTTAGAATGTATGAAAAGGGAGGATTTGGGATGTTATGTTTATGCGGCCGGTTGATATAGCGAGAAGATTGAAGATAAGTACATCCACACTTAGAAAATATGAAGAGCTGGGTATGATTCCTGAGGTTCTTCGCTCGCCCAATGGTTACAGAATATACACGGATGCCCATATGGCGTACTTTATTTGCATCCGGGAAATGCTCCATGGATTCCATATACCAGAGATTGCAGGCATTCTAAAACTGGTAATGTCTGATCAGATCGACGAGGCTTTTTGGAAGGCCAATCAGGCACTTGCGGTACTTCAAAAGGATAAGTGCACCTGTATTCAAATCAGGAAGAGATTTTTGCAGAAGAGAAAAGAGTGCGATTTAAAAGAGTATTCAATTGACGATGTGAGCAAGGCTACAGGGATAGCGCCCTCTACGATAAGATATTGGGACAAGATTGGCCTGATCTCTGCGAATCGGTGTATGGAAAATAACTATCGGATGTTTACCCGTCAGCATGTGGATGAAATTTTGATGATACATGCGCTAAAACTTTCCATGGCTGCCAGAGATGAAAAATATACGATTGAGCAGATACGTAAAGAAATCTACAAATTTCCATTTGATGACAGCGATCGGATTTCCACAATTGTCGCCAGTATAGAACGATATCTGACGGAACTGAACAAAGCCCGGATGCGCAGCATATCCGCATTATATCGTCTGTGCAGACAAATTGAAGAAAACCAATATAATGATTGGTGACAGCCACATTAGTTCAATTAAAAAAGCGATGGGAAAAATATCCCATCGCTAGAGCGTGTTTGAAAATCGTTATTTCGGTAAAATGTCTTTTGGGTATTGCCGGATAATGCGCTGGATACTCTTCAGTGAAAGATAATATTTCTGCGCCAGGATATCTTTCTTTGTACCGGATTGAAATTCCTGATAAATCTGGCGGTTTCTGCATTCCAGTTCTTCCCGGATATAAGTTCTTTCACCCCAGGCTTTTTTGTTACCGGACATCCTTGGAATATAAATGTATTCACCATCGACATACTCCTGAATTTGTGCCACTAATTCCGGTGGTAAAATATGTGTTGCTTTTATATAGCTCATACTGCACTCCTAATTAATTATAATGTAATAGGAATAGCAAAGGCTATGTAAAGAATATTTTGTATGATACTCTGCAATAGACTTTGCTATGCAGTCATAACGATCGGATTAAGCATAAGGTATCTGTCCCCCTGTTTCTTTTTAGGGAAAGTATACCATTGGTGTTTCGGACGTGTCAAGAATAACGTAATTTGTTTTGTGAGGTTGAGAGGGTACGAACAGAAACTAAAATTGAGAATCTAAATAAAAATCTAAAATATAGAATTTAAAAAGGACAACCTGAAATAGAGTACTTAAAAAAAGAAACTAAAAAAGAGAACCTGAAATAGAGTACCTAAAAAAGAAACTAAAAAAGAGAATCTGAAATAGAGTACGAAATAAGACCCTAAAATAGTGTAAATGTAATAAAAACTTAAACAGATATAGTTTTTAGAAAACAGATAAGAAAGAAAAGGTTAAATCCAGATCATGAAGACAGAAAACAATCAATTTGAAGAATACCATTTATCCGGTGAAATCCTGGAAGCTTTGACCCAGCTGGGTTATTTGAAACCGACAGAAATTCAAAAAGAAGTTATTCCGGTGGCGTTACAGGGAAGGGATATTGTAGCAAAATCCCAGACAGGAACAGGGAAAACAGCAGCATTTGCAATACCGCTATGCGAAAAAGTGATCTGGGAGGAAAATTTACCTCAGGCACTGGTTTTGGAACCGACCAGAGAGCTGGCAGTGCAAGTCTCGATGGAAATCTTCCATATTGGGAGAAAAAAACGCTTGAAGGTTCCGGCAGTTTTCGGTGGATTTCCCATTGATAAACAAATACAGACCTTAAAACAAAAATCCCATATAGTTGCAGGAACGCCAGGACGGGTCATGGATCATGTCCGCAGGGAAACTTTAAAACTGGATAAGATTAAGTACTTAGTTATAGATGAAGCAGATTTAATGCTGGATATGGGATTTTTGGAAGAAGTAAAGGAAATTATATCGCTGCTTCCAAAGGGACGGCAGATTCTTCTGTTTTCTGCAACTTTAGACGAAGGTGTAAAGCAGCTGATCGAAGGATACATGAATGATGCCGTATCCATAATTCTGGAATCTGAAACGGAAACCGTTGCGGGTATCCGGCAGACCGTATATGAAGTGGATCAGGAAGAAAAATACCAGGCACTGCTTCGTATATTGGTGAAAGAGAACCCGGCGGACTGCATGATCTTTTGCGGAACCAGGGAGATGGTAAATGTACTCAGCCACAAACTGGGAAGGGATAGGATTCCAAACGGAATGATTCATGGGGATTTAGAACAGAGAGAGCGGCTGAGGATGATTGATGGATTCCGGGAAGGCCGTTATCATTATCTCATTGCCACGGATGTTGCAGCAAGAGGAGTAGATTTTGAGAATATAACCCATGTAATTAATTATGATTTCCCCACGGGAAGGGAGACTTATGTACATCGTGTGGGCAGAACCGGAAGAAACGGGAAAGAAGGAACAGCCATCAGCCTGGTCAGTGATTCTGATCAGAAAATGAAACAGATGGTAGAGGCATATACAGGTGAAATACTTCCCGTAGCAGAACTGCCGGAAAGCAATCCCGATGATGAAAAGAGATTCTGGGCATATCTTAAGAAAAAGACAGTACTTAAACCGAAAAAAGGAGCTGCATTGAATAAATCCATTACAAGACTGTCTGTGGGCGGCGGAAAGAAATCAAAAATGCGCGCAGTGGATGTCGTGGGTGCAATCTGTAACATCCAGGGAATAACCGCAGAAGATATTGGGATTATCGATGTAAGGGACAGTCTGACCTATGTAGAAATTTTAAATGGAAAAGGAAAAGCGGTTCTGGAAACCCTTCAGGAAAAACCGATAAAAGGGAAGATACGTAAGGTACGGATTACCAGGAATGTATGATTGAGAACAGAATAGAATTAGTGTGTGGTACAAATTTCAAGAATATTGTAATTATAATGAAATATACGGAAATCAAACCTGCAGTCGAGATACTTCAAAAGTATAGGCTGCAGATTTGCAGTTGTTTTCGTGAGGACTAGAGAGGTTGCTATGGACATTTGGAGAGAGCAGTTTGATCTGATATTTTTAGATTTAATGTTGCCCGATGGAAGCTGTTATTCTATCAGCAGGTATATTAAGCAAGAATGGGAACTTCCGGTAATTATTTTGACGGCATTAGGCAATGAATCAAGCGTGGTCACAGTCTGTATTTAGGATTTCAAATTTATGCGTGGATACGGTGAAAGCTTATGGTAATAATAGGTAATTGATAAATGGCTTTACCAATTACTGTGGATAACTTTCCTTTATAAAGGAGAGAAAAAAGGTCATTATTCAGAATTGTTTCTGAATTGTCATAGATCATCAGATATTAGGTGTACTAAAATAAGCCTAAATTAGAATTATGACAATTAAATATTTTTTCAGGCAATTAAAGGTTTCAAGCTTCGAATGTATTGTGGAAAATTCATTGCGTATGCAACAATGACTGTCAGTTGGCTGGCGATGCCGGCCAGAAAGACATCCGCTTTAGTGGTGGTATGGTTTCTTGTTTTTCTTCCAGCGATGCACATATTGATCTTGAAATGATTAATGGCACGTTCTACAATAGTTCGTATTTTGTAAGTGTCATTCCATTCTTTTGTGTCACGCTGAATACCTGGGAACATACGTAAATCCATGTTTTCATAAGTGTAAGTTGTTCTGCCATGTGAAGCAGTACTACAAGGTTTCTCACAGTCACAGATCCATCCCTTATGATAATGCATCTTTGGACAGATCCATTTGATACGGTCTGCACGTCCCTTTTCTTTGGTGACACCTCAGCATTTCATTGCGAGTGAGGAATCATTGGGGCAGGTAGGATAACCGTATTCGTTGTAACCAACTTTCTTCAAAGCACTTTCGTTTCGAGGATTATAAGGAATAAGTGCCTTGGAAAAGAGGAAGTCATGGAATAAGACACCATAGAGTTCAGCGGAATCAAAAGCAGAATCACCAAGAAATGTATCAGGGTGAAAATCGGGATGAAGAGAAAAGAAATCTTGTAAAACAGGAACAAGAGCGGATGCATCGCCCACAGACTTATCTTCATCTGGTGAATCCATTTTCTTTTCAACAATAAGGTCAGGATGAGCAGATTTAATATCATCGTCATCAATAAAGGAAATATGTCGGACAATACCTAATCCATTGGTAAGGATGGCGAATTTATCGGCATAACAGAAGTGATCATTGATGTACATCTGCTTGGCCTCCGAACAGGCGGCAGCCTGTGAGGGCATAAGTCCATAAGCTAGCTTGTAAGGGTTTGTCCTTATAGAAAATCTTTAGTTTTCTAATGAGCGCATTAAGTGTTTTCGGGTTGTTTTCTGTAACATACAGCTCGATACCAGATGTATCAAAAGTAAGCATCTGAGCCAGTGTAGAATCAATGGCTTGACAGATGGGCTGGGTATAATCAACCATCTGTTGAAACATGAGTTCAATATAAGAATCGAAACCATGCTTGAAGCGAGACATCAGAGAAGCGTCTGGAACCTTGGAAAAACCACAGAAAACGCGCAGTTCTTTGCAGAGATTCAGGAACAAAAGAAGTAAAGCATCTAAAAAGCTGATTGGAAATCAACAGGGATGAATTCATCAAGATCCACATACTCTGCAAGCAGAGTAAAGAAAGATGGGGAATCATCAATAAGCTTATTTTGACAGTCTGAAAAAATGTCACTTAAAGAAATCTGATGGTATTTAGTAGCCATAAATTTTCGCCTCCTTAGGTTGTAAGATGGGTTGGTGTTGTTCCCTCTATTTTAGCACCTTTGGAGAGAAAATTTATATAAAGAATGTAATAAAACCCAGTAAAATCAGTGGGTTACGGCGTTTATCAAACGCCTATATGGTAATAAGGATAGGAGAGAAATCATCCTGAGAAGAAGGCAAGTGGGGCTTATATATCAGTTTTGTAATTCCTGATTTTATCAGTCTAACTGACATTCCAGTGAGATTCGGGCATTCCCACCTACTTGGATGCGGTCTTGGATAATCCTGGTATAGATAAAGGATTTCTTATTCATGGACTCTCCCTGGATAAAAGTATTGACCTCATTTTCGGCAATCAGGTTATACTGTTTCAGGTAAAAGGTCAGTCCACTGTTTGAGGTGCCTGTTGCAGCTTCTTCTTCAATATTATACAGTGGTGCAAAATTTCTGCAGTGAGCAGTTATTCCTTCTAATGTACTTCTACAGAACATATGGACTCCGATTACGTTATATTTTTGAGAAAGTAAACGGACTTTTTGAGAATCCATCTTTGCAGCATTCAATATCTCAGTATTATCAACAGGCAGCAAGATATCACTTAAACCGGCTTTTATAATTTGGGGCGGTAATGAATCTGGTTTGGAAGATAATGGGAGTCCAAATGCAGCATATAATGCCCTCCATTCTTCCTGCCTGAAAATGTATTTTCGTTCTGCATTTCCAATATTCATCCATATAATGTCATCCTTCACAGAAACTGTTAATGTCCCGGCAAGAGTTTCCGCCAGATAACTACCGGTTTTTATATAATTTTTTTCTCGCAAAACAGTAAATAAAGAAATTGTGGCATGTCCGCATAAATCTACTTCGCCTGCGGGTGTAAAATATCTTATTTCGAACAGTTCATGGTTTTTTCTTTTGACAAAAGCAGTTTCAGAGTGTTTTAATTCTGCCGCTAGGTTTGTCATAAACGCGTTATTTGGAAAACCTTCTTTTTCTTCTAATATTACAACTCCAGCCTGATTACCTTTAAATAATTCATCGGCAAAGGAATCTACGATGTAGATCTTCATAACTTATGGTACCTCCTGCTTAAATTTTCTGATGAAATTTTCGGTTGGAAATTATCTTAGCATGTTTTGCATGTGGAGGCAAGGAAGATTTCTCCGCATGAACATTTAATAAATTATCATATTTTTAGGACGTACCCAATAAAATGTGGAGATAGATACCGGATGCATAATTTAGATCATGTCTTATAATTGCTTTTGGGGATTATATTTGCGGAAAGTGATCGCCAGGGCTATTAACCAATATTTTTTCCGTATCTATAGAGAAACATATAAAATGGTTAGTGCAGCTGCATTTTAGAATTGGGGTATGAAATGAAAATATATAAACTTTCTTCACAAGACGATGTTTACCGCTATAAAAAATCTGTTGTAATATGCTTTAAAGGAAAACGCAAGGTACTGAGTACCGGACCAAATAACGGCGGATACCGCACAGATCTGACTGCAGTATTTAATAATGACGGCAATCCGGGCGCGGGGATGGCATCTACACTGCGTGCACCTACCTATGAAGAGCATATGCATATTATAGCAAAAGAGGACCTGGGAATTGACCCTAAGAAATCAAGCGGATTGAATACGGCGGCAAATATGGAAAACCTTTCGATCAAATCGATGGCGTTTGAAGACTTTACGGTTACAGCTTTTGTGACTGCCGGTATCCGTGTAAATGGCGGTCGGGTGGGAGATCCGGCAACGTGGCATGAAAAGTCAGGTGTTTCCTACGAAGTGAAACCGGGAACGATTAACATTATATTGTTTATCGATGCGGACCTTTCCCCGGATGCACTGGCAAGGGCGCTGGTCACCTGTACAGAGGCAAAAACGGCTGTATTGCAGGAGCTCCTGGCCCCCAGCCGGTATTCTATGGGAATTGCCACAGGATCGGGAACAGACGGAACCATTGTGGTGTGCAATGCAGAGTCGGAAACCCATCTGACTAATGCCGGGAAGCATTGTAAGCTGGGAGAGTATATTGGCAAAGTGGTGATGGAGGCAGTGAGAGAGGCATTATTTTTACAAAGCGGTATGAACCAGGAATCTCAGCACCATATAATCAGCCGAATGGACCGATTCGGGATTACAGAAGATATGATCTGGGATCTTTATGACAAAATGAATATCCCGGATAAACTGAGCAGGGCTGAGTATACACATCGGCTCCACGTATTATGCAGAGATGATAAGATGGTTACATATACTTCTCTTTATGCCCACCTTATGGATCAGCTTAACTGGGGGATGATCAGTAAAAAAGAGGCATGGATGGCGGGAAAGGAGCTATTATACCTGATGGGGATGGAGCCAGATGGAGATGAAGCAGACTTACCGGAAATGATAAACCATTATCGGGATGGTCTGGTCAGGCTGGCACAAAAAGAAATCTGATGTATGGTATATGGAAAGCAGATTTGTTCAGGCTTTTCTGCTATCCGCTAATGAAGCCGAATCAAATTTCCAAGGCTATGGAATGTAGAACAGAGCCATATGGAATTAAATGACTCTGTTTTACATCTGTAAGGACGGTACTTATCTTTCTTCTCCTTTATATAACAGGAAAGAATACAATACCGGAGCGACTGCAAGAATAAGAACCACTGTAATCGTAAGGGACACACCATAAATCAGATTGTTCGAAAGTAAAAATGCGGATACAATAATAACAATACCGCCTAAAATCCACAAGATCCCTGCCATACGGTGTGTTTTATTCCAGTTGTCATCACTGTGCAGTGTCCAGGGCAATTTCAGTCCCATAGTGTAATTGCGTCTGCATTTTGGTATATAATTACCGCAGATAATCATAAGCCCGCCGGCCGTTACCAGTGAAATAAGAGCGATTGGAATGCTGAGCCCCATGCTGATGAACAAGGTAAGCGGCACGATGACCAGGGCAAGCAACGGAATCAGCCACGTGCTTAATAACGTCAGGGCTTTTGAGTGGGCGGCTCTTTTGGGATCGCCGAATAAACGTATTTTTGAATACAGGTTCACTGCTAAAAACAGGAGTGGAAGTCCTATTGCTGCAACGGATCTGGGCAAATATCCGTCTGCGGTTCCGGCAGTATTCCAATGGACTGCAATCTGCTCCGGCAAATCCTGATAAATGACAGCAGACAAAATAATCGGCAGTACACAGATGATGGATGTGATCCACATAATGACCTTATCTTTTTTCTCAATTCTTTTATTCATTTCTCTTACCTCCATTAAATTGTGATATCCACAGCATTAATTCTTCAAATACGGATGCATTCAGCTCATAATAAATATAGTTTTTATACTTGCTTTCATAAATCAGTCCGGCTTTTTTAAGCTGTGATAAATGATAGGAAACGGTAGCGCCAGTCATTTCAAAATTCTTAGCAATTTCTCCGGCAGACATCTTCCCCTCTTTGAGCATAACGAGTATATCACGCCTGACCGGATCGGATAGTGCCTTAAATGTTTCTGCAAACCCCAATAGATCACCTCCTGGCTATTTAGAAATATTTCTAAATAGATTCTAGTACAAATGGATGAGAATGTCAACTCTATTTAGAAAAAAATCTAAATAGAAAAATATTAAAATAGAAAAAATCCCAGGGTTACGTAGGATAGTACTACAGCGAACGTTTTATAGGGTTCTATTATATGGCTTATATTTGGGTTTAGCTAAGGAAGAGACGCTTTGTGTAATATAGGTAGTGTGCGGAAAGATGGGGGTGGGAAACTGATATGGACTCCGTCAGCTTGCCGCAGAACTGGTATTTTCTAACCTTTGCG
>UQCR01000161.1 GCA_900539655.1 uncultured Robinsoniella sp.
TAACGGACTGCCTTCCGGCATATTCCTCTGCAATAATTACATAATCAATATTATCACCGACAAAATCTGCCGTACCGTCGTTTTTTCTCCTAAGGTCTTTTTTAAAGCCAACACTCTCATACATTCTTTGTGCCGGAAACAGACCGACATTGGTTGTAACTATTATCTTTCTTACCTCACACTGCATAATTCTGTTAACAGCTTCCTGAAGCTGCATTTTCCCAAAGCCCCTGCCTTTATATTCTGTTATGATACAATTATGCCCGACTTCAGCATACTCCGGCATATTTCTCGGATCCCAGGATACCATTCCGATGGCCTTGCCATTCAGTGTTGTGATAAATCCATATTTATCGGCGATCTGCAGATTATCGTAGAAAAAATTATCAAAGTCTTCCCAGTCAGAGCTCCAGCATTGGCTGACCCTGTCATCAAATGAATATGCATCCGATAATAATCTAAATATGGTCCCTCTGGGAAATCCACTTACTTCTCTGAATTCGATACTCATAAATCACAATCTCCTTTATTTGGAATTGTTCCTGTTGTGAAAGCCCCGCACTTTGATCCCATGTAAGATCGCTGCCTGTATATTTACTTTTCAGGAGATATAATGTACTTTCCATTGGCACGCAATTCCGGCTTGCTCAAAACGTCTTCCAGCGATTCCAGTCCGCAGACATCATAAATCATGCTGCTCACATCCAGGCGTTTGGAATCAATCAGATCCAGAGCACGCTTTTGCGTATATGGGTTGATAAAGGATGCTTTTAACACCAGTTCCTTCTGAAATACTTCAAATGGCTTTACTGAAATGGTTTCATCCGGTTTTGTCAGACCGAACATCATAACGACTGCCTTATTTCCGGCAATCTCTATTGCCTGCTGGATGGTGGACGGTCTGCCCACGCATTCAATAACGGTGTTGATCCAGGTCATACCTGCTGCTTTTAATGTTTCTTTTACATCTTCCCTTACAGGATCAATGCAGATATCTGCACCTAGTTTTTTTGCGACCTCTCTCTTATTCTCTACTGGTTCCAGCAGTGCTACCCTGGCTGCTCCTGCCAGTTTAGCAAGCTGCATCATCAACAGACCGATCATTCCGCCTCCGATTACCACCACTTGGTGTCCGGGTTGAATCTCACACATGTCAATTCCATGCAGGCAGCAGGCAACCGGTTCCGCCATAGCCCCCTGTTCAAAGGTTGTATTTTCCCCCAGCTGATAGACCTGCCTCTCATTTACTGCGCAATATTCTGCGAAAGCTCCGTTTACGGTAGTTCCATATCCGATCATATTTTCACAATAATGAGCCACGCCATTGCGGCAAGGTTCACAGGTTCCGCAGTAACAATTGGGATCAATGCATACTCTGTCCCCAGCCTTACAGTTTACCACTTCCGCACCGATTTGTACTACCACGCCTGAGAATTCGTGCCCCAATATCGTCGGAGGGGTCACTTCTGCCGCCCCTTTATCTCCCTCATAAATATGTACATCCGTACCGCATACCCCACATGCTTTCACCTGAATTAACACGTCATTGGGTCCGATTTCAGGCTTTTTTGATTCTTCCACTCTTAGATCATGCTTTCCATAAAATACTGCACTTCTCATGCTCTTCCTCCATTATTCTTTCTTTTATATATAACTTATGCGTAACACCTAATCATAAGTAGAGTATATAACTAAATATTTAGAATAACAATAGATTTTTATTCCAATATTTTACTTGATTTCTTGTCTATTTTGTATAATAATTAATTTTAAATTGCAATTTAAATTCAGGCATACTATGATAGAAGATACGAAAGCATGTTTCATAATTCTTTTCATCAAACCTGCCAGAGCGTGTTTTAAAATGCTTTCTGGCAGCTGTACGTCACAATTTGTGGGCAATTTGTCCCGGATGATGGGCGCGTAGCGGGCTATGTAACCTGAATGCGGGGCAAATATGCCGCAATATGCCGCAATATGCCGCAAAGTGGGCGTACAGATGAGTACTGCCTATTTTGCTGTCCGCAGGAATACCAGCGCCTGTTTAAAGACCCGGTGTTTCAGTGCAGCCGATGAAATGAATGAGTGAATAAGGAGGTTCTATGAGCGATAAAGGAATGACAACTATGGAGGTCAAAAGAATTAACAAAAATAAAGTGTATTCTTTTATCCGGCAGGAAGTTACAACATCAAAGCATCAGATTGTCCAAAAGCTGCAAATGGGCTTATCCACTGTCAGCCAGAACTTAAAAATTTTAGAAGAGGAAGGGCTGATTGAAAAAAACGGCTGCTTTGAATCAACCGGAGGCCGTAAAGCACAGGCAATCCAGATTCGCCGGACTGCCAGAATATCCATTGGAATCGGCATTCTAAAAAAAATGGTTCATTTCGTAGCAATTGATCTCTATGGCGCTGTAACGTTTGATTCCACACAAGATATTCCCTATCAGCCTTCCCGGAACTACTACAGGCAGCTTGGGCAGGAACTTGAGAACTTTATAATTGAAAACGGCTTGAACCGCTCCTCCATCTTAGGGGTATCCATTGCTACTCAGGGGATCATTGCTCCCGATGGACAGTCTGTAAGTTATGGAGTGATCATGGATAATATTCAGATGAAGTTGTCTGATTTTACTGAATTTATTACTTACCCCTGCCGCCTGGAACACGACTCCAAGGCAGCGGCATACCTGGAACTCTGGAATCATAATGACGTAGACAGCGCCCTTGTTTTACTGTTGAATCGAAATCTGGGTGGTTCTGTCATTACTAACGGCCAGGTTCATCAGGGCATTCATATGCACAGCGGCATTGTTGAACATCTGTGCATCACTCCGGATGGACCACTGTGCTACTGCGGCTGCCGGGGCTGTCTGGAGACCTACTGTTCCGCCAACGCATTGGAAAACACCTCCGGAATGGATATTACATCCTTTTTTTTGAAATTGAGAAATGATGATTCCCGTTGCCGGCAAATATGGGACAACTATCTGAACCATTTGGCATTCGCCATCCGTAACCTGAATATTATAATTGACGGTTCCATTATAATCAGCGGTTATCTGGCTCCTTTTTTTACCGAAGAGGATGCCGTATATCTTGTAAACCGTGTAAATTCTTCTTCTCCTTTTACCATTTACAGAGAACAGATTATCCTGGGAACCCAGGGACAATATACTCCGGCAATCGGTGCCGCACTATATTATATCAGTGAATTTTTGCAGAATGTATAAATGAAAGCCAACAGAAACCCACGGGCGTATCTGTTGGCTTTTTTTAATCCATAACCAGAATGTGGCTTTTCCCACGACTTGACAAAGTAACAACTTTACTATATGCTAAAAGTAGTTACTTTGAAAGGAGGCTGAAAAATGATTCAATTTGAACATATTACCAAAGCCTACAAAACACAACGGGTTTTGACAGACGTCAATTTTACAATTGACAAAGGAGAATTAGTTACGATCATCGGTGAAAGCGGATGTGGGAAAACGACTCTGCTTAAAATGATTAACCGGCTGATTAAGCCCAGCAGCGGTACCATTACCATAAATGGAGAAAATATTAAGAACATGGATGAAGTTGCATTGCGCAGAAAAATCGGATACGTCATTCAGCAGACCGGTTTATTTCCCCACATGACTGTTCAGGAAAATATCGAACTGATTCCAAAAATACAAAAGACAGATCCCGCAGAGCTTGCCGAGAACACAAAGCAGATGATGCAGATGGTAGGGCTTGACTGCGATGAATTTTTAAACCGCTACCCTACAGAGCTTTCCGGTGGACAGCAGCAACGTGTTGGGGTTGCCCGGGCTTTTGCAACAAATCCGGATATTATTTTAATGGATGAGCCTTTTTCGGCACTGGATCCCATAACCAGATCCGATTTACAGGATGAACTGATACAGTTACAGGCCAAGTTGAAGAAGACTATCGTTTTTGTTACCCACGATATGGATGAAGCTGTAAAAATTGCTGATAAAATATGTATTATGCGCAGCGGATCTATTCTGCAGTACGATACACCGGAAAATATTTTAAAAAATCCGGCGGACGAATTTGTTTCCCAATTTGTGGGTCAGAACCGGATCTGGTCCTCACCGGAATTTATTAAGGTATCCGATATCATGATAGAAAAGCCGGTTACAACTACAAAAGAAATGTCAGTCTTAAAATGCATTGATAAAATGCGGCAGAATAAGGTTGACAGTCTTCTGGTTGTAGACCGGGACAGCAAGCGGTTCTTAGGAATTGTTAAAGCGAGCCAGCTCAGAGGCGTAGAGGATAAAACACGGACTGCTGAAGTTTTTATGAAGCAAAATGTCCTGACGCTGCAGCCGGATGAAAGTATCCTGGATACCATTAAGCTGGTAACAGAGAATCACTCCTCTGCTGTTCCGGTTACGAATGCCGATGGCAGACTCGTTGGGCTGATTACCAGAAGCAGCCTGGTAACCACACTGAGCCAGCAATATCTGGATGTGGGAGAGGAGGATGAAGAATGAGTTTTATTTCGTACATTCAATTAAATTATCTGCAAATTATCAGCCTGCTGGTGGAGCACATTAAGTTAACAGCGATCTCTGTAGGATTGGCTATCTTGATTGGTGTTCCCCTGGGCATTCTGATTTCTTATGTGAGCAAAGTAAGCAAACCCATACTGTCGGTGGCAAATATTGTACAGGCAATCCCAAGCATGGCTCTTCTCGGCTTTATGATTCCGTTTCTTGGCATCGGGACAGTACCGGCTATCTGTGCGGTTGTGCTGTATTCCCTGCTGCCAATTATTAAAAATACCTATACCGGGCTTGAGAACATCAACCCGCAGACGTTAGAAGCAGCAAAAGGAATCGGACTCACGCCTTTTCAGGTGCTGACAAGAGTGCAGATTCCACTTGCCCTTCCCGTTATTATGGCTGGTGTCCGCATTGCTTCTGTAACTGCGGTAGGGTTAATGACCATGGCGGCTTTTATCGGAGCCGGCGGACTAGGCTATCTGGTATTTTCAGGAATCCGAACCGTTAATAACAACCAAATTCTGGCTGGGGCAATACCGGCATGTATTCTTGCATTATTAGTGGACTTTTTAATCGGTACCGTGGAAAAACTGGTAACGCCGGTGAGCCTGCAAAAAGGTGACAACAATAGAAAGAAAAAACAGCGGAAAATGCAAAAAGGAATACTGATCACAGCCGCAGCGGCAACTGCTGCTATTCTGGTATTTACTTCTTTTGGCAGCACCTCCAGTAGCGGAAGGACTATTACAGTCGGCTCCAAAGATTATACAGAGCAGGCAGTCTTAGGAAATATGATTGCTGATTTTATTGAAGACCGCACCGATATCACAGTCAACAGGAGGGTCGAACTGGGCGGTACACAAGTCTGCTTTGGCGCCATGAAGACCGGTGACATTGACATGTATGTAGAATACAGCGGCACAGCATATAGCGATACACTTCAGCATCCGCCGGTCAATGATGTGGAGCTGGTCTATAATACCGCAAAAGCGGAACTGAAAGAACTCTATAATATTGATGTTCTCAAACAGATGCAGTTTAACAACACTTATGTCATGGCTGTCACGCAGGAAACCGCCAAGCAATATAAGCTTGAAACCATCAGTGATTTGGCAAAAGTTGCAAACAACATGAAGTCCGGCACTGTATTTGAGTTCTCAAATCGTGCTGATGGTCTGCCTGGTCTGCAGAAAGAGTATGGTTTTACCATGGGTGAAAGCGTGGCTCTGGATGGATCACCCCGGTATACCGCATTGATTAATGGTGATGTGGATGTCATTGACGCCTTTGCAACCGACGGCCTGCTGAAGAAATTTGACCTTAAAGTGCTGACGGACGACAAAGCCTTTTTCCCTCCCTATTATGCAATGCCTATTATTCGCGGAGAAGTGCTGGAAGAATGCCCTGAAATTGCTCCCCTTATGGAAGAGCTTGGAAGTTATCTGACAGACGAAGTCATGATGGACCTGAATTACAAGGTAGACGAATTGCAGCAGCCCCCGGAACAGGCAGCCAGAGAGTTTTTGATAAGCAAGGGTTTGATTTAATTATTAACGTGTTTTAACGATATTCTGCAATAGTAAATAATCCTTGTGACCGGTACAGGACTATGCTATATTTAATATATTATTTTATATACAGGAGATATATTTCACATGGAAATAAATAAGATTGAAAAAGCAGTCCAACTGCCAGTTTATCAAAAAATTGCAGCGGATATTGCAGCTAAAATTGCAGAAAGACAATACCTTGTAGGTGAGAAAATTTATTCGCGTTCTGTGATTGCAAGTCAGTATTCCGTATCACCTGAGACGGCACGCAAAGCAATTTGCATACTGGCGGATCTGGAAATTGTTTCAACCACGAAAGGAAGCGGCGTTACAATTCTGTCACAGGAAAAAGCATGGCGTTTTCTGCAGCAGTTTAACAGTGTACAGACCATTCATAACTATAAAAAGGATCTGCTGGACAATATATCCCGACAGAAAAAAGAATTGGACAATCTTAATGAAAAGGTAGAGGCACTGATTGAAAGCACGAACCGCTTTCAAATGCTGCACCCATTTATGCCCTTTGAATTTGAAATTCTTCCGGATATGCTGTGTGTAGGAAAAACTTTAGCGGAATTGCGATTTTGGGAACACACTACTGCAACCGTAATAGCAATCCGCAGAAATGATAAAATCTTAATTTCACCCGGTTCCTATGCTACATTAACGGAAAAAGATATTATTTATTTTATCGGGGATGAGCTTTCACCCGATCGGGTTAAAAACTTTTTGATGCAGGAAATATAATGCACAGGATATGTGGGGCAACAGGAAAGAATTTTCAAATTTCTCTTCCTGTTGCCCCCACACACCTGCAATTCTTATGTTCTTTTTTACATTTCTGATTTTCTATACCCATATTTAATCTATGTCAAATCACTCTTCATCTTTCTTCCAAATACCAGTGCGGAAGCACAATAAATGAGAAATGCATAAATCAAAATTATACATAGTGGCTTTGCCAATTCTCCAAAATTACCGAGAACTGCCATTCTGGCTCCATTTACACCCTGATAAAAAGGCAGTGCATGTGCAACCTTGGTTATCGTACCACCGATCATGTCAATATCCATCCATATGCCCCCCAGCATACTGACCACAGTAATGATAATGGAACATATGCCTGGTGCCGCTTTGTCATTTAATAAGGTTCCAAAAAACATGCCGATTCCGATAAACATAAGCGCGGATGGAATTAATACTGCCATTCCGGCAATGAGATATCCAATATGAAAGCTGTAATCTATAAACTGTCCCATCACGAACCCCACGCCAAAAGTAATCAATACCTGGCAAACAGCGATTATCGAAATTGCCAGAGTGTACCCACATACGAAATCAATAGGTCTCATGGGTGATGCATACAGCCGGATCAGAAAGGCAGTTGACCTGTCTTTGGAAACCTGAAGTGCAGTAAACAGCATAATAAAAGTTAATCCAAAAACCTCAATCCCTGGCAGAAGGGACTGGATATGAAAAATCGTCATTCCCGCTTCATTTGGAATACTCCTGTCAATAACCGTCATCACAATCAGCATGACAATGGGAAATCCCAGGCAGAAAATATAGCTAAGCGGATCCCTCAGCATTTCCTTTATAACTCTTTTCGCAAATACAATACTCCTCATTATAACCTCTCCTTTCCCCGGAGCAATAGTCCAGGTATGCACCACCGTTCGTGGGCATCTTTCATTTACTTAAATCGGGGTTTCTATATTCTGTGCAATAGCAATAAAAGCATTTTCCAATGAATCTGCAGCCGTCAGGGTTTTCAATTCCGCCACACTTCCACATGCTTTTATCTCTCCATCCACCATAACCGCTACGCAGTCAGATAGATGTTCTGCCTCTTCCATATAATGGGTGGTTAGCACAATCGTTACTTCCCCTTTCAATGTTTCAATATCTTTCCACAGCTCTCTTCTTGCAAGTACATCCAGTCCAAGTGTAGGCTCATCCAGATAGAGAATTTGGGGACCGGTTATCAGCGCCATTCCAATACTCACCTTCCGCTGCCAGCCTACGGAAAGTGTCTTCGCCTTCTGGACTTTTACTTCTTCAAAGGAGAACATTTGTATAATTTTGTCCACCTGTTTTTTAACCTCATGGGAAGGCAGCCCATAGAGTTCAGCCATAAACTCCAGGTTTTCCAAAACCGTCAGGTTAGGTGCCACAGCAGTTTCCTGGGTGGACAGATTGCTGATATTTTTTATTTCATCCATTTCTTTTCGAATGCTTTTTCCAAAGATAAAAGCATCTCCGCCCGTCGGTTTGGAAAGGCCGCTGAGCATCCTGATTGTAGTTGTTTTTCCTGCGCCATTGACACCGAGCAGGGAAATTATGGTTCCCTCTTCCACCTCCAGTGAAATATCTCTTACAGCAACTTTTAGTCCAAACTCTTTCCTCAGATTTTTTATTACAATTGCTTTGTCCCTCATACTATCCATCTCCTTTTTATGATTGGTTCAACTCTTCCAGTTTACGGTTAATTGCTTCAATATCCTGTCGGCAGACTCTGTACTGGATATACCAGCTTATGACGTAACCGGTAATATAGCTGCATATAACAGACACCGTTGACTGGACGTATTTTCCAAATCCCCAGCAGAACATACTGACCGGAACCCAGACAGCCGCTGTAACTATAAAATATACAATGCTCTGTTTTACCAGACTCCAGCTTTTGATTTCCATTATCTCTGTCCCCATGGCAAATGCCATTGCCGTGATGCCAATCAGCAGGCATTGTACGGCAAATGCGATCAGATCGGATGGAAAATGCGCCGCATATTCCGGTACTACCGGGGCGGTCTTCCCCTCCCCTATCGTGAAAGTCAGCAGAATCCCCAACATAAGATTTATGGTTACCCCGTACGAGAAACTGCTAAATCCTTTATAAATCATTTTTTTTATCATTCAATCACCTCATATTCCCAATGCATCTTTAATTCTGCTAACGTATCTTCTGGAAGCATATGTTTCCGAATCATTTTTAAAATAAATTCGGATGGTTCCTACTATATCCGTGTCAAGCCGCCGGATTTTCCTGATATTAATAATTTCGGAATTGGATATTCTAACAAAATGGCTTCCATCCAGAATTTTCTCCAGTTCATACAGCCGCTCTCTCAACTGGTAGGTGCCCGTATCCGAGACAGCGAACACTTTTTTATTCTGTGAATAAATGCGGATGAGCGACACGCAAGGTAATAGCTCAGCACTATTCTTTTGATATCCTGTCAGCGTCAGATTGACAGCCTGCCCAATCGTCCGGACAAGATTGTCTGTGATTTGGTTCTTTTCATCGCTGCATATATGAATTTCCGGCTGCTTATATTTCTTATCAATCAAAAGTTGTATTTTCATTTTTTCCTTTCCTTAGCACCTGATTGAAATTGCTTTCTCACAAGCTTCAGACCGTGTTGCTTGATATACCGGATTATCCCATTTCCAAATGGCAAAGTCAATGCTGCTGCGACAACTGGTCATTAGGAGATGACAGACGGTAATCTGATATTAAACGGTAAATTTTAACTGCAAAATGGAGGCATTGCTGAACAACCAACCACGCCTCCAAACATTTTTATATAACTTTTTAATTCATAAAGTCGTGCAGATTCTAATTACATAGTTCGCCTTCGTTGGCTGCTTCCACAGTCACTTCATCCACAGGAGTTTCCTCGGTAAATGCTGTCTGAAAAACCGCCTGAGGCCAATTCAGGCTCGTTCTGGCATGTTTGCCCTTCTGCCGTGCCGTCTGTTCCATCAATAACAGCAGCTCGGACAAAACCTCTCTGGTCAGGTATCCGCCCCTCCAATGAAATATCAGTGGTTTCCCCTTTCTGATTGCCTGTATCGTCCGTTTTGCAACATCCTCGGTTTTTGTAAAGGAAAGCTTCTTTTCCCGGTAATAGAAATGATTGCCATCCTCACAGGCAGGTACCTTATAAATCACCGGCTCATGATCCCGGAAGAATTGTTTATCCTCCAGATTAAAATAATCATACCGTATAATTCCATCGTGCCCCAGACTATTATCAAAGGTAACATCTAAATGATAATATTTCCCATCCATTCTAACTATATTCCAGGCATGGCGGTACTTGATTTTCTTCTCCGGATTAGCATCTGAGATTGCTATCATACACCAGATTTCCAGAGCATCACAGAGAATTTTAACCGTTTTGGCAATTCCCTCGCATACACCCACTCCCTGACCAAGGGGCCCGATTATCTCATGGGAATAAGGCTTCTTCAGTTTATCGTAGCGTACATTGCTGCATACAAAGTCATGAATGAACAATTCTTTTTCCAAATCCTTCATGGACTGCGCCGGTCGGATTAATTTTGTGATTCTGGCATTCATTGCCTTTTGATGCTCTTTTATTTTGCCCTTCTCAAACAGATACTCCGGAATGACTTCCACGTTGCCGGAGCCTTGATATAAGCGGTATTGAAGGCTTACTGCATAAAATATATCAGGATAATCCAGCCTTAGCTTGAAAAAAATCTCTCCCAGTTCCCGGATCTCCAGCCTGGGTACCAGAAATGTTGATTCCATCGAAGTAAGCCCTGCTTTCATTGCCTGATATACCTTTTGCTGTACTTTGTTCAAGTGATTATAATAGTATTGTTCCATTGTATCCTCCGTACTTTTGTTATCCTTTTGTTATCCTTTAATCATCTAATATTATCCCTGTAAAATGCGATTTTCCCATCCAGATTTTTCAGATATTCATCCCATTTCTTCTGTTCTTCCACCACGGATTCCCTATGGCGGATTAACAAATCCATTCGCGCTTCCATGGTTGCATCCCCTTCGTACCGCAGATCCGAATAATGCCTGATATCTCTTAAAAGCATGCCTGTTTCTTTCAGTCGCTGAATGAATTTAACCCATTCCACATCACTTTCGCTGTAATCCCGCCGCCCAGCCGAATCACGCTTTACATGGAGCAGGCCTTTTTTCTCATAATATCGCAATGTATAAGAACTAATTCCCGTGATATGTGAAAATTCTCCTATTGTCATGTTGTATCCCTTTCCACTCATTTGAATGATCAATAAAATTCTATCTCTTTTTGCTTCATTAGTTTATTTCAATCTTTTCTTAGTACTACAGCGAACGTTTTATAGGGTTCTATTAAAGGACTTATATTTGGGTTTAGCTGAGTAAATTACGCTTTGTAGATGGAGGTAGTGTACCGAAAGATGGGGGTGGGAAACTGATATGGACTCCGTCAGCTTGCCGCAGAACTGGTATTTTCTAACCTTTCCGGAGCGCTTTTTGGCGGCACGCGGGCATTCGCTCCGAAATCCTGATGCATTTCG
>UQCR01000162.1 GCA_900539655.1 uncultured Robinsoniella sp.
TACCGCTACGGTGAATAATATTCCGCTGCTGGTATTTCCGGCAGATACTTTTGCCAACAGACAGCCGGATCCCGTTCTGCAGCAGTTAGAGCAGAGCAGCAGCTTATCCATTACTACAAATGATGCATTTAAGCCAGTGTGTAAATACTGGGACCGCATTGTCCGTCCGGAACAGCTGATGACTGCAATGATCAATGCCATGCGTGTATTGACAGATCCGGCTGAAACAGGAGCCGTATGCATCGGCATCTGCCAGGATGTGGAAGGGGAATCTTATGAATACCCGGATTATTTCTTCCAAAAGAGAGTTCACAGAATCACAAGGCCGGTGGCAGTGGAAGAAGAAGTGGAAGATCTTGCCGCAATCATAGCCGGAGCTAAGAAACCGCTGGTTGTAGTTGGCGGAGGCGTAAAATATTCAGAAGCAGGGGAAGCAGTAGAAAAGTTCTGTGAAGAATTTAATATTCCCTTTGGTGAGAGCCAGGCAGGAAAAAGTGCCTGCAAATCCAGTCACAGTAAATGCCTGGGAGGGATTGGCGTAACGGGTACGCTGGCTTCCAATACGATTGCAGAGGATGCGGATGCAGTGATTGCCATTGGAACCAGATTATCTGACTTTACAACGGGCTCCAAGAGCCAGTACAAAAATCCCGATGTAAAGTTTGTGACCATCAATAACAGTAAATTCCATGCTTACAAAATGGATGCCGTTAAAGCTGTGGGAGATGCAAAAGTAACGATTGAAGCCCTTTCCCGGAAACTGCGGGAACGTAAATATACCTCTGCTTATACGACTGAAATTACTGAGGCAAAAGCGGCATGGGATATTGAAATGGAGCGGCTTGCTAAATATGCTTATGACGATCAGTTTGAACCAATGGTAAAAGCCAGGGATCCAAGAACAATTCCTGAATTCGTGGAACTGACCGGCGGCGTGATTACCCAGACGGCTGCACTGTGTGCAATCCGGGAGGTTATCGCAGAAGACGCAACTATTATAACGGCAGGGGGAAGCCTTCCAAGCTGTATGCAGAGAATCTGGACAACAGATAAAAGAGGCGGTTACCATGCTGAATATGGATACTCCTGCATGGGATATGAGGTTGCAGCAGCGCTTGGCGTAAAACTGGCTGAACCGGATAAAGAAGTGTATGCGGTTGTGGGAGATGCATCGTTCCAGATGCTTCACAGTGAAATTATGACTGCAATGCAGGAAAGAGCCAAGATCAATATTCTGGTATTTGACAATTGCGGATTTGGCTGTATCAACAATCTGCAGATGAATAACGGTATCGGCAGCATTGGAACCGAATTCCGGTACCGGGATGCGAATAATGAAACAAAGGGTAATCTGATTCCGGTAAGTTATGCAAAGGTTGCTGAAGGCTATGGACTGAAAACCTATACCGTGAAGACAATTGATGAATTAAAAGCTGCTTTGGAAGATGCGAAAAACCAGGATAATGCAGTATTGATTGACTTAAAAGTAATTCCCAAAACCATGACGGATGGTTACAAATCCTGGTGGAATGTAGGCCTTGCAAGCACCTCCGGAATGGAAAGTGTGCAGGAAAAATATACAGAACTGGAAGCAGAGAGATACAAAGCAAGACGTTATTAATTACTGAAATGTTCAGTACCTTCACGGTTACGGGCAAACATTTATTATAAATCATCAGCAAAGCTGAAATAAAAAAGCCATAGGAGGCACAATCATGTTTAACAAAGAAAAAGTAAAATTAGGAATAGCACCAATTGCATGGACCAACGATGATATGCCGGATTTAGGAAAAGAAAATACGTTTGAACAGTGTGTAAGTGAGATGGCGCTTTCCGGATATACCGGTTCCGAAGTGGGAAATAAATACCCAGCAGATCCTACTGTATTAAAAAAGGCACTGGATCTTCGCGGAATTCAGATCTGCAATCAGTGGTTCTCCAGCTTTTTGACCACTCAGCCTTATGAAGAAACCGAAAAAGCATTTATCGAACAGGTGAAATTTTTACAGGCTATGGGTTCTAAGATTATAGGTGTATCGGAACAGGGACACAGTGTGCAGGGACAGCTGGAAACACCAATCTTTGGCTGCAAATATATCATGAATGATGAAGAGTGGGATAAGGTCTGCACAGGATTAAATAAACTTGGTAAAATTGCAAAAGAGCACGGTATTACTTTGACATTCCATCACCATATGGGAACGGTAATCCAGGATCCGGACGAAGTGGAACGTCTGATGGACGGTACCGATCCGGAATATGTGAATCTTTTATTTGACAGCGGACATTTTACTTACTGCGGTGCTGACCCGCTTGAAATGGTTCAGAAATACAGCAGCAGAATAAAACATGTGCATTTAAAAGATGTGCGTCCGGAAGTAGTTGAAAAGGTAAAAGCAGAGAAGTTAAGCTTCCTTGCAGGCGTCAGATTGGGAGCATTTACGGTACCGGGAGATGGATGTATTGATTTTGATCCGATTTTCAAAGTGCTGGAAGATGCTGGATATGAAGGATACATGGTAGTAGAGGCAGAGCAGGATCCTGCAAAAGCAAATCCATTGGAATATGCTTTAAAAGCTAGAAAATTTATCACAGAAAAGACAGGTTTATAAAAATCCATTTAAAGAAAAGGAGAATTATCATGGTAAAAGTTGGTATTATAGGTGCAGGAAGAATTGGTAAAGTACATACAAAGAGTATTTGTAATCTGGTAAAAAATGCGGAGATTAAAACAATAGCAGATCCGTTTATGAACGAAGAGACGGAAAAATGGGCACGCAGCATGGGTGTGGAAAACACAACAAAAGACTACAAAGAAATCCTTGCGGATCCGGAGATTGATGCAGTGCTTATATGCTCATCTACCAATACCCATTCCCCGATATCAATTGAAGCAATCAAAGCCGGTAAACATGTTTTCTGTGAAAAACCAATTGATCATGATGTGGCTAAGATTAAAGAAGTAATAGAGGCATTAAAGGATTCTGATGTGAAATACCAGGTTGGGTTCAACCGCAGATTTGACCATAATTTTGAGGCTGTAAGAAATGCTGTAGCAGCCGGACAGATCGGCGATCCGCATATTATCAAAGTAACAAGCAGAGATCCGGAACCGCCAAGTGCGGAATATGTAAAGGTATCCGGAGGAATTTTCCTGGATATGACAATCCATGATTTTGATATGGTCAGATTCCTGGCTGGCTGTGATGCTACGGAAGTATATGTACAGTCTGCAGTTTTAGTAGATCCAAGTATTGGAGAAGCAGGAGATGTGGATACAGCAGTCATTACCATTCAGATGGAGAACGGTGCTATTGCAGTAATTGACAACTCCAGAAAAGCAGTTTATGGGTACGATCAGCGTGCGGAAGTATTTGGTTCCAAGGGAATGGTTGCAACTGCCAATGATACACAGTCCAGCGCAGTGATCAGCACAGCTGATGGCGTAACTGGAGAAAAACCGCTTTACTTCTTCCTGGAACGTTACATGGATTCCTTTGCGAAAGAAATGAATTGCTTTATTGATGCAATTGAAAATAATACGGATACACCTCTTGGAGTAGAAGATGGCTTGAAGCCGGTAATCATGGGGCTGGCAGCAAAAAAATCAGTAGAAGAGCACAGACCGGTTAAGATTTCAGAGATTCAGTTATAGAACCAGTATAACTCCCGAATCATTTGGCTATTTACTTTGAGTTATACTTGTGATTGTCTGGAGCGTGCCATGCTTTAACTTCGGGCACGCTCCATAACTATATACAGAACACCATGTAAATGAAAGGAAGCGGATAGAATGAGTAAGGTATTTGGTTATCCAGAATTTAACGAGGCGGGAGAAAAAGTTCTCACTACCTATGACAACGATTATAAAGATATGTTGATGGATATTCGTGTGTTCAAAATGAAGGACGGCGATGTTAAGAAATTCTTGAAGCCGTTGGAAGAGACAGCAGTGCTTTTATTAAATGGACGCATGGTCATCAGATGGGAAGGACAGGAAAAGGAAGTCAGCAGAAAAGATGTGTTTACAGAAGGGATTTGGTGCCTTCATGTATGTAAAGGAAAAGAAGTCTCCATTGAGGCTACTATGGACACGCAGATCCTCATCCAGTCTACTCACAATGACAGGACGTTTGACAGCAGATTCTACGGACCGGAAGATGCTCCCTGGATTTATTCCTGCAAGGGAAAGTTTGGAGATACAGCAGTTCGCCGTGTTAGTACTGTTTTTGATTACAATACAGCACCTTATTCCAATATGGTATTAGGAGAAGTATTAAATGACCGCGGAAACTGGTCAGGTTACATTCCACATCAGCATCCCCAGCCGGAAACGTATTACTTTCTGTTTGACCGACCGGAAGGGTTTGGCGCCAGCTTCGTAGGGGATGACGTCTATAAAATTAAAGACGGCAGTTTTTCTGCAATACCAGGCGGGAAGACGCATCCTCAGGCGGCAGCACCGGGTTATCAGATGTATACCTGCTGGATGATCCGCCATCTGGATGGCAATCCATGGACGGACCGTATTGATGACGAACGTTATACATGGCTGTATGATGCAGAATTTTAGATTTAAGATTTAAACATGTAAAAAGCAGCCTGTTTAATTTGTGGCAGTATTACAGGCAGGCCTGCAATATGCAAGGGGGTATAAGAATGGGAAGAGATTTTATTGTTCCGGGACAGATGATTACCGGTTCCGGCGCACTTACCATGGCTGAAGAAGTGTTAAGAGGGTTTGGAAAAAAAGCGCTGATCATAACGGATAAAGTAATGATTGAGCTGGGAAATGCAGCGCATGTTGAAAAAGCTCTGAAAAACCAGGGAATAGAGTATGCAATATATTCAGAAATAGTCGGAGAGCCAACCGACAAAATGATTGAAAACGGTCTGAGTATGTATTTAAAAGAAAATTGTGATTTTCTGATTGCTCTGGGTGGAGGCAGCCCCATTGATTCCATGAAAGCAATCGGAGCGCTGGCTACGAATGGTGGTAAAATATCTGATTATATGGGAAAAGTTATTAAGGTGCCCACACCGCCCATGGCTGCAATTCCCACAACGGCAGGCACTGGATCAGAGGCTACACAGTTCACGATTATAACGGATACAAAAAGAGATATTAAAATGCTTTTAAAGGGTCAGGTGTTAATGCCGGCTCTTGCAATTATAGATCCGCAGTTTACCATGACTGCCCCACCCAAGATAACGGCAGCGACGGGTCTGGACGCATTAACCCATGCAATTGAAGCATTTACATCCAGAATGGCACAGCCCCTTTCCGATACATTTGCCCTTTCTGCGGTAAAGAGAATTTTTGCTTATCTGCCGGTGGCTTTTAGGGAGGGGACAGATATAACGGCAAGAGAACAGATGTCTATCGCATCACTGGAAGCAGGAATTGCATTTAACAATGCATCGGTTACGATTGTGCATGGTATGAGCCGTCCGATTGGAGCACTGTTCCATATCGCTCATGGCTTATCCAATGCGATGCTGTTAAAAGAATGCCTGGAGTTTGTTCTGGATGGAGCTTATGACCGGTTTGGTGAACTTGGAAGAGCAGTGGGAGTAGCGACCGACCAGGATTCAGACGAAGCGGCAAGCCATAATTTCCTAAAAGCTGTAGAAACCATTTGCAGAGAATTGAAAACACCAAGCTTTGAAGAATATGGCATCGATAAACAGGAGTTTATGAGTGTCATAGATAAAATGGCTTTAGATGCCATGGATAGCGGCAGTCCTCAGAATAGCAGGAAACAAGTGAGTAAGGAAGATTTAGAACAGATTTACCGTAATCTGTGGTAATTTGGGAATCATGCTCTCCATTGTACTGATGATTCTGGGAATCATTGTGACAATATTAATAGCATACATAAACCACACAAAAAAGTGACCGCCAACGCCAAGGTAAGGTCACTTTTATAAAAAAAATTATCTAGGGCTGACCGTATATCGGCAACACCATTTCTTCATTTATTTTAACAAAAATCTATGTTAATGTCAAATCATATTTTGCATCAAAAAAGTGACCGCCATCGCCAAGGTAAGAAAACTTTTCCCTTTTTACCAATCCCCTTTACTCCAATGACTGTATAAAAGCGCTGGGTGACATCCCTTCGTTATTTTTAAATACCCGGCTGAAATAAAGTGCATCTGTGTAGCCTGTCTGTTCGGCAACGTCTTTAAGCAATATCTGAGGATTTTTTTTCATTATATTTTTTGCCATTTCCAGACGCAGTGAAGTGATGTATTTACTGGGTGAGATCCCAAAAGCTTCCTTAAATAAGGTTGTTATGTATTTTTCATTATAGCCCCAGATATCGTAAAAGACCTTGTAGGTGATCTGCTGCGTGAAGTTTTTGTCCAGGTATGCACGAATGTCATCTACCAGCTGGGAGGAGGATTTCTTTTGCTGCATATGTTCCGGAAATAGTATTTTAGTCAACTCCAACAGGAGGTTATCATATAACTCCTCATAGGAATCGGAAGAGGCGATAATTTCAGTCGGGTCAAATAAAATCTGGGATGCATTTGGACTTACGTGAATGGCAGCACTTGCTATATGCCGTACATCAGCCAAAAGCTGGAATTGAGTTGTATCTGAATCCTGCCACCATGCAATCATATCGGAAAGGATTTGTTTCAGTTCTTTTTCGGTAGTGCCTGGCCTGAATTTACCCGAAAGGGCAGAGATGTTCTCCGATATCTCTATGGCGTTTTTTGTTGTGATGGAATCATTCTGAATTAAAAAACTATTTTTGCCAAAAGGCAGATGGAACAGGGTAAAGAGATATGCATTCTGCATTAAATTTTTAATCTCGTCACCGCTATGAACAACTGCAGATAAAACAAAATTCACATAGGTATCCGGCTTTTGGGCATTTTTTCGGATTTCGTCAACAACAGGAAGAATTTCAGTGCCTTTACCTGCGGGACTGACAATGGCATAGACAAATTCATTGTAATAATTCCCCCGGAAGGAATAGATGGGCAAATGGTATTGTTCCGTGATGCCGTCTAAATATGAAGTGTCCAGATTTCTTACAATTTCACCAGACAGATTGAATTCAGAATAGGTGTTATTAACGATGGAGCCATAATAAGAAAACAGCAGGTGAAGACTGCAGTTTGCTAAGGGATTGACTGCATATTCCGCAAGGGATTTTTTGAAAAAGCAGGAACGGATATACTCCAGTTGGATCTGAGAGCTTGTCCAGTTAATTTCATGCTTCATTCCATTTAAAAGTTTTGCCAGTTCTTCCGGATCCACAGGTTTTAGCAGGTAGTCAGATACTCCGAGTGTAATTGCAGTTTTTGCATATTCAAATTCTGCAAATCCCGTTAAAATAACGAATTTTGCAGTGGAGTTTTGTTTTTTAGCTTCCGAGATCATGGTCAATCCATCCATCAGCGGCATTTTAATATCGGTAATGACGATGTGAGGATGGTGTTCCTGAATCAGTTCCAGGGCAGCTTTTCCGTCATAGGCTGTTCCGGATATGACAAATTCATCAGAAATCATGGATATGGCTGCACAGATACCTCTTAAAATAGCGGGTTCGTCTTCGGCAATTAGTATTTTAATTTGATTCATCATCAATAAATCCTCCAATTTCAATAGTAGTCAGATATTCCTCTGTTCGGATATGAAAATATTCCAGTCCGCGGTAATAAATGGAGAGCCGTAAAATAGTATTTTCCAAACCGAATCCCTGTTGTTCCAGTTTATTTTCAACTTCCCTGCCCTCCAGAAATGATTTCTTAAACTGATCGAACCGGTTGTATATCTGATCGATCTTGTCTTGATTAAAAGGCTGTCCATTGTTGGATACGGACACCATCCATCGGTTCTCACTGCGGTAGGAACGGATATGGATTTTCCAGACCGGAGGAACATTTTGAAAACCGTGCTGAAAACAATTTTCAATAATTGGCTGCAGGATTAATTTTGGAACATTGATATCATCCAGAGAAGAATCCAGATCCCAACTGTAATCCAACATATGCTCGTGCCGCATTTTCATAATATAGAGATAACTTTTTATGTTATCAAACTCATCTTTCAATCGAACGGTACGATGGTTGAAATTAATAGAATAACGCAGCAGGTTAGCCAGTTCCGTACACATTTTGGGAACGGTGGTATTGCCTTGCTCCAAACCGTATGAACCGATAACAGACAGGGTGTTGTATAGAAAATGTGGATTCAGCTGAGCCTCCATTGCATCAAAATGGGCTTTGACTGCCCGCTCCCGTATCTCCATAATATGAATATTCTGAAGCCGCATTTTATTCAGGATTTCTTCAATACCGCTGGTTAGTACTACTATTTCATTATTGCTGGACTGAATGTCCAGATGGATATCCTGGTTTAATTCCAGATGGTACAAATTATTGCGCAGTGTACGAAGGGGCTGTGTCAGGTTTCTGGTAATGATAAACAGGAAAAGCAGTAATATGATGAAAGCACCTATGTAAGATAAAATGATGGTTTTACCCATGGAATTCACCTGCATGGTGTATGTGTGGATATCCCTCTTAATAAGGATTGTCCAGCCGGTTAATTCTGAATGGCTGTATGCCATCAGCGAATTTTTATCTGCATAGTAATACCCAATTGGCTGCTCAAAAGATTCATCCTTGTATAGTTCTCTGATCTGGCTTTCTGATGTGTCTTTAATATTATGATAGAGTAGTTTCCTTGAATCATCCAGTAATAATAGCTGATAGGTATCGTCACTGTTGGGCAGCTTTAAAAGCTCGTCTAATTCTGTGGCTTCAATATTATATTCCAGAACGCCGTAAGTATGGTAAGTATCCCGGATGGGCCTTGCTACTGTCAGCGTAAGAGAGGCGTCAGAGGACCAGTAATCCGGATGAGGAGGGAAATAAAGCTTATATTTTTTGGTAGTTAAAGCTTCCCGGACTGTGGGAATGTCCCGGATCTGATCTTTCGTCATAGGTTTGGAATTAAGTGACTGCTGGTTGATCTGCGTCCCCAGGTAATCGTAATAGCGGCTAATATAATGAATGCTGCGATTTGCCTTTGTGGTAGCCAGCACAGACAGAAGAATCCCATCTACATCAGATGTGATGGTAGGATGCTGGAGGAAATAGTTATAGGGAGTCTCCGGTATATGAAATACAATGTCCGTAAACGCCTTTGAGGCATGGAGAGTCACCAGGTCTTTGTCCACATTGACCAGCATATCTTCAATTCTGGACTGTATCAGATTCAGGGAGTCCAGGCTGTTGGACTGCAGATTGTTCTGCAACAGACGGTTGTTATATTGAAAAAAGAAGGTACCGCTTGCAAATAAAATTATGGTTACAATCAGACTGAAAGATAAGTATAACTTGTAATGATATGGTAATTTCTGCATCATGGGGAATACCTCGTCCTAATATATACATTTTGCTGAATAAAACAGAAAAAGATTAGCAATTTTATAATAATCATACCACTATGGCAGCAGTTTTAGAAGACTTTATTTAAATAGTTTTTATCTTTTTTTGAAATATGTTACGAAACATCAGAATATGTGATATAGCAGAAGTTAAAAAGTAAATATACCCAATATTGTCCAAAAATATATAATGATATTACAAAGATCATAGAATAACGTCCATAATAATGATAGAAAGCGAAGTAATATAACAAAGAAATACCATTAAGTTATGAAAATAGGAATATTATCCATATAAAGTCTTCCCTTTATCTATTTTCGTTTCCGGGATCTTTTGTTACAATGAATTTACAAAGAAACGAAAGAATGGGAGGAAATAAGAATGAGAAACAAAAAAGCAAAGGTTTTATGTTCAGCAGTCGCAATTTCCATAACAGCCGCTCTGCTGGCAGGGTGCGGCGGCAGCACAGGAGAAACGAAAGAAGGAACAAAGTCAGAGACGAAACAGGAGACAAAAGCGGCAGATACCGATGAAGGTACAAAAGCGGCGGATACAAAAGCGGATGAAAGCAAAGATGCCAAAAAAGAGGGCGGCATTACCTTAACGCTCTATGGAAATGCCGGTGATACCCAGAGGCCATTCATGCAGAATATCTTCAAACTATATGAAGAAAAGACTGGAAATAAAATTGATGTCCAGGGCATTGATACGGATAATTTTGAAAATGTGGCTCTGACAAAATTCCAGACAGGTGATATTCCGGACTTATTTATGCATTTTGGCGGATATGGACTGGATGCATATAACCCAAAAGAAAACTTTGTGGACTTTACGGATGCAGCATGGGTTTCGGATATTCAGGACAACGTACTGCCTCAGACAAAACGTGATGGCGTAGTGTATGGACTTCCATTCTGGGAAGCTTCTTTATCAGGAACATTCTATAATAAGAAAATATTTGAAGAGCAGGGAATTGAAGTACCACAGACCCAGGAAGAATTTGAACAGGTCTGCCAGAAACTTATGGATGCTGGAATAACTCCTATGTACATGGCTGTAAAAGATGTCTGGCCAATGCTTTACCAGTTTGGTATGGATCCGATCTTCCAGAATGAAGACACCTTAAAAAAGATTAATTCAAACCAGACTAAATATGCAGACATACCGGAAATGACCGATATGGTTAACTGGTATAAAACATCGGCAGACAAAGGATATTTTGGAAAGTCCTATAATACAGATACCTGGGACTATGCATCTGAAGTTTTGGGCAATGGGGAAGCTGCCATGATGTTAGGCTGGGATACCTGGCTGTATACAGATTATGACAGTGAATCCTATACCTATAAAGCAGATGACTTTGGTATTATGCCTGCATTTGTAGGGTCAACCAAAGAAGGAACTTTCGAAGGACCGAACTGCAGCCTTATGCTGGCAAATAAAAACGGCAAGAACGTGGATGCAGCGATTGAGTTTATTAACTTTATGGCTGATCCGGAAAACTATAATGCAGCATTTGACGGAATTGCAACAGCGCCTTGTTTTAAGGGACAGACTACAATTAAAACAACACCTCAGTATGATGCAGCAGTAGACTGGGTAGCAAAAGTCGGCAGACCGTCTATTGCAAACCCAGAAATAATCGGATTTTCACAGAATGACGGCGGTAAATGTATTCAGGAACTGCTGGTTGGAAATGTGGATGCAGCAGGCTGTCTGAAAATGATGGATGATGCCCGGATTAAAGTGGCAACTGCACAGCAGGTAGAAGGATTTAAATAACACTAGCTAATATAGAGCAAGGGATAGAAGAGCCCGGGATTCCCGGGCCCTTGTTCTAGAGGTTGTTTGAAAATTCATTCCCGCCATCTGCGAAAGAAAACGGAAAGGAGCATTTATGAATAAAAAGAAAATTTATCCTACTTATAT
>UQCR01000163.1 GCA_900539655.1 uncultured Robinsoniella sp.
TGGCTCCCATCGGATACTAAGCGGGCACTGAGCTGCCAAATCCATCAGGATTTCGGAGCGAATGCCCGCGTGCCGCCAAAAAGGGCTTCGGGAAGGTTAGAAAATGCCAGTTCTGCGGTAAGCCTTCCAAACCCATGTCCTGGTCCGCCCCCTTCTCTTTCCGTACACTACCTATCATATACAAAGCGTCATCCTCAGCTAAACCCAAATTTAATATTTTATAACACCATAGATTTATTCCATTAATTCTAAATACAGCAAAGTTGTTCGTACTATATCTTTATACTTCTCCTCTGTACTTCTAAAAGCTTCTGACACTAGTCACTGTATCCTTGCGAATATTTTTCTTATTGATAAAATTATCATTAAGAAACCGGTCCTTGCATTTTTTAATAATGTTGTATATAATACGGGAAAAGATGGTTAGCGCACGCTAACATATTTATCCATTTTTGAAAGTGAGGATCTATTATGTCAAAGAAATATCTACTGAAAAGTTTTGCAGTGCTGTCCTGTGCGGCGATGCTGTTCCTGTCCGGGTGTCAAAGTACACCGGATGCTTCTAAAGGTGGCACCGAATCTGGTACCGGGGACACTATTACCGTTACCAATGCAAGAGGCGAAGTAACTATTCCTGCAAATCCGCAGAAAATTGTGGATATAAGCGGAAACAGCGATATCTTATCTGTACTTGGATATAAAGTTGCCGGAACTGCCAATTCAGATGCTTATGACTATACAAAGTTTCCAACTTACCTGGAAGATGTTCTGGAAGGTGCATCTATACTGGGTTACAGCATGCAGGATACCATGGATGTGGAAGGGATAATTGCTCTGGAACCGGATCTGATCATAATATCTACCGTACAGGAGAAAATGTACCAGCAGTTATCCGGGATAGCTCCGGTTGTGATGGTAGAACTCGCTCAAACTGACTGGAAAGAAGATGTCAGAAGCGTTGCTGCCATCATGAATAAAACTGCTGTAGTGGATCAATGGCTTTCCTCTTATGAAGAAAAGGCCTCTAAAATCGGTGCAGATATCCGCAGCACTTATGGTGAAGATACTTCTTACCTCGCTATTTTAGCAAGTGGCGGACAGATTTTTATCTTCGATAAGGCAGGAATCGGAAGCATCTTATACGATGACCTGGGCTTAAAACGCCCGGAAGGCATGCCGGTACAGGAAAATATCAGCCTCCCGGTTGTCAGCTATGAAGGACTTGCCCAAATCGATGCTGATCGGATCTTGGCAATAGGCACTGACGAAGATCTTGCATCCCTCCGGGAAAATCCCGTTTGGAAGAACATGGAGCCGGTTAAAAATGGTAATGTTCTGGAGCTTCCATCCAGCCCATATTTTAATCAGGGTTATAGCTGCATCGGAAGATTACTGTTTTTGGATGAAGCAGTTACCCTGATGGAGAAATTAAAATGAATCGAAAATTAGCAGGTGCATGGTTCTTGAGTATCCTCTTAGTGGCGGCCGGATTATTGGCCGCCGCTTGTGCCGGAGCGAAAAGTATTCCCTTAGAAGCTGTTCTGCATAGTATATTTGAATCCGGAAAACCAGAAGAACTGCCCCTGGATATGCAGCTTGTAAGGGATATTCGTCTACCCAGGGCACTGGCAAGCGCAATCATTGGAGGTCTTCTGGGAATGGGCGGTGCCATGATGCAGGGTGTCACACGCAATCCTGTCGCAGAGCCGTCCATTATGGGAATCACCCAGGGCGCTGCTCTTGCTGTGGCTATCGTTAGTGTTAATGCTTCACTTGCCGGTATACTTGGAAATTTTGTTGCTGCATTCGCCGGCGCTTTCATCAGTGGTATCCTGGTTCTGTTATTTAGTATGAGAAGTGCATCTAATATGAATATTTCCCGCCTTATTCTTGCCGGTACTGCACTTGGAACCTTTTTTTTATCGCTGGCATCCGTGATCGCATTGCTTGGAAACCGCTCACAGGAACTGGCTTTCTGGGTATCCGGCGGCTTTCGAACAGCATCCTGGAATCAAATGACGATTTTACTGCTGGTAAGCTCCCCCTGTGTAATTATTACCCTGATTATCAGCAGCAAGATTAATATTGTGAGCCTGGGAGACGATGTCTGCACAGGACTTGGTGTAAATCCAGTGAAAATTCGGATTTTAACGATGCTGCTTCTGATCCCCATGTGCGCAATAAGCGTGGCAATTGCAGGTAATATAGCATTTGTAGGACTGATTGTCCCTCATGTTGTCCGCAAAATGACAGGGAATGACTACCGTAAGGTAATACCATTGTCCTTTTTATTTGGCAGTGCACTGCTGGTATGGGCAGATATTGCAGCAAGGATGCTTCAACCTCCATATGAAACACCCATCGGACTTTTTACCGCACTCATCGGAGTTCCAGTATTTCTTCTGATGATTAGAAAGGAGAGCCGCTGATGAAAAAAAAATTTCATATTGTCTTAATCGTTACTGCTTTTTTCCTGCTTGCCGCTGTACTTATTTCTCTCATTTGGGGAACTTATAATATTCCGGTAAGGGATGTACTCAGCACTCTTATGGGACAGGGAAGCAAATTACAGAATACTGCCATTTTCCAACTGCGCCTCCCCAGGATCTGTGTAGCACTATTTGTGGGAGTTGCCCTTTCAACCGCAGGCTGTGTCCTGCAAAGTGTAACCCGCAATCCTCTGGCGGAACCTGGTATGATTGGTATTAATGCTGGTGCTGCCCTTGCCGTTGTCCTTTTTATTTCCATGAAAAGTACTTCATATTATTCCGCACTATCTGCATCTACCATATTTCTGGTCCCGGTTTTTGCTTTGGCAGGTTCCCTCCTTTCCTCACTGCTGGTCTATTTTCTCGCATATAAAAAAGGGATTTCTCCAAATCGGCTGATCTTAACGGGAATTGGGGTAAATGCAGGAATTAATGCTTTTATAACACTCTATCAGCTTAATATGTCCAAGGGCGATTATAACCAGGCACTGACCTGGATCAGCGGCAGCCTTTGGGGAAGCAGCTGGATTTATTTTGTATTTCTGGCCCCAGCCGTAATGCTTCTTACAACGATGGTTCTATACAAATGCCGGACACTTGATGTATATTCCCTTGGCGAAGAAACCGCCAGCGGACTGGGTGTCTCCGTTCAGCGGGAAAGCAGAATCTTATTACTTCTGGCAGTAGCATTATCAGCACTTGCTACGTCTGTTGCGGGGAATATTGCTTTTCTGGGACTGCTTGGCCCCCATATTGCCAGGAAACTAACGGGCGCTTCTCATAAACGGCAGATTATAACCGGGGCAATGATCAGTGCAACGTTCATTATTATAGCAGACAGCATATCCCGGAATCTCTTTTCACCTTTAGAGGTACCGGTTGGAATTACGCTTTCCATTGTAGGCGTACCATATTTTATTTACTTAATGTTAAAGGAGAAATAGCCTATGAATCAAGAATGTATCCAGACGAAAGACCTTCAAATCGCTTATGATAATGATATAATAATTCATAAATTAAATCTGAAAATCCCAAAGGGAAAAATTACAATGGTGATCGGCTCTAATGGATGCGGAAAATCCACTTTGCTAAAAGCAGTATCCCGGATTATTCCCAGCCGCCATGGTGATATTTTATTACATGGGAAATCCCTGCGCAGACAGGCTTCCAAATCCATCGCCCGAAAAATGGCAGTTCTGCCCCAAAGCCCTTCCGTCCCCTCCGGACTTATGGTAAAGGAACTTGTGGCATACGGCCGTTTTCCTTACCAGAGCCCAATGAGCGGACTGAAAGAACATGATCTGCAGATGATTGAATGGGCAATGCATTCCACAGGTGTCTATGATTTACGTGAAAAAATGGTGGATTCTCTGTCCGGAGGGCAGCGTCAACGGGCATGGATTGCCATGGCTCTGGCTCAGGAGACAGAAATATTAGTCCTGGATGAGCCTACAACTTATCTGGATATGTCACACCAGATCGAGATTCTAAAACTTCTCAAAAAATTGAACCTGGAAAATAATCGTACGATTATTATGGTAATTCATGAATTAAACCATGCTTCTAAGTTTGCAGATCATTTGATCGGAATGAAAAAGGGCAGCGTTCTTTTTGAAGGAGCGCCGGCTGATGTCATCACCAGGGAAAACTTAGTACAACTCTACGGGATTAATGCGCGTCTGGAACAAAGCAGAACCGGAGATTATCCAATCTGTGTTGATTATGATACGGTGGATGGTGTCTGAAACATATTTAGCAGTTGTTTTTACCCGACTCCAGGAACTCCCGGAAGATCTGGGCATGAAGTATTTCGTCCAGTGCCAGGCGGTTCAAAACCTCACTGACACAGGGATCTTTAATTTCCTTTGCAGTCCGCTGGTAGAATGCGGCAGCTCCTTCTTCGGAAGCTATATTCTCCGCCAGTATATGATGGACCTCCTGGCAATAGTCAATTGCATCTGCATTCCAGCATTCACATGTATTGTTGGCAAACCTGGGATCTCCTCCCAGCATGGTAATCAGCTCCCCTACCGTGTAGAGATGGAACATTTCTACTTTAGAAATAGCTAACAATGTCTTACCTAAATCGGAAAAACGGTCAGTGAGAACCCAATGCTGATATAAGTAAGTGTTAGTCGCCGTCATTTCACTTTCCTGTGCCCTTATTGCCGGGTATAACATCTCCGCATAGCATGGATTTTTCCTGCTTACTCTTATTGGCGGATAAGGATTTGGATTAGCAACGGGTCTGGTTCCCTCAGAATTATTCTGCATCATGGTTATGTACCTCTGTTTCTACATTTATTAACTATCATATGTCTCCCAACCTAAAAAATGACATGCTTTTTATATAAAATGGCATGCATTACATATAAAATCAGCATTACTTCTAAAAAAAGCATTACTTCCATATAACATACATTACATATAATTGATTTGCTTCCATAAAAAAAAGACTGTGCAGTATCCTGCAACAGCCTTTTCTTATTATCCAGATTATTCAAACGTAATCTTCAATTTCTTTATTGCCTTTTGTTCCATCCGGTCAACCCGCAGAACTACGCCATCCACTTTTAGCTCGGGATGTGTTCCATCCTTCGGGATGAATCCAAGATGTTCCACCATGTACCCGGACATCGTATCATAATTTTCCGTCTCCAGCTTCAGGTGCAATTTATCATTCAAATCATCTACCAGCATTTGTCCATCCACTACATATGTCTTCTCATCTACCTGAACAAAATCAGGCTCTTCTTCTTCATATCCATTATTGATCTCGCCCATTACTTCTTCTACCAGGTCTTCTACCGTAACGATACCGGAGAATCCTCCGTATTCATCAATTAAAATCGCCATGTGATTTTTCTTTGTCTGCAGGTCACGGAACAATTCGTCCGTATTTTTAGACTCCGGTACAAAATATGGTTCCTGCATAATCTCTTCTATTTTTACACCGGTAAAAGTGTTTTCCTTGGCTGCCAATATGAAATCTTTCATATGCAAGACGCCGATAATATTGTCAATATCTTCCTTATAGACCGGTATCTTGGAATGTCTGCTGGATAACAGCTCATCCACATAATCTTCCAGCGGCTCTTCAATGTCAATTGCATAAACCGCTTTTCTCGGTACCATAACATCCTTTGCAATTTTATCATCGAATGAAAAGATGGATGTTATCATTTCCTTTTCTATTTCATTAAATACACCTTGTTCGCTGCCTGATTCTAATAAGGCCTTGATTTCCTCTTCCGACACACGCTCTTCAATATTCTCCGTCTTCATCCCTACTAAACGCAGGAGAAAATTTGTTGACAGAGATAACAGCTTAATAAACGGCGCCATTACCTTTGATATTATATAGATCGGTTTTACCGTCCATAAGCTAAAGGCTTCTGATTTCTGCAGAGCTATTCTTTTTGGTACCAGTTCCCCTAATACAAGGGTTACAAAAGAGAGTAAAACAGTAACAATAACAAGTGCGATAGTTTCACTGAATGGAATATTGAACTTACTCATCCAACCGCCCAAAATCTTGGAAATACCGGATGCTGCAGACGCACTGGAGAAGAAGTTTGCAAAAGTGATCACAACCTGGATCGTAGATAAGAACTTCGTGGAATCCTCCAGCAGCTTTTGTATCAATACTGCCTTCTTGTTACCGTTATCTGCAAGGCGCCGGATCTTATTCTTATTGACAGATACCACTGCCATCTCGGCTCCTGCGAAAAACGCATTTACAAATGTTAAAAATACCAAAAATAATAGTTGCAGTGCAATCTGTGTCGCACCAGGGTCAGGGTCTAAATCCATGATATAATTCCTCCTAAAAATTTTTAGTCCGATTATATCATAGAATATTCACCCTACACAACATTATTTTAGAAAATTTATACATTTAATAAAAATTTTATCTTTCGTTGATATACAGATTCACTTTCTGCAAAATCGTATTTACTGCATCCTCTACGGATACGCCATCCTTTACACATCGTTTTACCTGTTCAAATACCGTTTCTTTAATGACGTTGTCGGACAGAGGTCCTTTATCCAGCGTCTCTACATAACTTTTAAAGGTATTGATTTCTTCATCAGATGGCCACTCAATTTCAAGAGATACCATTGAGCCGGTCTGGTTGTTTCCGACGCTCTCACTTCCAAGCCCCTTTGCTGGTTTGTCATTAATCATTGTATCAAATGCAGCTTTATTGATTGGGAAGCCGCTCCCCTGATTCACAACCTGTGCTTCTTTGGACAGCAGGAAGGATGCAAATTTTTCTGCCTGTTCCGGCACGGCACTTTTACTGCTGATTCCAATAATGGACCCCGGCACGTATACATTTTCTGCCTGCCCGTTTAGCAGTCCGTAAGCTTCTCCTTCCGTCTGCTTAATCGCCGAAACCATCCTAGACAAATCCAACATAGACATAATATTTCCAATAGTCATGCCCACACTGTTATCCATTCTGCCCATACTTCCCACGGCGACACTGAAGAATGTACTGGCAGTTGAATTTTTAATTTCCTCTATCACGTAGGAATCATCCTGATCCTGGCTGTGATCCTCCAGATCATAGAGGCGTTTGAATTGTGTTACAAATTCTGTCAGAGAATCCTTATCCAGCGTACCATCCTCTTTTACCCATGCCGGTGAGCTTACATTATACAAGGGCTCTAATGCCAGATCTACGGTTGACATCTGTGCAAGTACCCTTGCATTACTGTTTTCACCCTTTATTTTTTCAGCCTGGTCTACAAGAGATTTCAGATCCTTCGCGGCGTCTACCGTCTCTTTGCCGGACTGAATTGCCGGTATCTGGAACCTGGTTGGTACCGCATAGATTTTCCCGTCACTTTCATAGGTATTCTTGATATTTTCAATAAATCCTTCTTCCGTGGACAGGGGATCTAACACATTTCCAAGGTCTGCCAAAATTCCTTTTTCAATATAGGACTGGATTGGCATTCCGTCTAAAAGCAGCAGATCCGGTCCGTTACCAGCCAAAATATTTGTATTTAATGTACGGAGTGCATCCGATGTATTTACTGCATCATTTCCGCTTAATCCCACTTCCAGTGTCACGCAGGTATCCGGGTACTTCTTCTGAAAAAGGGCAATAGCCTGGCGGATCTCTGAATTATCCCGAAGTGTATATGCCTTTATCTCGTTGCTTGGTACGGCTGGTGTATCCTTGGAATACACATAGCGCATTAATTTATAATCACTGCCATCCAGGCAGGCAACCAGGAAAGAATCATCATCCATGGCTGCCATGGACACCAGTCCTGTGCTGGGGCTTCCAAGAGAATTCAGTTCTCCGTTTATAATCTGTTCTGCAATGCTTCCCCCGATGGTATGGTTATAGAAGCCATTGGAATTACAGTAATATACTGAATCTCCCTCTTTCCCTTTTTGGAATAGTACCGGCTTTGTACTGGAACTGCCTTCCAGCTGTCCCGGGGAATCTTTTCCCACAATCTGCTCATCCAGTACTTTATCCTTATCCATTAGTTTACCCGTTGATATATCATAAAGCTGTACTTCATCCTGCGTTACCACAAGAAGTACATTCCCTGCTGTTCCAATGGTCAGGGGAGAGGAACCCTTGGCAAATTCCTGTGCTACAGTTCCTTTTTCCGTATCTATTAAATATACGCCCTTGCTTCCCATTGCCAGCAGTTTACCGTCTTCAGTAAATCTTACATCTGACAGGTTTGCCTGGGCATTTGCTTCCGCTCCGCCAAATAATTGGTCGAATACTTTTACATTTCCATCTTTATCGGCATATAAGGGCTGGAAACCACCATCTTCTGAATATTTAACAGCTCCGATCGCTCCATCCGGTGACAAAGCCATATGATACAAATAAGCTGCATCATCGTTCAGAATATCCGCCGGGAAATCCGATACTTTTTCCCAGGTCTTTCCCACATCTTTGGAATTCCACAGTTCCCTGTTGCCTGCTTCATTGCTAATCGCCAGATTCACGCTTCCGTCTGTCTGTTTACATATATCTAATATGAAAGCGGTACCCTCCGGCAATACAGCGTCTTCTTCCAGATATCGTCCCATGGCGCCTGCTTCCGAACCAGTTGCAGTATTTGCTCCGGATACTGCCTCACTTCCCCCCTGTGAATCCGCTATGCTATCTGTTCCACTCTGGCATCCTGCCAACGGCACAACTGCGATGCCTGCTGCCATTGTTAGGCAAATTCCCTTCTTTAAAAAACCTCTCATTGTTATTCCTCCTCATAATGATATTAATTTGTTTTGCTGGTGAAATCATAGCATACTTTTCTCTAGCCAATCTCTAAAAATTAAAACTTAATGATTCTTAAGCTATTTTCTGCTTTATTTTAATAAAATACATATTATAATGGAATGAGGAGGCGAATTGTTATGAGAATATTAATAATTGAAGATGATTTGATTTTATGTGATTCATTAAAATATCAGTTGGAACATGAAGGCATCTCTGTGGATGTCTGCCACGACGGGGACTCCGGCCTTCGTTATATCCGTGAAAATATTCATGATCTGATTCTGCTGGACCGTATGCTTCCTATACTTGATGGCACTGCGGTCTTGAAGAAAATGCGTTCGGAGGAAATATCCACACCGCTGATTCTGGTAACTGCCCTGGGTGATCTCCATGACCGTGTACAGGGACTGGATCTTGGTGCTGATGACTATATTGTAAAACCCTTTGCATTTGAGGAGCTGATGGCACGCATACGCTGTATCAGCAGAAGGCCTGCCGGCTGGAATGAAAATAAGCCTCTGACTTACGGTGACATCTCCTATGATGCCTCACAGAAAAAACTCGCCCGCTCAGAAATGACCTGCGCCTTGTCCAGACGGGAAGGAGACCTGTTGGAAGCTTTCTTAAATAACTCAGGTAAAATTCTACCCCGTATGACCCTATTGACCCGCGTCTGGGGACCTGATGCCTCTGTGGAGGAAGGAAATCTGGATAACTATATCCATCTCCTGAGAAGGCGTCTTGCCAGTGTCGGCAGCACGCTTACCCTGAAAACAATCCGTGGTATCGGATATTGCCTGGAGGATTCCAATGTTTAAAAAACTACACCGTCAAATGACTCTTTTCTGCACACTGGTGACCGGTCTCATCCTTGTCGCCATGTCCTGTATCTGTCTCACCATAGCTGAATCCGGTATCAAGGATGTCAGCTATTCCTCTTTTATAAATAATTTAAATTCACTCTATTCCTATCTGGAAGACCAGTCAGTCATTACCCATACCTGGATTTCCCAGATGGAATACAATTATAACATGCAGATGGAAATAAAAGATACGGGAAACAGCCTGGTCTTCCAATCCCTGAATCCCTCTTCCGAAGAAGAAAAACTCATTGCCCAGGTGAAGGAAACCGCATTACAGACATATGGACTGGATGTAACCAATTTTAATAAAAACAGTGTGTTATCCAAGCATGAGGAATTTAAAATGACAGGGTATGACGGTGAACTTTACTATGCCTCAGCAGCCCTGATTCCAAAGGACAGCGGTTATTTAAGCGTAACGGTCGTTTCTCCTTTTACTGCCCAGAAAGCTCAAATTTTCCGGCAGCGGATGCTTTTTGTTCTCGTTGACCTGTGTGCCATTATTCTTCTGGCTATTTTTTCCTGGCTCTTTACAAGGCATATGATCCGACCGTTAAAAGATAACAGGGACAAGCAGGTTCAATTCATTGCTTCTGCATCCCACGAACTCCGCTCTCCCCTCACGGTTATTACAAGCAGCCTGTCTGCCCTTAAAATCGCCAAAAAAGAAGACTCCGCACGTTTTATCCACGCAATGGAATCTGAAGCAGGTCGGATGGCAAGGCTTATTAATGACATGCTCACACTCGCCAATGCGGATGCCAAGAACTGGACTGTTCACTTTGAGCCTGTGGAACTTGACACCCTGGTATTAGAAACCTATGAGAAATTTGAACCCCAGGCATTGGTTAAAAAACTTAATTTTACTTTTCTTATTCCCGAACAGAAGATTCCCCAACTTCGCTGTGACCCCGGGCGCATCGAACAGGTTCTGTCCATATTGCTGGACAATGCATTTGCCTACACTCCGGCTGGAGGAAAAGTGCTCCTTTCGCTGGCATTCGACTCCGGCAGATTCCGGGTTGCCGTTACAGACAACGGACCCGGCATTTCGGACAAGGATAAAAAGGCGGTGTTTGATCGTTTTTACCGGGCTGATGCATCCCATAAAGATAAAGAACACTTTGGTCTTGGATTGTGCATTGCAAGTGAAATTGTAAAGCTGCATAAAGGTAAAATCTGGATCGAAGATACGCCGGATGGCGGAACCAACATTGTATTTCTGCTGCCCTGCACCTGATTCACTCTGTCTGCGGATAGCGGGAATGAATTTTCAAACACGCTTTAGTATTACAGCGAACGTTTTATAGGGTTTTATTAAATGACTTATATTTGGGTTTAGCTGAGTAAATTACGCTTTGTAGATGGAGGTAGTGTACCGAAAGATGGGGGTGGGAAACTGATATGGACTCCGTCAGCTTGCCGCAGAACTGGTATTTTCTAACCTTTCCGGAGCGCTTTTTGGCGGCACGCGGGCATTCGCTCCGAAATCCTGATGCATTTCGCAGCTCAGTGCCC
>UQCR01000164.1 GCA_900539655.1 uncultured Robinsoniella sp.
GCATCCGGGATTTATACAATTTTACTTTTAATGGTATAGAAAATTTTATAAAAATTTTCAAAGATAAGTATTTTTTTCTGGCAATAAAAAATACATTTTTATTTGCAATTGTAACGACCGTTGTAAAAGTAATATTTGCTGTATTATTGGCAGTGGCACTGGTGAAGCCGCTTAAAACAAGGAGTGTCTTAAGAAGCGTTTTCTATATACCAAGTATACTCAGCGGTGTAGTAGTTGGACTTATCTTTACTTCTTTCTTTAAAGCAGATGGTATGTTTGATCAGATCCTGAGATTTTTTGGGTATGGCGGTGATATTGTATGGCTTGGAAATGAAGCTACCGCTATGTGGTGCGTAATTTGGACCGATATCTGGAAAGGTACAGGATTTGCAATGATGATCTTTATTGCCGGTTTGCAGGGCATTCCAAAGGATTATTATGAAGCGGCAGCAATAGATGGGGCAACCGGTTTTAAGCAGTTCTTCAGGGTAACGCTGCCCTTGCTGGTTCCGTCCTTTACGGTTGTAATCACATCCAGTCTGATTGCCGGTCTGAAGGTTTTTGACAATGTCTATGTTCTGACTAATGGTGGACCGGGATTTGCTACTCAGGTTCTGGCTACGTATGTCTACAAAAACTATTCAGCGGGATTTCTGGGTAAATCCAGTGCTATGAGTCTGATCCTGACTGTGATTGTCTGCATGTGTACCATAGGGCTGAACAAATTTTTGAGAAGTAAGGAGATTGAGGCATAATGGTAGAAAGAAAAGGAAAATTAAAGTTAGCAATATTGGAAATTGTGATCATCGTCATTAGTCTGATCATTATTATTCCGCTTCTGATTATGTTCTTTGGAAGTGTAAAGAACCAGGTGGAAGCAGCGCAGTTTACCATTGGACTTCCCAGTGAATGGCACTTTGAAAACTTTGCATTTGTTATTGAAACCGGAAAAATCCTTGGATCCTTTTTTAACAGTGTGGTTATTACAGGAAGTGCAACTGTGATCGGCGTTTGCTGTGCAGCAATGGCAGCCTTTGTAATTGCAAGAAAAAAGACTAGGGGAGGAGAAAATCTTTACAATTATTTTTTTCTGGGAATGATTGCTCCTATGCAGATCATTACCACTTATCTGATGTTGAATGTTTTGCATTTATCCGGTTCTTTTTTTGGAATTATCCTCATCTATGTATCAATCAATCTGCCTTTTAATACCTTTTTATTCACAAGTTTTATCTCGGGTATACCAAAAGAGATTGATGAGGCGGCAAATGTAGACGGATGTGGAATCTGGCGCTTATTCTTTACCATAATAATGCCTCTGCTCAAACCGGTAATTGCTACGAGCAGTGTAATCTTTGCCATGAATGTGTGGAATGATTTTCAGCTTCCGCTGTATTTTTTAAGCAGTCCGTCTAAATATACCATGCCTCTTACAATATATAATTTTTATGGAAAATATTTCAGTAATTGGAATTATGTATTTGCAGATATGGTACTTACGGCAATTCCAATTCTGATTGTGTATCTGATTGCCCAGAAATATATAGTAGCGGGTATGACAGCCGGTGCAGTAAAAGGATGAGTGGTCCGGGAAAAATGATTCAGAAAGGGTTGAAAAATGAAGGCAGTACAGGTTAAGCTTCAAAATTGTACAGTTCAGGCGGGAATAGAAAGAGTGCCTGTAATTAAGTGGGAATATACCCAAAGAGATTCTGGAAATCAGCAGAAGGCTTATCGCATAGTAATCAGTGATGGTGAAAAAACGGTTTATGATTCCGGAGTGGAATATAGCAGCCGGCAAAATGGTATTGAGGCTGAATTTCCGTTAAAGACCCATGTAAAATATGAAATAGTGATTGAAATCACAGATAATAATGGATGTAAGGAAAAAAGCGATAAGGCATATTTCATCAGCGGGGTTTGTGGTCAGTCTGAATGGCGTGGAAAATGGATTTCCAACCTGACGAAGAAACCCTTTTTCACAGGGACCATGTTCGATATAGGAAAAGAAGTAAGTGCGGCTTATTTATCAGTCTGCGGTTTAGGGCAGTATGAAGCCGTAATAAATGCAAAAAAGGCAGGCAGTTCTGTTCTGGACGGTTCCTGGACAGATTTTAATAAGCATGTACATTATCAGACTTATGATATTACAGATCATTTATGTAACGGAGAAAACAATATTTGCATAGAGGTTGGTAACGGCTGGTATATTGCCGACACCTCAGAAGAGAGGCATTTTTATACGCTGAACCATCGTTATCAGCCATATGGTAAATATCTTACCTGCATTGCGCAGATTACAATCTATTTTGCAGATGGTACCAGACAGAATGTATTTACCGACGGACACTGGTGGACAGCACCAAGTCCAACATTGCTTGCAAACGTTTATGGTTCAGAGGATTATGATGCGGGTCAATGGAAAGGGTACGGTGAACTGTATCACAGGACTGCAAAAGACAGGGCTGTGGAATTAAAGGAAGAAAATTGTCCTAAAGGCCACCTTACCCCAATGTTGTATCCTCCTGTAATCGTGAAAAAAATTTATGAAACCAGGAAGATTATGCAGCAGGGAGAGCATTGCTTCGTATTTGACCTTGGCCAGAATATGTCCGGTCAGTTTGAAATTCACGTAAAAGGAAAGAAGGGGCAGAAAATAAAGATCACGCCCGTTGAGAAGATGAGCGTTGAAGGAAAATGTGAAAAAACTACAGAAACCTGGTGCTCTTATATTCTGTCCGGAAGTGGAAAAACGGAGATCTGGCGTCCAAAGTTTTCTTATTCAGCCGGAAGATGGGTGATGGTTGAGGGGGTTACCAGAGATGAAAACAATGACAAGCTTCCCTGCATTCTGGATGTAAAAGGTTATTTTGTAACATCAGCAGCTGAAGATACGGGAAAGTTTACCTGCTCTGACAAACGGTACGAACAAATACATGGTTTGGTGAAAATGGCAGTGGAAAGCAATCTGAACCATATACACACAGACTGCCCCTCCATAGAAAAACTTGGGTGGCTGGAACCAAATCATCTGATGGGTCCTTCGATTATGTATCTGAAAAACGTGGATACCTTATGGGAAAAAATTTCCGCTGACATGAGAGCGGCACAATATGAGGATGGGGAGAGGGATTGGGATACCGGTTGTTTTCCTCACGAATACTCAGCCGGCCTTATTCCATCCATAGCCCCAAGATATGCGAAATTTATTACAGATTTTGGGGAAGGCAGCTTTTGGGATATTATTCCCTGGGGAAGCAGTATTTTGTTAGCGGCTGATTTTCAAAATCAGTTCTATGGGAATTGCAGAGTGATCAGAGAGAACTACGCTGCAGCGAAAAAATATGTTGATTACCAATATCAGAAATATCAGAATTATCCTTTTATTTATGGGCATTCAGGCAAGGAACACTTTATATGCCACGGGCTGGGAGACTGGGGAATACAGCAGAATAAGGGGGAAAGCCGGGAGAATCTTGAGACAGCATTTTTATTTAAAGATCTCTGCCTGCTTTCAGAATTTTCTTATCAAAATGGAGACAGCAAAGCCGGATTGGAGTATCAGATGAAAGCTTCTGAAGTGAAAGCCGCTTATAATGAAGCGCTTTTGAAATACGATGAAGCTACTGGCCAATGGTTATACGATGCTTATGACTGCACAGAAAAAAAGAAGACGCAGGCAAATCAGGCAATCCCCTTATATTTTGGCATGGTGCCTGAGGATAAGAGAACTTCGGTTGAGAAAAGCTTACTTCAGGTTACCAAAGAAGGCAGATTTTCTTCGGGAGAAATCGGATTGCGGTTTATATTCAGAACCCTTGCCGGACTTGGAAAAAATGATCTGATACAGGATATGATCATGCAGGAGGAGCATCCAAGCTACTATAGGTTTGTCCGACAGGGAGAAACTACCCTGCCGGAATTCTGGCGGGATGATGCCAGAAGCAGGAATCATGACATGATGGGGCAGATTGTGGAGTGGTTTTACAGTGAAGTGGCAGGTATTACTTCAAAAGATGGTTTTAGCAACATTCGCATTGCGCCTCGGCTTGTGGAAGGCCTGAATTGGATAAACTGTGAATATCAGGCAATCACAGGAAAGATACAGGTTCGTTGTGAAAAAAATGCAGATACCTGTTATATGGCAGTTACGGTTCCGGTTAATACGAATGCGGTTATCCATCTTCCAAATCTGTATGATCATATGGTTTATACCTGCAGCCATCCGGATGTACAAATTCAAAACGGTGTCTGCCAAGTTCCGGGGGGAGTTTATGAATTCTGGTATCATAATTGAGACAGACAAAACAGATGCTTAATTTTATTTTCAGCACCCATGAACAATTTTTGTTCATGGGTGATTTTTCTGTTCGTTACACAGATATCAGGCACGCAATTTACAGTTTATGATCCAATGCAGCACGGGTAAAAAAAATCCCCCTAAACAAGTAAAATCCTTCCTCACGCTTTAAAACAAATGCTTGCTATAATGTGATTATATCAAGTTTCCGGAATCAGAAAGAAAGAATGAAGTATCCTGAGAAATCAGTCTTAAAAAAAGGAAACTTATAAGAAGGAGGAACAAGGATGAAGAAAAAGGTTTATGGTTTGACACGCTGGCTCGCATTGACGCTGGCAAGCTCGTTAATCTGTACATTAGTACCGAATCTCGACACGCTGGCTGCCCCCGGGACAAATGCAGAAGCGGGTGCCGCGGTGGAAGGTGCATCAGATGAGCCCTGGATCGCGTCACCCTATGTCAATGAGAAAGGAGAGGTGGTAGAAGGACTTGAAAATTCAGTAAATGGTAAGCGCCATTGGCTGGAAACAGATGAATCACTGCCGGTTACGGTCACGGAGAATGAGGGAAGTATTACAATTGGAAACGGCATCATAGAACGCCGCTTTCAGGTCCCCAAGGAGGACGGAACGGAATTTTATACAGACAGCTATAAAAATCTGTATATAGACAAAGAGATGATGGATGGGGAAGAAGCGCTTCCGGAAGTCTATCTTGGGCTTTATGACAAGCCATACAGGGAAGTTTACAGTGATGAAGGGATCAAAATACACAGGGATTCAATCGCTTCTGCAGATAATACGATTGACATACCGGACAGCTGTATTAAGGTAGATCCGGATTACTTCTATGTAGGAGGATCTCAAAATAGTAACACCTTTGTGTTTGACGGATATACAGTCAGCGACAGCTGTGAAAAGCCGTTCGAGTGGACGTCAAATAAAATATATGGAGACCCGGCTTCAAAGGAATGGCCCCCGAAAGGAAAGCATCTGGAGTTTCTCTTCTCGGCTCCCGAATCATTTCCCCAGGCCTATCAGGGAATTAAAATTAAAATCATTTATGAAATGTATGATAATATACCGGCTATGAAAAAGCGGGTGGAGATCGTAAATGAAGGAGACAGCCAGATTATGATCGGACGTCTGGCACCAGAGGTAATTAAGGGAAATCAAAACATGGATGACCTGCTGGCACTGGAAACGACTTATACCTGCGGAGATCAGAGTACACTTCCAATTAACCGTCCGCTTCCCTGCAAGTGTGATTTGGAAAAAGAAGGAAGCCCTTTCCTGCAGTTAAAGGATATTACTCATACCTGCTATGAAGTGGGACCGGCATACGAGCTGGAAAAAGGCGAGTCTATGGTGGGATTTGACACCTATGAATTTGTCCACAGCACCTATTGGTTTGAACTGAAAATGCGGGAACGCCTTGGCATTTACCGGACGCTGTTTCCGTGGATCACAGATAATCCGCTGACCCACCATAATACGGGCAGATTAACAAAGGAAGTGATTGACCAGGCGGCAGAGGCAGAATTTGAAATGATCATTCAGTCCTACAGTGCCCCGGATGAATCCAAACAGATGCTTGCAAGGGATCAGGCGACTCTGGATAAATACAAAGAACTGGTAGATTATGCACACACCAAAGGAATTGCAATTGGCATCTACCAGGCGCAGTATACGAGAGGGCAGTACGCTCAGTCTAAAGAGTATGGTACGAATGCAGAAGGACAGTGGGGGGCTTCCATGTGTCTGGCATCTGCAGCATTCGATGATTACTGGGACAACTTTAAAAACTTTGTGAAATACACAGGTATGGATTGTGTGGAGATTGATGGAACCTATCCGGGCAACTACTGCAACTGTGGAGAACAGCATGTGAACCGGGACAAAGAAACAGACCCGGCAAATCCGGAAGACACGGTTACCGGAAAAGCTTCAAAGTATAAGTTCCATAACGGGGTATTTGATTCCCAGGTAAAACAGTGGGAAAATGGTGTCCGCATGATGTGTGCGGAGTTCCGCGACATGGGAGTATTTGTAAAAGTGCCTGCATGGTATTATTTAAACGGCGCCAACAAATGCGGAATCGGATACGAAGAAGCAGCCTGGAGCCAGCCAAGGCAGGAGCAGCTGCTGTACGGGCGTCAGCTGATGCATAATGCTTCCTATGGACGTACCATGTCCATGAGCTGGTCCCATGTACCGTTTGCAGAATACCACGGAGGCGGCGGAGATGCTGCATTCCAGCCATTTAAAGAAAAGAAAGAGGATTACAACTGGGTTATTGCACAGAATATCGGGAACGGCGTTAACTCCGATTTCCGTGGACCGGCACTGTTTGACGACGGAACACAGGATATCCTGAATAAATGGGTAGAATTCTACAAACGTTACCGGGGAATCGTGAATTCCGACATGGTACATATTTCACAGGCGGCTTATGACGCTGCGGGAACCAACAGGCAGCGTGGTGTCAAAATGGATACTTTATATCATGTCAACGCCATGAATGAAGGAGAAAAAGGACTTTTGTGGGTATATAACCAGACGGATGAGAAGCGGACAGAAGTGATTAATGTGCCTATGTATTATACCGGACTGGCTGAAGGGTTGAATTATCCGCCTGTACCACTTAAGGATTCTATGGGAAAAGATGTCCATAGATATGGCGCATATCCGCCGAACTACAGCTGGCTTCCCCAGTCTGAACCAAATTACAGACAGCCGGATGCAGCAGACGGAGATTACGGACAGGCAGTATTTATGCGTGAAGGTGTACAGGCAAAGGTATTGTCCATTGACTCCAATGGTAATGCGCAGCTGGAGGTAACTTTACCGCCTATGAGCTTTACCTATTATAGTATTTATGACTCTGCACAGGCCCCAAATGTCAGCCTGGAGGTGGGAAAAGTAACCGGACTGGCAGCAAAGGAAACGACGGAAAATTCTGTGGTACTGAACTGGGACAAAGACGTTAGCTTTAAAATGACTGAAAACGGAACAGTCATTGATAAACCGGCAGTTACCGTAGACAGCTATATGGTTTACCGCGATGGAGAACTGGTCGCACAGACCATGGAGAATACCTATCAGGATACTTCCCTGGCAGAGCAGAAGAACTATGCCTATACTGTAAAAGCAGTTGCTAAAGGCGTGGAAGGAAGCTTAAGCGAACCTTTAACCGTAAATACATTAACGGATAATAAAGCACCGGTGATTACAAAAGTAGAAGCAAAAAGTGACACTTCCATTGAAATTTTGTTTAGTGAAAAGGTCGATGCTGAAACGGCAGGAAATATTGGAAATTACAGCATTTCAGATGGTATACAGGTTAAAAATGTCCGGGTGGAGGGGGCAAAAGCCACTCTGACTACAGACGCGCTATCCAGGTTGCAGCCGTATACCCTGAAGGTGGAAAATATCTGTGATGCATCTGCGGCAAAGAATCCTATGGAAGCGCATGAACAGAAAGTGATATATGGATACATCGCAAAGTTTGGTTTTGAAAAAGCGGGTGAAGGGCTGATTACGGATGCTTTTGGCAATTATACCGGAAAAGCAAGTTATATGGAAACCCTGGAGCAGACATACGGATCTTCAGCCAGACTGAAAGAAGAAAAAACTTCCTATGGCAATCTGGGCAGCGGACTGCTAAAGGGATTGGACAGCTATTCTCTGAGCATGTGGTTTAAAACGGATTCAGAGAAAAGACAGACCCTGTTAAGCCAGGGACAGGAGGGAATTAAGACGGATGACCTGACACTTGCAGTTGAAGCAGGCAGCCTGGACTTCCATGCCAGTGATGCAGAGGGCAAAGAAGTTGTTTTAAAAGGCGGAACCATTCAACCCGGTAAGTGGAATCTGGCGGTAGCAGCCAGGGACGGACAGACCTTTACACTTTATTTAAATGGAGAAGCGGTAGATACAAAGACGGCTGACATTGGTGTGAATGATACGCAGAATGCGATGTTTGCCGGTGCCATGAGGAACAACGCAGGCGGTGACCGTGTGAATTATTTCAGCGGTGATATCAGCGAGGTTTCGTTGTATAATGTAGCGCTTCTGCAATCGGAGGCAGCACTTTTGAATGAAGCGGGATTTGCCTCATTCAGTGCAGCAGCAGATTCGGCACTTTCATTGGATAAGGATCTTTTTACAGAGGAAAGTTACAGTTCTCTTGGAGCAATTCTTGCTGAAATTGACAGCATGGATCCGGAAAGTATGATGCCGTCTGAGATAGTGGATATTAAAAAACGTCTGCAGACAGCGATGGATGGCTTACAGTTAAAAGACGAAAATCAGTCATTGAAGGCACTCTACCATATGAATGAGGCAAAGGGCGAAGTAATTGCCAATGCGGTTCAGGGGTACGATGCCAGATTTATAAACGGACAGTATATGCGTATAGGAACTCCTTTTGGGCGGGGAGCTTATATGTATGAAAAAAATCAGAACTACATTTCCGTTCCGGATTCACCGATAGCTGGGCTGGATACATTTACCGTGAACGGATGGTTTAAACCCCAGTTATTTTTAGACAATGAAGTCACGGATACAGAGGATGACTTTACCCATGTCAGAGGTACTCCAAAACAAGTACTTTTATCGGATGAGGGCGGTAATCTGGTGCTTTCTCTCCAGCAGAGAAAACTTGTGCTTGAAATCTCAGACGGAACACAGACACAAACCCTGGCAGCAGGTGAGGAATTTGCAATGGAACAGGTGACGGGCGGTGAATCCCGCCAGGCATGGAACCATTTCTCAGTTTTACGCAGCGGAGATAACTTTGCTCTGTATCTGAATGGAACAAAGATGGGAGAAGTGTCTCTGGCTGGTGTAACAATAGGGGATTCTCTTACTATAGGAGCGAAACTGAATGAAGAAAACGCCAGGGAACTGCAGTATAACGGTTTAGTGGATGAATTTGCTTTTTATGGCTCGGAACTGACGCAGGAAGATATCACAGCATCTGCAGAGGCAATTCCGTTCAGAAAATCATCCAGGGAAAATATTGCTCTGAAGAAAACGTTGAACAGTGACAGCATGACAGATTCGGGCAGACTGAATGACGGAAAGGTATTGGATTATGCCAGCAAGGATACTCCATGGACAGCACGTTCAAATGGAACGTCAGAGAAGCTTAAATACCAGATTGATCTGGGAGCCGTATATGATATTGATACAATTTCCCTGACGCAGTTTTTCCGTAATTACAATAATGAAGAATTGAGACGTTTCCGGGATGTGGTAATCCAGATATCAGTAACCAGTGATTTTGCACCGGAAAATACAACAACAGTCCTAAACACAGACACAGACAACAGCATGGGATGTGGAACAGGTACTGACCAGACGTTCTACAGCTTTGAGCTGGGCAATGATTTTATTCTTGACAAACCGGCAGCAGGACGGTATGTACGCCTCCTCAGCAGCGGGTTCTACGGACTGAACGGAAACTATTCCGGATATGTGAATGTCTCAGAACTGGAAGTCTATGGAACAAAAGCAGCTTCGAAACCGGAGATCAAAGTTTCTGCCGAAGAGGTAGAGTTAAAGGTTGTGGGAGACCGGGAATTTATAAAGGTGTCTACAGATGCGGATACAAACCTGGCAGATTTAATTGTAAAATCTGGTGATGAAGAAATTGCAGCGGCAGTATGGAGTAAGGCAGACGGGCTGCAAATCAACGGAACAGGAAAAGGAAACACGGATGTAACATTGACACATCCAAAAGACGATACACTGGCAAAAGTAATCCACGTAACCGTTGATGGCATGGAACCGGATGCAGTGGTAAATGATGATGATCCGGCAATTACCTATACCGGAAGTTTCACCTATTACAATGGCAGAGGCGGGGATCCGGATGGGGTAACCGAATATAACCGGGATATTCATTATGGAAACAAGACAGGTGATGCAGCAGAATATACCTTTACGGGAACCGGAATAGATGTGATCACAACGGTCAATACCGATGGATGCCTTCTGGGAGTAACCATAGACGGAGAAGAACAGCCGGATGTAAATTCTCTGATTCCAAATGAGAAATACTTTAAACGGGCAAATCAGATGTGTGTATTCAGTAAAACGGATCTGCCTTATGGTGAGCATACAATTCGTCTGGAAAACAAAGGCGGAAATATCACAGTGGATGCTCTGCGTACCTATGCGGATGAAAATCGGAAAGTGGATAAAACTGCATTGCAGCAGCAGCTGGAAACAGCAGAAGCGTATATACCGGATGCTTATACCGAAGAAAGCTTTGAAATATTGAAAGCAGCTATTGCAGAAGCCAAAGCAGTATATGAAAATGATTTTGCCACTCAGGATGATGTGGATATACAAGTAGGAAAGCTTCAGGAAGCAATCGCACAGCTGGAAAGTATTCTGGCTGACTTAACACAGTTACAATCCTTATACAATGCCATTTCCAAAATGGATCTGAGCAGCTATACAGAGGACAGTGCAGCCGCATTGAATACGGCGATGGAGCAT
>UQCR01000165.1 GCA_900539655.1 uncultured Robinsoniella sp.
ACTCGAATGAGTCACAACTGTCCCCCTGAAATATTAAAAAAAAGAAAAAGATGGCTAACGACAACCATCTTTTCCCCGCTACATGTTATAATGTAACTATGCTAAAACAAGACGAATTTTTTGAGTTTGGGCAACAGAAAATTAACTTCAGTTTCTTCGAATTGCGTTTACCCGATGACGATCCAGTCTATACCCTGAAAAAGTAATGGAGGAATTAGAATTTTCGGGCTTGCTTGCCTGTTATTCAGATAAGGGAAGAACCGGGTATAATCCAATCATGCTGTATGCTGTGGTTACCTACGCAAACATGTGGGGGGTGAGGGCTGTTGACCGTATTGTGGAATTACCGGTATACGTTTGTCTGGCGTAGGAGCATCAACTATCATCTTGTTGGTCTGCTGGACACCATAGATACACTTTATACAAGATATAATGCACTGTTATGCGAAAACGGATATGGACCGAAATACGACTTTGGAGATGCAAGAATGTTTGTGATCGAAGGCATGGAAAAAGTCAGACGTGTGATTGCAGAAAACCGGAAACGAAAACTGACAAAGCATAAGAAGCTTTCAAATAACACAATCATAGAGATTGCTAATTGTTCTCCGCTTGAAATTGTAAAACTACAGAAAAACCTGCTTCGGATTGCGGAAGGGGAAGGGATTGGTTTTGTTTATGGAAGCGGAAAAAAGAAGCTATTGGCAAGTATTATAACATGAGACATCAGGTCTTTGAGGATGAGCATTACTATATCTGCTATGAGGGAAGAGAGTTTCACCATATTCGTACAGAAAGCAGGGAGCAGGGCGGTTACACCCAGACCATTGAGGTATATGGATGTGAGGATTGCAGCGGCTGTGAGCATAAGTCAAAGTGCCTATATAAATACAATGCACAAAAAAATGAACTGCCGTAACAAGGTCATGAAGATCAATGAGCGTTGGGAAGAACTGAAAGAAAAGTAACAAAAACCCTCCGGGGGATGCGCACCTGCGGCGTACGATGTAGATGTCGCAATGCGACCGCCGCAGGCACGAGTTTCGCAAGCGAAACTCTATTTTACTGCAGTGGTAAATGATCTGTTATAGGAATGCCAGCAGGAAAAATAGATGGGAAAATATGCTATGATAGAAAGGGCGGAGAATATAAATAAAAAATGGTTGATAATGATAAATAGGGGTAAATTGAAGTAAATACAAATAAAATGTTTAAAATCTATAAAAATGTGCTATAATTATGGTAATTAGTAATAGGAGGTAGTAATATGGGATTAAAAGCAGAAAATGTATTTAAGCCAGGGGCATATCCAGAGTATACATATGTGTCCAGAAATTATGAGGATACAGGCATATCCTATGAGCTGCGATTGAAGCAGGCGTTGAGAACAGCGGGGTGTTTAACTTCATTAATAGGCCCCTCTAAAATGGGAAAGACGATATTGTGTGAGAAGGTCATTGGTTTCGATAATATTGTTGAAATATCTGGCGCTGATTTTAATGGCGAGATGGATTTTTGGGCGGTTGTTGCAGCAAAAGTCGGTCTTCCTTATGCAGGTGAGATTACAACGGAAAGAGAAGCAGCACAGGAGCAAAGTAGGGAAAAGGATAGCAGAAATGAAAAATTTGTGATGTCAAAAGATAAAGTGATTCAATATTATAAAGAAAATGAGAAGGTATTGGTGATAGATGACTTCCATTATGCGTCTCAGGAAATGCAGCTCAAGATGGCTCAGCAGCTAAAAGATGCAATCCGACGTGAATTGAAAGTAGTGGTAGTATCTCTGCCTCATAGATCAGATGATGCAATCCGGCAGAACGCAGACTTGTCCGGCAGATTAAGCCTCATTAATATTGAAGCATGGAAAGAGGAAGATTTAAAAGAGATTGCATTAATGGGGTTTAAACAGCTTAATATCGATATTACGGAGGATGTTGCTGAGAAATTAGCGGTTGAATGCCTAACTTCACCCCAGCTCATGCAGTATATTTGTCTGAGTATATGTACCTTGCTCGAAGATAAAAATGAGGACATGGTATGTACAGAGATGTTGGAGACTGCCTATAAGTTTACAACTGTAAATTTTAATTACGTTGATGTGGCTAATGTAATGGCAAAGGGACCAAATCCAAGGGGAAAAAGAAGAAATCTCTTCAAAACGAAGAGTCAAAAGGAATTAGATCTATATGGATTGATAGTGGAATCTTTTGCTAAAAATCCACCGAAAATGGAATTAGACTTTGATACTATATTTTGCAGAATTATTGAGCTTATTGGTGACAAAGATACAGCACCGGATAGGCAGTCAGTTAAAAACCATCTGAATAATTTACAGATAATTCTAAAGGAAAGAGAAGAAATATATAGGGCGATTGAGTGGAAAGATGGAAAAGTATATATATTAGATCCGTTGTTTTTGTTCTACTTAAGATGGGGGAGAACACATGAATAACTTATTGAAAACATATATCGAAGAATTGGAAAGCGTCAGAAATGTTGAACAATTTGAAAACTTTAAAATAAAATTGGACGAGATGATGCTGCAAGAAAAATTTGAGGATGAAATTATTCAAAGTGCCAGGACAAAAGGAAAATATTTTGCTAACAAATTTTCAGATGTGTCAACCAGAGAAAATATGATAAAGGCAAAAGAAAGCTTAATGTTTTATTTGAGGGATATTTTGAATGAAATGGAAAATGGCTCACGAAAGGATACTCGGAACTGTCTTGAAAGATATTTGAAAGACTTTTATTTATTTTTGGAGGCATTTAAGGAAGTTGTGCCTGATAAGAGGGCAACACTTACGGCTGATGATTTACAGGCAATCAAGATTGAAAATGAGTATGATTTGCAGCATCTTCTTTATGCAGTTTTAAAACCACTGTATAAAGATACCAGAAAGGAAGTAACAGAGGACTCTGGGATAGGAGCAGTTAGAAGTGATATAAAAATTGCTTCTTTGAATTGTATTATTGAAGCAAAATGTACAAGAACCACCATGAGTTTGAAGAAACTGACGGAAGAAATTGAGGCGGATATTGTTCATTATAGTGCAGGCTTTATTTATTTTTATATATACGATAGAAGTAAGATAATAAAGGACAGGCAAAATTTTGAAACTAATTTTAACAAATATTTTGATGGGAAAAAAGTTACGGTCATTATTCTTCAACCAGTGAACATTTAGGAGGGGGTTTTGCATACCGATGTAAAACAGTTAATGAAGCAAGATGCCTTCCGGGAACTTTAGAGGCTTTGCGGGCAGAAGAGGTTCAGATAGTGATATTGGATAGTCCTGAGATTTATGCAGAATATGAACCATATCATTATATTGATGATATGAAAGAATTTCAATAGAAGTTGTATTATTAAATAAGACAGTATAATCAGATATGCAAAGCGGATTATAAAAGATGGAGGAGAAAAAATGATTGCACCACGGATGATTAAATTTAAGTCAGAGAAAAAGGAAGATGAAAATATAGAATTCCGCACATTTCTAAAATGCAATGCTGGTGAAAGAGCACTGGATGAACAATTTAAAAGGCTTCACAATGAATTGTTTGCAATTTATGATTGTAGCAGATGCCGAAACTGCTGTAAAATGTACCACGGCAGTATTCCGGCAGAAGATTTGGAAAAGGACGCTGAACATCTGGAAATTACAAAAGAAGAGTTTGTAGATTTTTATCTGGTAAAAAATGAAATAGAAAATACATACGAAACAAGGCATAAGCCGTGTGACTTTCTTAATAAAGACGGAAGTTGTAAATTGGGAAAGTCTAAACCGGATAGTTGCAAGAAATACCCATACACAGATCAGCCGGGGCGGCTGCATAGTTTGTATACCGTATTGGAGGCGGTGGCGGTTTGTCCGGTGGCATTTGAAATCTATGAAAGACTCAAGAAAGAATACGGTTTTCGATATAGAAAGTAGCAGCACAATGGGGCTGCGCCACTCTGAACGTCAAACGGAAGGCAGGAAGAAAAGATTACAGTCTGTAGAACCGATAAACCGCCCAAACCGTGTAAATGCAGAAGAATATAGACTGCAAACTACAGAGATATAGGGTATATAAGGGGCGGTTTAGATGGTGGGATGGTTTAATGCTTGGATTTTTATAGAATAAAATATTTTCTATGATTGATAATTTCAGTAATGGTCTATATACTAAAATCTGTAATCAGCGGAATTTGGTTACGGGGAAACTTGTTCATTTAAGCACAGGAAGGAGGGCAATCATGACACAGAAAAATTTATCATACGACAATATACGAATCAATTATAGAGATGGGATTGTCCTTATGCCAATTCAAAGGCAGCATATACAGAATCGAAATCATCAGCTTTAGGCTGACATTCTATTCCCTTCTATTGGGGCAGTCCGGCATCTCTGATATTAGGAGGTGTTTTTTTGTACCCATTTTTACAAAGAAACATCCATAGGAGAAAGGATTTTATATGAAAACAGTAAACGGAGTCTATACTTCCGCAAAGATATTCACAGATACAATCGAAGATTATGCGCTGGCACAGATACAGATGCTTTGTGATAATGAAGTATTTCAGGGATACAAAGTCTGGGTCATGCCAGATGTCCATACCGGCAAGGTGGGAACCATCGGATTTACAGCGACCATAGGGGGAAAGATTCTCCCTATGGTAATTGGCATTGTCATAGGGTGCGGTGTTACCCTTGCGAAGCTGAAACAGAAAAAAACGGAATTTCAAAAGCTGGATACCGTCATACGGGAAAACATCCCGGCACATTTGAGGATAGCCGGAACAAATATTTTACATTCTGTTTTTCCAGTCAGTCAATTAATTTTAAACCGGGATATCCACGGTCAAACAGAACAATCACTGGAATATCCCCTATCATTGCTTTTGCATTTGAAATATTTCTCTGTGCAAGTTCTGATTCACTGTCTTTGATTGAGCCAATCTGCATGTCCAGTATAAATTGGGTCTTGACATCGCTGACACAACTGACAAGCGCTCTTGCAACACCCGGATTCATTTCCCCAAAAACTTTTATATTTTCGTCAGAAGCTGGGATTTCTGCCTTGTTCCCATCTACGGCAAGCACTAAATAATCAGGGTTATCTCTTTCTTAAAAATCAGAGACTAAAAATTGGTATTAACCGACAGCCCCTTTTTATCTACATATTTATTTTTCATTTAAAGTCATTTGAATATGATTGATAAACAGATTACGAATACTGGAGTATTCACCCAAACCTTTTAAAACACATTCCACGGGGTAGCCCGCTTCTTTCAACTGGCAGTACCAGGATTCCGGGTCATCGCCAGCCATATCATTTCGTGCATGGTCGCCGGCAACGATCATAAATGGTGCCAAAACAACTTTTTTTGGTTTTTTGGCAGCAATCATTTTTAAGATTGAGGACATGGAAGGATAGGCTTCCACAGTACCCAGGTATATATTTTCATGGCCATAATCTTTGAAAGCATAATCTAGTGCAGCATAGATTGCGTTGGCATAATGGGTTGTTCCATGTCCCATCATAACCAGTACTTCATCTTCAGAAAGTGAAGAAAATTCACTGGAAACAGCCTGTATCACAGTCTGGTTATCTTCCTCTGTAGTGAGAAGCGGGTTTCCAAAGCGTATGGAATGAAAGGATTCCTGGTATGACAGTGCATCTTCCTGCATCAGATCATTTTCAATTCCGTTGATAACATGGGTTGGCTGAACAACAACATCCGTAATCCCATCTGCTTTCATTTGTTCCATTGCTTCTTTTACATTGTTAATGTGGATACCATCTCTTTTTTTGATTTTTGCCAGAATCATTTTACTTGTCCAGGCACGGTAAATCCTGAATTCAGGAAAAGCCTCCTGTATAGAATTTTCGATGGCATCAATGGTCACCTTTCTGGTCTCGTCATAGCTGGTTCCAAAGCTGACAACCAGAATTGCCTGTTTCTTGTTCGTGTCTTCCAATTTCGTTCCTCCATAATGTGGTTTTGTACTTATTTTTTCAATATAGCCTTCTAAAGTAGACAGGCTTTTTGGCAGTGGGAGAGAGGGGAGAAGGACTCCCTTCTTGCAAAGACTTTCAAAGAGCTGGATTGCAGCCGGCTGTTCCAGATTTGTCTGGTGAAGCACGGATTTATTTACAAAGACTTCCTCGGGTGCCCCTTCCATATAAACAGTGCCGTCTTTAAACAATACCACATCATCCGCCCATTTTAAAGCAAAGTCAACGTCGTGGGTGGAAATAATGACCGTAATTCCCTGGTCGGTTAATTGATCAATGATCTGGTTTACCAGGGTGGTGTGCTTAGGGTCCAGTGCTGCAGCCGGTTCGTCAAATATAATCACATCCGGATGCATAACCAGAATATCTGCAATGGATACCTGTTTTTTCTGTCCGCCGCTTAAGGCATGGGTAGGCTTACTGCGAAAAGGAGTTATCTCCAGGTGTTCAATCACTTCTTCCACCTCTTTTTTTGCGGTTTGTTCATCTACCCCGAGATTCAGGATACCAAAGGAAATTTCTTGGTACACACTGGCTGAAAACAACTGATTATCCGGATCCTGAAATACAATGCCCACTTTACTGCGGAGTGCTAACAGGCCTTTCCGGCTATAGTCATAAGGTTTTCCATAAAAGTACATTGTGCCGCTCCCGGGCCGGTGTATGCCGTTCAGACATAGAAAAAAAGTAGATTTACCGGAACCGTTAGCTCCCATAAAAGCAATTTTCCTTCCTTTGCGGATTTCCAGGTTGATCCCTTTTAATGCCTGGTTGCCGTCTTCATAGGCGTAACATATATTTTCGGCTTTCAGGATAATATCGTTCATAAGTTTTCTCCTCTATATGTGTAATCCGCAGACACGCAGTATCACGGATAGAATAATCAAAGTCAGTTCAAATACGATCATATAAATAATATGGTTTTTCTTAGCAGGGTAATTTTCTTCCAGGACATGAATTGTTCCGTCATAACAGCGGGATTCCATGGCGTCAAACAAAAAAGAAGATTTTTTAAAAGCGCGGATAAACAGTGCTGAGATCAGGTTCCCCATGGATCTGCAGGAAGTTTTCAAGTTCACATTTCCCAGACGGGAGCGCTGCGCGCAGGTCAGGGAATCCGCAATATCCAGTAATACAAAAATAAAACGGTAAATGAGCAGCATAAGCTCAATTAAAATTTCCGGACAATGGATTCTACGAAATACAGTTAAAATATCTGTGATTGGGGTGGAAAGGGATAAATAATACAAACAGGAAACGCTTGCAAGGGCAGTCAGGATCAGTTGTGCTGCAAACAGCAGAGATGAGCGGCTGCTAGTAATAAAGATATTCCCAACCGGAATAGCAAAAGCCGAGAGGGGCGTTTTGGAAAAATTAATAATAATAGCGATGGTGCTTAAAAATAAAAAGATCAGCGGGATCCGCATCAGCTTGATATAATGGGAAGGGGATATCCCACCAACGTGTATGGTGAGATATCCCATTGCAAATAAAATGCATACAGATAATGCAATCGAACGATCTATTACACAAACTAAAAGTGTAATTATTGCAAGAGCTGTTTTAACAGAAGCATTTGTATATCTTAATTTTGAAGTATAACATAGCTTATCTATGATAATCATTTTATGAACCTTCCCATTATGTAGTATTTAACAGAACCTGGCATTTAAGCTTTTGCTTTTTTTGAATTGCTGAAGGTTCCTTTACTTTCTTCTTCCTTTTTAGCATGCTTTGTGCGTTCACGCAGCATACCGATACAATAACCGAATACACCTGCGCCAAGAGCAGCCTGAAGACAGAAGAGAAGACTTTCTGTTTCTCCGCCCGGAGGTTCCATAATAGGAGATGCCCAAGGCTGATAATTAGGATCGATCTGAGTGATCGCCTCTTCAGCAGCACCATCGGCACCGCCGAATTCCGAATCTTTGTTCAAAGCCAGAGGAACTACTGCAATCAATACGCAGATTAAAAGCAGGATAATGACTGTTTTTCCTTTACCGCCCATTCACTACACCTCCTTTAAAGTAACCGAGATCTGTTAATTCAGATTTAGCATAGGATTCCAGACCAATCATAACAACGGCTGTGATGATACCTTCGATAATCGCAAGGGGTACCTGTGTTACAGCGAAAATACCCATGAACTTTGTGAGGGAAGCCATAAATCCGCCAACCTCCGATGGATACGCAATTGCCAGCTGGAAGGATGTAATCATATAGGTAAATAAATCGCCCAGGCATGCAGCCAGGAATACGGATACTAATTTATTTACGTTGAATTTCCGGCAAAGCTTGTAAATACCAAATGCCAGGAAAGGACCTGCTATAGCCATAGAAAATGTGTTGGCACCTAATGTGGTAAGTCCGCCATGTGCCAGCAGAATTGCCTGGAATAACAAAACAATGATGCCAATGATACTCATAGCGCTTGGTCCAAATAAAATTGCTCCCAGTCCTGTTCCTGTTGGATGAGAACTGCTTCCTGTTACAGATGGAATCTTTAATGATGACAGTACAAATGCAAATGCACCTGCAATCGCAAGGATTACCAGGACTTTACGATGTTCAGCAAGAGTTTTTTTGATGGAAAAAAATCCTGCTATTAAAAAAGGAACACATAACGCACCCCAGATAATACAGTATGTAGGTGCCAGGTACCCCTCCATAATATGCATTGCATTCGCGACTGGAGCGATACCAAAAGCTAATGCAAATGCGCCGGCTAATACAACCAGTTTTCTTTGTTTCAAACTCATTCTTCTTTCCTCCTACATAAAAAATCGCCTGATCTTCAAAAAAAGTTAGAAGACAGGCGTATGGTCAGAAAATCTTGAGGACGGGCATAGAAATCTATGGACATCAACAAAATGATCTGGGCACACCTAGCCATCGTTCGTAACTATGTGTAAATCTCTTATCTCAGGCAGGTCTTCTGACTCAGGCGTTAACATACCGGCTCGTCTTCCCATTCTAATAACTAACAGTGACATTTTGAGCGGATACTATTCCTATACAGCGGCGTGACCGTGCGGGCATTTCACCCGACTTTCCTATTCTCTGCTTTACAGCAGCACCTGTCGATATTCAATTATGACAAAATTTTACCATGTACCGGTATAAAAGTCAATAAAATATCTTGACTTTTCCGGCATTTGAAAGTAATATTTCTATATAGAAATATACTATATAGAAAGGTGAGCGATGGAGACAAAAGGAGGATTTTACATATCGCAGATTAAGCAGCTGCAAGACAGGATATTTAGCAGATTATTAGCAGAAGCGGGTCTGGAAATCAATGGTTCCCAGGGCAGAATCTTGTTTGTATTATGGGAAGAGGAGGGGCTGACTATGAGTGAGATCGGCAAGCGTACTTCTCTCGCCAATAACACTTTGACCAGCATCATTGACCGCATGTCATCCAAAGATATGCTGATTCGTAATCCGGATGCCAGTAACCGCCGGCAAGTCAGGGTCTATTTAACGGAAAATGCCAGGAATATGAAGAAACATTATGAAGAAGTATCTCAAAAAATGAACCGGTTATTTTATAGAGGTTTTGAGGAAGAAGAGGTGGGAGAATTTGAGTTTATATTGAACCGTATTCTGGAGAATCTGAAAGATTATGAAATGTAAACATTTTAATAAAAGCAAAGGAGAAAAATGATGAGAGATCCTGAAAAAACCATAGGAAATATGATGGATAAACAGTCGGTAGTATATGTAGGTTCCATAGACCGGGAGGGTTTTCCCAATTTAAAGGCAATGTATGCGCCCAGAAAGAGGGAGGGAATCAAGGTATTTTATTTCACAACCAATACTTCTTCCCTGCGGGTAAAACAGTTCATGGAGAATCCAAAAGCCTGTGTCTATCTTTGTGACAAACGATTTTTCCGGGGAATTATGCTGCGCGGAACGATGGAAATCTTAGAGGACAGCCAAAGCAAGGAAATGATCTGGCAGGAAGGCGATACGATGTACTACAAAGAAGGTGTGACTGACCCTGATTATTGTGTGCTGAAGTTCACCGCTTCCAGTGTAAGATATTATAGCAATTTTAACTCGGAAAGCTTTGTGTTGGAGTAGAAAAGCATATCTGAAAAAACGAAATGATTGTTAGAAAAATAAAATTATCAATATGAGATATTATAAAATAAATAGTTGATAAAAACTGAAACATGTGATATAATCAAAAATAAGCGGAATGTATCAGTAACCACATCTATAACAGAGCGTATTAGCTCAAAGAATCATCTTTCTGGAGCGTAATAAATTGTTTTTTTAAATTATTCTAAAATGTGACGTATAATTAAGAGGAACAACTTTAAACACGCTTCAGAGCAGCCAAAAGAGCAGTCAAAAATATATCAAGTAGATTTCTCTACGAATTTTTCCAATTTGCCAAAATTGAATTCGATAAAACAGTATTGTATGCATGTATGTTAATTCATAAATCAGGATGTGCTTTTCTGAAACAGAACCGCTGAATTGAAAGACAGAAGGGAGGGACGGCAATGAGCCGCAGATTTTAATTTTGAGAATTAGCGGTTAAGAGAACGGGACCGTACGGGTGAACTGGCACGGTCCTATATCAATAAGGAAATACACGGGATTTTGTATCCTGTTTTACATATAAAAAGCAAAGAACAGGATTGTATTATTTTAAATTAATTGTTTGATTTTGTAAAATGTTGTGCTATGATGATTAAAGATTGTTATTAATCAATTACAAATTGTTAGAGCGTGTTTTAAAATTGCTTTCTGGCAGCTAGCCATCACAGT
>UQCR01000166.1 GCA_900539655.1 uncultured Robinsoniella sp.
CATCAGGATTTCGGAGCGAATGCCCGCGTGCCGCCAAAAAGTGCTCCGGGAAGGTTAGAAAATGCCAGTTCTGCGGTAAGCCTTCCAAACCAATGTCCTGGTCCGCCCCCTTCTCTTTCCGTACACTACCTCCATCTACAAAGCGTCCTTAATCAGCTAAACCCAAATATAATGCATAATACCAAACCACATATAAAGTGTTCGCCGCAGCACCAATGCTAGTATTCTATATTCATAACAATATCCTGCTCATAATCTCCATATCCTTTGCCGAATATATTAAACCCTCCCACATATTTTGTATGCTCCTTATTCCCAATTTTCACATCTATATAAGGCTGGCACATCAGGTTCAATTCTTCTATTTTTACATCAGATGCCCTGGTTTCATTGATATATGCCCCATCTTTGCGGACTTCCCAGGTCATAAGCAATCCATATTGTGTGGAACCATTGGGCCATATAGATGGATTCAGCCTTCCCCGCCGCGCCCCGAAATCACCGGGGCTGGTCCAGGTACCGATCTCCACACCATTGATCCATACCGTAAGATCGGATTTCCAGTCCTCCCTGTAATTGGGGGCTTCCGAACAGATTTCCAGAGATACGCTAATCCGTTTGGGCAGACGTTTTTTAGGAACTGCATTGGCAAACTTATATTCCACAAAGCCGGAAGAGGTCCATAATAGCTGGGCATTTATCCTTTCCGGCAGATAAAAGCTATACTCTGCATCTTCCATACCAATGACACCTGCTCTGCTGTATAAGCCGCAGGTGGGCGATACATTGCATGCACAATAAGCGCCTACGGGCATTTCAATGCTGGTAATTTCGTCAATATCGGTATTGACAGCGGACAAATCAATGGTGATGAAGTCTCTTTTCCGGTTACAAAGCTTCATAGATCCTCTGGTTCCCGGCTGCGTTTCCATTCTGATTAGTCCTGCCTTTTCCAGAATCTTCATATGCAATGCCGCACTTGATGCAGGAATATCCAATTTTTTCGCAATATCACCGATAATCAATCCTTCTTCATATAAAAGTTTTAATATCTCTATTCGTATTGGTGAAGAAAGCGCCTTCCCTACATTGCAAAGTTCTTCTTCACTTGTCATATCCAATTCTAATATTTTTGCCAAGCCTACTCTCCCCCTCAAATGCTGTAATTTTATTAAATCCCAGTTTCACCTGTTAAACTCCATCATTATAACTCATTCATTTACTAAATTCAATGAGATTTGCCGGGCAGGCGGGATAAGTGCCTCATGCAAAGATGTTGAAAAAGCAGTCCGCAAATAAAATAAGCCAAAATAACGAAACACGGTTTCGCCACTTTGGCTTATTTCTACCTTATTTTCTAAAACTTATATTATAGCATCCCGATCCTGCAAATGCACTCATGAAACCATCCTCTGCGCTAAACTCCAGTCCGTCTCCATTTACAACTTCTACTGCCTGATCCAGACAGATCTTAGCCTGCGTGTTAGCAGGAATACATACTTTCATAGTTACCTCATCGCCATCTACATTCCATTCAGATGTAACATCTCCATAAACCGAGCTGTAATTTGCCTTTACATAATCCAGTCCGCCGCCGATTCTTGGGTAGATTGTGGTAAATTTATAACCGCTTCTTTCTTCATCTGCTTCGATTCCGGCCACCACTCGGTAGAGCCATTCACCAATTGCACCATATGCATAATGGTTAAAGGAGTTCATATCCGGACTCCACATCGTTCCATCCGGTTTCATGCCATCCCAGTGTTCCCAAACTGTCGTTGCTCCCATTTTTACCTGATACAGCCAGGATGGGAAATCATCTTTTAACAGCAGCTCATATGCCTCTTTTGTATGCCCGTTCTGGCTTAAAGCATGGCAGAAATACGGTGTTCCCACAAATCCGGTAACCAGATGCCCGTTTTCTTTCTCCAGTAATCTTAACAGACCTTCCACGGTCTTCTCCCGGTATGCTTCCGGAACCAAGTCAAAATACAGGGCCACAATATGCGCCGTCTGTGTCTGGGCAGTCATATTTCCATCACTGTCAAAGAACGTTCTCTGGAACTTATCCACGATTTTCTCGTACAGATCCGTATATTTTTTCTCGTCATCACTGTTGCCAAGTATTTTAGCAATCTTCACAAATAATCCGGTGGAATAAGCGAAGTAAGCGGTACAGGTCAGATCATTCGGGGTAGCTCCAAAATAGCTGCCTTCCTGTGCATCTAACGCAACCCAGTCACCAAACTGTAATTTATAATTCCAGATATAATCCTGTGCATGCTCTTCCATAAATCCAATCCATGCTTTCATACTGGAGTACTGGTCCTCCAGTATCTTTTTATCCCCATAAGTAAGATACATGGTCCAGGGATTAATCACTGCCACATCTGCCCATGCCGCTGCGGAATGGCTTCCCTGTTCTAACAGCCAGTCGCCATCCGTCTTACCGGTAAGGATATCCGGCACAACATGTGGAACCCCTCCCTCTGGTGTCTGGTCAGCCGCTACGTCTTTCAGCCATTTTGCAAAAAAATGATAGGTGTTCATTAAATAGCTGGCTGTACGGCAGAAGATTTGAGCATCTCCGGTCCAGCCCAGTCTTTCGTTTCTCTGGGGGCAGTCTGTGGGGACATCCACGAAGTTTCCTTTTAATCCCCATAAAATATTATGCTGCAACTGGTTGATATCCTTATTCGAGCATGTAAAAGTACCTGTCTGTTCCATATCGGAATGTACCGCATATGCAGTAAAGTTCTCTAATTTTGCTTCTCCCGGATAAGATGCTATCCTGGCAAACTGGAATCCCATGAACGTGAAATTCGGATGGTATTCCGTTTCCTGATCGTCTTTGCAGATATAAGTAAGGGTTTCTTTTGCCCCTCTTAAGTTATCCAGATAGACATTTCCTTTTGCATCTAACACCTCAAAGCAGTTCAGTTCCACTTTGTCTCCAGCTTTTCCTTTTACCTTTACGTGAATCCAGCCAGTCATATTCTGACCAAAATCAATGACGGTATCCCCCTGTGGTGTCTGGAAAATTCGTTTTGCCGCTACTGGTTCTATTTCCGTCACCTTACAGAAGCTCTGTGCCTCCAGCACATTTTTGTCAAAATCTACCGTTTCCACATTCCTGAAGCCTTCCGCATTAAACCCAGCCTCAGCCCAGCCTTCTATCTCTAATCTGGCATCGTAGATTTCACCGTCGTAAATCTCAGAAAATACAACCGGTGCATCGCTTCCCTTCCAGTTTGCATCAGTCACTATGGTATCTGTGGTACCATCTTCGTATGTAATATGGATCTGCCCCAAGAATGCTGTCTGTTCACCATAGTTGTTACGGTTGCCCACAAACCCCATTTTCCCTTTGTACCATCCGGCACCAAGCATGGCGCCCACACCATTTTCCCCTTCTTTAAGCAGTGGGGTAATGTCATACGTCTGATAAGTTAAATGCTTTAGATAAGAGGTCCAGCCCGGTGTCAGTTCATCTGTTCCAACCTTTTCACCATTGATATAGAATTTATATAATCCCAGGGCGGTAGTAAATGCATAAGCTGCTTTCACTTTCCCTTTCACATGAAAACTACTATTTACATAAGTTCCCTTAGATTCTCCGGCATTCTCTTTTGTCTCCGCTGAAATAAATTCTCCTTTCCATTCCTCATTGGAAAGAAGCGCTGTTACAAAATATCCGGTATCGCTCCAGCCACTGCACGCACCGTCATTATCCGTAACTTTTACACGCACATAATATTTTTCAGCTGACTTTACCTGGAAACCTTCCGCAAAAACATGTGCAGATTCATCGCTGATCATTTCCCCACTGTCAAAAATCACATTCTTGAATTCTACATCTGTACTAATCTGAAGCACATAGGATGCCTGAACCACATTTCGTTTATCACTTTCCAACACCCATCCAAACTGGGGCACCTGAGTAACTCCAACCGGATTTTCCTGGTAATCCATATTTAACCTTGCTATTTTTAACATTGTACTACCTCCGTTTTATATCTGATTTATATTTGTTTTTTGTTTCTATTTGTTTTTAGTTTCTATTTGTTTCTATTTATTTTCATGCCCATCTGTCTGTTTTGTGGCCATCCCGGCAATAGAGATATTTTACCTGGAAATAGCTCAGACATGATCTAATGCTGATATGATATACATTACATGAAAAATGAAGGTAGTACAATAACGGTTCTTTATGCTTCTATTGACCATTTTTTAGGTTCTGCTTTTTCGGTAATCCCCTGGTGTGCTTCCTACTGCTTCCCTGAATTTCTTATAAAAAAAGTTCATATTATTGTACCCGCACATGGATACAATTTCCGTTACCGGTAGATCTGTATTTTCCAACAGTGCCATAGCTTTGTTTAAACGCTGTTCCTGAACGTGCTCCACAAAGCTTCTTCCGGTCTTTTCTTTTAGCAGATTTGTAAGATACGCTCCATTAAAGCCGAAATGCTTCGCCATTTGGCTCAGGGTACAATGTTCATAATTTTCTTCTATATAGGATAATACGGACAGGATCTGAACGTTATGGGATACATCCTTTTCTTTTTCTTTGGACGCATCCCGGTAGGTTCGCAACAACTCTGTAAAAAGTATGACCATATAACTGTCCAGAACTTCCTGCACGCCCAGGTCCTTATTATAATATTCTAACAAAATTTCTTCCATAATCTCTCTAACCCTGGGATTCATATGTGCCGGAAAATATAAATAATGCTTTTTTTGCTGGCTTCTGGTAACCGCTTCCATCAAAAACTGAGACAAAATCCCCTGTTTGGTCATTCTGGCAAGAAATGCTGACGCAAAAAATTCCTTACGCATCAGGATATTCAATATGATATCATTTTCCCCGGCTTTTTCTATGGAATGTACAACACTGGTATCAAATATACACACATCCCCCTGCTGGCTGACGACTTTACGTCCCTCGATTGTCTGTACGCAGGTTCCCGACCAGACATAATTCAGTTCAATATAATTATGGGCATGGGGCTTGATATCCACGAAGCGGTCCTGCCTGTTTACTCCGATATTTTCATAAGGGTTCATAAAATAATCCCCTTCAAACAAATAAGCCCCCTTTTCCATGGAGCTGTACTTGCTGTATTCTCTATGAATCCTGGGATTATCAAAATCCAATGTTCCTCTTAGCAGATTTTCCTTTTCTTGTTCCGTAAATGAATGTAAAAAGATATCTAATTCTTCGTGAGTCATAATTCCTCCTGCCCTGCTCCCAATTTAACGGCAGACTGTAACTGCCGCTTCCTGCCCATTTGTATCCATATGTTCATTTTAATCAAATTACGGAATTTCGTCAAATCTATTGTAGAACATTTTCTCAAATAAAAAGGTATCAATCCGGTTTCCCAGAAGCTTTCTAAATGATTGAAAACTCCTGTGGAAAAACCGGGCTGATACCAGCTTTCACTAACTATTAACAGTCACAGCCTCATCTAAGTCCAGGTATTTGGCTACATACTGGCCCGTATAGGATCTTGGATTCCGTGCAATCTCCTCTGGTGTACCACTTGCTATAACAGTACCGCCTTTGTCCCCTCCTTCGGGTCCGATATCGATGATATAATCGGCTGTCTTAATTACATCCAGGTTATGTTCGATTACCACAACCGTATTTCCGCCTTCTGAGAGGCGCTGTAATATTTCTATTAATTTATGAACATCCGCAAAATGCAGGCCTGTGGTAGGCTCATCGAGAATGTAAATCGTCTTTCCTGTACTCCGCTTACTCAGCTCTGTTGCCAGTTTTATTCTCTGGGCTTCTCCCCCTGACAGCGTAGTAGAAGGCTGTCCCAGACGAATATAAGAAAGTCCCACATCGTAAAGAGTCTCAATTTTCCTGCGAATAGATGGAATATGTTCAAAGAAAGTCATGGCTTCTTCTACGGTCATATCCAACACATCATAGATACTCTTGCCTTTATATTTTACATCCAGCGTTTCCCTGTTATATCTTTTACCCTGACATACTTCACATGGCACATAGACATCAGGAAGGAAATGCATTTCTATTTTCAGGATACCGTCACCGCTGCAGGCTTCACATCGCCCGCCCTTGACATTAAAGCTGAACCTGCCCTTCTTATATCCTTTAGCTTTTGCATCAGAAGTAGATGCAAACAAATCACGGATCTGATCAAATACTCCTGTATAAGTTGCCGGGTTTGATCTGGGCGTACGTCCGATTGGAGACTGGTCAATATCGATAACCTTATCCAGCTGGTCAATCCCTTCAATGGTTACATGCTTTCCCGGGATTACTCTGGCACGGTTTAAATCCCTTGCCAGACGCTTATATAGAATTTCGTTAACCAGTGAACTCTTACCGGAGCCGGATACCCCTGTTACACAGGTCATAACTCCAAGAGGAATCTCCACATCTATGTTTTTCAGGTTATTCTGTGCAGCACCCACGACTTTAATGAATCCTGCCGGCTCTTTTCTGACACTTGGAACAGGAATCTTAATTCTACCGCTTAAGTAAGCTCCGGTTACAGATTTTTTATTTTTCATGATCTGTTTTGCAGTACCTTCCGCCACAACCTCGCCGCCGTGTTCTCCGGCACCCGGACCAATATCCACGATATAATCTGCAGCCAGCATGGTGTCTTCGTCATGTTCCACTACGATCAGGGTATTTCCAAGCTCCTTTAAGTTATTCAGGGTACGCAGCAGCTTATCATTATCACGCTGATGCAGACCAATGCTCGGCTCATCCAGAATATACGCAACCCCTACAAGCCCGGATCCAATCTGGGTAGCCAAACGGATACGCTGTGCCTCTCCGCCGGACAAAGTACCTGTCGCCCTGGCAAGCGTGAGATATTCCAGTCCCACATCGATCAGGAAACCGATTCTTGCCTTAATCTCTTTTAATATTTGATGTCCGATCATTTCCTGGTGCTCGGTAAGAACCATATTATCTAAAAATTTCTGGAGCTTCCGGATAGACATGGAAGTAACTTCAAAAATGTTGGTATCATTAATGGTAACAGCCAGCGCTTCTTTTTTCAGACGCTGCCCCCCACAGGTTTTACATGGGGTAACTCTCATAAAAGCTTCGTATTCCTGCTTCATGGAATCAGACCCGGTCTCCCGGTAACGGCGTTCCACATTCCGGATCAGCCCTTCGAACGCTACATCATATACGCCTTCACCACGCTGTCCACGGTAATATACTTTCACTTCTTTTCCATTTGTTCCGTGAATCAGCATATGGCGGATATTTTCCGGAAGGTCCTGATAGGGTGTATCCAAATCAAATTTATACTCCTTTGCCAGAGCATCTAAAATGGCTCTGGTGTAACTTCCTTTGTCGGTACAGGACTGCCATCCCATTACCGTAATTGCTCCGTCAGCAATACTCAGGGATTTATCCGGGATCATCAGTTCCTCGTCAAATTCCATCTTGTAGCCCAGTCCGTAACAATCCGGACATGCACCGAAAGGATTGTTGAAGGAAAAGCTTCTGGGCTCGATTTCATCTACGCTGATTCCGCAATCCGGACAGGAAAAACTCTGGCTGAACCGTACCGGTTCCCCATCCTGTACATCCACGAGCACCAGGCCTTCCGCCAGATTCAGGACATTCTCCAGCGAATCTGTCAGCCTTTTCTGAATTCCGTCTTTAATCACCAGACGATCCACCACAATTTCAATATTATGCTTTTTATTTTTATCCAGCTTTATATCTTCAGACAGCTCATACATATTTCCGTCCACGCGGACACGCACATAACCGCTGCGCTTTGCCTGCTCAAACAGTTTTGTATGCTCACCTTTTCTGCCCCGGATTACCGGTGCAAGAAGCTGAATCTTGGATTTTTCAGGCATTTCCATAATCTGGTCCACCATCTGGTCCACCGTCTGCTTAGCAATCTCTTTTCCGCACTTTGGACAGTGGGGAATACCTATTCTGGCATACAGCAGTCGGAAATAGTCATAAATTTCCGTAACCGTTCCCACCGTAGATCTGGGATTCCTGTTGGTTGATTTCTGATCGATGGAAATCGCCGGCGGTAGTCCTTCTATACTTTCAACTTCGGGTTTTTCCATCTGTCCCAGGAACTGTCTTGCATAAGAAGACAGAGACTCCATATAACGTCTCTGCCCTTCTGCATAGATGGTATCAAATGCCAGGGAAGATTTTCCCGAACCGCTGAGCCCGGTCAAAACCACAAATTCATTTCTTGGAATATTTAAAGTAATATTCTTTAAATTATGCTCGTTAGCTCCTCTTATTTTTATATACTGCTTACCATTTTTTACTGCCATTCTATTCTATCTCCTGTAATTGTTTCTTTAGTGTGATCATCTTGTCACGCAAATCTGCGGCTGCTTCAAAGTTCAGTTCTGCGGCTGCCTGTTTCATCTGTTTCTGAACCTCTCCAACCAGTTTTTCCAGTTCTTTTCTGCTCATGGATTCCGGATCTTTTTCAAATTCCATCTCATTTTTAGCAACTGCCTTGGATATACTGATAATATCACGGACAGCCTTTTTAATCGTCTGAGGGGTAATGCCGTGCTCCTCATTATAAGCCTCCTGTACCGCACGCCTTCTCTGTGTCTCATCTATTGCCATTCTCATGGAATCGGTTATCACATCTGCATACATAATAACATGCCCGTCTGAGTTTCTGGCAGCTCGTCCTATTGTCTGTATCAGGCTGGTTCCGGAACGCAGGAACCCTTCTTTATCTGCATCCAGAATTGCTACCAGGGTAATCTCGGGAATATCCAGGCCCTCTCTTAGGAGGTTGATTCCAACCAGTACATCGAAGACGCCAAGGCGCATATCACGGATGATTTCAGATCGTTCCAGCGTATCTATATCCGAGTGGAGATACCTGATTTTGATCCCGATTTCCCTCATGTAATCCGTTAAATCTTCAGCCATGCGCTTTGTGAGGGTGGTGATCAGAATCTTATTGCCTTTTTCAATTTCTTTATTTACTTCTCCCACCAGATCATCTATCTGGCCTTCTACCGGACGGACTTCCACCTGAGGATCCAAAAGCCCCGTCGGACGGATAATCTGCTGTGCCCGCAGCAATTCGTGCTGTTCTTCATACTCGCCCGGCGTTGCAGAAACGAACATGATCTGATCAATTTTATTTTCAAACTCTTGGAAATTCAATGGTCGGTTATCTTTTGCGGAAGGCAGGCGAAATCCATAATCCACTAAGGTGCTCTTTCTGGACTGGTCTCCCGCATACATTCCCCTGATCTGGGGCACGGTCTTATGGGATTCATCGATGATCATCAGAAAATCGTCCGGGAAATAATCGATCAGCGTATGTGGTGTAGCCCCTGGCTCTAACCCGGATAAATGTCTGGAATAATTCTCGATTCCAGAACAAAATCCGGTTTCCTTCATCATCTCTATATCAAAATTCGTCCTCTCGGAAATTCTCTGTGCCTCCAAAAGCTTGTCTTCACTTTTAAAATAAGCCACTCGTTCCTTCAGCTCTTCCTCAATATTAGCTGCTGCTTCCAATATTTTCTCCATTGGAACAACATAATGGGATGCCGGGAATATGGCAATGTGCTCCAGGGAACTTTTAATCTCGCCTGTTAACACATCGATCTCTACGATACGGTCCACTTCATCCCCAAAAAACTCCACCCGGACTGCCGTATCACTGGAATCAGCCGGGAAAATTTCAAGTACATCCCCTCTTACACGGAATGTACCACGCTTAAAGTCCATATCATTCCGGTCATACTGAATATCAATCAGCTTATGGACTACTTCATCACGGTCTTTTTCCATACCCGGACGCAGGGAAATTACCATTTCCTTATAATCCACCGGGCTTCCCAATCCATAGATACAGGAAACACTGGATATGATAATAACATCATCCCGCTCCGCCAGGGATGTGGTGGCGGAAAGCCGCAGCTTATCTATTTCATCATTAATAGACGAATCCTTGGCAATATAAGTATCCGATGACGGAACATAAGCTTCCGGCTGATAATAATCGTAATACGAAACGAAATACTCCACCGCATTCTCCGGAAAAAACTCCTTGAATTCGCTGTAAAGCTGGGCTGCAAGCGTCTTGTTATGGGCTATAATCAGCGTTGGCTTCTGCAGCTTTTGTATGACGTTTGCCATTGTGAAAGTCTTACCGGAACCTGTGACTCCAAGTAACGTTTCGAATTGGTTTCCTTCTTTAAAGCCCTGAACCAGCTCGGCTATAGCCTGGGGCTGGTCCCCGGTGGGCTGATATTCTGAGTGTAATTTAAACTCCATAATATGGTTTACCTCCATAGTGACAGAAAAGCTCTGCAGTTCAACTAACTACTTCCTATATTTTAACAAAAACAAAATCATATGTTCTTTTTTCATCATTATTTACTGTGTCTTAGTATACCACAGCCCACTATACTTTTCAAACATTTGTTTGCTTTTTTACAAAATT
>UQCR01000167.1 GCA_900539655.1 uncultured Robinsoniella sp.
TTCAACAAATTCATGGGAATGCTCCCCCAGCCGTTCTGAATTCTCAAAGGAATAATCCTCTGAGAAAATGGGCAGTGATGTGTAGTTGTGAATATAATTTGTAGTTAATATATTTTCGTTTTCCATAATTGAATTATACATATATTACCATAGAAAATCAATAGATATAAATAAAAGTTAATAGAAAAGGCATTATTTTACACAAATATATACTTCATGTACAAGCAATCCGGTCACTTCTTTTTTATAATAAAGTCAGATACTCATTCAAGTGAAGCGGGTATCGCGACAGCGTCAAATGGTACTGCAAGCGCGCCGTTTGGCCTGTCGTGCAAGGAAATGAAAAAGGAGAAAAATAATATGACGGCTGCGGAACGTATGTTTAAAACATTGAATTTTGAAAGAATGGAAGAGGGAGGGGCTTTTGCAGAAACCTTTTTTCCATGGGATTTAAGTGTGGACCGGTGGGTACATGAGGGACTCCCGGAGAAATTTACCTCCTCGTATTTATATCCCAGGCCCAGGGAACGTTATATGAGGTATTTTAATGATCTGATGACAGAACACGTTTATGAATATGAGCAGTTTTTGGGGTATGACGGAGTAAAAAGAATGTCATTCTGCATTCCGTTTAAAGGATTCGACGAGAAGATTTTAGAAGAGAATGACGAGTATGTTCTGAAAATGGATGAAGATGGCTGGGAGAGAGCTTATTATAAGACCCGTTCTCTGGTAAAAGAGATAAAGCCCGTAGTGGATGGAGAAGAGAGCTGGGAGCGGTTAAAAGAAAATACCTTGCGGGAAATTGAAAAATACTGTACCGATGAAAATCTACAGCGTACATATGGCAAGTATAAAGAAGGGCACGAAAGGGGAGATTATTCCCTCAGGTTCCGTGCGTCCGGATTTTTCTGGACTCCAAGGGAACTGCTTGGTGTGGAAGAACAGTTAATGGCATATTATGAAATGCCTGAATTACTTCATGAAATAAATGATTTTGTGCTGGAGATATATTTACGTTACTTTGATAAGATTTTTGATATCATTAAACCGGAAGTGGTTTTATTTCCTGAGGATTTAAGCGGAGCGAACGGGCCTATGATATCACCTGCCATGTTTGATGAATTTGTAGGTTCCTATTATGAAAAGTTAATTCCGTTTTTGAAGAAAAAGGGAGTGAAAAACGTATTTGTGGATACAGACGGGGATTTCCGGCAATTAATTCCCAATTTCAGAAAAGCAGGTGTGGATGGATTTCTGCCAATGGATGTTAATGCGGGAATGGATATCGTGAAAGTAAGAGAGGAATTCCCTGACATAAAATTTATCGGGGCATACAATAAGTTAGTAATTGCTGATGGAGAAGAGGCAATCGACCGTGAGTTCCAGCGATTACTGCCGGTAATCCGCCAGGGTGGTTATGTGCCGGGAGCGGATCATCAGGTAGCTCCGTCAACTTCTTTTGAAAATTATACGTATTATATAAAGAGATTAAAGGAAGTAATGAAGCAGGCAGGGGCTGACAGCAAAAAATCTTCGTAAAACACGTGCTCCAGGGAATGGTTATAAATTGTTTTATGGGTACCTTTGCAATCAATTTAGAATAGAATACTAATAAATGCAATAAATGCAATAAATGCAATAAATTCTATTAAATTCTAATAAATACTAATAAATGCTAATAAATGCTATAAACACTAATAAATGCTAATAAATGCCGTCCTGCTGCAGATAACGCAGCAGGGCGGCGTTTATGTTCAATCTTTTTCATATACTTCTTCATGTGTAAAGTAATTGCTGTCGATTAATTTTTTATCCAGATTTTCTTTGGTAACAAGCTGTCCTGAAATTAAATTTGCCGGAATAATGTTGCTTTTATTGATTAAATTTGCGGGTACCGGATTATCGCTGCCGTTGTCTATTTCTGAATTTACCGATATCTTTTCTCCTTTGGCTAATTTACAGGCTTCTTCTACTGCCGTATTTGCCAAAAACTGTTCATTCATGAATATTGTACAGGATTGTGTTCCGGCAACTATTCGCTGTGCAGCCTCCAGCTGAGCATCCATACCCGTGATAACTACTTTAGAAGTAATGCCCAGTTCTTTTATTACTTCTGCGCAGGCCCCGGCTATGCCGTCATTGGGGGCAAGAATAGCATCTATTTTGTTTTCATTCTGGGAAATGGCATCATGTACCATAGTTTTTGCCTCATCGGGGCTCCAACCGGGAACACTGTCATCCAGAATGATGTTAATATCATCACGTATGGGATTAATATATTCCATAGCACCATCATAAATAAAGCTGGAAACGTATTTGTCTTCAGGCGGCCCGGATAATATGATATAGTTTCCCTCAGTCACCATTTCAGAAAGATATTGTCCAAGTGTCTGTCCAATTTGCCTGCAATCGTATCCCACAAACAGATCAATAGGCTGCTGATCAACCAAGCCTGCATAATTGATTATTTTTACATTTTTCTTCTTTGCTAATTCGATAACTTCTTCTATACCCTCTGTGTCTTTGGGGCGCATAATGAGGACATCTATACCGCTGTTAATAAGGGAAATACAGTCTTCCATCTGGGATTCCCCTTCTGAAATCTCACTAAGATGTACCTCGATTTTGGCACCAAGCTCTTCTGCCCGGTCTTCCATATATATTTTTTCCTGTGCCCATCTGGGGGCGCTGCCTACTCCTAAAGATACCCCGATTTTGGGAGTTTTGCCAAAACTGCATCCAAACAAACAAGTGGATAGCAGGGCTGTTAAAGTACAAATTAAAACAGCTTTCTTCATAAATTATATCCATTGCATATGACAGGCGTACCTGCAATACTGCCACAAAATATACCGTGTGAAAGAATTACTGCGTGGCTTCCTTCCATTTCAAAATTTTCTTTCACTCTTCCTCTCAAAAATACTGCATACTCAAGAAAGGTTTTACTATAATCATCATCATATCATTCTGTTGATAAGCTGTAAAGTAAATTCCAATTTGTTTTAAGCGTTACTTTAAGTCCCTGCATTTATAAAGATATTGTAAATCCATTTACACAAATATATAATGAGAGAAAAGCAGTTGGTTGGAGGGAATCATATTGAGTGTGACAATTAGGAATTTACTGCAGCTTCCGTCTCTGAATGGTGCTACGGTTGTGGCTGGAGAGAAGGGGCTCTGCAAGGTTGTGTCCAGTATCTCAGTGTTAGAATATTTCGATCCCAGTGTCTTGCAGGATGCTCTCTTTCAAAATGATGAGTTTTATGGAAGTGAAATTGTAATTACGGGATTTATCAATGTGAAAGATGATGTAAATGCCCAGTGCAATACAGTCAGGCGTTTGGCTGAAGGAGGCGAGGTCGGGCTGATTTTATTTTATGTGGGTATTTTTATGCCGGTTGTGGACCCAAGGCTGATCCGACTGGCAGATGAGTTGGATTTTACGCTGATTTGTATGCCTGAGAATCGTATCGATCTGCGGTACAGTGAAGTGATCCGAGAGGTAATGGAAACGATATTCAAGGATCAGATGGTGGCGACGTATCTGGTTAGTGAAATGCTGGAGCGGATTTCTCTGCTTCCGGACCATCAGCGCAGTATGGATACGGTTCTCAAGATGCTGAGGGACAGGCTGGCATGTTCCTTTGTTATTCTGGACAGCTGCCTGTCTGTGGTAAACATGGCAAACTGGCCCGCTTCGGGGGAGCCCCTGATACAGCGGATTTTAGAATTTTACCGGCAGAATCCACGTATGATTCCAAGAGAGCCTGGGGCAGTAACTCTGGATAAGCCTCTTTGTATCTGCTGCCGGGAGATCCGAAATGACGATGTGCTGCCAATGTTCCTCATAGGAATTAAGGAAAACGGAATGTTTTCCTCTGAAATTTTCAGCCAGGCATCCGATGTGGTACAGCTGTTTGTAAATATGTGGAGCTCTAACCATGCCAACATTGGGACGGAAGAGCTGATAAAAGCGATACTCAATGATGAACCGATTAAAATGAACCGTCTGGCTAAGATATTAAAGGCTGATGTGGCTTCTATTCATCATATGATGCTGATATGGATTGATACAGAGGGTGATGGGAGAAAGGAATTTAATGCCCGCATTTTTCACAAAGTAAGAGCATTTATCTCCTCAAATTTTGAAAATGGAATGACCGGCATTTACAATGATACGCTGGTGGCATTTACCGGAGAAGAAAAGGTGAAGCAGCCGTATGATACGATCGCAGGCAGTTTGGTGGAAGAGCTGGAAAAAGAAAATGATAAAGTACGTATTGTCAGCTGTCTGGGGCTGGAACATACCACAGCGGTACGGGATGCCTATGTATCCTGCATGGAAAATTTAAAATATACAGAAGCCATATTTCCCGTTAAAAAAGTAATATCCCTCCAGGAAATTAAATTTATCGGGGAGTGCCAGAAAATTGCAGCAGCAGGAGAAGAGCAGACGGGAAAGATCCTGTCAGTCCTGTCGCCTGTCATGGGCGAAGAAGAGCAGAACAAAGAATTGCGGCACACTCTGGAAACTTATATGCTGGATGCGAATATGAGTATTCAGAAAACAGCAGAGAAGATGTTTGTGCACAAAAATACCGTAAAATACCGGATTGCCAAATTAAATGAGAGACTTCATTATAAAGTCAGCAGAATGCCGGATGCTTTTGAACTATACAGGGCAGTGGCACTATTAAGGCTGCTGCATACAAAAAAATAAGGGTTGTCTGAAAGGACAAAAATACAGTGTGATCTTTAGCCGGAATTCTAATTACATTTCTTGCTTAAAGAGTTAAAATTATATATTATGCAGGCGTTGCCAACGAAGAGATACGGTCGTTGGCATTCTTGTTTAAAAGGACAATGAAACGGAGGTATTGAATGTGAGAAAAATAGGTTTACAGGAAATTGAAGATATTGCACTTGGGGCGGCTGTACTTGGCGCAGGCGGAGGAGGAGATCCCTACATAGGTAAACTGGTGGCAATGGGAGCGGTCAAGGAATGCGGTGAAGTTACCCTGCTGGATCCAGAAGAAATACCGGACGATGCATTAATTGTACCCATTGCTATGATGGGGGCACCGACGATTCTGAGTGAAAAAGGAATCGGTGGAAATGAATACAAAATATTATCGGATATGGTAACGCAGTTCTATGGTAAGAAAATATACGCGTTTATGCCAATTGAGGCAGGAGGGGTAAACAGTATGCTGCCCATTGCCGCAGCTGCCAGATTAGGGCTTCCTATGGTGGATGCAGATGGTATGGGGCGTGCTTTTCCGGAGCTTCAGATGGTTACCTTTACAATCGGTGGAATGAGTGCATCGCCAATGGCGTTAACAGATGAAAAAGGAAACAGTGTTATTTTCAATACCGTCACTAATAAATGGACGGAAGAATTAGCCCGTGCGGTAACCATGAGTTGTGGGGGATCTGTGTCGGTGGCGCTGTATTGCATGGATGGGGCATCTCTTAAAAAATATGCTGTTAAAAATATCGTTACCCGCAGCCAGAAGCTGGGAGAGGCAATCCGTACAGTAAAGGACTGCAAGGAAGGAACGCCGGAAGAAAACTTTCTCAGGTTTACAGAGGGATTTAAGCTGTTCAAGGGCAAGATTACCGATGTTCTGAGGGAGACCAGAGGGGCATTTAACTTTGGTAAAGTCATGCTGGAAGGGATTAATGAATATAAAGGAAAGCAGGCATTTATTGAATTTCAGAATGAAAATCTTACAGCGGCAGTAGATGGCAGAATACTTGCTACCACACCGGATCTGATCTGCCTGGTGGATACGGAAACTTTCCATCCGGTTACGACAGATGCACTGAAGTACGGCAAACGTGTCCTTGTTCTGGGGCTGAAATGCTTTGAAATGTGGCGTACGGCAGAGGGGCTGGACTTAGTGGGTCCCGGATATTTCGGATGTGAAACGGATTATATTCCGATTGAAGAACGCGTAAAAGGAGGGGATTTATAATGTATCGTTTAGGAATTGATGTTGGAGGAACCAATACAGATGCAGTTTTAATAGATAAGAATAAGCAGGTTATAGCAGAGTATAAACATCCAACTTCTGAAAATATTCAGGATGGCATACTTGGTGCAGTGAGAGCCGTTCTTGCCCAGTCTGGAGTTGACCGCACTGAGATCAGTCAGGCAATGCTTGGCACAACTCAGTGTACCAATGCTATCGTTGAGAAAAAGAATCTTGCAAAAGTAGGCGTGCTGCGCATAGGTGCTCCTGCAACGAAGGGAATCCCGCCAATGGTTGACTGGGAAGAGGCAATCCGCCAGGTTTCGGAAGCTGATGCGGTCATTGGAGGAGGTTTTGAATATGATGGAAAGGAACTGGCACCTTTGGATGAGGAGGCGGCAAAAGCATTTTTCCAGTCTCTGGTTGGAAAAGTAAAGTCGGTAGCAATATCCTGTACATTTTCAACGGTGAGAAACGATCACGAAATAAGGGCGGCGAAAATCTGCAGAGAGGTAATGGGAGATGACGTGCAGGTCTCAATATCCAGTGAAATAGGGTCTATGGGATTAATCGAAAGAGAAAATGCAACCATTTTAAATGCAGCCCTCTACAAAGTTGCCAGACGGTTTACCGAAGGATTTGCCCGGAGCCTTGCGGAAGAAGGTGTCACAAATGCAAAAGTGTATCTGTCCCAAAATGACGGGACACTGATGACAATGGAGTATGCGAAAAAATATCCGATTCTTACCATTGCATGCGGTCCGACGAATTCCATAAGAGGGGCAAGCTACCTGAGCAATCTCATGGATGCAGTTGTAATTGACGTAGGAGGCACGACAACCGATATAGGTGTAATAACCCATGGTTTTCCGCGTGAATCCAGTGTGGCTGTTACCGTTGGAGGCGTGCGCACTAATTTCAGAATGCCGGATGTTACATCGATAGGTCTGGGCGGCGGTTCCATTGTAAGACAAGATTCCAATGGAAGTATCACCGTGGGACCGGACAGTGTGGGGTTTGAGATAACCAGCAAAGCTCTGGTCTTTGGCGGTGACACTATTACAGCTACAGATATTGCAGTCAGACTTGGAATGGCGAAAGTGGGAGATCAGCATAAAGCTGATGTAATAGAGGAAGCCTTTGCATGTAATGCAATGAAGGTCATGAAAGAAATGATAGAGGATGCCATTGATTCCATGAAGATATCCAATACGGATATGGACGCGATCTTAGTAGGGGGAGGCTCTATTGTGATTCCGCAGCAGCTGGCGGGCACGGGAACAGTGGTAAAGCCGGAACATTTTGGAATTGCCAATGCAATTGGTTCAGCCATTTCCAAGGTGAGCGGAACACTTGAAAAGCTGATTAATTATGATGAGGTGCCAAGGGATAGAGCGCTGGAAGAAGCAAAGCGGGAAGCCTGTGAGATGGCTGTGGATGCCGGAGCAGAACCAGATACCGTTGAGATTATTGATGTTGAAGACGTACCGTTGGCCATAAAAACAGGCAACACAAATCGTATTAAAATAAAAGCTGCCGGAGAATTGGCTGGTTGACACTCTTTGCTATTTGTGATAATATGCCGATGATATGAATATTACATTAAGAGCGTGTTTGTAAATTGCTTTCTGGCAGATGTCGGGAATGAATTTAAAACACGCTCTAAGAAAGGGAGGATAATAATATGAAAAAAAATATTCGGTCAGTCGTTTTACTGGCTGTGCTGTTTTTATGCCTCCCGATTCTTTTATATAGCAATAAGCATCAGCTTTCAGCCGGATTAAATCAGGCGATGATTTCTCAGGCTTCACCGGTTATTGGCATGAACCATGCAGCACAACCGTTTGACCTGCCGGATTTTGAAAATGCAGAAACAATCCCAGGGAACAGATTGGTGGGAAATGACGGAATAAGTGTATCCATTTTAAAAAGCCAGCATTTGTTCCTGAATGGTCTTTGTTTCCTGTTTTTCTATACACTCCTCTTATTTATATCGGGGGGAGCCTGGGGCAGGCCTTATGTTTTTTTATGTAATTGTTTTCAATTGATGGAAATATATATGCTGATGATACAAACGGGTCATCGAAAGGATGGAAAGAAGAGAAGCCCTTTGCTTAACTGATTTATAGAAAAGCAGTAAAAGAAAGGGTGAATAATATGATGAAACAGGGGCATTCTGCTAGAATTCCTGTGAGTCTTGGTGCAGTATTAATATCGATTGGAGTGGTATACGGAGACATCGGAACATCACCGATGTATGTAATGAAGTCAATTATATATGGCAACGGCGGGCTGTCAAATGTGAATGAGGAGTTGATTCTGGGTTCTCTTTCACTGGTTATCTGGACGGTTATTCTGCTGACTACTGTAAAGTATGTACTGATTGCCATGCAAGCGGATAATCACGGTGAGGGAGGTATATTTTCTCTTTTCAGCCTGGTTAAAAAATATGGAAAGTGGCTAATTATCCCGGCAATGATAGGCGGTGCCGCCCTGCTTGCAGATGGCGTGCTTACGCCGGCAGTTACGGTAACTACGGCTATTGAAGGTCTTCGCAGTATTCCGGCTATGCACTCTTTATTGGGAAACGGCCAAAATAAAATTGTAGTAATTACGCTGATCATAATTGCCGGTCTGTTCCTGGTACAAAAAGCAGGAACCAGTTTCATCGGTAAGGCTTTCGGACCGGTTATGATGATTTGGTTTTTCTTTCTGGCGGCTGCCGGTATTTTTAATATTTCAGGCAATCTGATGATTTTTAGGGCGCTGAATCCTCTGTGGGCTGTGAAGATCCTGATCAGTCCGGCTAATCACATGGGATTTATGATATTGGGCAGCGTATTCCTTGCGACTACAGGAGCGGAAGCGCTGTACTCCGACATGGGCCATGTTGGAAAGGGCAATATCTATATCAGCTGGCCATTTGTAAAGATATGCCTCATTCTGAATTATCTGGGACAGGGGGCATGGCTGATGGAAAATCAGAAACAGAGTGCTTTATACAGCATTCCTGATATGAATCCCTTTTTTCAGATGCTCCCTGAGGGGATCAGGCCGCTGGCTGTGTTACTGGGAGCAATGGCGGCGATAATCGCATCCCAGGCATTGATTACAGGTTCCTTTACCCTGGTATCAGAGGCGAGCCGCCTGGATCTGATGCCCCATATGCAGATTTCCTACCCATCCAAGACAAAAGGACAGCTTTTTATTCCTCTCGTGAATATGGTGATCTGGTTTTTGTGCTCTATTGTAGTTTTATATTTTAAAACCAGCGAGCATATGGAAGCGGCATATGGGCTTGCGATTACACTTACCATGCTGATGACAACACTGCTGTTGTTTATCTATTTAAAATATGAGAAGAAACATACAATTCCGGCATTTATTTTCCTTATATTCTTTGGAGGACTGGAAGGGACATTTTTCATATCCAGTCTCAGTAAATTTTCAAGAGGAGGATATGTAGCGCTTTTAATTGCCCTGCTTCTCTTTGGCGTTATGCTGGTATGGCATCGTGGTACGGCGATAGAAGCATCTCAGGCAGTATGCTTTAAAATAAGGGATTACCGGGAGATGCTGGGAAGGCTGCGACAGGATGAATCCTATCCAATTCAGACAGATAATCTGGTCTATATTACAAAGGAACCGGAAATGGAGGATCTGGACCGGGACATTTTATACTCAATTTTGGATAAAAAGCCTAAACGGGCACAGGCATATTGGTTCGTAACGATTAAGGTAACAGATGAACCTTATACACGTGAGTACAAGGTGGAAAATTTTGGAACGGAATATATATTCCGGGTTCAGTTAAAGCTGGGATTTAAGGTTGATCAGAGGGTTAATGTATATCTGAGGCAGATTGTAGAAGAATTAATTGCAAGTGGAGAACTGCCTTCCCAGCAAAGGGAATATTCGGTATATGAGCCTGGTGAGGTTGGAGATTTCGAGTTTTGCCTGATTCGGAAAGTATTGGTTCCTGAGAGTGATATTACAGCCTCAGGCAGAGCGGCGGTATCCGTGAAATACGCCATACGGCACATAGCCGGTTCTCCTGCAAGGTGGTATGGCCTGGAAAATTCATCTTTGATGATTGAATATGTTCCGCTGTTTATAAAAATGAAGACATTGCGGCCGTTAAAACGGTTAACAGTGGATACTGGTAAAATGAAATAAAGTAATTTGACAAATTGTTAAAGTAGAAACGGGTAAATAAGAGAAGCGGGTAATCCTAAAAGTCAGATATAATACTTTGATGATGGAAGCTCATAACCTCTTATTTGCCCGGTTTTTATATATTGCGTATAGTAAAGGTCAAGGACGTAGGCGGAAAATCGGAACTATAATGTGAATATAAAAATGAATAAAAATAAAATAACAAAAAGTAACTATATGAATAAATATGTTGCAAAGAATTTTCTCCTGTGATAATATGTATAGTAAAGGTCAAGGACG
>UQCR01000168.1 GCA_900539655.1 uncultured Robinsoniella sp.
CAAAAAGCGCTCCGCAAAGGTTAGAAAATACCAGTTCTGCGGCAAGCTGACGGAGTCCATATCAGTTGCCCACCCCCATCTTTCCGCACACTACCTATATTACACAAAGCGTCCCTTCCTCAGCTAAACCCAAATATAATGCATTTAATAGAACATTACAAAACGTTCGCTCTGGAACATACCGCTTTCCGAATGGATTTTTATCACAGCCTTAAGAAATTCTATATTTTTCCTAATAAATTTGTATGGAGTATTAAGGTCAATAAATATATAATAACAACGAAAGATGAATAAAAAACATGTACAAAATGTACAAAGAAAAGGGAGGACATTCCATGAGAAAGACAAAAAGATTTTTAGCACTCGGTTTAGCAGCATGTACATCAGTAGCTTTATTGGCAGGCTGTGGATCTTCATCCAACGAATCCAATGCAACATCAAAAGCGACAGAAGCAGGTACAACTGCTGAAACAAAAGAAGCTCAGGGAGACACTGCAACGACAGATGAAGGTAGCGGAGATACAGCCGGCGTAAAAGAAGTAGGAGTATTTCTTTATAAATTTGATGATACTTATATCTCTACTGTAAGACAGAACCTGGAAAAGATTCAGAAAGAAAATCCGGACAAGGTAAACTTTACTTTCTATGACGGCAAGGGTGACCAGCCTACACAGAATGACAGTATCGATACGATTCTTCAAAAAGATGTAGATCTTCTGATGGTTAATTTAAATGATACCGGAGCAGCGCAGACCGTAGTGGATAAAATCAAAGCAGCAGACAAGCCAGTTGTATTCTTCAACAGAGAACCAGTTGAACAGACTGCTATCAAATCTTATGACAAAGCATGTTTCGTAGGTACCAATGCAAAAGATGCAGGTATTATCCAGGGTAAAATGATTGCTGATCTTTGGAACTCTGACACTGCTAAATATGATAAGAATGGTGACGGCGTTCTGCAGTATGTAATGTTAAAAGGTGAACCGGATAACCCGGAAGCAGTTGCCAGAACAGAATATTCTGTAAAGACTGTGGAAGAAGCAGGGATCAAAACAGAACAGCTGGAAATCCAGGTTTGTAACTGGGATCAGTCATTGGCACAGAATGCAACAGAAGCATGGCTTTCAAAATTAGGCGATAAGATTGAAGTTGTTATTGCAAATAACGATGGAATGGCACAGGGTGCAATCGCAGCTTTACAGGCACAGGGATACAACAACGGCGATGCTGAGAAATTCATCCCGGTATACGGTGTTGATGCAACCGAAGCAGCACAGGATTTAATCAAACAGGGCTTTATGTCTGGAACAGTTCTTCAGGATGCACCTGCAATGGCAGAAGCATTATTTGCAACAGGTATGAATTTGGCTGAAGGGAAAGTTGCAACTGACGGAACAGATTATCAGTTTGATGATACCGGATATGCAATCCGTATCCCTTATCAGGAATTTACAGGCAAATAAATATGGAACAGGTAACTGCACAGTGTAGATAATCTTCATTGTGCAGTTGCTAAGTAAAGGAAAAGTGGTGAATGGAATATGGCAGAAAAATATGTTTTGGAAATGATTGATATTGAAAAGCAGTTTCCAGGTGTAAAGGCCCTTGATCATGCACAATTAAAGTTAAGACCTGGCACCGTCCATGCACTGATGGGTGAAAACGGCGCCGGAAAATCTACCTTAATGAAGTGTTTATTTGGTGTCTATGATGAGGATGGCGGAGAAATAATCGTAGATGGAAAGAAGACTAAATTTTCCAATCCCAAACAGGCAATGGAAAATGGAGTCGCAATGGTACATCAGGAATTGAATCAGGTATTGCAAAGAGATGTAATGGATAATATCTGGCTGGGAAGATATCCAAGCAAAGGCGGAATTATCAGTCAGCGTTCTATGTATGAGGAAACAAAAAAAGTATTTGATAAATTAGAAATCGATGTAGATCCCAAGTCGAAAATGGCGAAGCTGTCTGTATCCCAAAGACAGATGGTAGAAATCGCCAAGGCGGTATCTTACAATGCGAAAATTCTGGTATTAGATGAGCCAACCTCTTCTCTTACCCAGGAAGAAGTAGATCATCTGTTTCGTATTATTAACCGTTTAAGAGACCAGGGATGTGCAATTGTATACATATCTCATAAGATGGAAGAGATTCTGGAAATTTCAGACGAAGTTACCATCATGCGTGACGGACAGTGGGTAGATACCAAATCTGCGGCAGAGCTGACCACAGACAAGATCATAAAGCTAATGGTTGGACGTGATCTGACAAATCGTTTTCCACCGAAAACCAATAAAATGGGTGAAGTAATTCTTGAGGTTAAAAACCTGACAGGAAAATACCAGCCATCTGTAATTGATGCTTCCTTTGAACTGCATAAAGGAGAAATTCTTGGAATTGCAGGTCTGGTAGGTTCCAGAAGAACCGAGTTGATTGAAACTATTTTTGGAATTGCCCATAAGAGTGAAGGCGAGATTCTGCTCCATGGCAAGCCTGTTGACAATAAAGATTCCAGGACAGCAATCAAGAACGGATTTGCCCTTCTTACAGAAGAACGGCGTGCTACAGGTATTTTTGGAGGGCTCAGTATTCTTTTTAACAGCGTTATCGCGAATATAGACCGATACAGTAAATTAGGATTGCTGAACAACAAAAAAATGACGGAAGATACAAAATGGGTAATTGACAGTATGAAAGTTAAAACGCCATCCCAAAAGACAACGATCCGAAGCCTTTCCGGTGGAAACCAGCAAAAGGTAATTATCGGAAGATGGCTTTTAACAGAACCGGAGATCCTGCTTTTAGATGAGCCTACCAGAGGTATTGATGTGGGGGCAAAATATGAAATCTATCAGCTGATTATTGACCTGGCTTCTAAGGGCAAAGGCGTAATCATGGTTTCTTCTGAGATGCCTGAGCTGCTTGGCATCTGTGACCGGATACTGGTTATGTCAAATGGACATGTGTCCGGAATTACCAATACAGAAGAGCTGGATCAGGAGCGGATTATGGCTCAGGCAGCGAAATATGTTTAAGAACGGAAGGTGCAGATATGGAAAAAACTAAAATTGAAGGAAAGAAATTTAACATTAGTGAATTTCTTGTTAAATATGCATTATATATTGTACTGATACTTATGATTGTTTTCTTTATCATAAAAGAACCAAGCTTTTTATCCCTTGGTAACTTTACCAATATACTCAGCCAGGCTTCAACAAGAGCAATTCTGGCGCTGGGTGTTGCAGGACTGATCGTATTACAGGGAACGGACCTTTCTGCAGGACGTATTTTAGGTCTTACAGCTATTATCTCAGCATCTATGCTGCAGTCCACTACCTATGCAGCAAGAATGTATCCAAACCTTCCGGCATTGCCTCTGTTTGTACCTCTTTTAGGTGCAATTGCCGTAGGTATGATTTTTGGATTAATTAATGGTTTTGGTGTTGCTAAATTAAAGGTACATGCGTTTATTATTACGCTGGGTACCCAGCTGATCGCGTACGGCGTATCTTGTCTTTACATTGACCGCCCGCCTCTTGGCGCACAGCCGGTTGCCAATCTGGATCAGCGCTATGTTCATTTTGTTACAGGCGGTTTTCAAATTACCAGTGAATTTAAGATCCCATATCTGGTATGTTATCTGGCAATCATTGCAGTTATCATGTATATCATCTGGAACAAAACAAAGCTTGGCAAAAATATGTTTGCTATCGGGGGAAATCCGGAAGCTGCTGAAGTATCCGGTGTTAATGTAGTAAAAAATATTATGATCATCTTTATGATTTCCGGTGTTTTGTATGGTGTAGCCGGATTCTTAGAGGCTGCAAGAGCAGGATCTACAACCAGTAATACAGGTTTGAACTATGAGCTGGATGCTATTTCAGCATGTGTAGTAGGAGGGGTTTCTTTTACTGGTGGTGTTGGAACGATTCCTGGCGTATTGATCGGAGCTACGCTGCTGCAGGTAATTAACTATGGTCTGAACTTCATCAGCGTAAGCCCATATTGGCAGTATATCATCCGCGGTTTAATTATTATCGTTGCCGTATCCTTGGATGTTCGTAAATACCTTGCTAAAAAATAGGAATCTGGGTTACAAATGAAGGTAAGATTCAAGACTTATGGAGGAGTGTATAAACAGATATGACAGATCAGATAAATGAAATGTCTTCAGCAGCACAGCAGGATGATACTGAAGAAAAGAAAACTGTCCGCGACTGTCTTTATAGCAGAATAAATGTTTCTGTAAAAACCATGGACAGGATCATATTCGGTTTGGTTCTGGCAATTATAGCAGCACTTATATGCGGGATTATATTTTAACAAATAAAGGAATTTAAATGAGTGTTTCAGTGATATTTGAACTACTCATACCAAAAAGATGCGTAATGGAAAGAAAAAATTCCTTTACGCATCTTTTTATGGTATAATAACAGAATAATTTCGCACTAAATTTTAAATAAAAAAATATATTTTTTAGGAGTGAATATGGACTTATATAAAGTGATTATAGCAGATGATGAGGCGGAAATCCGTGAGGGAATTATTCGCAAAATTGATTGGGCAAAGTATGGATTTCAAGTGATTGGCAGTGCGGAAAACGGTAAGGAAGCTCTGGATCTGGCGGAAAAGCTTCAGCCGGATGTGATGATGACGGATATCATGATGCCATTTATGGATGGTCTTGAACTTGGGAAGGCTTTACGTAAAAAGATTCCATCTACGAAACTAATTGTATTTTCTGGATCTGACGATTTGGAATATGCCCATAAAGCAATTTCCATTAATGTAGTCGAGTACGTATTAAAACCTGTGAATGCAGCTGATATGGGTAAAATATTGACAAAGCTCAGGCTTTCCCTGGATGAACGGTATGAGAGCATGCGTAATCTGGAAAATCTAAGGCAGCATTATATGGATAGCCTTCCGGTTATCCGTGAGCAGTTTTTAGTCAGCCTGTTGGAAGGGAGGGTTACTCAGGAGCAGTTTAACCGCAGTGCAGCAATGGCTGGAATTAATGTAGATGCAACCGGATTTATCGTATGTCTGATACAGATTGAGAAAGGGGTTTTAGATGAATCCGTAGAAAATATTTTCAAGAATCATGATGATGCGTTGATACCTATTACAATCAAGCATCTTGTGGATGAGGAAATCAGAAAATATTGTGATTTTACCAGCTTTTTCTACGGGGATATTATCGCAATTATTGTCAATGCCAGAAACAGGGAAGAGATTTATGATCTGATTTCCGGCATCGATGAGGTGTGCAGGGAGTCCCAGAAAATATACGGGCTTGTGATATCAGGAGGAATCAGCCTTATGTGCCATGAACCGCAGACCTTGCGCTATGCCAGAAAAGAAGCCCAGTCTGCACTGGACTACCGCCTGGTATTAGGTTCAGGAAGAGCTATTTATATCGGCGATGTGGAGCCGGATACATCTGTGCTTTTACAGTTCAAAGGTCAGGACGAGCATGCGATAGTCACTGCCATCAAAATGGGTAAAAAGGAAGACATTATTGAAAATATCGAAGAGGTTTTTGCAAAGTTCGGTGATACGGTTTTGGAGATTGACCAATACCGGATTTATTTTATGGAGATTAAGATTTCCCTGCTGCGCCTCTGCCAGACATACGGACTAGACTTAGAAGAGGCATTAGGGGAAAACTTTAATAACGATAATCAATTGGAAAAGCTGGGTTCTATGGACAATCTGCAAAGATGGGTACAGGAAATCAGCCTGCGGATCAGCAGTATGATAAAAAGCGAACGCGTACATACGTCCAGTTATATGGTGGATACGGCAGTACAATATGTACGGGAAAATTATGCGGACAGTGAACTGACGGTGGAGCGGCTCAGCGAGCATCTCCATGTAAGTCCAACTTATTTTTCTACGATTTTCAAGAAAGAAACCGGAAGCAGTTTTATCGGATACCTGACGGAAACCAGACTGGAAAAAGCTGTGGAACTTTTAAATACGACCAATGACAAGAGTTATCAGATTGCAGAAAAGGTAGGATATCTGGAACCCAACTATTTTAGTTATGTGTTTAAGAAAAAGTTTGGCGTGTCCCCTTCCAGATATCGCAATACCTGACAGGGGGCGCTATGATTCCAATAATTAAGAAGTATATCTTTAAAGCCAAAAAGTGGTACCAGGAAAAAAGTATTCAAAATATGCTGGCCATTTATTTTACATTGCTTTCAGTGGTTGGAATGGTGCTGATTGCCGTTCCGCTCTATCTGAACTTTACCAACACGGCGGAGCATATGGTTGAACAGGAAAATAAGCATGTCATCGACCAGACCAATCAATTTCTGGATACTTATTTGAGAAATATCATGAATGTCTCTAATTCTGTATACTATCAGGTTATTAAAAATGCGGATCTTGCGAAAGACACGATTGTGGAACAGCTGGACCTGCTCTACAACACCAACCGGGAACAGCTGGTAAGCATCGCAATCTTTAATCTCTATGGAAAAGTTGAGGCAGCGGCACCCTTGTCAAATCTAAAGGAAAATATAGATCCCAGAGATGAGGAATGGTTTATCAATGCGGAAGCTCAGATTGAAAATCTGCATTTTTCAAAACCCCATGTTCAAAATCTGTTTAATGACCCGGATAACCGTTATCGCTGGGTAGTTTCCATGAGTAATGACGTTGAAATTACCAAAAATGGAAAACGGGAAAACGGTGTTCTATTGGTGGATATGAATTTCAGCGGAATTGAACGGGTATGCCAGAGTGCGAATATCAGTGATTCCGGATATGTCTACCTGATGGATGCGGATGGAGAAATTATCTATCATCCAAAGCAGCAGCTGCTGTATTCGAAATTAGAAAAAGAATCCAATCTGGAGGCAGCAGGCCTGGATGATGGGAACCATACGGAGATCTTCCAGGGGGAAAAGCGGCTGGTAACCATCAAAACGGTAGGTTATACCGGATGGAAGCTGGTGGCGGTAACTCCTCTGACAGAAGTCGTTGCAAAATATTCCCAGATCAGGGTATTTGTACTGTTTATCTTTTGTTTCGGTCTGTTTGTATTACTTTTTGTAAGCCTTTTGGTTTCTGCAAGGATCGCAAATCCTATCAAACGATTGGAAAAATCCGTTAAAAAGCTGGAAAAAGGCGATTTAAACGTGGAGATTATTTCTAGCGGACCCTATGAGATCATGCATCTGGGAAATACCGTAAGTTCCATGGTTGATCAGATGAAAAAGTTAATGGATGATATTGTTGTGGAACAGGAACAAAAGCGAAAAAGTGAACTGGATGCGCTGCAGACTCAGATTAACCCGCATTTTCTGTATAACACGCTGGATTCTGTTATCTGGATGATTGAAAATGAACGCTATGACGGGGCTATCACCATGGTTACTTCCCTTGCAAGGCTATTTCGGATCAGTATCAGCAAAGGGAAAACGATTATCACAGTAAAAGACGAACTGGAGCATGCCCGCAATTATCTTACCATACAGAGTATTCGATACAAAAATAAGTTTACTTATGAGATTCAGGCGGAGGAAGAGACGCTTCAGCTGGCTACAATGAAGCTGATTATTCAGCCGATGGTGGAAAATGCCATTTATCACGGAATGGAATATATGCTGGAGGATGATGGAGGCAAGATTGTCATTAAGTCTTATATCAGGGATGGGGATCTCTATATAGAAGTATGCGATAATGGAATCGGTATGGCTCCAGATGTGCTTGCCAGCCTCTTATCCAGGGAGCAGAGGGTAAGAAGCAGGGGATCAGGTATTGGAATGAATAACGTGCATGAAAGAATCTGCCTGTATTTTGGCAGGGAATACGGCGTACATGTAGAAAGTGAAGCAGATGAAGGGACAAAGGTTACGATTCACCTGCCGGGGATTCCGATTGAGGAGATCGATCAGGAGGGAGGAACGTTTTGAAAAAGAAGTATTATTTTCCTGTCTTCATATTAGGAGCAATTCTATTCTTCAGCCTCTATATTTTATCCAGGGAGACAAATGTTAAAGAGATACCGGTGAAAAATATTTCCGTCATAACAAGAGGGAAATTAAGCGAGAGCTGGGAGAATTTCAAACAGGGGGCAGAACAGGCAGGAACGGATCTAAACGCAAATATACGTATGATAAGCCTGGGAAATGAAGAATCAAGTAAGCTGGAGGAACAGATCGAATTACTGGAGAGGGAAGTGAATTCCGATGCGGATGCTATCGTAATCGCTCCTGTGGATCATGAAAAAATGGCAGAGTCTTTAGCAAAGATGAAAAGGAATATTCCCGTGATTCTGGTGGAGTCCAGTGTGGATTCCAGACAGCAGTATGAAATTATAGCCTGTGACAATAAGAAGATGGGAAGTGCTCTGGCGGAAGAGGTGATGCGCCATGGCAACCTCCGTAAAAAAATACTTCTGATTGGCGGAGATATTTCCTGCAGCAGCGTGTTAGACCGGGAGGAAGCATTTCGGAATACAATGAAGATCAGTTATAATAAAATACTGGAATGGGATGAGGCAGACTACAGCAGTGAAACTATTTTAAGTTATCTGAAGTCAAACAATGTGGATGTGATTGTGGCGTTTGATACCGAGATACTGGAAAATGCCGCAAAGGCTTTAAAGGAATATGAAGATCAGTATCCGCCTCAGCTAACGGAGCTGTATGGTGTGGGAAGCAGCAGCAAAGTGATTCGTTATCTGGAAAATGATAATATAGTCAGCATTGTAGTACAGGATGATTACAGCATGGGATATCTGGGGGTGAGAGATGCCATCAATGCTATCAACGGCAAAGTAGAAAAAGAAAAGACAGAAATTGCTTTTAAAATTGTGGATCACGAACACATGTATTCAGAAGAAAATCAGAGGTTACTATTTCCATTTGTAAGGTAAATCAGGAGAGAGATTATGAAGGTGAGAAAATTATTATTGGAAGCAGCTGTGGTTATACTGTGCCTGGCTGGATGCAGTACGCTGGCAACAGAGCAGAAAAAGGAGCAATTGCCGGAACTGAAAATAGGTGTATCTGTCTATTATCAGGATGATGTGTTTATAGAATCGATTATCAGCCGTTTAAAGGAAACGGTTAAGATGAAGGAAAAGGAAGAAGGTTATAACATTACACTGAATATCGTAGACGGGCAGAACAGCCAGACACTGCAAAATGAACAGGTTGATAAATTTATATCTCAGGGATATGACGTGATCTGTATGAATTTGGTTGACCGGACTGCAGCTGCTACGATAATTGACAAGGTAAAGAATGCAGATATTCCGGTCATATTCTTTAATCGGGAGCCTGTAAGTGCGGATATGAAACGATGGGATAAAGTATATTACGTAGGCTCAAGGCCCGAGGAGGCCGGAACCATGCAGGGGGAAATTGTACTGGAACAATATCTGAAGAACCCGGGAAGCGTAGACCGTAACCATGACGGCAGGATACAATATGTAATTCTGGAGGGAGAACAGGGGCATCAGGACAGCCTGATCCGTACGGAATACTGTCTCAAACCATTATTAGACAGCAATATCGTGTTGGAAAAGTTAGCCAATGCCACGGCGAACTGGCAAAAATCCCAGGGAGAGGAAAAGATGAGCGGATGGCTGGAAGAATTTAAAGACAAGATAGAAGTAGTCTTTAGTAACAATGATGAGATGGCGCTAGGAGCAATTTCGGCAATTAAAAAAGCGGGTTATGAAGGAAAAATTCAGGTTGTTGGTGTTGATGGGACGGAGGCAGCAATAAAAGCTGTAGAAAATAAGGAGATGCTTGGAACTGTCATCAATGATGCAAAAAAACAGGCTGACAGTATTTTTAAACTGGCTTTTTATTCTGCATCCGGACAGGGAGTAGACATGGTAAAAGAATTACAGCCGGATAATTGTGTTCGTATTGGACATAAGCTGTTTGCACAGTGGACGGAAATGGATGAGGAGGAAGCGGAGACAGTGAAATAGTAAATAGGTGGATGAGGAGGATGCGGAGACAGTGAAATAGAAAGTAGGGGGTGGGATGTAATTTAAGTATAGGAAGTTTGAGATTAGGCAGCAGGAATACGGGTAGTAAAAATATAGTTAAGAGATATAGTTAGTAGAAACATAGTTAGTAGGAGTAAATCAATACAGCTGGAATACAGGAAGCCGAACCAATAAAGATATAATTTTTACTGGAGATGTCCATAGATGATCTGCAGCAGGAATATGTATCTATCAAAAGGTTCGGCGGTAATGTAAATTAATTTGTGTCTTTGGTAAAAAATGGCTCCTTTTTGGTAAGAA
>UQCR01000169.1 GCA_900539655.1 uncultured Robinsoniella sp.
AATATTTACTTTTCAAAGTACTATGCCAGAGTTTTGCTGGCATGATCACTCAAGATTCCGAGAGATCATTTATATTTTTCAGGAATATTATGAAAAGCAAAAGAGCGCAAATCCAGACAGAAGCCTGGACTTACACTCTCATTGCTCAACTCGCTTACAGTATATCATTTTATAAATGAAAATAATGTGACATAACAGAGAAATAAATGTGAATTCTTCGTATAATTACCCCTGCCTTCTAACCATAATAAGATTATTAAGAATTAGCAGGCAAACGGGAGGTGCACCCTATGGATCATGTAATACTACACTCAGATATGAATAATTTTTATGCTTCCGTAGAGTGCCTGTATAATCCCGCTCTCAGAGGAAAGCCTATGGCTGTGGCAGGGGATCCGGGAGAACGCCACGGGATTGTTCTGGCTAAAAGCAATGAAGCAAAAAAATTCGGCATCAAAACAGGTGATCCCCTTTGGATGGCAAGGCAGAAATGCCCCGATATCCTGTTTACACCGCCCCATTACGACCGCTATATTGAGTTTTCACAGATGGCACATGAAATATACCAGGATTATACGGATCGTGTGGAATCCTTTGGTCTGGATGAATGCTGGCTGGATGTAACCGGCACCTCTGCCCTGTTTGGTGACGGCAAAAAAATTGCTGATCATATCCGTGAACGAGTTAAATTCGAATTAGGTATTACGGCAAGTGTCGGTGTATCTTATAATAAAATATTCGCAAAGCTTGGAAGTGATCTGAAAAAGCCAGATGCAACTACTGTCATCGGACATGATTTTAAAGAAAAAATCTGGCATCTGCCAGTTGATTCGCTACTATATGTTGGGCGGGCAACTTATCAGAAATTACTGAAATGCGGTATCCGGACTATTGGTGAACTTGCTCAGGCAGATGTGCATTACCTGGAACAGCTTCTGGGAAAAAACGGTATTATGCTCTGGTATTTCGCAAATGGCCATGATACATCCGCAGTTGCACACATCAGTTCCCGCCGCATTATTAAAACAATTGGTAACAGTACAACTGCTCCACGGGATCTCACTTCCGATGATGAAATAAAGATTACCCTAATGATTCTTGCCGAAAGTGTAGCGGAGCGAATGCGGTCAGAGCACTTTTATTGCCGGACAGTGCAGATAAGCATTCGGGACAATACTTTATATGCTTACGAAAGGCAGGGACGGCTTCATTCTCCTACCTGTACCGCACAGGAAATATATGATAAAGCCTACGAATTATATTGTAAAAACAAACCTTCAAATCCGGTACGAAGCCTGGGGGTGAGGGCCTGTAATCTTATGCTTCTGGAATTCCAGCAGTTGTCCTTTCTGGATGAAGCAGTAAAAAGGCAGAAACAGGAAGACTTGGAACGCTCTATAGATTCGATCAGGAAACGGTTTGGCCACTTTGCCATACAAAGAGGAATCATGTTAACAGACCCGGTTTTATCCAACCTGGATCCTGTGGCAGAACATACCATATACCCGGAATCATTCCTAAAAAGTAAGTAAATGAGGTTAACCTATGACACGGAAAATATTTGTAGAAGTAACTGCCCGATTTGGAACAGATGGTACGATTACACCGCTGAATATCCTGTGGGAAGATGGGCATATATATACCATCGATAAAATCATTGATATCCGGCGTGCTGCTTCACTAAAAGCCGGAGGCCAGGGAATGCGGTACACCGTATCCATTGGTAGCCGCAATGCCTACCTGTTTTACGAAAATCCAAATTGGTTTGTGGAGGGAAAATTTTAATGTGTGGAAGATATAGCTTATTTACAGAAGAGGACAATCAGGAGATTATGAGAATTGTGCGGAATATCACTGCAAAGTACCCGGAAAATAATATGAAACGGGGAGAAATATTTCCTACAAATACCGTACCTGTGTTGAAAGGGGAAAACAGCCAGATCGCTGCTGACCTCTCCATCTGGGGATTTCCCAACTTCAGAACAAAGGGCGTCATTATTAATGCCCGTTCTGAGACAGCTGACGAAAAAAGAACTTTCCGTGAAAGTCTCCATTCCAGAAGATGTGTAATTCCAAGCACCGGTTTTTATGAATGGTCTCAGGATGGAAACAAAACAAAATACCGTTTTACACTGCCTGGTCAGAATACACTATATATGGCTGGCATCTTCAATGAATTTAAAGGGGAGAAACGTTTTGTCATTTTGACTACAGAAGCAAATAATTCCATGGCGGATATTCATAACCGCATGCCTGTAATTCTCCCCAGGGATAAGATAGAGGACTGGATTTTAACGGAAGAATTTGCCGTTCCCTATCTGCATGCAGTTATGCCGCCATTAGACAGGGCCCCGGAAGAAAGTGCCGTTGCCGGAAAATAAAGGGTAATCTAAAACCCTTTGCCGTAGTTTTTAGTGATTTCCATCGTTCCATGATGCACTTCCATAACCTGACGCACAATCAATAAACCCAGTCCGTAACGCTGGGTTCTCAGATTGCTGTCACAGAGCATATAATGAGGGGGTTTTGCCAGATATTCATAAAAACCTATCAAATATGATAGAGGATTTTAACTAACCCAAACTCACTAAATAACAAAAATCTGCCTGCAAACATAACACCAATATAGAGAACAGGCTCGAATCTGAAATAATTTTTGTACTTGGGGCTCCATTTTGTAATTTTATTAAAAAGGATATATAGTAGATATCCAATGACTGCCCCCATAGTATTCATAATCAGATCATCCACATCCGTCCGCCTGTGGTTACACAACTGGCTGATCTCTATCAGCATGGAAAAACAAACTCCGAACAACAACATATAAGTAAATCTTCCTGACTTTGGCCAAATGACCGGCAGAAGAAACCCAAGTGGTACGAACAACAGAATATTGAGCAGATACCCCGTCAAATCTATGTCCCTAGAAAATGGCAGCAAGTTAACCTCACCAGACCGCACTTCTATTCCGTACATCTTTAAGTCAAACAGCGTCCCTGCTCCCGTCAGGTAAAAGACGGCAAAGATATAGCAGATAAATAATAGTACCATTACATAATAGCTTTTCGTTTCGGCGATGTCTTTTTGCTTACATCCCTTGTATCTTATTATGCAAAGGATCAAAATAGGGGCAAAAACTGATAGAAATTCATAGAGCTGCAGTAAAATCGCATTCATTTATTCGGTCTCCTTTCTTTTTAGTTGAGTCTGGTAAACATTTTAGTGAACGGTTCCAAAGACGTGACTAATATAATTATATTAACTTATAAAACTTAAACTATGATTTATTAAATCTTAATTAACCTTATTTTTATGGAGATATAAAAAGAATATTTCAAAGGTATAAAAATAAGAGGTATAATTTTCACGATTATACCTCTTGATCCGTTTACTATTTGAGCAAAACCTTGTGAAATTATCATTTAAATCAGCTAAGGCTATTCCTTATTTATTAATTCTAAATAACCTACAAAAACCGTACCTTTGCAGCTTCTTTCTGTACAGTCCGATGATATCTCACATCCGGATATCCCAAAACCAGAGTTTCCACAACTTTGTTTTTCCGATTTAAATTCAGTGACCTGCGCAAAGAGAGAGACATATTTGCAGCCATAGTGAAAAAGCCGCTGTATAGCACACCCAATCCGTTTGCTTCTGCCATAAGCGCCATGTTGGAAGCAGCAAGAGCTCCGCTTATTTTATCCCCGGACACAATCATAATAACAGCCGGCGCTTCATGAAAGAAAAAGTGGTCATCTATCTCTTTATTCTTAGCCATAGAACTCACCAGCCGCGCTAAGGGCAGCAGTCTCTTAAATAATTTGACCGCCATTTTTTCATAACGCTCTATGTTGTCCTTTAACACGATATAAGAAACATCCTGTGCATTCTTTGCGCTTGGTGTCAATCGTCCGGCCTCAATAATCCGGGAAATCACCTCCGGTGGTAATGGCCGCTTTTTAAACTGTCTTATGCTCCTTCTGGTTCTGAGAGCATCCATTAATTGCTGCGGTTCTAATATTACCGCCTTATTAATTTCCACAGCCGGTTCTTCAAAACCCGTCATGGAGACAGCGGCTTTGGGACAGACAGCAACACAATGCCCACACTTGATACACACCTGTGACTTGATTACCGCTTTTTTATCTGTTATTGAAATATTATCAGCAGGACAATCCTTCCGGCACATTCCGCATCCGATGCACTTTGCAAGATCCACCTGTATCCTGTGCTCTTTCATCATATACTTCCTTTCGCTTATATATTCAAATTCAAATTGTTACAAATGATTACTAAAATTATTCTTCCATTATATAATGCCGGTGCCGTCCTTTTGAAGACTTCTTATATTCAATTGCCTCTGTCGGACATCCTGCTATACACGCCATGCAATGCGTACAATTTCCTTTCCACAGTGGCTTACCGTTCACCATAACGATATCGTTTAAAGGACACCTCCCGGCACATTTTCCACAGGAAATACATTTACCGGATGCAGTGAATCCCCTGTCACGCACGAGAAGCGGATAATACATTCCATTAATCGGTCCGCTTAATACTTTATCCCGAAACGATATTTCAGGCTCCCGGAATTTCTCCCCTTTTTGAATCTGTATGGCAAGTTTAGAAATTGCCGGTTTCGCAGCCTCAACAATATTTTTACACTCCTGCTCACCTGGTGTTTGAAACATTGCCACATAATTCTCAGGCATAGGGATGGACGCAATTCCATTGAACTGCATCTTTTTTTCTTTACAGATTTTCTTTACATAAGCAACAGCATTCCCACTGCTTCCATCGCAGGTGAGCACAAAATAAGCGTTTACATTGCCCGTAAAATCCGTTTTGCGAATCCATTCTTCTACTACCTTTGGCATACGCCAGGCATAAGTTGGCGTTACAAACACAAGCGGCAGTCTTGATTTGAACGTATTCAGTTTGCCCTTTTTTAGACAGCTGTTAATAGAAATCAGCTCATCACCGGTATTTTCCGCAATGATTTTAGCCGCTAATTGGCTGTTTCCTGTCCCGCTAAAATAAAAAATCATATTCTCCTCCTCTTGACATCTATGCATACTTCAAATATGATATAGATTGTATCACATTTATCATTCCTGTCAACTATTCAACCTGATACAAATTAAGGAGAAATGTTTCATGGACAAAAGAAAAATAGCAAATCAATTAGTAAAAGACCGGCTTCTGTCTGCCTTGGTTGTCCTTATGCAATACAAAGACTGGTCTAAAATCACTGTTACCGAATTAATTAATGATTCAGGAGTTGCCCGTGCATCCTTTTACCGTAATTTTACTTCCATTGAGGAACTTGTTGAGTATGGCCTTCAGCAAATGACGTTAAGTTACCATGCGGGAAGCCCATCCCCTGTGGAGGATTTTCACAGCTGGGAACTGATGCGGTACAAGTTCCGGTTTTATGGAGAACATGCGTCACTTATACTTGCATTTCACAGGGCAAAATCCTCTATTTCCCTACTTGATATAGTCACCGACTGTGTGATCGATGCACACGGAGATATGCCCGCAAGTTCCATTTCGAAATATGAACTTTATTATCATGCAGGAGCATTTTATAACATGGTACTTTACTGGCTGGAGGGTGGAGCGAAGGAAACGCCGGAAGCGATGGCAGATGAATTTTTACGGATTACGAACCATGGCTGAGGTGATAACCGCAAAAAACAGCCAGCACAACCTTCTGCGCTGGCTATTTCGAACTAATAGGAACGCCTTCAAATGAAAGAGTGATAATCGTACGATAAATATTATCTTCATAAGAAGACTGCATGACACCATCATATTTTAAAACAGCTGCTTCCACATTTTTCAATCCGAATCCATGCAGTGTTTTATCTTCTTTGGCTGTGTTTGGCTCACCATTGCCGTTATACTCTGGCAAAGGGCTGCTGTTTTCCATTTTAATAATCAAAATATTCTGAATCCTTCTGATTGTCAGGTATATGGCTGGAGAATCATGCCGTCCCAACTCTTCTGCACGTTCGCATGCCTCTATTGCATTGTCTAATAGATTCGACAGAATAGTACACAGATCATTGGACCTGATATTGGTGTTATATGGGAATTCAATATTCATTTCCATCCGAATCCCTTTTTCTTTTGCTCTGGAATATCTGCTGTTAATAATATAATCCACCGTTTCATCTCCAATCCAAATAACAGAAGCGATTTCTTTTAACGGTTCACTTAGAGCTTCAATGTATTTTATCATGTCTGTGTCTCTGTTTTTATTTGCCATTTGCTGCATAATTTCCAGATGTCTGTGAAAGTCATGAAACAGTTTGGCGTTGACAGAGTACGCCTGATTCAGTGCAGAATAGTTTTTTTCAAGCAATTCTTTCTGCATACTAATCGTTGCCATATATTCCTTTTCTTTTTGATATCTGATGTGGCTGTATGCCAATGATATCCGCAAATAAAGCACAGCCAGCAATATTCCCCATATAATTAAAACAGTAGACTTTTCCTTGATGGAAAAAGTCCGGTAACTTAAAAATGCAATTCCCATAAAGCCAACAACGGGTGTTCCCCAGATGGAATTAAAGTATGGCTTTATTTCTTTTAATAGTTGCTTATTACCCCGATACATCAGCAGCCAGATAAGGAACAATACTTTTATGCAGATCCAGATGCAGAAGCAAATAATAAGAGATAACTGTATAAATTCCAATAATAAAAGCCATACAATGGTATCAAATAAATAGATGATACTCAGGCAAAAGCAAGTGGATGAAACCAGCAGTTTAAAGTTTACAGGCAGCAAATATTTCGCTGTCCCCGCAGCGGCAATTACAAGGATAACCAGTTCAACCACATTATTCTTCCATATATTCCCTAAAATGCATATACAGGCCGAAAACCCGGCACCTGCCACACATTTTGAGATAGAGATAACTCTGCTTCTTTCCTCTGAAAACAAAGCTTCACTCCAGCAGACACATCCTCCTATATTTATAAATAGAATCAAAAACTTTAGTAAGAAACTAATCATATACGTTTCCCCCAAAATGAATTCAACGCAACTTTAACTTCCTGCAAATGAGATCTGCTGATTGGTAATCCAATTTGATTCTTCAGGTAAATCATGCTGTTCTTTATATGCGTTACCTGAATGAGATTTACAATACAACCACGTTCTATGAAAATAAATTCTTCCGCATCCAGTTCTTCCAGAACGCTCTGGAGGCTTTTCCTAACCTTAATGACTCCATTAAAAGTGGTGATTGCAGCATTTTTTCCATCCCGCTGAATATACAGAATATCCTGAAAACTGACTTTCTCCATTCGGTTAGCTGTCACGACCATATAATTTTTATTATTTTCCAGCATGATTAATTTCAAAGCATCCGTTACGGCATAAGACAATCGTTTTTCCAGATCATCCTTAGGAACGTATCGGAAGATCGATAGTTCAAAACTGTCTATAGCATACTTGATGTGGGAGGTAATAAAGATCACCCGTACATTCGGCAGCCTGGGTTTTATCGACTGAACAATCTCCATTCCGCTGATATTAGGCATCTCAATATCTAATAAAATCAAGTCGAAGAAAAAATTATCATCAAGTATATCTGATAACAACATTTCTCCATTGTTATAGGTTATCATATCTGCAACGCATTTCACCCTGCCCGTACATTCCTGTAAAATCTCCCTGTTTCGCAGAACAGAATCCGGCTCATCATCACAAATAGCTATTCGAATCAATCTTTTCACCTCCGGCTAATTCTCCCTGCACAATGTGTCCAATCCTAAAAACTGTCCTGTCTATAGAAGCAGTTCCGTTAATTATAAAATCAGCCTTCCACTTTGTAGGTTCTACATATTCATTATGGCGGTACCGAACCAGATCCAGATAAACTTCTGAGATTTCTTCAAAAGTCTTGCCCCAGGACATATTTCTTTTCAGTCTGCGTATAATTCTTTCGTCTGCCGGACAATCCACATAGAGTTTCAGATCAAGTATCTCATATATATTTTTATCCCATAAAGTCAAAAGCCCTTCTGCTATAACCACATCATATTCTCCGGAATCCATGTAACTTCTTATATCTGAGTACACCCTCTGTAAATCAAGCGTATCCGGATGGTTATCATCTATATACTCTTTCCCGCTTACCGGCGCTGCAGAAACAGGCCGGTCACCCTCTGGTTTAAAATAATCATCCAAATGTATTTCAGCTGTGTTCAACCCCCAGTCATCCAGCAATTTCCCAAGCTGCCCACAAAATGTAGACTTCCCACTGGCAGTTCCTCCTGCTATGCCAATTACATAACAAGTATTCAACATCTCCATTTCCACCTCTTTTCAAACGGATATCTCAAATGTCTGGCATATTATGAATATACATAGTATGCCAGACATTTGTTTTCTTCAGTATATTTCATTTTCATTCATTATTCCAGCACTATTTTTAATTTACGGAATCATCATGGTATCATCCGGAGCAAAACTTTTCATAGTATGTTTTACCTGTTTGGAAGTTCATGCCCTCCTTCTATAGAAAAAAACACCATGTTAATCTTTATTGCTTGCAGCAACGGTACCTTTTCAGTTAAAATAATACTGGAAAGAGAGGTATCCATATATGTTTAGTGAAAATTTAAAAACAGCCAGAGCTATAAAAGGACTTACACAAGCAGAACTTGCCATTCGGTTGAATGTTGTTCGTCAGACCATTTCAAAATGGGAAAAAGGACTTTCTGTTCCGGATGCAGACATGCTGATCCGTATATCAGAATTATTCGAGATTCCGGTAAGTGAATTATTAGGGTCTAACATCCAAAAAGAGTCTGATAAAAATGATATTGCTGAACAGCTGTCCAGAATCAATGAGCAGCTTGCCATAAAAAACCGTCGTTCAAAATTAATACAGAAAATTGTGCTGGGTATCATTATTGGATTTGTCGTAATCAACATTTTGCTGGTTATTGTAGGTGCCATTTCTCTAAGCCTGGTTGGAGGTGAAGGAAAAGTTACCGTAACTAACATTTCTGATCAGATAATGCAAGATGAATAAAGGTGTGCTATATGGAGGAGCTACTCAATAAACTGGCTCTTAAAGGAGAAAAATGAAAACTAAAAACCAGAGATCTAAAAAAATAATTATTGGTATCATATGCATAGTTTTATTAATTGTTATTATTATTGGTATCGTTCTACTTGTATATAAATTGAACCAGTTAAAGAAGCTGGATAAAATGAATTCCAGTGATATTATAAATACTATTACACAAGACGATAACACTACGAAGATATCTGTAGCCGTTATCAATGATGGAATAATATCATATCATGTCTATGGGGAAGATAGCATGATACTAGACAACACCAAATTTGATTATGAAATTGGCTCGATAAGTAAAACTTTTGTAGGCCTAATGCTTTCAAAAGCTATTTCAGAAAACAAAATTAATATATCAGCTTCTATTAGTGAGTATTTAACCCTTGATAAAAACAAATATTATCCCACTATAGAGAGATTAATCACACATACTTCCGGTTATAAAGGGTATTATTTTAACAAACAAATGATCAGTAATTATTTTTGCAGAGGAAATGACTTTTATGGAATAAATAAAAACGAAATTCTAAATAAGGTAAAAAAGATAACGCTGAAAGATAAGGATTATAAATTTAAATATTCTAATTTTGGTATTTCTATTATAGGCCTTGTGTTAGAACAAGTTTATAATAAAGATTTTGTTACTCTTATGAATGAATTTATTAACAAGGAATTAAACTTAAAGAACACAAAAGTTGCAGAATGTAATGGAAATTTAAGTGGATACTGGGATTGGAAACAGGATGATGGATATATTCCTGCCGGGGCCATTATATCTAACATTGAAGACATGGCACAATATCTGAAGTACTACATGGAAGAAAGCAGCCCCTATGTCACTAGTACATATGCTGCAATAAAACCTATAAATGCTAATAACTTCCTATATGAAAAAATGAATATTAAGATGGACAAAATAGGAATGGCCTGGTTAATAGACGAAAAAAACACCATTATCTGGCATAATGGTGGTACGAGTAATTTTAACAGTTACATTGCATTTAATAAAGATAAGAATATTGGAGTTGTAGTTCTTGGAAATTTATCTCCTACGAAAAAAATACCTATGACAGTGATTGGCGCAAAATTGATGCATGAATTGATCAATAAGGCTAAATAGCGAGGGGTAATGTAAATTAATTTGTGTCTTTGGTAAAAAATGGCTCCTTTTTGGTAAGAA
>UQCR01000170.1 GCA_900539655.1 uncultured Robinsoniella sp.
ATTTAAAACCAAGAAATAATGATGCAGGAACGGCTGCTGCGGGAGCCATTTGACACGATCTGTGTGGCGGACGGATCCGGTGGCACCTATGCCGGACTTTATGCCGCAAATGAACTGTATGGATGCAGGAAAAGGATTGTAGGGTTCAATATCTATGATAAAAATGCAGACGCTGAAATGCAGATTGCAGGAATAATTGAAGAGGGGCTTCGCATCGGCGGCTGCCGTAAGAGGATCAGTTATGACCGCATTCATATACTGTATGACTATGTGGGAGAAGGTTATGGAATTACTTCTTCCCAGGTGATGGATTTTATTCATAAAACAGCCCTGCAGACAGGGATACTGTTAGATCCTGTCTACACGGGAAAGGCTATGTACGGAGTGGTATCCGAGCTATATAAACGAAATTCCCTTTTGACCGGAAATGTGCTGTTCATACATACCGGCGGACAGATAGGCATATTTCCCCAAAAAAACAGATTTTGCTTGTAATGGACCAGAATTTTGGCTGAAACTTTAGGCGTAAGTATTTCGTAATGAGAAGAGAACAGGCTGCAGGGATAAGATATCCTGGTATGCATGTTCTCTTTTTCATACACAATCCAAAATTTTAAAAGTTGCCTATTGCTAATTTTAAAGAAGGGGATTATAATGTAAGTAAATTAATTCCCAGTAAAATACTCGGAATTAAAATATACATTATTACAGGAGGTTTTAAAATGTCAAAAGATTTATTACAAATAAATGATTTATCCGTAAGTATAGATAACGGTCTTATTTTACAGCATGTAGACCTGAAAATGAAAAAGGGGGAAACCCATGTTTTAATGGGCCCAAATGGTGCCGGTAAATCTACCCTTGGAAATATTCTGATGGGTAATCCCCAGTATCAGGTCGATCAGGGTTCTATATTATTTGACGGAAGGGATATCACAGAAGAATCTACAGATAAGCGTGCCAGGATGGGCATGTTTCTTTCCTTCCAGAATCCTCTGGAGGTTCCTGGAATCTCGCTTCAGAGTTTTATCCGCAATGCAATACACCAGCAGACAGGAGAGAAATTAAAGCTGTTATCTTTTCAGCGATCTATGAATAAAGCGATGGAACTTCTTCAAATGGATCCTTCTTATGCCGAAAGGGATTTAAATGTAGGATTTTCCGGAGGAGAGAAGAAAAAGTCAGAAATCCTTCAAATGCTGATGTTAAAACCAAAGCTGGCTATTTTGGATGAAACGGATTCAGGACTTGATGTAGATGCAGTTCGGACTGTTTCTAAAGGGATTGAGGAATATCAGAAGCAGAAGGATGGCGCTCTTTTAATTATCACCCACAGTACGAAGATTCTGGAATACCTCCATGTGGATTATACCCACGTTATGATTAAGGGGAAACTTGTGAAGATCGGGGGACCTGAACTGGTAGAGGAAATCAATGAGCACGGATTTGAACAGTTTTGCCGGCAGATGGGAGATGAGATTGCATGAAAGAAAAGACCTATGTAGATGATATCGACAGAAGCATTTATGATGTCAAAGATGATGAGAAGGACTTTTACCGGGTACAGGAAGGCCTGACGCCGGAAATTGTGGAGCAGATATCCAGAGAGAAGAAAGATCCGGCATGGATGGAACTGTTCCGCCTGCGTTCTCTTCAGATATATAATCAGATGGAAGTGCCTCAGTGGGGACCGGCACTGGATGGCTTACATATGGACCAGATCGTTACTTATGTAAGGCCAAATACTGCCATGAGTGGTAAATGGTCCGATGTTCCCAAAGAAATTAAAGATACCTTTGAAAGACTTGGAATTCCAAAGGCTGAACGCAAGTCCCTGGCAGGGGTGGGAGCCCAGTATGATTCCGAACTGGTCTACCACAATGTGAGACAGGAGGTGCTGGAACAGGGCGTTATCTATACGGATATGGAAAGCGCGCTGAAAGGGGAATACGCTGATATGGTGAGACGGCATTTTATGAAGCTGGTAACGCCCAGAGACCATAAGTTTGCGGCACTTCACGGGGCAGTGTGGTCAGGAGGATCCTTTGTCTATGTACCGCCGGGAGTATCCGTCACCATCCCTCTCCAGTCTTACTTCAGGCTGAATGCACCGGGTGCCGGCCAATTTGAGCATACGCTGATTATTGTAGATGAGGGCGCAGACCTGCATTTTATTGAAGGCTGTTCCGCACCCAAATACAATATAGCTAACTTACATGCAGGCTGTGTGGAGTTATTCGTAAAGAAGAACGCAAAGCTTCGCTATTCTACAATCGAGAACTGGTCAAAGAATATGTATAATTTAAATACCAAGCGGGCTATGGTAGAAGAAGGTGCCACAATCGAATGGATTTCCGGTTCATTTGGTTCACACGTGTCGTACCTCTATCCCATGAGCATTTTAAATGGAGAAGGGGCACGGGCAGAATTTACAGGAATTACTTTCGCAGGAAACGGACAGAACCTGGATACGGGAGCGAAAATGGTGCATAAAGCACCGCATACTTCTTCTTTTATCAATACAAAATCAATTTCCAAATCAGGAGGAAACAGTACTTACCGCAGTTCGGTAACGGTGACCAAAGAAGCAAAGCACAGCAAGGCTTCTGTATCCTGCCAGTCACTGATGCTGGACAGCGAATCCAGATCAGATACCATTCCGGCAATGGATATCCGGACGCCGGATGCGGATATCGGACATGAAGCAAGAATCGGACGAATCAGCGATGATGCCGTATTTTACCTGATGTCCAGAGGCATCAGTGAAGAGGAGGCAAAAGCGATGATTGTCAGTGGATTTGCTAATCCGGTTTCCAAAGAACTTCCATTGGAATATGCGGTGGAAATGAATAATCTGATACGGCTTGAGATGAGCGGATGTATCGGATAGAAAGGAGAAATGAAAATGCAGATAGTATGTAATAAAAAAGTGAACAGACTTCCGGTTCCTACCTGGAACTGGTTAAAAATAAATGATAGTCAGATGAATTTAAGTATGGATGTTCAGCAGGGGCAAATGGAGCGCAGCACTGTGGTTCCACAGGGGATCCGTTTGCTGGAAAAAGAGGAATTGGATCGTATGATGCCTGCTTTTGCAGAGATCAAAACGGGAATGGGTGAGGAAGTGGGAGCATTTCTTCATGAAATGTGTACAGAGGTTACGGGGTATATGTCTGAAAAGGGATGCAGGATTTTGGAGCCTCTGTTACTGCACTATTCCTGCAGGGATCAGGGGGCGTTGTTTGAAGACCAGATCATCTGTGCCCGGGAAGGAAGCGAAATGACGGTGATTATGGATTACAGTTCCGTAGAAGATGCCGAGTCATTGTTTGGTATCCGTACTAGGATTTATGCAGAAAAAAATGCACTGGTGCGGGTGATTAAGCTGCAGCTCCTGGGAGAAAAGGCAGATCATTTTGATGATATGGGAGCCGTTTGTGAGGATCAGGCAAAGGTTGAGATTGTGCAGCTGGAACTGGGAGGAAACAGGGGATGGGCAGGATGCCTGGCAAGATTAAAAGGATTTAAAAGCAGCTTTGAGAGCGGAACCGGATATCTCTGCAGAGAACAGCAGAAACTTGATATAAATTATGTGGCTGTACATGAAGGGAAGAAAACAGACAGCCGGATGGAGATAAAAGGTGCGCTGCTGGATCAGGCAGAAAAGGTATTCAGAGGGACGATTGATTTTCGCAGAGGAGCAAAAGGCAGTGTGGGAGAGGAGCAGGAAGATACGCTGCTCATTGGACGGGATGTTATTAACAAAACGATTCCGCTGATTCTCTGCGGGGAAGAAGAAGTAGAGGGAAATCATGGTGCAACCATTGGGAAAATAGACGAGTCCCTGTTATTCTATATGCAGTCCAGAGGAATCAAAGAGGATTGGGCTAAGGAAATGATTATCCGGGCTGGTATAGACGCAATCTGCCGCCGCATACCGCACGAGCCATCTGTGAAAATGGTGCAGTCCTATATTGAGGAGGTGTTTCAAAATGAAACATAATTACAGAGAAGATTTCCCTATTCTGCAAAATAAGGAACTAATTTATCTGGACAGTGCAGCCACATCCCAAAAACCTCGCCAGGTAATAGATGCCATGACACGATTTTATGAAGCACAAAATGCCAACCCAATGCGGGGGCTGTATGAGCTTAGCATTCACGCAACGGAAACGTATGAGGGGGCAAGGCATGCAGTAAAAGAGCTAATCGGTGCAAAGGAGGATTGTGAAATAATCTTTACCAGAAATACTACGGAATCCATTAATCTGGCAGCATACAGCTATGGGCTTTCGAATATAAAAGAAGGAGATGAGATTGTGGTATCCATTATGGAACACCACAGCAATCTTCTTCCCTGGCAGATGGTGGCAAAACGCACTGGAGCGAAGCTGGTTTATCTGTATTGCAGTAAAGAAGGGAAAATTCCATGGACTGAGGTACAGGGTAAAATCAGCAGCCGCACGAAGCTGGTGGCGATCACACACGTATCGAATGTCATCGGCTGCACCAATCCTGTGAAAGAAATCATTTCCTATGCGCATAAAATGGGAGCGGTTGTATTGGTGGACGGAGCTCAGGCGGTTCCACACATGGCAGTGGATGTACAGGAATTGGATGCTGATTTTTATGCTTTTTCAGGTCATAAAATGCTGGGTCCCATGGGAATCGGAGTATTATACGGCAAAAAACAGCTGTTAGAAGAAATGCCCCCATTTTTGACCGGGGGTGAGATGATTGATTCGGTGAGCCAGCAGGATGCGGTATTTGCGCCTATTCCCCACAAGTTTGAAGCGGGGACGGTAAATGCACAGGGGGCTGCAGGTCTGGAAGCCGCAGTCTGTTATATAAAGGAAGTGGGGTATGGGGAAATCCAACGACAGGAAGAGATATTAGTTGCCAGGGCAATGGATGGCATCCGTAAGATTCCACATGTACATCTCATCGGTTTAGAAAACCCGGGAGAACACAGCGGTATTCTGACATTTACCATAGACGGTGTGCATCCACACGATATAGCGTCTATTATGGATTCGGCACATATTGGGATCCGTGCAGGTCATCACTGTGCAGAACCGCTTTTGAAATATTTAGATTTGAACGCAACGGCGAGAGCCAGCGTATATTTTTATAATACAGAAGAAGAGATAGATCTTTTTTTGGAAAACTTAAATCAGGTAAGGAGGTGGCTCGGATATGGGGCTTAGAGAGTTGTATACCGAGATTTTAAATGAACACAATCTGCATCCAACCCATAAAGTGGAGATGGAACACCCTACAAAGGTGTGTAGAGGTGTTAATCCAAGCTGTGGGGATGATATCCTGCTGCAGTTAAAGATAGAAGACGGCATTATTAAAGACGGAACATTTACCGGTACCGGATGTGCCATTTCCCAGGCTTCCGCAGATATGATGCTGGACTTAATCATTGGGAAAGAAGAGCAGGAAGCACTTAAACTGGCAGACCTGTTTGGAAAAATGATAAAAGGTGAAGCCGGGGATGAAGAACTGGAGGCGTTGGACGAAGCAGCAGCACTGAAAGATATATCCCATATGCCTGCACGGGTAAAATGTGCAGTACTTGGATGGCATACCATGGAAGAAATGATTTCCGAATAAAGTAATAAAGTATTTGAATTATTTGTTGAAATGTGCGAAAATAGGATTTGTCAGAAAAGGCAGGAAGAATATCTGTGGAAGAGCTTTGTTATAAAGGAGAGAAATGGAGACAAGAGAAGAGATTATCCGGTATTGTAAGACATTTCCTGATATATATGAAGATTATCCGTTTCATGATGATAACTGGACCGTCATGAGATGTGCTAAAAATAAAAGAAGTTTTGCCTATATCTATGAGCGGAACTGTAAAATCTGGGTGAATGTGAAATGCAGTCCCGAGTGGATTTCATTCTGGCAAAATGCATTTCCATCTGTAGTACCCGGATATCATATGAATAAAAAACATTGGAATTCGTTGATCCTGGATGGGACGATACCGGATGAGGATATCAAAAGGATGCTGGCTGAGAGCTATGATCTGGTAAGGAATCTTTGATTTTTATAAAATTTCTGAATAAATACACCTCACTTCAGCCATAGTAATACTGAGGTGATTATATGAATAAAAAAGAATTGGAACATCAGAATAAAAAGAAGAATCTGGAAGAATTCAACAGTATAACCCAGAAGGTGAAACCGGAGAATCAAAATCAAACGCACAATGTAAGAGAAGAAGCAGTAAATCCAAAAATCAGACAGGTATAAGCACCCGAAAGGGTGCTTTTATCAGGAAAGGGGGTGGGGAGACATGCAAGACAATACCAAATGTATCTCCAGAGAACGGGAATATCAGGAACTTCGCAGCCAGATACAGGAATGCCGTACCTGTCAGGAGCTGTTTGGCTATGAACCACGCCCAATTCTCTTTGGAAATGTTGATGCCAGAATTATGCAGATCAGCCAGGCACCCTCCAGGAGAGTACATGAAACCGGAAAGCCTTTTAATGATGCCAGCGGACAAAAGCTTCGCCATGAATGGTATGGAATAACCGATGAAGAATTTTATAACCCGGACAATTTTTACATTGTTTCCGTAGCCCACTGCTTCCCGGGGAAGGCTAAAGGAGGGGGAGACAAAAAGCCTCCGAAGGTCTGCGCCGGGAAGTGGCTTTTAAAGGAAATGGAATTAGTAAATAATGAGATCTACATTCTGGTAGGCAGATATGCGGCAGAATTTTTCTTCCCAAAATGCAATTTCACAGATTTAATTTTTGAGGATCAGAGGCTGAATGGGAAACCGGCATATGTTCTCCCCCATCCATCCCCGCTCAATGTAAAGTGGTTTTTAGACCATCCTGCATTTGAAGCAGAAAGAATAAAAGAAATACGAGATGAGATTCACCGGATTTTGAATAAGAAATAAGAAAATGAGGCATAAAGAATGAAGTCCAAAATGAAGATGAGTTTATGGAAAAAAATAGCCATAATAACAGCAAGTGTGCTGGTAGTTATGGCGGGGGCATTTTTTATTTATACAGGGAGTTACTATCATGCGGAACATCCTGTTCTAACAGAAGCGTTGGCGCAGGCTGACGGCAGTAAAGGAGTGGATATAACTCCGAAAGGAAACAGCTATGTTTTTACGCCATCCGATCAGAAACCGGAAACGGCACTGATCTTTTATCCGGGAGGAAAAGTAGAGTATACTGCGTATGCAGATCTGATGCAGATTATAGCGAAAGAAGGGTATCTCTGCATCCTTGTGAAAATGCCGTTTAATCTGGCTGTTTTTGATATGAATGCAGCAAAGGATTATATGGATACATATGATACAATTAAAAACTGGTACGTGGGAGGCCATTCTCTGGGTGGTGCCATGGCAGCAGAATTTGCAGCGAAGTACAGTGATAGGCTGGCGGGTCTTGTGCTTCTGGGCGCTTATCCGGCGAGTGATTTAAGCGGCAGCAGCCTGAAGGTGCTCAGTATGTATGGAAGCTTGGATCAGGTCATGAACCGGGAGAAATTTGAAGAAGGATTGAAAATGATGCCAAAAGAGCATGTGGAATTCCAGATAGACGGAGGAAACCACGCTCAGTTTGGAAGCTATGGTAAGCAAAAAGGAGACGGCGAAGCAACTGTTTCCCAGGAAGAACAGCAGAATACGGCAGCAAAAGAGATTACCGGTTTTATGAGTAATAATCCGTAATCCTGTATATGTCCGTAATCCTGTATATGTCCGTAATCCTGTATATGTCCGTAATCCTGTATATGTTCGTAATCCTGCATATGTTCGTAATTCTGCATATGAAACCGTAATCCTGCATATGAATCCGTAATTCTGCAAAGGAGAAATGATTGTGGAATCCTGCACACATGAATTTATTAAACCCAATGATACAATTGATATAAACCTTGGATATTCCATAGATGATGGGAGTGTGGTGCCAAAGCATTTTCATGACTGGATTGAGATCGTATACCTGGTGAAAGGAACTTTAGAAGTGTATGACAACAGCCGGATGTTCGCTCTTTCAGAAAATGATTTTGTATTTATTAATCCCATGAGTATCCACTCCACCAGATGCATTGGTGGGAATCAGGCGATTTTATTGCAGATCCCTGTGTCATTTCTGAAAAAGTTTATGCCGGATGTGGTTCACTATTACTTTGAAATGGACCTGTTAACGGAAGATGACAAAATCCGGGCAAGGCTGGACAGAATCCGTTCTATTATGCGGGAGCTGCTTTTTGCATATGAAAAGAAGGCAGATGGTTATGTCTTTCAATGCTACAGTCTAGTATTCGAGCTGCTCTATATCTGTATCCATTCTTTTTCAAGACGGATAGATGAAGTGACACTGATTAAGTCTCAGAAGAACCAGCATCGCATGCGTCAGATTATGGATTATGTGAATGCCCACTATCAGGAAGAAGTTATGCTGCATGATATTGCAGACACAGTAGGATTAAATCAGGTATATTTCTCACGTTTTTTTAAGCAGCAGACAGGAATTACTTTTCTGGAATACCTGAATACGGTCCGCTTGGAGAAAATCCACAGGGAATTGCTGCATACCGATTATTGCATTAAAGACCTACTGGAAAAAAACCATTTCTACAACTATAAACTGTTTATGAGAATGTTTAAAAATGCCTATGGCTGCACGCCAAAAGAGCTTAGAAAACGCAACTTTACAGAAAATACAGAAACAGGCCGATTTTAAAAGTTAAAATCGACCTGTTTTTTCGTTTGGTTTGAACCTACTCAAGGCGGCAGATAATTGTTATATTAAGATTATCAAAAACGTGGAATGGAAATTGGAAAGGAGTAGAAAATCATGAAAAAAGTAACTCATGTAATGAGCAGGGAAAAGGACTATTGGAAAGAAGCTGCGGTGTCAGGAACAAAAATGTACGAAGATACCCTTATGCTTACCTCTGATTACCGACAGGAAGTGCTGGGGTTTGGAGGATGTTTTAATGAACTTGGCTGGGATGCTCTGAAAAATACAGATAAAGAAACAGCAGAGGCATTTATCAAAGAATTATTTGGGGAAGAGGGCTGTGCATTTCGCGTGGGAAGAGTACCCATTGGAGCAAACGACTTCAGCCTGGAATGGTATAGCTGTGATGATACGGACGGGGATTATGAACTGAAAGATTTTAATATTGAGCGGGATAAAGAATATACGCTGCCATTTATTAAAGCTGCTAAAAAGCATTGCCCGGACCTAAGTCTCTTTGCATCCCCCTGGAGTCCTCCGGTGTGGATGAAAACAAAAAAGGCTTACAATTATGGAAGAATCCGTATGGAAGATAAAATATTGGATGCTTATGCACGATATTTTGTAAAGTTTGTAAAAGCTTATGGAGAACAGGGCGTTAAGGTGGATATGGTTCATGTACAGAACGAACCCATGGCGGATCAGAAGTTTCCTTCCTGCCTCTGGTATGGCTGCGATATGCGGGATTTTATCAAAGGATATTTAGGGCCTGAATTTGATAAGAACGGTTTGGAGACACAGATCTGGCTTGGAACGATTAACGGACCTTTTGTAGATTTCAGATGGCCCGGCAATGGTGCACCTTATCATGAATTCTATGATCAATTTGCAAATACCATTTTATCGGATAAGGATGCTAGAAAATATATAAAAGGCGTGGGCGTACAGTGGGGTGGTAAACATCAGCTGGAGCAGATTGAAGCCAGTTTTCCAGAAATGCACATCATGCAGACCGAAAGTGAATGCGGAGACGGCTTAAATGAATGGGAACAGGCGGAGTATATTTTCATGCAGATGTGGTATTACTTCCGTCATGGTGCAGAACGCTATACATACTGGAATATGGCATTGCCCAGAGGGGGAGTATCCACCTGGGGCTGGTCGCAGAATTCTCTGGCTACAGTAGATTACAAGACAGGGATATTAACTTTGCAGCCGGAATTCTATCTGATGAAGCATTTCTCCCATTTTGTAAAACCCGGTGCCAGGATTATTCGGACCAGTGGCTGCTGGACATCCAATGCAGTAGTATTTGAAAATCCTGAGGGTGAAGTGGTCATCACTTTGTTGAACAGTATGAATCGCGACCGGGAATTTACCTGCATCTGTTCCGAAGGTCAGTTCTCGGCAGAGATTCCGGCACATTCCATACACACATTTGTTCTGAAGTGAGAAACAATACATTTATGCTGAGCGAGCTAGATCGAACGTTTTATAGGGTTCTATTAAATGACTTATATT
>UQCR01000171.1 GCA_900539655.1 uncultured Robinsoniella sp.
TAAAAACCGTGAACACCGCTTGCCTAGTGGAATAATCATGTAAAATATGCATAAAAAATAGAGTGTAATATTGTTAAAATATACAGAATAACAATAGCATACTTGAATTTATTTAAATAATATGGTAACATTAGTTTAAATCAAATTTAAATAAATTTAAGAAAGAACAAATATGGACTTGAATATTTAAATGAGGGTTTAAATGATTCAAAGAAAATTAATTTATTCAGGAGGATTTCATTATGAAGAGTAAGAAGATCACATCGTTATTATTGGTATCAGCAATGCTGGCTACAACATTTTTGAGCGGATGTCAGGGGGCTGGAGGCAGTTCGGGTTCCGGGACGGATGCGAAGACGGAAGCGGGAACTGCAAAGGGAAGTGAAGCAAAGCAGGACGGCGCATCTTCGGGAGATTCCGCAGAAGTTACATTCTGGACTTTGAATACCAGACAGAATGCAGTGGATCCAATTGTTGAAGAGTTTAATGCGGCACATGATGACATGAAAGTTACCGTTGCTTATTATGATACCGACGGGATCAAGGATGCATGTAAAGTTGCGGCTTCTTCTAAAACACTTCCGAATATGTGGTTCAACTGGGGCGGAAGCCTGGGCGGGTTCTATGCGGAAAACGGACTTACATATGATCTGACGGAATATGCCAAAGAACATAAATGGAATGAGACGTTCAGCGAAGGAGCATTAACACTTTGCGAACTGGGCGGGCAGCTTTCCGGATATCCAACCAGCTATAATGTGCTTGATATATATTACAGAAAAGATATTTTCGAACAATATAATATAGCAGTACCCGCGACTTTTGAAGAATTTGAGCAGGCGTGTGCAACGTTAAAAGAGAATGGGGTTACACCAATCTCAACAGCAGGTCTGAACGGATGGCATGTAATGCGTTTCGTAGAACTTTTAATTGAGCATTATGCAGGCGCTGAGGAACATGATAAGATGAATACCTTTGAAACCAGCTATGACAATGATGCTACGGTACAGGCGCTTACAAAATTCAAAGAATTCTGTGATAAGGGTTATTTCCCGGATGGATTTGTTACGGCTGACCCCAACGATACCCAGATGGCTGTATTCTCCGGAACAGCAGCAATGGATATTCAGGGACAGTGGTATGATGGAAAAATCGTGCAGGAGGAACAGGACATTAATTTATACGGAACATTCCCATTCCCTTCAGGAGGAACAGACAGATTATCTGCTTTTGTGGAAATGACGCAGTTTAATGCAGACAATACGGATGCGCAGTTAAATGCATGTATGGAATTTATGGATTTTTACTACAGTAAAGAAAATACAGACAAGTATGCAGAGTATTATAATCTGCCCCTTCCAAAAGCAGACGCAGAAATGCCAAAAGGACAGCCAAATGTTCCGGTTATGCTGGAAACAGCGGAAAAGAACGGTACCTTTACGATAACCGACCAGGCATTCCCCACAGAAATCGCAGACGCCCTGTTTGATGTTCAGGATGGAATTGCTAACGGACAGACCACACCGGAAGACGGGGCTAAGAAGATTCAGGAAGCGATTGATGCTTACAATAATAAGTAAGTTCCCATGATTCTGTAACGGCGGGCGGACTGCCCGCCGGATCACAATAGATTGGAGTGAAACCATGAAGAAAAAATCTAAAATCGATTGGGGTGCATATGCATTTATGATTCCGGCAGGAATTATATATCTTTCCGTTATTGTTGCCCCGGTGTGTTATTCCTTTTTCATCAGCCTTTTTAAATGGAATGGAATTGGTGATATGGAATTTGTCGGTGCTAAAAATTACATACAGTTATTTACCAATGACCCGATTTTTATAACAGCTATTAAAAATAACTTAATATGGATTGTGCTGACTGTATTTGTCACGATGACTGTGGCACTTGCCTTTGCAGTAATATTGAATAAGAAATTTAAGGGGCGCACATTTTTTCGTGGATTCTTTTATTTCCCATGTGTCATAGCTCCAATCGCAGTGTCTATTATATGGAGATGGATTTATAATCCGAATATTGGTTTTATCAATCAATTCTGTCAGGCACTGGGGATTAATTTCTCACAGAGCTGGATCTCTGATCCCAATGTAAGCCTGTATGCGATTTTCGCAGCATCTCTATGGCAGGCAATCGGTCAGCCCATGATTTTATTCCTTGCCGGACTTCAGGCGGTTTCTGTAGATGTTCTGGAAGCGGCCACAATTGACGGGGCATCGGGTATTAAGAAATTCTTCTTTATCACCGTTCCCCTTTTAAAGGAGACATTTGTAATTGTCATAGCCACTCTGGTTGTGGCAGCCATGAAGGTATTTGATGTGGTGCAGGGGCTTACCGGCGGCGGTCCCAATAATTCCACGCAGATGTTGTCCACTTATATGTATTCACAGACTTTCCAGTACAACAATGTGGGCATGGGAACGACGGTGGCATGCATTATGGTTATCATTATGCTGGTTGTAATTGTGCCGTATGTTGTATTTACGGCAAAAGAAGATTAGGAGGCTGTTATGGACGGAAAACAGATGAAAATTTCAAAGAAAGTGATCCTGTATGTCATATTGGCGGTACTGGCGCTGATCTGGATTGTTCCTATGCTCACCCTGCTTCTCACAGCGATCAAAGGAAAAAAAGATTTCTACAGCGGGCTCAGCCTGTTCAGTGTTCCTGCTGAAATTGCCTGGAATAACTTCACCAATGCAATTACCAAAGGAAGGCTGCTTACCTACATGAAGAACGACTTGATCGTCTCCGGTCTGAAGGTTCCCATTGGAATTGTGATTGAAGCGCTGGCGGCTTTTGCGCTTACAAGGCTGAATATCAAACACAAAACGGGATGGTTTGTATTTTTTCTGGTGGGCATGATGCTTCCCATGCAGACAGCACTGGTTCCCATCAATATTATTTACAGTAAATTAAATCTTTTAAATTCTTATTTCGGATTGTTTTATGTATATGTAGGGTTTGGTATTTCCTATGGTATTTTGATACTCAGAGGGTTTTTTAAGGGGATTCCAAAGGATATTGATGAAGCGGCCTATATTGACGGCTGTACAAGGTGGCAGATGTTCTGGAGGATTTTACTACCCATTGCAAAACCGGCAGTGGCGACATTGATTATAACGGATTTTCTGGCAACCTGGAATGAGTACCTTTTAGCAAGTGTTATTATAAATGACAACATGAAGAAGACGGTACCGGTGGGGATTATGACATTTGTAGGAGAACATGGTACGGATTATGGTTATCTCTGTGCCGGCGTACTCCTGTCGGTTATACCGGTACTGGCTGTTTATCTGATTTTCCAGCGCTATTTTGTAGAGGGAATGGCAGGAGCTGTAAAATCATAAATGAAACCCCTGTACCCATCGTCAGGGATGGCAGAGGGACGGGGAATAATAATATAACAATAGGGAATGACAGGCTGGTACTGCAATTCGGTACAAAAAGGGCTGTTTACTGGGAAAGCGAGGAGATTGGCATGAATTTATGCGGCTATGAGAAAAAAATTGAGAAATGGGATATACTGGAGGTTACCTGCGAGGGACCGGACGATGGAAATCCATTTGTGGACTATCAGATCAGGGGGGTATTTCAAAGCAAGAGTGAAGTAAAAAGCATAGATGGATTCTATGACGGAGGCGGTATTTACAAGGTGCGGTTTATGCCCTCTTTTGAAGAACATTATACATTTGAGATAACGGGAAACTTTGGCGGCGAAACAGCCAAAGGAGATTTTCTGGTAACGGCTCCGTCTGTAGATAACCATGGTCCGGTGCACGTGGCAAATACCTATCACTTTGCTTATGAAGACGGAACGCCTTATTATTCCATTGGAACGACCTGCTATGTATGGGAGCTGCAGTCTGAAGAGTTACAGGAGAAAACGCTGGAGACTTTGAAGAACAGCGCATTTAATAAGATTCGGTTTTGTATTTTCCCAAAGCATTATGACTATAACCTGACAGAACCAAGGTCCTATCCCTATGTGGGAACACCCTGTGACAGCTCGGTGCTTACCAAGGAAAACTTTATGGAGTATAATGGGGCAGCTAAAGGGAATGATTGGGATTTTGAGCGTTTCAATACGGAACATTTCCAGCATATTGAAAAGTGTATCGGGCAGCTGCGTGACTTGGGAATTGAAGCGGATCTGATTGTGATGCATCCTTATGACAGATGGGGTTTCAGCATGATGGATGAAAAGTGTGATGATTTGTACTGGAAATATGTGATTGCCCGCTTTGCGGCTTACCGCAATGTGTGGTGGTCACTGGCAAATGAATATGATCTGATGCCTCAGAAATCCATAGCAGACTGGGAGCGATATGCCAAAATCGTTTGCGATTATGATCCATATTCCCATCTGCGTTCCATACATAACTGCAAGCCATTCTACGACCATTTGAGACCCTGGATTACCCATTGCAGTATTCAGCGGCAGGACGTATATAAATCTGCGGAACTGGTAACGGAATGGAGAGAGCGCTATAAGAAGCCGATTGTACTGGATGAAATCGCCTATGAAGGAAATATTCAGCACGGATGGGGAAATATCAGTGGAAAAGAACTCACCAGAAGGTTTTGGGAGGCATCTCTTCGCGGTGGATATGCAGGACATGGAGAAACTTATATGCATCCCCGGGATATTCTCTGGTGGTCACATGGCGGAGAGCTTCATGGAGACAGCCCCAAACGGTTTGAATTTCTCTATCGCATCTTATGCGAGACTCCCGGGATGGGACTGATGCCTATACAAAGGGGTTGGGATGAAATATGTGCGACTGTGGAATCCACCACAGCAGCCGGCAAACCGGTACAGGATTATTATTTGTGCTATTATGGGTTTAACCGTCCTGCGTTCAGGGAGTTTTATTTTGATGAAGAGAGCAGGTTTGAAGTGGAAGTGATCGATACCTGGGAAATGACCATAGAAAGCAGGGGTGTGTCATCTGGAAAATTTAAAGTAGAACTGCCTGGAAAGGAATATATGGCGGTGCGGTTAAGGCGTATATAATAATATGTAATACAGTTTAAACGAGGGCATGACAGTAAAGTCGTGCCTTTTTTTCGTCTGAAAGAAGAAAAATGCCAGATGAAAGGCAGCTATCCAATTTTTGGTCAGAAAGGTTATAAAATTAATGGTGCCAATCGTTCCCGGACTTTAAGAAAAATCTTATATGATAGAAAAAACAACAAAGAGAATAGAATAATCCGTATATTTCAAAATAGGCGGATGTTAGTATTAGAGGTGTTTATTAATTTATTTGCTTCAAAAAATAAGAGAGAAAAGGGAGAATCTTATGGTGAAGAAAAAGGTAAAACAGATTTTAAGTATGGTACTGGCTATTTGTGTGATGGCAACGGGAGTGCCTGCGTCGGCATTTGCCAGCGAGGAAGGAACTACAGAAACTGGTTTGCTGGCTCATTATGATTTTAGCGAGTTGTCCGGCAATGTGGCAGAGGGAACTATTATTAAGGATGTATCGGGCAGCAGCCACGATGCGTCTGCCAAAGGGAACAAACTGACAGCAGAAGATTCTGCGCTGGTATTTCCTGGTGGGAAGTATGGAAGCGGTGCAGGTTATGTGGAATTGCCCAAAGGAATGTTTGACAGTCAGGATACTTTGACGGTTTCTATGTGGATGCAGAATAAAACTGGTGCAGGAAATTATGCAGCGTTTTATTTTGGAACGGAAGCAAACAGTACCAATAAGGAGATGCCCACCAGGTATTTTCTGTTAAACCCTATGAATCCCAAAGGTGTGATGAAGTCGGTTATGACAAATTCATTTAGCGCATCGACACCTTATACCACTGAAGTTGGTCTTGGAGCTACCAGCTATCCCTCGGATGGACCGGTGAGCAGTACAGATTGGTCGCTATATTCGGTGGTAATCACCCCGGATGATATAACGGGATATTTAAATGGGGTAAAATATAAAACCTATCCATTAAATGTAACAGTATCCGACTTTGGATCGGATCTGGTATCTTACATAGGAAAGTCCCCTTATAAAGATATCTTTTATGCGGGCAGAGTAAAAGACCTCAGAATTTACGAGGGTGCATTGTCAGATCAGGATATTGCAGACCTTTATTATGGAGGGACTTCTGCCGGAGAGCTTCTAAAGAGAGCAAAAAGTGCTTTGACAATTCCAGAAGCAGGCAATGGAAAGATAAATTGTACTTTTGTGGAAAAAATCACGCTTGCTGACAGTCTTCTGGATGGAAATGTCCGGGTCACATGGGAAAGTGACCGCACGGATATCATTTCAGTTGACGGAACGGTTACAAATCCGGAAGAAACAACCAGTGTGCATCTGACCGCCAGACTGGCCAGCGGATCTGAAAGTGATGCGAAGAATTTTGACATAACGGTTATTCCGGCAGGAGATACGGAGTATTCCATGGTTGTAGATCCCTATGATGAGGGCGCTGCAATCAGCCAGCAGATGATCGGTTTGTTCTTTGAGGATATCAACAGTGCAGCAGATGGCGGACTGTATCCGGAAATGGTGAAGAATTATTCATTTGAAAATTATTTTAATACGGTAAGTATTGCGGAACCGGAAAGAGGAAATCAGTATTCTTATAAACTTCACTGGGTAAGTGACAGAGATAATGGATTTGTGGTATCCAAAGAAGGCGGATTAAACGATAAAAATACCAATTATGCCCAGATTACAGGGGACATGACGCTGAAAAACGGCGGATTTGCACCTATGAATAATCCAAATTCCGCTGCTATGCCAATTGTAAAAGGGGAAGCCTTTGATTTTTCTATCTGGACAAAGGCAGATAGCAATTACACGGGAACATTAAAAGTAAAAGTGGTCAGTGAAGCGGGGAAAGACCTCACGGATGAAGCGGTAATTGACCTGGTAAATGACGGTACATGGCAGAAGGCAGGAGTTGTACTGGAAGGGAAGAAAACCCAGAAAGGAAAACTGGTTCTTACCGTAAGCGGTGCCGGAGATGAGGGCGTGCTGAATATGGATATGGTTTCCTTAAGTCCTCAGGATACTTACGGCTATGGTGATACCAACTATGCCTATGGAAAGGGAATCAGAAAAGATCTGGTAGAAAAGCTTCAGGGACTGAATCCAAGTTTTATCCGTTTCCCGGGAGGCTGTATTATTGAAGGAAACGCTGGAAGAGACAGCTACTATAATTGGGAAAATTCCATTGGACCTTTAGAAGAGAGAAAAGCAATTGGAAATCAGTGGGCAAGTGATAATGGTTCTTATACCAATACCTATGGTTATATGCAGTCCTATGGGTTTGGTTATCATGAAATATTGAAGCTGTGCGAAGATTTAGGAGCAGAGCCCTTCCCTATATTAAGCGCGGGAGTTTTCTGCCAGTTCGCCAATGGTGACAATGCGCCGGCTGCACAGGGAGAAGAACTGGATAAGTTTGCCCAGCATGCTACGCATCTCATTGATTACTGCTGGGGCAGCGTGATAAGCAGCGATCCTACCCAAAGCGAATGGGCACAAAAAAGAGTAGAAAACGGACACGAAGAAACATTTAATCTGAATTATATTGGTATTGGAAATGAAAACTGGAGAGAAAAGTACCTGAATAACTTTGAATATATCAAAGATTACGTTGAAAGTTACGTAAGTACCAATTATCCGGGCAGAAAGATTACAATCATTTCTTCCGCAGGACCGGCAGCAGAGGATGAGAGCTACCGTTTTGCCTGGGACTGGCTCAATGAAAATGATCCCGGGGAGACTCTGGTGGATGAGCATTATTATCAGTCCAAAGAATTCATGCTGAATTCCGATGACCGTTACGACTACTATACCAGAAAAGAAGATGGCGGCAGTGACGTATTCCTGGGAGAATATGCAACACATCTGCAAAATAACCGGAACAACAATTTAGAGTCGGCTATCTGCGATGCGGCTTATATGACCGGTATTGAAAGAAACGGAGATATTGTACGCCATGCCTCCTATGCACCGCTATTTGAAAAAATCGGTAGTACCAACTGGTCACAGAACATGATTCATTTTGATGAATATGACAGCTTTGCTACGCCGAACTATTATACACAGCAGATGTTTGCACAGAATTATGGTACCCAGGTAGTCAATACGACACTTGAAAAACAAGGAGCTAATTATTCCCAGAATACAGGAAGCCCCATTATTGGTACCTGGTTATCCGAAGGTTATGTGTCCCATGTGAAAGTAACCAGAGAAGATGGAAAAGTTTTGCTGGATGATAACTTTACAGCCAACGCTGCAGCAGGATCCAAATGGGAAGCTGTACCGGGATCTACAGGAAGCTTCCGGATTGGGAATGGTAAACTTATTCTTACCCGTGGAAGCGGTATGAATGCGGTGTGGATCCCCGAAGCAATTAACAATCCTGAGTGGCATGATTATGTTGTGGAGGCCACTGTTGTAAAAACTTCCGGAGAGGAAGGGTTCCTGGTAGGTGCCGGTGCAAAGGATACAGAAAATTATTTCTGGTACAATATAGGCGGTTGGAACAATAAAATGACTGCAGTAGAGCGCGCCAGAACCGGCAGGGGTAAAGTGGTGATCGGTAATAGCTTCTACAAAGATTTCAGCCCTGTTGTTGTGAACGATGAAATGAAAGTTACCTTTAATTATGGTGTTAACGGGAAGATTGAAGCGGGATACGTATCGGCAACTACTGACAAGTCCAAAGATTTCTCCGGAAATCTGAAGCCTTATCAGAATGATATCTATCAGGTGTGTTCCAAAGATGATGAATATATTTACCTGAAACTGGTGAATCATGACAGTTATGCAAAAGATATCACCCTTACTTATCCATGTACCTTAACTTCGGATCAGGCAGAAATTATCTGCATGAGCGGAGAGGGAAGTGAAGAAAATGCAATAGGCAGCGAGCAGATTAAGCCGGTTGCATCGACAACAGGAATTGTAAACTCACAGGTAAAATATCTGGTTCCGGCTATGTCGTTTTCTGTTATTAAAGTGCCCTATCTGAAAGAGACAAGAGTCAGTGATATTACCTTAGATAGGCAGAACGCTATTATGGAAATCGGAGAGAGTATTACTTTAAATGCCAGGGTGTTACCGGAAGACGCATCGAATCCTGCTGTTGAATGGACAAGCAGCAGACCGGATGTGGCAACGGTGGAAAACGGAACGGTAAAAGCATTAAAAGCAGGGGATGCGATGATTACAGCCAAAGCAGGTGAAAAAACAGCTTCCTGTGCAATTGCCGTTAAGGAAAAGACAGTGATCAAGCCGGATCCGAAGCCGGAACCAAAACCGGAACCAAAGCCGGACCCGAAGCCAGATCCTAAACCAGAGCCGAAGCCGGATGTAAAACCGGTATCGAAAGCAAAAATTAAGTTAAACGCAGCATCCATACCGCTGCGGGTAAATCAGACGACAAGCGCTGTAAAGATGAAGTCTTCCACGATCAAAGGCGACAAAATAAAATCAGCGAAGAGCAGCAGTAAAAAAATAGCCGTTGTCAAAGTGAAAAAAGGCAAACTTCAGATTACCGGTAAAAAGAATGGAAATGCTACAATTACGGTTACAAGCAGCAAAGGAGGTTCTGCGAAAGTAAAGGTATATGTTAAGAAAAAAGAGGTAGCTACTAAGAGCTTGAAAATAAGTAAAAATGTGCAACTGAAACGCGGAAAAAAACTGACACTGAAAGTCACGAGAAATCCAATTACCTCTGTGCAGAAGCTGACATGGACGAGTTCGCGTAAAAAGATTGTGTCTGTGAAGAATGGCGTGGTAAAGGGGCTTAAGAAAGGAAGGGCGACCATTACTGTGAGGAGCAGTAACGGTAAAAATGCGAAGTGTGTTGTAAAAGTTATTTAAGCGAATAGGGTAACTTGTATCTAAATGTATCGTTAATAATAGCAGACTGGTTTAGCAGGGACAGGCATGAGTATCATGCTTGTCCCTGTTTTTGCGATTTCCCGTTAAAGCGGGTTGATATAAGATTTTTCATGCTGCGTGATTAAAATATTATTTAAGTATATTTGAGTAAATTTGAGTATGACTTCTTTAATTACGATATATAAAACTTTATTTGGTTTGTTTATATAAAACATTACAATAAAATTTATGTAAACATTTATATGTATTAAGCATTTTTTACTTAAAAAACGTATTTCTACTAATAATAAAGATGTTTTTCACAATTTCGGTGCTGTAAAATTAGAAGAAAATCACAAAAATTAAATATAAAAA
>UQCR01000172.1 GCA_900539655.1 uncultured Robinsoniella sp.
CTTAACACAAATCAGGGTGACTCTACCCTTTACAATCCTACAATAAATTTACACCGCGTTTTAGATACATAAAATTGACATATAATACGTAATGTGCTAATATACTAGTACAGAGTAATCCAGTGGATGCTGGATAAAAGACCGTTCCTTTCGAGGAGCGGTTTTTTGCATAAAAAATTAAGTTGGTATGCTTTACAGACTAAAATAGCTCTGCCTCTTTTGAACCATTTTCTTTCTTAGCTCCTCACATTTCCATGTTGCATTTCATGTTGCATACCCCCGAAAAAATGCAACACGCCCTGTAAATTCCCAACCTTCCAAGTAAAACAAAAACACCGCCAACCCCTCTAAACACAAGGAACCAACGGTATTCTCACATATTCCATAGCCTGCGGATAACAGGACTTGAACCTGCACGGTCTCCCACCAGAACCTAAATCTGGCGCGTCTGCCAATTCCGCCATATCCGCAAATCGTTAAGAAAATACTTAACAACCTTTGGTATTATAACCTGATCTGACAGGATTCGTCAAGATATTTTTTTAATAATACAAATATAATTTTAAATACCCATTGACACTCCTAAATTCATATGATATATATACAATAGAACAAACAAATACAATCCTTAAAAAAGGGAATAGTCTGCGAAAGGAATTCATTATGATTATGATAAGCAATAAAATCATAAAGTTAGTCGAGAAACTTAACTCTGTACAACTGGAAATTAAAACGGTGAAGCATTGTGCAGAGGTTAATCATAGGGTTTAAGCCCAAATCTTCATCGGTGGATAAGTATTGCAGGCGTAGTGTTCGGCTATGCTTGGTTTGTGTACTTATTTACCGGTGTAAGTAGAAATGATAGATATGGCCAGGGACAATTTGCTTTGTCTCTGGCCTTTTGTTTTGCAGAAAAATAGTTTGTTGACAAAACAGAGGGTCTGTACCGTATAGGTGCAGTTTCTCTGTTTTTTTGTTTTATTTTATAATATAGAAGAGAGGTATTAATATGAGTTTATTAGACGTTACGGAATTGACACACAGTTTTGCGGAAAAAGCATTGTATCAGAATGCAGAGTTTCACTTGTTTAAAGGGGAACACATAGGGGTTGTAGGACAGAATGGGGCTGGAAAAAGTACACTGATCAGGATTTTGCTGGGGGATGTTGTACCTGACCAGGGAGAAGTAAAGTGGCAGTCTGGGATTCAGATCGGCCACCTTGACCAGTATGCGGTAATTAAACAGGAGATGACCGTAGCGAAATATCTGAGGACAGCGTTTGCAGCACTCTATGCCATGGAAGAGAAAATGGAAAAGCTGTACCAGGAGGGGGCAGAAGAGGAAAACGAAGAACTGCTGATTCGGGCAGGAAGATATCAGGAGCAGCTGATTGTAGCAGAGTTTTATGAAATTGGGAGTAAGATTGGTAAAGTGGCTACGGGACTTGGACTGGATGCCATCGGCCTGGATAAACAGCTGGAAACGCTGAGCGGGGGACAGAGGGCGAAGGTAATTCTGGCGAAATTATTATTAGCTAAGCCTGATGTTTTGTTATTGGATGAGCCTACTAATTTTCTGGATAAAGAACATGTGGATTGGCTGTCAGAGTTTTTGTGCAGTTTGGAAGGAGCATATGTTGTGGTTTCCCATGATTTTGAATTTTTAGAGAGAGTCACCACAGGGATTTTGGATATTGAATTTGGTACGGTGCGTAAATATAACGGAAGCTATCTGAAGTTCCTGGATCAAAAGGTGCATCTAAGAGAAGATTATATCCGACAGTATCACGCACAGCAGAGGAAAATAGAAAAGACCGAAGAGTATATCCGGAAAAATAAAGCTGGAGTAAATGCAAAAATGGCAAGGGGAAGGCAGAAACAACTGGATCGACTGGAACGGATTGCACCACCAAACTTTACGGTAAAGCCTGTGATACAGTTTCAGGAAACGGAGATTTCTCCGGGAAAGGCACTTACGGTTAACAATCTGGAAATCGGATATTATTATCCGCTGTTATCTAAAATTAATTTTGTGGTTAACGGCGGACAGAAGCTTGTGATCACTGGGTTTAATGGAATCGGAAAATCGACGCTTTTAAAAACACTGATTGGAAAAGTACCCAAATTAGCAGGAAGTTTCCGGTTTTTAGATCAGGTAAAGATAGGATATTATGAACAGGATCTGCGGTGGGCAGATCCCAACAAAACCCCGCTGCAGATTATTGCGGATCAATATCCGGCTATGAAAAATAAGGAGGTGCGTAAGGCGCTGGCGCGGTGCGGAGTAAAAGAAGAACACGTACTAAGGGGCATAGATTCGCTAAGTGGTGGTGAGCAGTCGAAGGTGAAGCTTTGTGGACTTTTGCTATCGCCATGTAATTTCCTGATTATGGATGAACCAACGAACCATCTGGATCAGGATGCCAAAGAAGCATTAAAAGACGCCCTGATAAAATTTGAAGGAAGTGTTATTCTGGTGTCCCATGAGGAAAAATTTTACAGGGGATGGACCGATAAAATACTGGATATTGAAAAAGAGATTTTGTGAAAAAGTATGTCCTATTCACAGGTAAGTATGTTATAATTATGGAGCACACAGCAGATTAAAAGGGAATGAAGTTAGGAGCAGGAATAAATGGCGAAGTGGGATTCTGAACGTATTATGGATAATATGGATGCATTTGTCTATGCGGTACGTTATGATACACATCAGGTTTTATATACGAATAAAGTTGTGAGGAAAAAGTTTCCGGGATTGCAAAAGGACATCACCTGCCATAAACTGTTTTTTGGAAGCGATGAGGTCTGTTGTGACTGCCCTGTGGAGAAAAACAGGTATGGAAATAAGAATGAACGGTCTGTTATGTGGCTGGAAAACCTGCATCAATGGCTGCAATTAGATTATAACGATTTTGAAGATGAAGAACTGGGCAGGTGTTTTGTCTGTATTGGTGTTGACATCACCAGTGTAAAAGAATCCATCCGCATGACAAGAACCGTTTTGGATGGGATACATGCAGCCGCCTATGCAGTAAAATTGGAAGATTACAGGATCAGTTTTATTAATCAGGAGCTGCGCAACATGCTCCCGGATATTCAGGAGAATGATTTTTGTTACCAGGCACTGTGGAATAAGCAGAAACCTTGCAGCCATTGCCCCATTCCACAGATGGATATGGAACATCCCAGCTGTAATATTGAGATATATAATGAGAAGCTTAATAAATATCTGAGTATAGACAGTGTTAGAGTTATCGGATCTGATGCAAAGCCCGTTGCGATTTTTACCGGTTACGATATTTCCAAACGGGTTGTTTATGAAAATCAGCTGAAAGATAACTTGTTTAAGGATATGCAGACTGGGATTAAAAACAGGGCGGCTTTTATGGAGGATTTATCTGACCTTTTTGAGAACAGAAGGAACGGCTGCGTCTGCATTTTAAATATGAAGAATTTTAATAATTATAATCTGGTTTTCGGCAGACAGCAGGGTGATGCGTTGCTGAAAATGTTCGTGAAGAGCTGCACTGAGATATTTCCTGAGGATCGGATATACCGTGTGGGAGGGGCTAAATTTGCATTTCTGGCATCCTGTGAGGAACAGTGCAGCCTGATTCGGGAGAAGGTTGTCACAGAAGTTTATGATGAAGTACATAAAACAGGGAATAATTTCCGCCTTTTTATAGATGTAGTTTTAATTGATTTTCCCCAATATGCCCAGAATCCTGAAATGGTGATACATAATGCAGAGTACATGCTCTCTAAAGCGAAGAAAACAGAGAGCAGTGAAGTGCTGTATTTTAGAAAATCAGAACAAATGCAGTTGGAGAGAAAGAATCTGATAGCAGGCATTCTTCGGGAAAAGGCAGCAAATCAATCTTTTGGTGTTTATTATCAGCCTATTTATGCGGTTGATTCCGGTGAATATACCAAATGTGAAGCGCTTTTAAGGGTGAAGGATGAAAGGTTGGGCTGGATTCCACCATCAGAATTTATACCTATTGCAGAGCAGAGCGGATTGATTAACCAGCTTGGGGAATTTGTTCTGGAAGAAGCCTGCAAGATGATTTCCCTCAGAGAAAAAAGGAATCTGCCGCCGATAAGAGTCAACGTGAATGTGTCTACCGTTCAATTCTCAAAAAGTACTTTTTATGAAGATGTGACGCAGGTAATTCAAAAATATCAGATAGATCCGGCGCTCATTCAGCTGGAAGTTACCGAAAGCATTATTATTAATTCTTTTGAGTACATCATTAATATTATGAGAAGGTTAATAGAGTTTGGGGTATCTTTTGCCATTGATGATTTCGGAACGGGGTATTCCAGTCTGAGTTATATCGGCACCCTTCCGGTAGAAAGCATAAAATTAGATAAAAGTTTTGTGGATAAGATTGCAGAATCAGAGGTTTATCTTCTGATTGTGAAAAATGTAATTGAAATTGCAAAGGGACTGCAGTTTCAAATTGTGGCAGAAGGAGTGGAAAGTGAGAAGCAATATGAGATATTGAAATGCCTGAACTGTGATTATATTCAGGGATATTACTTTTCCACTCCCCTGCCTCCTGAAAAATTTGAGCAGTTCTTAGAGAAAGAAACGGTTCTTGAATAAAGCGTTGTAATAAGTGTTGTAATGACACACGATGTAAGAACTGATTTTAAGAATACGTTATTTTTCTTTTATAAGATCGTTATATACCGGATGTTTGGAGAACCATCGCTGGGCGTAGGAGCAGGTAAGCACCGCTTTTTTATTTTCGCAGCGGAGGTGTTCGGCAAGAGCAAGCATAAGCTGACCGGCAATGCCCTGGCCCTGAAGGGATTCATCCACGAAGGTATGGTTTACCTCAACCGTATTTTCGTCTATATCAGGAAAAGTAACTTCTGCCAGCATCTTCTGACTGGTCGTATTGTGTAAGGAAATTTGATTTTTCTGAAACGTAAAATTCATGATAATTACACTCCTTTCCAGATCATGTTTAATCTAATTCTGCGGGATGCTCATATGCATATCTTGCAGGAAGTATGAAAAAAACACGCTCTTTGGATCAATGTTTATGAAGCTAAGGCATAAATATTATGTACAGAAGTTTAGCATAGAATACATGGAAAAGCAACAAGGTGGGGATAGATATGTTAAAAAAGAAATCGATTATATTATGGGCAGTACTTATTTTATTATTTCAGTTCCCGGTTACAGTTTATGCGTCCCGGGAAGCGGACAGTGGACTTGATTATATAAAAGGCCGTCCGCTTACAGAGGATGAAATTCAGGCTCAACAGGAAATGGAGCCTGAATTAAAGGAACTGACGCCCTACAATATCCCGGGGAGTGAGAACAGTACAGCGCCCAGAGCAAGGATGGCGCTACCGGCAGCTTATGATTCCAGGAATAACGGATATATTACTTCGGTAAAGGATCAGAATCCCTGGGGAGCCTGCTGGGCGTTTGCATTCCAGGGAACTCTGGAAGCTTCTTTAATTAAAGATGGGTGGAGTGCCGGACTGGATTTGTCGGAACAGCATCTGGGTTACTTTACATACTACCGGACAGCAGATTCATTTGGAAATACATCCGGAGATCAGGTACAGATTTATCTCAGGCAGAATGTGGACAAGGGGTACCTGGATTTTGGCGGAAATGCTCAGTGGGCTGTGATGGCTATGAGCAGCTGGACAGGTGCAGCTGATGAATCCGTATCGGTTTATCCAAGAAATACCGCATCCATCCGTCCCTTAAATAATGCCATTGCCTATCAGGATAAAGTGCATCTGCAAAATGCCAGATGGGTTGGGACGAAGGATCGGGCAACCATGAAGCAATGGATATTAAATTATGGAGCGTCTTATATTTCACTTGTATACGAGTCACCATTTTTTAACCGCAATACGGCAGCCTATAACTATCAGGGATACGGGAATATGAATCATGCCGTTACACTGGTAGGCTGGAATGATACCTACAGCAAGGATAATTTTGCGGATGGCTGCAAGCCAAACAATAACGGTGCCTGGCTTGCAAAAAACAGTTATGGCAGTACCTGGGGAGATCAGGGATATTTCTGGATCTCATATGAAGATAACTATTTGAACCGAAGCGACTCTTATGCCTTTGTAATGGAAGGAGAGGCGGCGGATAATTACGAACATATATACCAGTATGACGGTACTATTTACGATGGATATGTTAGGATCCAAAATGGATACAGTGCTGGAAATATCTATCAGACTGCTTCAGCAAATGCCAATGGAGAGATTCTGGAAGCGGTTTCCTTTATGAGTGAGACACCCAATCTTTCTTATAAGATACAGATCTATCGAAATGTCAGGGATAAAACAAACCCTGCAAGCGGCGTACCGGTTTATGCCAGTGAGCAAACCGGAAATGTATCTTATTCCGGATATTATACCATTCCGCTGAAGGAAAAAGTACATTTGGATAAAGGAGAGAATTTCTCCGTGGTATTCACATTTACCAATCGAAGCGGAAGCAATGTGCTGCTGAATATAGATAAATCAGATACAAGATACAGTGATATGCATATAACAAACCATACTGAGGCCGGGCAGAGTTTTGTTGGCAATAAGAACGGGAATGTATGGTATGATGGTGACAGGGAAGGCTACAGTGTACGGATTAAAGCGTTTACCTCCAATGCAACAGTTCCAAACCCCAAGCCGAGAGTAACAATGCTGGAAGGAATCAAATTAAATAAAACGAGTCTGACCTTAAATAAAAAGGGAACTTCTACGCTGCGGGTATCCTATTCTCCGGAAGACACTACGGTAGAAAAAAGAGTAACCTGGACATCGAGAGACAGTAAAATAGCAACCGTGGATAAAAATGGAAAAGTATTGGGCCTGCGCCCGGGAAGTACGGTAATTACTGCCAGGGTGGGAAATATAACGGCAAAATGCAAAGTTACCGTAGAATCCCCTCTGATCAGAATCACTTTGACAAAGCAGAAACTAACGCTTACGCCGAAGATGACAAGTAAGTTAAAGGTAAACTTTTACCCATCGGACACGACAGATTCCAGGAAAATCACCTGGAGCAGCAGTAATAAAAAGATAGCTACAGTAAAAAATGGCATTGTTACTGCGGTAGGCACAGGGAAAGCAGACATCAAGGCGAAGGTGGGAAAGAAGAGAAGTGTTGTTTGCAAGGTAACGGTAAAGAAACCGAAAGTCAGCTTGAACAAAACTACAACAGTGCTTTACACCTCGGGCAAAAAGACGATGGTTCTGCAAGCTGATATCCGGGGAGCCAGCAATAAAATCAGCTGGAGCAGCAGTGATAGCAGGATTGCAAAAGTTGATAAAAAGGGTAAGGTTACAGCCGTCAGAAAAGGTACCGCCTATATCACGGCGACAGCAAATAAAGTAAAGAAAACCTGCAAAATAATTGTAAAAGAACCATACATCAGCTTGCGTCATACTTCTGTAGGATTAAAGAAAAAGAAAACGTATGCAATAAAAGCAAGGGCAGTACCAAATGGAAAAATCACTTATAAATCCTCAAGACCTAAAGTGGCGTCCGTAAACAGGAAAGGGATCGTCACAGGACTCAGGCTTGGGAAGGCAGATATTACTGTAAAATGCAACGGTGTTAAAAGAGTAATAAAAATCACTGTAAAGTAACCGGCAGCAGCGGATAATTATTTACAGAGAAAGTAGATGTGGCAAAATGACAAACGAGACAGTTGATTATGCGCAATATGACATACTTCCGGCAGGAGTCTGTGAGTTTCTGGGAGACGAGGCGCTGTCTTTAAACTATGTAAATACTTCATTTTTAAAAATGCTGGGATATGAGGACCGGCAGGATATGCCTTATGCAATGAAGGAACTGGTTTTACAGGAGGACTGGGAAGAAATGTGCAATATGGCGGGTTTCTGTCCCGGCAATCCGGCTGCAACTCTAGAGCTTGAGGTTCGTATGGTCAAAAAAAATGGGGATACCGGCTGGTTTATGCTGCGGTGCAAAGGAGACAGTGAACGTCCCAGTGCCATCCTGTGTATCTGTCTGGATTTCACTCTTCGCAAAGATGCCATGCAGGGATTGTACGGGCAGGAAGAGACGTATCGGCTGATTGTATGGGAACATACGAAGAAAATGGCGGCACGGTATGAATTGGATACCGAAATCCTATATTTTTATGAAAAATCAGCGGAGTTTTTTGAACGCCAGATTGTTGAGAAGATGCCGGAGGCTTTCATCACGGAAGGATTCGTGGCAGAGGAAAGCAAGGAAGAATACCGGGAGTTTTTTAAAAAAATGAAAGAGGGAATCCCGGGGGCGGATACGATTGTGAAAATAAATCAGGATCAGGAACATCAGGTCTGGCTGCGCCATGATTATACCCTCACGGAAGATGGGCGATATGCGGTGATATCCATGGAAGATATGACCAAAGCCCATGAAAAAGAGCTTGAGCATGAACGATGGAAGCGTTCTTATGAGAGCCAGCTGACGGGAAATGTAATGAATTACCGCTATAACATTACCAGAGATACGGTTGAATATATTAAGGGAGTTATGGGTGGGGAGATTCCAAAAAGTGCCCGCACTTCTTTTACGGCAGCAGCCGCATACGTATGGGAACACTTCATATATAAAGAAGATCAGGAGATTTACAAAGAAATGTTCTCTTATGCCAACTTAATGAAACGTTATTGCGAAGGAATGAAGACTTTGCATTGTGAGTTCAGACGCCTGAACCCGGAAGGTAATTACTTCTGGGTGGGAGGTGAAATACAGCTGATACAGGATCCTTACTCAAAGGATATAATTGCTTTTGTGGCGCTTAACGACATTGATGAGAAGAAGAAAGAGGAATTCCAGCTGCAGTACCGGCTGGAAAATGATGATCTGACCGGTGTTCTGAACAGAGCGGAGGCTGTAAAAAAGGTAACCAAGATGTTGGTAAAAAGTGAGAAGCGCCATAATCATGGATTTGTTATGGTAGACATTGATAATTTTAAAATGCTCAATGATTCTTACGGGCATATCATCGGCGACCAGGTTCTTAAAGAAATTGCATATACTTTAAAAAGTGCAGGTAAAGCGGATGATGTAATAGCCAGGCTTGGGGGAGATGAATTTGTGATCTGCATGAAAAATGTGGGAAGCAGCCATGCTCTTTTAAAACGCCTGGAAACCCTGCGAAAAAGAGTTGCGCGCTGGGTCAATGGAGATGTTGAAATTTCAGCCAGCATCGGGGCTTCCATGTACCCCAAGGACGGCACAACCTTTACCAGTCTCTATCAGAAAGCGGACATTGCGCTTTACCGGGCGAAAGACGAAGGCCGTAACCGGGTAGTTCTATTTAAGCCCGAAATGGAATATAACAATAAAGGAGATCAATTGTAACATTTTTATGTGAAATATCCACAAAATTCTTGACAAAATTTTAACTTTGTTTTATAGTATATATATCGTAACAAAGGTTTTGATTACTGACGGATAGTTGTGGAGTACCACAGGGAAATCAAAATTATATGATAAGGTCGACCGTCTGGGCAGCATTTGTTATCTATGATGTTGCCCTTTTTTAATACACTTCATGTGTGAGAATTCTATCCGAAACCGAAAGAAATCTGCATGACTTATTTCTTTCTATATTAACAATTGAATAATGTATTCAAGTAGAGTAGATGTTATACGTAAAGTGTCACCAAAGGGGGAGGCTTTTGGTGAACGAAGGAGACTTCCGCGTTATAAGATCGCTCCCGCTACTGCGTAAAAGATGTATTGTTATTTCTATATTATTTAGAATGTGTATGGTCAGATGCTATTTCTTTGTGCAGTATAGCAGGCAGTCCCGAGATAGGGCAGCTGTGTTATTTGCTGAGTGGCAAATGATTCAACTGCTTTTTTTATTGGTTAAGAAAGGCAGGCAGACGCATGTCCTTACGGGGACCGTAGTATAATTTATAACGTAAATCACCGCAAAAGCGGTTAATATGAAAGGAGATATTTAACTATGGGTTACAAATCAGACATCGAAATTGCACAGGAGACTACTATGTCCCCAATTACAGAAATCGCAGCAAAAGCAG
>UQCR01000173.1 GCA_900539655.1 uncultured Robinsoniella sp.
CACGCCCCACTTTGCGGCATATTTGCCCCGAATTCAGGTTACGTAGCCCGCTACGCGCCCTTCATCCGGGACAAATCTCCCACAAAGTGTGACGCACAGCTGCCAGAAAGCAATTTTAAAACACGCTCTAGGACGAGCAGCTGCAGAAAGCAATTTTCAAACATGCTCCAGAGGCGCTTAGGCGCCTCTTTTAAAATTAGTTTACATATTTTACAGCCCGTGCTAAAATGAATGAAACATATTTCATAAGGAGTTGGTAATTATGGCAAGTATTCGTGATGTGGCTAAAAAAGCAAATGTGGCAGCGTGTACGGTTTCCAGGGTGTTAAATGGTACGGCATATGTGGCGCCTGAGACGAAACTGAAGATTGAGCAGGCGATGAAAGAGTTGAATTATATCCCCAATGAGCTTGCCAGAGGAATGTTTCGGCAGCGGGCAGGAATCATAGCCATGTTAGTGCCCAATATACGGCACCCGTTTTTTTCCAGTCTTGCTGGATACATGGAAAAGGAACTCTATGAGATCGGGTATAAGCTTATGCTCTGCAGTACAGACGATGATCTGGAGAGGGAACAAGAGTACATGAATATGCTGAAATCCAATATTGTGGATGGAGTGATTATGGGGGTTAACAGTCTGGATGACGGTGAGTACGAATCTTTCCAAAAGCCTCTGGTCATGCTGGATTATCAGGTAAACCAACAGATTCCGGTAGTCACATCCAATCATGGACTGGGAGGACGGCTTGCTGCGAAAGAGTTAATTGCAAGCGGATGCAAATCGGTGATTCATATCTGCGGAGAATCGAAGAAGAAAGTGCTCTCCTTTGAGTGCCATGAGGAATTGGAGCGGGTACTTAAAGAACATGGTATTGCGTGCAGAAGGGTCTCTGTCCGCTGGAATGATTTTGAGTTTGAAGGATATCTGAATATGGCAAAATCAATTTTGCAGGAATCTCCGGAAATTGACGGTATGATGTCTGCAGATATGCCCTGTACGGCATTTTTAAAAGCAGCAGTACAGCTTGGAAAACGGATACCGGAGGATTTCTGTGCCGTGAGCTATGACGGAACCTATGTGGTGAATATGAATCTGATTGATATAACCACAGTCAGGCAGCCGGTACAAGAAATTGCAAAACAGGCAATATCCGTTTTGGAAACCTTGCTGGAAGGGAAAATGCCTAAGAAGAACCGATATGAATTAAAAGTATCCCTTGTAAAAGGTGACACGACTATTTGAGGTACTTATTAGAGCGGCAAGACTTATGTGGATGTATGGGGACGTATGGGGACGTATGGGAAAGTATGTAATCCGTATTCCGTATATGAGCTATGTAATTCGTATGTGGGCTGACGTAAGTTTGAAAAGCCTTATACGAGGTCGAATCAGTCAAATGTACTAAAACAGAAACAATGATTTTGTGTATATCGATGAAACAGAAGGAATATGCCTAAACATATTGACAGTCCTTGCAAATGAGTGTAGTATGAAATACATAAGAAACATGTTTCATAAGCGAAGGACGGGAAATAGGAAATAAGGAATTTATAAATAAGGAATAAAATATAGTAAACATTAAACACGAAGCGGGAAATTTGGAATGTACAAAATGTGATATTAAGATATGCCTTTTCTTACAAACAAGAAAAGGAAGTACAAATTAAAATATGTTATGGCTAGCGAAGAATCGTCCCATAACTTATTTTTATAACAGTTATGAAACATGTTTCACTTAGAAGAAAAGGAGAAGGACATGAAAAGGAAAGTTTTATTGGGAGCCACGTTGTTATTATGCATGGGACTGCTTACCGGATGCGGCGGAAAAGATTATGATTTTTACATTTTCAACGTAAAAAGTGAAAATGCAGATGCACTTGAAAAAGTATGCAAGGCCTATGGAGAAGAGACGGGCCAGAAAATCAAAGTCTTTTCGATTGGTACCACTGACGGTATAGACCTTTTAAGAGCAGATATGAATTCCAACCACAAGCCGGCGATCTATTCGGTAAATGCAGAAACTGTGCCGGAATGGGAAGAGGGGGGATTCTTAAAGGACCTGCGGGAAGCTTCTACACCGGAGATGCGGGAACTTGCAGAAAGTATTCCCCAGGGGATGCGGCTTTCTTCAGGAAACGGAACAAACTATGGCATACCTTATAATGTGGAAGGCTACGGTTATATTATAGATACGAAAATGGTGGATGCTCTGTTCGGTGAGGAAAACACAGTGAACTGGATTAATGATTTCAAGACAGCTACCTATGATGAATTTGAAGCGTTGGTGATCGCTGCAGATGATTACATAAAGAATGGGACAGCAGAAAACGTTTATTTAAGCGGCAATGCATATACCTTCCAGCCGGAAAAAAATGAGGTTTCCGGACAGCTGAATGGCGTGTTTGCTGTAGCAGGTGCAGAGAAATGGACTTACGGTGACCACATGAGCAATTTTGCATTGAACGCAGTGTTAGACAGTCTATCCGCAGCTCAAAATGCTACCGATGAGCAGGTGGATGCATTAAAATCCCCTCTGGAAAAGTCCATACAGGTGGAAGATCTGATGACAAGCCATGCGGCAGGAGCCAAAGGTGCATTAAAACGCAGCCCCGACTTTATTAATTCTACAACCAGCGGGTATGATCAGGCGATCCAGATATTTGCAGATCATAAATCTATTTTTATCAAGCAGGGAAACTGGGTATACAGTAATATCGAAAAGATTAATCAGGAGATCGTGAAAACGATTACGATGCTGCCTGTTAAAATGCCATTTACGCAGGATGATATCAAGGTACCGGGTATGACTGTAGAAAAGTTTAATAGCTCCGTACCGGAATTTGTACCAAGTTATTACGCTATTAACAAAAAAGCAGAACCCGAAGAGCAGGAAAAGGCAGAAAAATTCCTGTACTGGCTGAATACATCCAAAGAAGGCCAGGATTTTATTATCAATGATTTTGCCTTTATACCATTTACCGCAGATGCCACCGTGGAATTTGAGAATCCTTTAAATAACGCGTTGATCGGATATCTGAGGGAGGGAAATGTACTGTCTAATCCGTTCAATGGAGCACCGCCTACCTGGGGTCAGGAGGTATATGGTAAAATTCTGATGGAGCAGTATTTTATCCGGGAAGACTGGGAAGCGGATTCCTATGGGAAGATAGCCGATGAATGCATCAGCCAATGGAAAGCCTTAAGAAAATTAGGGGAGGAAGATTAAGATGGAGAAATATTATAAGAAATGGTTTAAGCCGTTGCTGCTGCCGGCAGTGATACTTTTTGTGGGAGTTATCATCATACCTTTTATCATAGGTGTATTCTATTCATTTTCTGCATGGAGAGGAACTTATTTTCATGGTGGTGCAAATGCATTTGAATCCTTTGTGGGACTTCGTAATTATGCTAAAGTATTTCAGAACAGCCAGTTCCTGGACGCTTTGCTCTACACACTGAAATTTACCCTTATGGCTGTCATTGCCGTCAGTGTGGCAGGGCTTGTCATGGCAATGATGATCAGTGTATTAAGAAAGGGAAGCGGTGTTTACCGAACGATCTTTTTTATGCCGAATCTTCTTGGGGGTCTGGCACTGGGATTTATCTGGCAGTTCATATTTCAGATTGTATATTCCAAAATGTTATTTGGTGAAGAAGGGCTTCTCCATATCCCGTTTTTAACAAATATGACGCAGGATTCCACCAAAACCCTGGTTGCCCTGGTCATCATGGTGGTATGGCAGATGGCGGGATATATGATGTTGATCTTTGTAGCGGGAATCAATAATATTTCCAGTGATCTGTATGAGGCGGCTTCCATCGATGGAGCAGGAGCATTTACTAAGTTCAGAAAAATTACACTGCCTATGCTGATGCCATCCTTTACTATAGTATTATTTTTGACTTTGTCTAATTGTTTTAAACTGCTGGATCAGAACGTAGCCCTTACGGACGGAAACTTTAACACCAGGCTTCTGGCATTACAGATCCTAAGGACAACTAAAGATACCAGACCGCCGGATTACGGCCTTGCCCAGGCACAGGCAGTGATATTCTTTATCCTGATTGCAATTGTGGGATTGATACAGGTATCCTATACCAAGAAAAAGGAGGTAGAAATGTAATGAAAAGAAAAGCAGGGGCAGTTCTTAGCCGGATTTTACTGGTTATTATGGCAGTATATACATTATTTCCCATTGCATTTCTGGTACTGAACTCCTTTAAGAGTCAGGCTGAAATTGTAGATTCCCCCATGGCACTGCCAGCGGTGTGGACTCTGGATTATATTAAAAGTGCTCTGAGCCAGATTCACTTTGTACAGGGATTTGGAATCACATTGTTTATTACCGGTATTTCTGTATTTGTCCTGGTTATTGTTTCATCTCTGGCGGCATGGATGATGGTGAGAAATAAAACAAAATGGTCCCAGGCAGCATTTTTACTGTTTACAGCAGCGATGCTGATTCCATTTCAATCAGTAATGTATCCTTTGCTCAGTGTATTCGATATGCTGCAGCTTCGTAACCTGGCGGGATTAATCTTAATGTATTGCGGATTTGGGCTCAGTATGTCCATTTTCTTATATCATGGATTCTTAAAAAGCGTGCCACAGTCCCTGGAAGAAGCGGCAGCCATTGACGGAGCTTCCATCTTCCAGATGTTTTTCAAAGTGGTATTTCCTATGCTGAAATCCACCACGGTTACCGTAATTATTCTAAATGGAATCTGGATCTGGAATGATTATCTGCTTCCATTTTTAACAATTGGGAACTCCCAGTATAAGACCCTTACCCTGGAGCTCTATTTTGCAAAGATGGTATCAGGACAATACAGTAATTCCTGGGAACTTATTTTCCCGGCGGTTCTGGTTACAATAATTCCAATTATTATCGTGTATCTGTTTTTGCAGAAATATATTATGAAAGGAATTGCCGATGGGGCAGTAAAGGGCTGATGGAATGGAAAAGAAATGGTGGAAACATGCAGTTGTATACCAGTGTTATCCGAAAAGCTTTCAGGATTCTAATGGGGATGGAATTGGGGATCTTCCGGGAATCATAAAGAGGCTTGATTATCTGCAGGATCTGGGAGTGGATGTTCTGTGGATCTGCCCGGTGTATCAGTCTCCGATGGATGACAATGGTTATGACATCTCTGATTATTATCACGTAGATGAGAGTTTTGGTACAGATCAGGATCTGGACAGCCTGATTGAAGAGGCAAAAAAAAGAGGTATCCGTATTTTAATGGATCTGGTGGTAAACCATACATCCGATGAACATATCTGGTTTCAGGAAGCATTGAAAGATCCGCAGAGTGAATATGCAGACTATTATGTGTTTCGGGAAGGTGTGGATGGTGGGCCTCCAAATAACTGGAGATCCTATTTTGGGGGATCGGCATGGGAAAAGGCAGGGGATAACCGTTACTATTTACATGCATTCAGTAAAAAACAGCCGGACCTGAACTGGGAGAATCCCAAACTGCGGGAAGAAATTTATAAAATGATTAATTACTGGCTGGATAAAGGCCTTGGAGGATTTCGGATCGATGCCATCTCCAACATCAAGAAGAATTTTGAAGCCGGCACTTTTGAACCGGATGGTGAAGACGGATTGTGCTTTGTGGGGAAAGGCATTGCCAACCAGCCAGGGATTGAAGTCTTTTTATCCGAATTGAAAGAACGGACATTTAAACCTCATAACAGTATGACCGTAGCAGAGGCGAATGTTCCGGAAGAATTGCTGGATCAGTTTATTGGAGAAAACGGATTCTTTTCCATGGTATTTGACTTCAGCTATGCGGATATTGATATTCCCCAGACAGGCGAATGGTATAAACCCACAAAATGGACACTGCAGGATTTAAAACAGAATATTTACCACAGCCAGCTGGAAACACAGAAACGGGGTTGGGGAGCACTGTACCTGGAAAACCATGACCAGCCGCGTTCTCTGAATAAATATCTGCCCCAGGGTGAAATAAATTATTACAGTACAACGATGCTGGCTTCGCTTTTCATGATGCTTCGGGGAACGCCTTTTATTTATCAGGGGCAGGAAATCGGCATGAGTAATATTCTTATGGACAGCATGGATGATTATAATGATCCTGCAACAAAGGACCAGTATCAGCGTGGGGTGGAATCGGGAATGTCACCGGAGCAGGCGTTTGAGCTGGCGGGCAGAAGAAGCCGGGACAACAGCAGAACTCCAATGCAATGGAGCAACGAAAAAAATGCTGGATTTTCAAATGCAGACAGAACCTGGCTGAAAGTAAATAAAAATTATCCGGAAGTAAACGTGGCTTGTGAGTTAAAAAATGAAGAGTCGGTACTGAACTTTTATAAGAAGTTAATACAGCTTAGAAAATTCGGGAAATATAAAAATATTCTCACGGAGGGAGCCTTTCTTCCGGAAGATACGGAAGACCAGAATATTTTGGCATATAGAAGAGTGTCTGCCGATGGTGAGATTTTGGCAATACATAATTATCAAAACAAAGTTGCAAAAATAGTACTGCTAGGCAGCTGGGAGAAGATTTTTAGTAATTATGGAGATATGAAGACAGAAGGAAACCGGGTTCTATTAAGGGAGTATGAAGCATTGGCACTTATAAAGCAATAAGCAGTATTTAGAAATTATATAGGCATTGTATATAGAAGAAACAGGTGGCAGCAAGAATTATACTGCCCCCTGTTCTTTTTGTGCCAGGGGCTATTTTCCGATATTGGTCATGGGCTTGTAAGGAATGCCAAAGGAATTATGTTTACATGCAGCTTCAAATGAAATATAATAACACAAGAGTATGTTTATAACTTGCTTATGACTACCCGGAGTGTTAGAGCGTGTCTGAAAATTCATTCCTGCCATCTGCACGCCCCACTTTGCGGCATATTTGCCCCGAATTCAGGTTACGTAGCCCGCTACGTGCCCTTCATCCGGGACAAATCTCCCACAAACTGTGACGCACAGCTGACAGAAAGCAATTTTAAAACACGCTCTAGTAACGGGGAGTTAAATTTTACAGCGTACAGAGAGGAACAACAATATGGAACAGACAGTTGTGAGAATAAAAAAAGGTGAAGGACGCCTGCTGAAATCTGGTGGGATGTGGATTTTTGATAATGAAATTGACCGGATTGAAGGAGAATTTATCAATGGGGATATCGTCTGTGTGGAGGACTTTGACGGATATTTTCTTGGGCGTGGGTTTATTAACACCAGATCTAAGATAACGATAAGAATGATGTCCAGAAAGAAAGACACATTGATTGACGATACATTTTTGGAAATGCGCGTTAGGGATGCATGGGAGTACCGCAAGGCAACCGTGGATACTTCAAGCTGCCGCTTGATTTTTGGAGAGGCAGATTTCTTTCCGGGACTGGTTGTGGATAAATTTGCGGATATCCTTGTGGTTGAATCACTGGCTCTTGGAATAGACCGATTAAAAGTAAGGATACTGGATTTGCTGAAGAAAGTTCTGAAAGAGGATGGGATAGAAATACGCGGCGTATATGAGAGAAGTGATGCCAAGGTACGCCTTCAGGAGGGCCTTGAGCGGACAAAGGGTTTTCTTTCGGAACCATTTGATACCAAGGTGGAGATTGTAGAAAATGGTGTGAAATACATCGTAGATGTGGAAGACGGACAAAAGACCGGATTTTTCCTGGATCAAAAGTATAATCGCCTTGCTATCCAAAAGTTGTGTAAGGGTAAAAAAGTACTGGATTGCTTTACCCATACCGGATCCTTTGCCTTAAATGCGGGAGTGGCAGGGGCGAAAGAAGTTCTGGGTGTAGACGCTTCAGAATTAGCCATACTACAGGCAAAACAAAATGCAGTGCAAAATGGACTGGAAGATCGTGTCTGCTTCCTTTGCCAGGACGTATTTGAACTGCTGCCGGAACTTGAAAAAAATGGAGAAAAATTTGACGTTGTCATCCTGGATCCGCCTGCATTTACAAAATCCAGGAATTCCATTAAAAATGCTGTGAAGGGTTACCGTGAGATCAATCTGAGAGGCATGAAGCTGGTTAAAGACGGAGGGTATCTCGCAACTTGTTCCTGTTCTCATTTTATGGATCCGGAGCTTTTTGCTAAAACAATCAGAGAAGCTGCCGGTAATGTTCATAAAAGGCTGCGCCAGGTGGAATACAGGACACAGGCAGCGGATCACCCGATACTCTGGGCGGCACAGGAGTCATATTATCTGAAGTTTTACATTTTCCAGGTCTGTGATGAAAAGTAGGAACGTGTGGTTAAGAATAGAGCAAGGTGAAGAAATATTTATTTGTGTAAAGTGCAAAAATAAGGATTTATATTGACTGGGATCTGGTATTGCCCTATAATATAAGAAGTGTAATGGATATAATTATCAGGAAAAGGAAATATGTCATGATGTGCATTTTAAGCAATAAAATGAGAAGAAGAGAGGGCTTTGGACAAAACAGGACGATGAAACGTTGTGCAAAGCCTGAACATAAATAAGCAGATGCTAGGTTTCATCGGAAAGTATACAAAAGTGTAGGAAGCTATACTTCTATTTGTGTACCATTTCCGATGATAAGTGCAGATGCCAAAAGGCTGTGGACGATGTTTCGTCTGCAGCCTTTTGTATATGGGAAACCCGGACAGAAGGCAGCTTTGGCGGCCTTCTTTTTGTGGGCAAAATAAAAAAGTTAAACAGCGGGGATAAGAACAGCCACCGCTTTGGAGGAAAAGATAGATGAAACAGCAATTAAATCTAAAGCAATTAAATAAACAGGAATCAAATCAACAGGAAAATATACTGGGTACCGGATCCATTGGAATGCTCATTGCAAAATTTGCAATTCCAAGTGTTGTGGCAATGCTGGTAAATGCCCTTTACAATATTGTAGATCAGATTTTTATTGGAAGAGGAGTTGGTTATCTGGGAAATGGAGCCGCAAATGTGGTTCTTCTCATAACCCTGGTGACTCTGGCTCTGTCACTGCTTATTGGAGATGGCACAGCGGCATATTTCAGCCTGAGGCTGGGAGAAGGAAAAAAAGAAGATGCCGCAAAAGGAGTGGGGAATGCAATCCTACTGATTATATCCGTCAGCCTTGTGGCTATGGCTGTGGGGCTTCTCTTTTTAGAACCAATTTTAAGCGTACTGGGAGCAACGGATACACTGATGCCTTATGCAAAAGAGTATGGATATATTGTAGTCATGGGGCTGCCGTTTATTATGATCAGCACATCCCTTAATTCAGTCATCCGTGCGGACGGCAGTCCTAAATATGCAATGGCATCTATGATAATTGGAGCATTGGTAAATGGATGTCTGGATCCGGTATTTATTTTTGGATTTGGATGGGGGATGAAAGGAGCTGCCTGGTCAACCTTTATTGGGCAGATGATTTCATTTATTTTATCAGTGTGTTATCTGCGGAAGTTTCGTTGTATAAAATTAACTAAGGAATATTTAAAATTGCGCTTTGAGACGGTACGTGAGATTTGTGGGCTTGGCATTTCCAGTTTTATAGACCAACTGGCATTTTCACTGGTTATGGTTGTAAACAATAATTTGATTGTGCACTACGGCGCGGCAACGGTGTATGGCAGCGAGATTCCTTTGACTGCATATGGGATTTCCATGAAAGTGCAGGAAATCTTATTTACGGTACTGCTGGGGATTGGAATTGGCATGCAGCCCATTGCAGGTTATAATTACGGAGCAAAAAACTATGCACGTGTAAAAAAGACATACGGAATGGCAATTTTGATTGGGACAGTGACATCTGTA
>UQCR01000174.1 GCA_900539655.1 uncultured Robinsoniella sp.
AACTAACCCCAATATAATGCATTTAATAGAACATTACAAAACGTTCGCTGTAGTATTAGAAGTGTTTAAGAAAAGAAGCATTATAAGCTAACTTAATATGAAAAGAATATAAAAATAGAGAACTGCCCGAGCCGGCAGTTCTTTTTTTAAGGGTTAGCATCCGTTTTGGTACAGGAAAAGCAGAGCGGCAGTTCAAAATGAAATATTTTGTCTGCTACGATAGAGATAGATCCAATGAGGGATGCTTTTCCAATAAAAGTAGATTTTTGTACAGTTATACTGTGATAAAAAGGCTGGGGCCTCAATAGCGCAAGTTTTTGGGTTAACAGATCTTCCATTGCGCTGCCGGGGACGTTAAACGGGTAATCAATGATAATGGTAGAGAGATCCAAAATATTTAGAGTATTGGTTATGGCCTGTGCAATGTAAGTACAGAATTGGTCCAGTGCCAGGACAGCCAGCGTATCACGGGTGTTGGCCGCATCCAGGATTTGAATCCAGGAAGGGGCGCTTAATGTCGTCAGGGGTGAGCCGGGATATAAGTATTTTAATTCCTGTATCCGGTACCTCAGTTGTTTTATATTGGCATAAAGCTCTAAGCAGCCTGTATTTCCGCATTCACATCTGGGACCTGCAAAATTAATGGATGTATGACCAAGCCCGCCGTTCTGCCCATATTCTCCGTCATATAATTTATTATCCAGAACAACGCCTGCGCCAATGCCATTCGTAATGTGCAGGTATAAGAAATTAGCCACGCCTGAGGCGCTTCCGTATAATTTTTCAGCCAAGGCACCGGCATTGGATTCATTCATCAGGTAAGTGGGAATCTCAGTTAATTTCGTTATTTCGGAAATAATTGGCATAATTTCAATATTGTGAAAAAACGGAGGCCTTAGAATTAAGCCGTTTTTACTATCCAATGGACCGATGGAAGAAATGCCAATAGCGATGATATTGCGACGGGTGCTGTCTTTTAAGGTCATAAATGCCTGATAGAGATATTGAATCACCTCATCACTGCTCAGTGCATTATTATCCAGGGGTACGTTAACAGGAGGCAGAATCAGCGTACCGCTCAAGTCCCCCAGGGCGACCTGAAGAAAGTCCCGTTCTATGAGCATGCCACAGATACAGGGGGAATGATCGGCAAGCTTGAGCGATAGAGGTTTCCGTCCTGAAGAGGTAGCCTCTTTCTGGTTTTCAAACTCGGATATATAACTGGAGGCGATTAATTCTGAGACAATATTGCTGATGGACATTTTAGACAGTCCTGTAATCGAAGCCAGCTGCGTTCTGGAAAGTCCAAAATGCGTCGCTATTATTTGTAAAACCAACATGCGGTTACTCGCTTTTAAATCCTGTGCATTAGATCCTATGGTTTCCATAAAATCCTCCTTTATCAATTGTTCTGATGGTATTCCATATCTGTGATATTAATTATAACTGAAAGAAACGAATCAGTATATACTTTTTCTTGGCATATCTCAAAACGCGATATATTTTTATAAAACAAGTTTACCAAATAAGAACTTAAAAGTAAATTAGATATATTATTATATTAAAATATTTGTAATAAATGCATATTTTTTAAATGTTAATATTGTAATATATATACAAATTGATTACATAATAGAAAAACAACTTGATTAATTAGTATAACGGTGATACTATTAAGAAAAAGCAGGGAGGTAATAAAATGAATTCGCGGGAAAGAATAATTGCAGCACTGAACCACCGGAAATCAGATGTCATTCCCATTGATTTTGGCGCCATGAGATCAACAGGCATCAGTATCTGGGCTTATCAGAAATTAAAAGAGCATCTGGGCATGGATACATCCACTACAAAATTGTATGATGTCTTTCAACAGTTGGCGGAACCGGAGAAAGAGATACTGGACAGGCTGGGTGCTGATGTGGTTCAGGTACACCGCCTGGCTGCTTCATTTGGAGTGAAAATAGACAGGTGGAAAGCAGGAGATAACGGAAGGGGGATTAAATGCATGGTACCGGAAGACTATCATCCGATACCAATGGAAAACGGGGAATTGACCATACAGAAAGATGGGAAAGTATTGGCGAAAATGCCAAGAGAAGGTTATTATTTTGATCAGACCTGTCATCCGCTTGCGGAGGCGGAAGATGCAGAGGATTTGGAGAATTATACATTTCCTGTCATCACGGAAGAAGAAATCTGTTATATGGAACAGCAGGCAAAAGAAGCTTATGAAAACACAGACAGAGCAGTTTTAATGGAATTTGGAGGAAATATATTAGAGGCCGGGGAATCTGACTTTGGTTTTGAGAATTTTTTTATGAATCTCCTGTCGGAACCGGAATTGGTGCATACTTATCTGGAGCGGCTGACGGACTCCTATATAGAAAGTCTGAAGAGGCTCATGCCAAGGGTGCATAAGTATATTCAAATCATACAGTTTGGCGATGATCTGGGATCTCAGGAGTCTACGCTGATTTCCAAGGAAGTATACAGGGAAATGATTAAGCCTTACCACAAAAAAGTTTTTCACTATATCAGAGATAATTATCCTGAGGTTAAAGTATTTTTACATAGCTGTGGTGCCATTTTAGAATTAATACCGGACTTAATTGACGCAGGCGTTCAGATCCTGAATCCTATTCAAATTGCGGCAAAAGGGATGGATCCGGAGACACTGGTAGAGCGTTTTGGCGATGATCTGGTATTCTGGGGCGGCGGGTCCAATACCCAGGTTACCTGTAATTATGGAACGGTGGATGAAATACAGACAGAAGTGAAAAAGTTAATTCAAATATTTTCAAAAAAGAACGGATACGTTTTTAATCAGGTTCACAACCTGCAGGCAAATGTACCGCCTGAAAAAATACTTGCTATCTACGACGCGGCACAGGAATACCGAAAAGAACAGGTACAGTCAGATAAAAATTAAATTGCGGAGGAATACGGGATGAAGGTAAAAAAAGTATTGGCAGTTATGATGGCAGTGGGTATGACATTATCAGTGGCAGCATGTGGAAGCGGAACAGAGGGCACAAAAGCAACAGAACAGGGTACTGTGAAGGAAACAGAGGCGGGTACTTTAGCATCAGCAGAGTCAGGAGACGAAACGAAAGCTACTGAAACAGAGCAGGGAGAATCAAAGGAAGCAAAGAAAGATCCAAAGGATATCAAAGTGGCAGGGGTTGTGTTCCAGGAGGATCAGTTTATGATGCTGATGCAGATGGGGTATCAGGCAGCAGCAGATCACTATGGGGTAACCTGTATGCTCAGTAATACCAACAACGATCAGGCAAAAGAGGCAGAGTTGATTAATACCTATGTCACTCAGGGGATAGATGGGATTGCAATATCTCCGTTAAATGAAACTTCATCCATCCAGACTCTGAAAATGGCAAATGATAAAGGGCTGGAAATAGCAGTTGGAAATACTCAGCTGAAAGATGCACCCTTTGTATGCGGCGGTTTTACATCGGATAATTATAATTTAGGAGAATTAACAGGAAAAGAAGCAAGAAAGTATATTGAAGAGAAACTGGACGGAAAGGCAAAGATTGCGATTGTAGAATATAAATCACTCCTGCCGGAACAGTCTACGGCGAGAAGAACCGGATTTGTTGACCAGCTGGAAGGACTGGATGTGGAAATAGTAGCGGATCAGGATGCATGGCTTCAGGATACTGCGATCCAGGTAGTGGGAGATATTCTGACAGCAAATGAATCAAAAGGTGGCATTGACCTGATCTGGGCAGCAAATGACGGAGGAACAATCGGTGCTACTATGGCTGTAAAAAATGCGGGAAAGGCCGGCACTACCGTAGTATTTGGTACTGATGCGGCAGAACAGCAGGCAGCATTCATTCAGTCAGACGATAACATCCTGCAGTGTGTAACGGGACAGGATCCTTATACCATCGGATATAATACAATGGAAGTACTGATTCAGGCAATTATGGGGGAAGAAGCTTCCTACGGAAAAGAAGTTGTGGTTCCGGGTATAGTATTGACCAGGGATGATATTCCTGCTGTACAGGCATTTGAAAAAGATCTGGCTGAGAAGACAGGCAAATAGGCTTTGGGGCTGTCAGGGCAAGTGTTTGAAACATGCTCAGACAGCCCTGGATTAGGAGAGGTGAAACCATGAGTGTTTTAAAAGCGGAAAATATAACAAAGGTTTACCCAGGAACAGTTGCCCTTAACGATGTGACAGTATCATTTGAAAGTGGAAAGGTGCATGCATTTATCGGCAAAAACGGATCCGGAAAGTCTACATTGGTGAAAGTTTTTTCAGGAGCGGTGGAACCCACAAAGGGCAGTTTTTATTTAGATGATGAAAAGCTAAAACTCAGTTCTCCCCAGGAAGCCTTTAGCAAGGGAATCGCCACCGTTTATCAGGAATTAAGCCTGATTCCCGGACTTTCGGTAGCGGAAAATATTCTAATGGGAAGGCTGCCCATGAAAGGAAAGTTTATTGATTGGAAAGAAACATATAAGCAGGCCCAGTCGGTACTGGAAGATCTAAAAGTCGATATTTCACCCAAAGAGATGGTGGCGAATTTAAGTCTGTGGCAATGCCAGATGGTAGAAATCGTAAAAGCTATGAGTGCAAGCCCAAAAGTATTAATGCTGGACGAACCCACGTCTTCTCTTGCAAATCATGAAATCACGCTGCTGTTCGATATGATAAGAAGGCTGAAAGAGAAAGATGTCATTATCATTTATATCTCCCACAGGCTCCAGGAATTGTGGCAGATTGCAGATACCTGCACCGTACTGCGGGACGGCGTATTTATTGGAAAAACAGTGATGAAGGAAACCAGCCATAAAAAACTGGTGAAGATGATGTTTGGAAATGTGGAAATTAAGACAAGACCTAAGGATTTAGTAGCAGGCAAAAAGGAGATTCTGAAGATTGAGGGGTTGACAAGAAAGAATGTATTTTCTGATATCACGTTCTCCGTCAAAGAAAATGAAATCCTGGGCATTGCAGGAATGTTAGGAGCGGGCAGGACAGAACTTTTGAAGTCGATCTTTGGCGCCGATCCATTTGATTCCGGCAGGATTGAATTTTATGGAGAAGAAATCAAAAATCCAAACCCGGTAAAAATGAGAAATAAAGGATTTGCCTTAACACCGGAGGACAGAAAAAAGGAAGGACTGGTGCAGATCATGTCCGTCTATGGGAATCTGTGTGTAGCCAGTATTGATTATCTTGGAAGGCACAAATTTATACAGAGAAGCAAAGAGAAGGAATACGTAACCAGGCAGGTAGAAGGATTGCAGATAAAAGTTCCGGATGTGCAGCTTCCGGTATTATCTCTGTCAGGAGGAAACCAGCAGAAAGTTGTGGTGGGAAACTGGCTGAATACAAATCCAAAGATCATGTTTTTCGATGAGCCGTCCAGAGGGATTGATGTAAATGCTAAACAGCAGATCTTCCAGATTATCTGGGAACAGTCAAGAAAAGGAGTATCCAGTATCATGGTATCGTCTGAACTGGAAGAACTTCTGGAGGTCTGTCACAGAATTTTAATTATGTATGAAGGAAAAATCATAAATGAAGTATACCCAGAAAACGTGACTGCGGAAGAATTATATACGTTGTGTATGGGCTAGGAGGTCAATATGAAAACAAAAAGTGTTGATATTAAAAAAATCTTAAAGTCCAATGTAATGGAAGTGGTTCTTCTGATCATTACGATTATCATTGCATTCACAGCGACAGGCTTTTTTACCAGCTCTAACTTACTTGGAATTCTGAGAAGTTCCGCTTTGAAAGGAGTCATTGCATTTGGAATGACCATGGTAATCATCTGTGGAGAAATAGATCTGTCCATTTCATCCACTGTGGCGCTGTCAGGCATTATTACGGCACTTACTGCGGGGAAGCTTGAGTCCCTTGGGATAATGCCCCTTGCATTTGGAGTCGTGGTTGGTATGATACTGGCTATTGCAGCGGCGGCCCTGATTGGGGTGTTTAACGGCTTTCTGAGAACGAGGTTTAACATTCCCACATTTATCATTACCCTGGCTATGATGAATGTCCTCTATGGTGCAGCGGCGCTTCTGTCAAAAGGCTTTCCGTTAACGTCTCTTCCGGCATGGTATAATGTTTTAGGAGCCGGATCTATTGGTCCTGTGCCGGTACCGGCAATTATTTTAATATTTATATTTATCGTTGTACATATCCTTATGTCTTATACCACGTTTGGAAGAGCTGTCTATGCGGTTGGCGGTAATCCGGAGTCAGCGAGGCTGTCAGGCATAAATGTAAAAAAAGTGAAGATGTTGGTTATGGTGGGCGTACAGGTTTTAGCGGCACTGGGCGGAATCATGTGTTCTTCTCAGGTAATGTCAGCTGCACATAACTTTGGTAAAGGATGGGAAATGGATGTAATTGCATCTGTAATCATTGGCGGTGCCAGCATGAACGGAGGAATCGGTAAAGTAAGAGGAACCTTTGTAGGTATTATTTTCCTTGGCATCTTATTAAATGGAATGACACTTATGAATGTAAGCGAATATGTTCAGTATATTGTCAGAGGCGGATTGATATTAGGTGCGGTATTAGTAAATGCCATACAGTTTAACCGATCAGGAGATGCGTAAAAAATTCTTTGATATTACAGGAGTTTATGTCCATAAAAATGGAATACTAACTGGTGTACCTTTATTCTTAGGTATGCCAGTTATTTTTATCTAATGTGAAAATTATGAAGCTGGACGTGGATAGTAGAGGAGCTTGTTATGATACAGAAATATAAAAAAACATTACAGTTAATAGGCTGGGATTGGACAACGTTACTTCTCTTTGAGGCGATATACAAAATGGTCTGGATGACCGGTCTTGTATTTTTGCAGGACGGGCTGGAGGAGCTGATGTCCCGTGCAGATTTATATTATATAACCATGGATAATGCAGGACGCCTGTTTTCATCTCCACTGCTGATTTTGGGACTATTATTTTTGCTGTTTATACTCGCATTCTTTATTTATATGGAGATAGCGGGAATTATCATATATTTTGACCATAGCAGAAGAGATGATCCAATTAAGGTGCGGGGGCTGTTATTTCAGTCCATGAAAAAAGCAATTGTTGTATTTAAGCCATTTAATCTGCCATTGCTTTTCTTTGTTATCCTGCTAATGCCGCTTGCCGGGATTCCATTTACCTCAGGACCGTTCCAGGGCTTCGAGATTCCGGGCTTCATTCTGGATTTCATTTTGGAAAATAAAGTTTTAAACATTATATTTCTTATTGCTATGCTGCTTGTGATGGTAATTGTGTTCCGACTGGTGTTCAGCCTTCATGAAGTAGTCCTGGAAAATAAAAGCTTTTTTCGTGGGTGTAAAGAGAGTATTCATAAAACAAATAAAAAATTTTGGGGCTTCATTCTTTCTTTTATTATATGGAACATTCTCTACCTGATTTTTGAAATAATTGCAGCGGCTGCTATAATTGCAGTACTTCTGGGGGTTGCAAGGTTCTTCCATACGGGGATGGAAGCAAGGGACTATTTCTGGTTTAACCTGACGGTTTGGAGTGGGCTTGGAATTGTACTCAGCACCATCGGCCTTGCGGTTTTTAATTTGGGCTTTATCTCCCAACATTATTACGAGCAAAGTGGGTGCAACATTGTGGAACCCCAAAAAGAAGATGGTCATTTGCTAAAGAGGCTGGCAAAAAAGGGAGTAATTCTTGTCCTGATATTTCTGATTTTGGGTTTGTATATTGACAATACACCCTATGCCGTAAGCGCAGCTATGTTGAGAGATGATAATGCACATATTGATATTGTTGCCCATCGTGCAGGAGCCATGTTTGCCCCTGAGAATACAATTGCAGCACTGAGAGAAGCCATAGACAGTAAAGCAGATTATGCAGAAATTGATGTTCAGGAAACGAAAGATGGACAGCTGATTGTTATGCATGACGCTAATTTTGAACGGACAGCCGGAGTCCCTAAAAATGTATGGGAAGTTGATTTTCATGAGGTGAGACAGTATGACGCAGGAATCCGCACTGCTTACCGCTACAAAGATGAAAAAATCCCTACGCTGGAAGAGGTGATTCAGGAAGCGGGAAGCAGTATAAAATTAATGATTGAATTGAAAAGTACGGGACATGAACAAAATCTGGAACAGAGCACAGTTGACCTCATCCGGAAATACCAATATCAGGAGCAGTGTATGGTGGTATCTATGGATCGGAAGATTCTGAAAAAAGTAAAAGAGCTTGCCCCGGAAATAAAAACCGGTTCCATATCAGCCGTAGCTTATGGAGGGCTGGAAAATATGGAAGAAGCGGATGCTTTCAGCGTGGAAGCAACATTTGTAACAAGAAATATGATAAGCCGCCTGAAAGCCAATGGAAAGCCCATCTATGTGTGGACATTAAATAATGAAAAATCCATTCGTAAATATGTAGAAATGGGAGTGGATGGTATTATTACCGATAATCAGTACCTGGCGAGCTATGTTTTGGATACCAGAGGGCAGGATCTGTTGTTAGACGGAATTGTAGACAAAATATTGAAGGAATAGTTTTATTTCCTCCAAATGCGTCCCATGCATTTGGAGGATTTGTACATTTGTTGCAGAAATTCTTCGTTTTATATAATGGGATTCTCAACATGTGTGATTGTTTTTTTGCGAAATGAGAAGAAGCGGATCTTTTTCCCATCTGTTGAAGTATAGTATGTTCCGGCAGCCATTACCAGGAAAGCCAATGCAAAACTTACATGGGGTATTTCCCGAAAAATGATCAGGGAGAGAAATACCCCGATAAATGGTGAAACAGAGTAATAGGCGCTGGTTTTTGCTGCACCCAGGCTTCTTTGGGCATAAACATAACAGAATATGCTCAGTCCATAGGATACAAAGCCTAAAATCAGGGTACAGAAGATATAAAAGGGCGCAATACCATTCTCGTGAAGCAGGAAGGATAGAAGCAACGATCCGGTCCCGGAACCAAAGCCTTTGATGATTACTACCTTCAATGGACTGTTTTTGGAAAGCATGCGGGTACAATTATTTTCAAATCCCCAACACACACATGCACCAAGCACAAAAAGTGAGCTGTAAGAAAAGGAAAGGCTGCCTGGTTCAGGCAGGGATAAAATAAGACTGGAAAGGGTAATCAAACCGATGCCAAACCAAAGCCGTCCCGTAATTTTTTCCCGAAACAGAGTTAATGCGATCAGGGAAGTAGCAACAATTTCAAAATTATTTAAAAGAGATACATTGGCTGCGGAGGCTTTTGACAGCCCGGTCATTAATAAAAAAGGAGCCGCAATATCCAATAAAATCATACCTGCTATATAGGGGAAATCCTGTTTTACGAAAGGTGTATCTTTGGATCCGGGAATAAGCTTTTTCTGAATCAGATTAATGGAAGCCATTCCAAACCCGGCACCCAGATAGAGCAGGGATGCCATAAGGGCAGGCGGTATCTCAGATAACAGCAGTTTAGAAACAGGAGAACTTATGGAATAAAGAACAGCAGCAGTAATTGCACTAAATACCGCAATATGTTTTCTGATAGTTATTTTCATAATCCGCACTTCCTTTCTATTCATATCCCCCATGGAGGGATATGAATATTATACCATTAATGAGCAGTGATTACAAGGGGTTGAATATAATACAGGGGTATCCGCCTTGAATGCTGTATGGAAAATCATTTCTGCCATCTCCTCGTACCACTTTGCGGCAAATAAAAAGGGGCTGTCGGAAAATAGATAGTCTTAAACAGGGGGACAGTTGT
>UQCR01000175.1 GCA_900539655.1 uncultured Robinsoniella sp.
TATTTATATTAAATATATTAATATTATTATTGACATCTTTAATATTCAGTATTATAGTATTACTAAACATAACAATACACGAAAGGATGTGATGATATGGAAAAGATCATTAGCCGTTGTCCTGTTTGTAATCATGAGCTGACCGTTGCAAGACTAAAATGTGATTCCTGCGAGACTGTGATTGAAAATAATTTCAGGCTCAGCAAGTTCGATTACTTATCAGATGAGGAACTGTATTTTACAGAGACATTTATCAGGTGCCGTGGGAATATTAAAGAAGTAGAAAAAGATTTAGGCATATCCTACCCCACTGTCCGCGCCAAACTGGATTCCGTAATAAAAAAGCTGGGCTATGAATCAGGAGCTGATGAACAGACTTTGAAACGAGAAGAAATTTTAAAAGCTCTTGAAAATGGAGAAATAACAGCAGAACAAGCGATTGCTCAATTAAAATAGTTTATAAAAAGGAGATTTTTCATGGATGAAAGATTAAGAATATTAAAAATGGTGGAAGAAGGAACCATAACAGCGGAACAGGCTGCGGAACTGATGGCAGCTATGAATATTGATTCACCGGTGCAACCATCTGCAATTACTAAAAGAAGCTATGACAAAAAAATGTTCCGTATCATTGTAGACAGTATTTCCGGCGATAAAGTGAATATACAATTTCCGGTTGGTGCTATTAAAAAAATACTGAAAGTAACGGGTAAACTTCCTATACCGGAAAAAGATTTGGAAGGCGTGGATCTGAGCAGCATGATGGATGCCATTTCAGAATGTCTGGATGCAGAAATTGAGGGTGATTTTGTCAATGTGGAGGCTGCCGACGGTACAACTGTAAGAATATTTGTTGACAAATAGAGGTTAACATATCAAACTAAACATCAGAACCTAAGATTTACGCCTGCATATACCTGTACCGGCTGCAATGATTAGATTTGTCATTAGACGATACCTGACAAGTGGAGCAGTACTGCATAGATTGATCATCTGTGCAGTACTGCTCTATTTCTATCCTATTTTTCAAACTGTTATTTAAACTATATTTTTGACACAATTAGTTATTTGTTTTATAATCATCTGTATTCTGGTGTATGTGAATATAATATGTCAATTAAACAAGACTATAGAAATTGTTAAAACACTTATTTTTCCCATTAATTACCAGTAACAATTTGTTAGTAATGTAATATAATCAGTATAACAAATGTAGGAGGGATACCATGAATAAGCGCCAAAGAAAAAAGAAGCTTCAAAAATCCTATGACCAAAGATTTTCTGCCCGCATCAGGGATATTTTGATTTTGATTGCAGATGAATATGAAAAATCCTTGATAAATGCAAAATGTCCCGATCTGACAGATGAACTTAGCGAAGACTTATATCGTAAAATCTTATTAAAAATTGATGAAAACTATACGGCTGAATAAAACAAGTGAACTTCAGCCTGGTATATTTACATCATAAAAAACGGTTCCGCAATTTCCAGCCATTCATCTGGTAAATAAATAGATAAATAGCCATGATTATATCCTTTTGCTTCATATATCTTGCAGGAGGGGACATATGATTGAAACATCCTTGCAGATTTTTTGACACACTTCATCTCTTTTTCTCCATACCAGTACATCACTTCTGCCTTTGTTTTGCGGACACCCTCCTTCAATGTATACTGCATCATATAAGTACGGTACATTGCATAGAGTGTTTGTTTTCTAATATGGGGCATGTCCTGCATATAATAATCCACTAATTCCTGTGGATACATCATCTTCTTCGGCAGCAGCTTAGGCATCATCGCTACTTGCATGCGGCATGCTTTCTCACTAAATAAAAGTCTCCCAAAATAGCGAATGGATCCCATGCAGAAACGCGCCATAATGGGCTTTGGGTAACAGATGCTTCCATCAATAATTGCCTTTTGGGTCAAATCTGACTTACGTGATAAAAGTTCCATTACAATTTGGCCTCCCAGGGATACACCACACAGCGCAAACACCAGGCCGTTGCATTTCGTATTTATATAATCCATAAGCTTATCAGCTGTATCTTCCGTAGAAATGTATTTTGCAGTATATTCCTCCCCATGGCCGTCCATTGTGGGAAGGATCACGTGGTATCTGTCCGATAAGGCTCGTGCCTGACGTAAATAGTTCCACCAGGCATTCCCTCCTCCATGGATCATCATGATATGTGGATTGTTCTCATTTCCAAATTCATGAAATTTCATATAACATTCTCCTCTTTTTTAAATATCCTGTATCTCCTGCTTTTTATGGTTCTTCCTTTGGCATTTTATTGGCGGTGAAGAAATCAGGGAAAGTTTACGGAGGGGCTGGCCGGTTTCTGTTCTTTGATCTATATATGGTTTTAACAGATTTCCGATATCCTGCACCAGATGTCTGTATTCATCATCCGTAATGTGCAGCAATCCAGTTGTAAACCACACCTGGTCCCTCTTACAATCCTGGTCTTCCCTGCTTAGATACTCGTTCATTTCCTGCATCAGTTCCATATGGAATGCAGTAGAGAGGGCTACAGATGTTTCGCCTTCCATTTGTACATCGTTTTCATTCATGGCATAAACCTTTTCCACTGTACCCCTCACTTTGTTTTCCTGCACTACTGTAATGACTTTATGATCTTCTAAAATCTTCACGTGATGATACACAGTTGCCCGCGGTATGTCCTTTAGGTATTCCACTATATCCGATGTCCGGACACTGCCATGCAGGCGAATATACTGCAAGATACGAAGCCTTGCCGGATTTAGAATTAACTTAGCTATATCCATTTTCCACCTCCTATTGTCTATAAAATTATTATAGTCTATTTTTTTAGACAAGTCAATAAATAATAAATAAAAATGCCCCCTCACACATGTAAGGGGGATAATCAATATCAGAACCATTTTTATTCTTCGTCAATCATCTGAGCTGCGGCATTTGCTCCTCGCAGCAGAGCTTTTACATTTTCAACCGGAGTTCCAATTTCCAGATAATCTGAGCAGGCAAATATGTAATTTCCACCTTTTTTTCCTGTCATCATCTGATTATATGCTGCACTTTCAATTTCTGGGGGTGTAGCTTTTTTTAAGAACTGTACCTGATCAAAATTTCCGGACAAAATCAGATCTTTTCCAAAATATTCCTTTGCTTCTGCCAGACCGTTATCTCCCTGAGGCACCGGAGAAACTGTCTCCCACACCGTTATACCCAGCTTTTTATAAGATGGATACAGAACCTTTGCGTTTCCGCAATTATGATAAATCGTAGGCTTATCAGCCTGAATGAAAGGTTCGAGAGCACGTCGCTCATATGGCAAAACATACTGTTCAAAATATTCATTTCCCATAATTGCTCCATTTGCAATATTGCCCTGAATTCCAACAGCATCAAATTCACTTTTTGCAAATATTTTATTATCTTCCACAATCAAATCCGTAAAAAAATTCATATATGATTCATAGTATTCTTCATCTGACAGTGCATCACAGAGCATATCCTGTATATCTATATAGGTAGCCGCCATATTAAAGACGCCTCCCATCCCCCAGGGACAGTTAATGCCCAAATCTCCAATTATTTTTTTTGCCTCTTTTCCACATGCTAATATATGTTCATCATCCTGCGCTTCTCTTTTCGGGCAATATTTCTTAAATATCTCAAAATCCTCTTCGGATTTAATCATATACTCAGTAGTGCTGAAGTGGATTCCTGAAAGGATTTTTTCATTATACTCTGCTGCTTCTACCTGTCTGAGTTCCCGCTCCGGTGTATAAATCATAGTTGTCCTCACATAGTTATTACCAATCTTACCTTCTGTAACATCCACTTTCCAATCAGGAAAACTACGCTGTAAGAAATACGGCACCGCATTAATATATTGTCTGGTGATCAAATCAAACCCCAGTTCCCTGCACAAAACCACTGCATCATAAAGCCTGCTTGTGTCCTTTTTATCAAAATAATAGGATAAATATTCCTCCTGTACGAAAGGGCTTACCGGGATACGATCCGGTGTTTCTCCCTGTAATACACATAATAATCTTTCTCTTGCATTCATCATTTTAATTCTCCTTTTCGGCAACGTGTTCTTTTCTTCTAACTCTTTTCTTTGCATTCTCTTCCTGAACAGCCAGCATCATTTTACCGTCCAGAGGGTAAAGTTTCATGGAAAGTAATGAAACAATGTGACAGACAGCCGGTATTCCAAACATGCAGAGCATCAGGGCAAAATACAGGCTTCCGGATGCCTCCACATTTGGTTCAATTACTTTATTCCCATATCCCGCAATTGCCAGGGCAATTCCCAGTACAAAAGTACTTAGAGAAGATACGAATTTATCTGCAAAGGAAAAGACTGCCCCTACCATTCCGGGAATATAGCGTTCTGTAAGATACAATTCATAATCTGTGCAGTCCGCAATCATCGGATTAGACAAATATACGGATACTGTGGAGCAGGCACGTTCCAGTACAATAAAAAGCAACAGAAGAATACTGTAATTTACGGACGGACGTAGCAGAAATATGCAGGCTATACAGATAAGGCTTCCAACGTTAGAAAAAACATATACTTTTTTCATCCCTTTTTTTCTTGCTATCATAGGACCAAGTGTTGTTGCCAGTATGGTTGGGATCATTGCAACCATAGCAACTGTTCCCTGAATGGAACTATTTGCAAGAACATTGGCATAGAAATATATAACCGTTGAATTGTAAATCATCCATCCTATCTTCTCTGTGTTGGCAGAAAGCATCAAATAGCGCAGGCCCTTATTTTCTTTTACGATAAAGATTGCTTCTTTTAAACTAAGTTTTGTTATTGCTCCATCACCCAGGCCAAAGTACTCTGTTCTGTCTTTTGCCCAGATTCCAATGATTGCAAGTATGGTAAACAGAATCTGTATTCCAATTGCAATCACAACCACACTTCTCCATAGTTCTGGGTTTAAAAGTCCTCCTTCATAACGCGGAGCCAGAACAGTAGTTAAAAAAAGACTGAGTCCGGCATTGACTGCAGAAGATGCGATTCCATCAAAAATCGTGAATAGCGGACGCTGTTTTGGATCACTGGTAAGAGCTGTCTGCCCTCCTTTTGTCACACAGGTCTGGCAGGTATAGCCAAGGACATAAACTGCATAGAAGAATATGATATATGCCAGTTTTCCAGCCATTGACAAAGACTGAGGACAGAAAAAAATGCATAACATAGATACATTCATTAGCAATGACCCACAGACCATAAATGGCCTGTATTTACCGAATTTTCCATCCAGCCGGTCTATCATGGCACCTACAATAGGATCTGTTATCGCGTCAAAAACCCGCATTCCGGTTGCAATAGCTCCTACCAGCACTGCTACCATCCCTAAAACATTCTGTGTAAAGACCATAAAAAACGACATCATTGCCAGATTCGTATTGGATGCTGTATTATTAAATGAAAAAAATGCTACCTGCCATGTTTTTGCTCGATTCAATATCTCTTTCTCTTTCATTGTTCTATTCCCTTTCATCTCGCTTCGGGCACAGTGCTTGTTCCCCGTGCCGAAACGGTTTCTTATGATTCATTACGAAATTCATCCAGGTTTTTTGTAATTATTTCTGTTATGGATTCTGTTATGGGCTCCTGGCAAAATCTGCTCATATCCCGATTCTCCATAATCAAAACGCTGCTTCCGGGTAACAGCCCTATCCCATGGCGTTCTCCCGCATTTACCACATATAATTTCCCTTTCTCCATTATACAGCATTTAGGGCTTGTTTCGCTGTCTTTCGTTAGAAGAACCGCTCTGCCTTCCAGCAAGGCAAAGGCCTCTTCACTGTCCATATGTATGCCCCAGTTTTTTAATGCACAGATCCCATTTACAGATTCATCATAGGCATGCAGCGCTACACGCCAATCTTCACTGTTATGCAGAACGGAAAAACCGGTCATCTCTTTAAAACTATGAACCGTCATACTTTTCCTCCTTTCTAAAACGTTATTCGTATACGTTTTACTAAAACGTTTTCTCACAATTCAGATTTTACATTTCATTTTCTAAAATGTCAATAGCAGATCTTCCTCTTATTCCTTTTTCTATGTTTATCACAAATTTCATAAACCGTATATGGAAGTTCTGGCCTTCTTTTTGTCTATATGTTACAATAAACGACCATCATTTCGGCTAACGGATTTGACAGCCTCATTTGCCTCACTGGCCGCCGGAAACAAAAAAAGAGAAAGATGTTCACCGCTTCAATAGCGGTAAATATCTTTCTCTGCTTTTTTCAATCCTATTCGGTGACGTTTAAAAATTCATTCCCATCATCTGCATGCCAATCCAAGTGTGACGATTATCTGCCGAAAAGCAATGTTCAATCACACCCTAACAAATATAATATTCATAATTACTTTTCATAACAAGCCCAATGGGCAGCACTTCTTTATTCTTCTCCCGGCTGCCTGTAACCAGATATCGGTAAAGTATTTCTGCTGCACGCCGTCCCTGATCTTTTGTATACTGGCAGATTGAAGCATTCAGAATATTCTCTTCGAAAAAAGGTTCCAGTTCATAAAAGACATCCGTACCTACAAAAACCAGGTCTTTCTTCCCTTCCTCTTTTAACAGCTGGCATAGAACATATGTATTTCTGGCATTACAGGTAAATACTGCTTTAATCTGTTCCGTTAAAAGCAGCTGCCGGCATTTATCGTAAATTTCTTCTTTTCCAAAACCTTTTAACTTAATTAACTCTTCCGCCCCAAACTGTTCTGTAAAACTTGCTGCATAATTTTGGTTGCTTAGAATTTTCTCGTCTCCGGTCAACACAAGTATTTTACCTTTATTTCTGTGGCATGTAGTCTTTAGAAATTCTGCCGCCAGTTTACCGGCTTTTTTATGATCTACCTTTACGCTGCAAAAACAATGTTCCACCCGCTCATTGCTGGCTATGAGAATGACCGTAATTCCCTGCTTGTGGAAGCGTGCAATCCATTCATTACATTCATCGCTGTCAGAAATCGTAATCAGTCCATCGATATCATCAAGCATTGTATCATATAAAATCCGAAGCTGGTCTGCGATACAATATAAACCATACTCCGATTCTATATACTGAAAATGTACTTTATTGCTGCCAAGCTCTGCATCCACTTCCCGAATTCCCTGCCACACGCCTCTTAGAAAAAAACGTTCTTCCCCACAAGCTTTTGGCAGTACCACGGCAATATTTAATATCTTGCGCTTTAAGCTGGAAGCAGCCTCATCTATATGGTAATCCATTTTCTCTACTTCATCCAGGATACGTTTTCTGGTCGCCTCACTGACACCTTCTTTTCCATAGATCGCTCGGTGTACCGTTCCTATGGAAACCCCGGTTCTCTCTGCAATTTCTTTAATCGTTACCTTTTTATTCTTCATACCATAGCGCCTCCCGTATCATTCTTTATACCATATCTATTCTAAATGTGCAAGAGGCACATTCTCAGAAATATCATACATTCTTTTTAGAAATATCTGTCGTATTCGCCATCTGGCATGATTCCTTCCAGACCCAGAACCCGTGGCCATAAACCAGTATCGTCAATGATAAATCCCATAATCATACCCAGATGCGTGTGCAAATGCCGTATTTGCGCAATAATCAGTGTGAATCTGTTATATTCACAGGATTCAGGACAGGATAACAGTTCTTCCTCTTTTAATTCCAGCAAATAATGACAAATCTTTGTCTCTGTCCCTGCATAATAATCTTCAATTTCATTACGGGTTAATTCCCTGTCAGATACAACATCCAGGTTATTCAAATCTTTCTCATGTATCGACGGCTCAAGAAACCGACTGTCCCTGGGGTTTATAAACCACAGGTCTAACGAATGCAGCATATGATATATATGCTTCCATAAAGGCATTTCACAATATTCTTTTGTCCATAATGCATCCGGTATACAGTCTATTACATTTTTCACTTCCCACAATGCCCGTTTCATCTGATCTGAAATAATATTTACATAATCATTTGCCTCCATACTGCCTCCTTTGTAAAGCCTAATGCTGTCTTCTAATATCCATTTAAGGACTGATTATATTCTACACTTATTACTATCAGATGTATAGATGAATAGAAAACAATCTCTGTATTTATAAGTATCAATGACTACTCATGCATACTTTTTTTATGAAATACTTGTCTGACTAATTTCTTTTATTTATGAATTATACAAAAAATATAAAAAGTATAAAAAATTGCTTGCAATTAAATACCAGGTGTGCTAAGATATAATTCGTTCGTTAGTTAACAAAAGCGAATGATTTATCACGGGGTGTGGCTCAGCTTGGCTAGAGCGCCTGGTTTGGGACCAGGAGGTCGCAGGTTCGAATCCTGTCACCCCGATGTCGTGCGGGTGTAGTTCAATGGTAGAACACCAGCCTTCCAAGCTGGATACGTGGGTTCGATTCCCATCACCCGCTTATTTTTTTGCGTAAATTTCTTTTTCTCTGTTTTACTGAAATCTTTTTAAGATTCCTTTACCTTTCAGGAAGAAATTTCCAGTCCGCTGTTTTCATCATTCCTTCATACTTTCATCCTAAAATACATATATTGAAAAAAAACAGGATCACAGCATGAAAATTAAATTTGATAAATTAATAATCAGTATCTTAATTCCACTGGCAGTGGGACAGATTTCTTCCCTGCTGACCCGCAGCCCATCAGATACCTATGAAATGCTGGCTAAATCATCTGTCAGCCCTCCCGGTGTAATATTTCCCATTGTATGGACCATCTTGTATTTTCTAATGGGAATATCCTGCTATCTTATCATTACTTCCGGAAGTGAAGATACAAAGAATGCACTAATCTGGTATGCATTGCAGCTCACATTAAATTTTTTCTGGAGTCTGATCTTTTTTAACCTGCAATTTTACTTATTCGCTTTCTTCTGGCTAATCCTTTTAATCGCATGCATTATTATCATGATCATAAAATTTTACAAAATTAATCCTCTGGCTGCTTATTTGCAAATTCCTTATCTTCTCTGGTGTATATTTGCAGCATACTTGAATTTATCTATCTACTTACTGAATAAATAGTAATGATTATAATACAGTCATGCCAAAAAGTACCTTTCTTTTTAAAAAGAAAAGTACTTTTTGGCTAATCTGCATTTATTTTATGATGCGCCAGAGCGTGTTTGAAAATTGCTTTTTGACAGATTTTCGTCACAATTTGTGGTAGATTTGTCCCGGATGAAGGGCGACAAGCGTACTACGCAACCTAAATTCGGGGCAAATATGCCACAAAGTGGGGTGTACAGATGGCGGGAATGAATTTTAAAACACGCTCTTGTACTACAGCGAACGTTTTATAGGGTTCTATTAAATGACTTATATTTGGGTTTAGCTGAGGAAGGGACGCTTTGTGTAATATAGGTAGTGTGCGGAAAGATGGGGGTGGGAAACTGATATGGACTCCGTCAGCTTGCCGCAGAACTGGTATTTTCTAACCTTTGCGGAGCGCTTTTTGGCGGCACGCGGGCATTCGCT
>UQCR01000176.1 GCA_900539655.1 uncultured Robinsoniella sp.
GCGTATAGCAGAGCTGAGTATTTACTTACCTTCCCAGAGTGCTTTTTGGCGGATACAATTCGACTGTCTCACATCGGATTGTAAGCGGGCACTGAGCTGCGAAATGCATCAGGATTTCGGAGCGAATGCCCGCGTGCCGCCAAAAAGTGCTCTGGGAAGGTTAGAAAATACCAGTTCTGCGGTAAGCCTTCCAAATCAATGTCCTGGCTCGCCCCCTTCTCTTTCCGTACACTACCTCCATCTACAAAGCGTCCTTACTCAGCTAAACCCAAATATAAGTCATTTAATAGACCCTATAAAACGTTCGCTGTAATACTAGAGCGTGCAATATCAAAATAATATTTCCGTAAGGGAACTGGCTCAGAGCTATTCGCTTTCCGAATATGCCATAAGAAAAATAATATATAAGAAATAACAGTAATGAAGGTTGCCATTAGGAAACCTTCTTTTTTTAACTGATTTTATTCTGTTTTATTAAATTTATATTGATTTAGTCTGACTTTTTGTTATAGTATAGAGTTTTGCCGTTGTGTGTGATAAAATAACAAATAGAGAATACGATTCAAAACAATGGAGCAGGTGTATATGAACAAAAATAAAAAAGATATATTAAGAGGGTCATTAACATGTTTATCCGGGATACTGTTGATTATCATGTTATTAAATGTAATTAATACACCGGTTCTGCCGGATGTCCGTCCGCAGGTAGAAAAAATCAGGCTGTTTGAGGAGGGCTGGCAGCTGGAGGGAAAAGACGGGAAAGAAGTAGATGCCATTCATTTTCCCTTAAAAATTAAAAATAATGAAAAATACATAAGGATTAAAAATCAGATCCCCCAGGTAACGGATGGGGAAAAACTGATATTCAGCAATGGATATCAAAAAGTCAGGGTATTTATCGGTGAGGAGTGTGTCTATGACTATGGCTTTAACAGTAAGCCTGCTGTGGGGGATATGTTAGGATATATATCCTGTCAGATTCCTGTCTCCAGCCAGGATATTGGTAAAGAAATTATCATAGAACTAGAGCGGCCCTATCAGAATTTATCGGGAGGAATCTGGTCGATTAGTATAGGGACAGCGGCGGCATATGTCACAGATGTATTGTACAGCAATGTGGGAAAGATAGGCTGTATCTCATTTCTGTTGTTGTTCGGAATTGTACTGCTGATCGTTTACGCTGGGCTGTATATGAAAAAATTAAAGTATGATTTTGACACATTTTTATACCTGGGTTTATTTATGGTGATCTCTGCGGTGTGGATTTGGTCAGATTCTGATATAGCACAGCTTATGATCGGAAACAGCGTGGCATTATGCATATTGTCTTTTATCAGTTTTATGGCATTGCCCGTTTATATGTTATCCTTTGTTAAGAATATTTGCGAAGGGAAAGGAAAATATATCGAGTGGATACAAACCATATTATGGATGAACATGATCGTCCAGAGCATCATTTATCTGTGTAATATAGCAGATTTTCCACAAATGCTGTTAGTGACGCATACAATGGTTTTTTTGGTGATTATTATTCTTGTGGCATTTCTGCTTTATGAAGCGGTGAAGATGCATTCCAGAAAAGCAAAGGGCATGTTATATGCTATTCTGGGACTCACTATGTTTTCCATAATTGCACTTGTCCGGTTTTATACGAATCCAATGGAGGATAACAGCAAATTTTTCAGATATGGACTGATCGTTTTTATTATTATTCTGATATATTTAAATTATGAAGAACTGTTCCTCTATCTGAAGGAAAAGACACAATTTGAACTCTATGAGAAAATGGCTTACTCTGATATGATGACGCAGACATTGAACCGCATTTCTTTTGATGAATTTATGGTTCGTGAAAAAGAGAAGGATATGGAACTGAGTCAGAAGGCACCCCTTGCGTTTGTGATGCTGGATTTAAACAACCTGAAACAGACAAATGACATGTATGGACACAAGGCAGGCGATGAAGTGATTAAAGGAGCAGCCGAATGTATCAAGGTGGAATATGGCGGCAACGGGGATGTATATAGAATCGGGGGAGATGAATTCCTGGTTGCGATACAGAATGAGGATTTGGATCTGGAAGAACTGGACCAGGCACTGAAGGAACGAATCAGAAAATATAATAAAGTGCACAGCCTCTCCATCTCTATTGCCAGTGGATTTGCAGTTAGAGGAACCAGCAATAAAGATGCGGAAACATTATTCCGGGAAGCAGATGAACGGATGTATTCCAATAAGCAGCAATACAAATCAAATGTATAATATATGGTTTACATTTAATACCGGTTGCGCTTTCTCCACTCGTTGGGAGAGATATTCATAATATTTTTAAATGCACGCGTAAAATGGAATTGATTGGTATAGCCCACTAAAGGAGAGATCTGAGCAATCGTCATATCGGTGGAACGAAGAAACTCACAGGATTTATGAATGCGGTATGTGATCAAAAATTCCTGTGGGCTTTTTTGCGTCATTTTCTTAAAAAGTTTACTGAAATAGCTGCGGTTCAGACTGAGATTAGCCGCCATATCCTCCACAGAGATATCTTTCATATAATAGTTTTCAATAAAATCCACAGTAGATTGTATATAAAATTTCTTAATATCATTTTTGGGAAGAGCTCTTGCTGTCTTAGAACTTTCGATTAACGCGCTGAAAAACAGGTAAGTATACCCCATGATCTCCGGGGCAGGGGAATCCGGATGGTCAATGATATAACTGAGATAAGCATAAACTTTCTTTTTTCCCTCTTCATTTATGGAATTATAAATCGGTGACTCATGTGAAAGTCCTGCATGATTTACATATTCCTTCGCTTTTAATCCGTCAAATTCAATCCACATATATTCCCAGGGATCTTTTTCATCCGCAGTATAATGAATGACTTTGTTAGGTTCTATCAAGAATGCCTGACCTGCATGGAGATGGTATTCTGCTTCCGATTTTTCGGTACCTGCCTTGTATACACCGGTACCGGAAATAACATAGTGTATCAGGTAATGGTTTCTCATTGCCGGACCAAAAGTATGAAATGGTTCACATTGCTGATACCCATATTGATAAATAGTAATGTCAAAAAAATCGTTACTCAAAAAAAGATAGTCGCGCATGTTTTAGCACCTCATTTTCATAAATTATCTTTTGTATTATATACCATTATGTGTCCTAGCGTCAATGACAGAGTATAAATGACACATAAAGGTATAAATGAAATAATACCATCGCATGTACAAGGTTTGTGTAAAGTGTTAATATAAGTCACATAGAAAAAGGTGTATTAGTCAAATTGCTGGAAATATAAGGCTGCAGACTCTATAATTCCCAACATAAGTTTGATGATATGCTGAAAGACTTGATAATAGGTACAGAAACAGTTTATGAAATACAAATGACAGGAAGTAATATTAAGGTAAAAGGAGATTTAGAAAATGATAAAAATGAAAAAAACATGCGCATTTGTTATGGCAGGAATTATGGGATTGTCCCTTACAGCTTGCGGAAGTTCAGGAAATACAGGTGACAGTAATGCGACAGGCAGTACCACAAAGGAATCTGCAGCAGGAGATACAGCAGCAGCTACTGAAAATGCATCCGGAGATGCCCTTTCGGTTATGATATGGGATACTTACCAGGAGCCGGGCTTAAAGCAGATTATGGATGATTTTACAAAAGAAACGGGTATTCCCACACAGATTCAGGTTGTTACCTGGAATGAATACTGGACACTTCTGGAAGCAGGAGCACAGGGCGGTTCTATGCCGGATGTATTCTGGATGCATTCCAACGAGGCACAAAGATATATGGAAAATGACATGCTTCTTGATCTGACGGATAAAATCAAGGACAGCGAAAAACTGGATATGAGCAAATTCCCGGAAGATATTAAAGAGCTTTATTCTTATAATGATCATGTCTATGCAGTTCCAAAAGACATTGACACAATCGCATTGTGGTATAACAAAACTATGTTTGACGAAGCAGGAGTGGCATATCCGGATGATACATGGACCTGGGATACCCTTGCTGAAGCAGCAAAGAAGCTCACAAAAGAAGACGGATCACAGTATGGTCTGGGTATGAAGAGTGATACAAATCACGAAGGTTACTACAATATTATTTATGATATGGGCGGCAAAGTGATATCTGATGACAAAAAGTCCTCCGGTTATGATGATCCGAATACCATCAAGGCTATGCAGTATGTGGAGCAGCTGATCAAAGACGGTTCTATGCCAAGCAGCCAGACTCTTTCCGAAAATGGACCGGACGTATTAATGAGATCCGGACAGCTGGCAATGGCATTCCAGGGTTCCTGGATGATCTCCAGTTTCAAAGATGATGATTATGCCAAAGAAAATCTGGATGTAGCAATCATGCCAAAAGATGCAGAATCAGGAAGAAGATGTTCCGTATACAACGGACTTGGATGGGCAGCTTCTGCAAATGGCAAGAATACGGACAATGCATGGAAATTGATTGAATACCTGGGAACTGAAGCAGCACAGAAAAAACAGGCAGAATTAGGAGTTACCATGTCAGCTTATGAAGGAACATCTGAAGACTGGGTTAAATCTGCACCTGAATTTAATTTACAGGCATATTTAGATGTACGTGACGATATGGTAATCAGACCTTATTCCAGATCAACAGTAATCTGGGAAAACAAGACAAATGAGCTTTTAAAAGACGTATGGGCAGGTAATGCAGATATGGCTGAAACATGTAAGAAGATTGCAGAGGAAATGAATGCATCTCTGGCAGAAGAGTAGAATACGGATAAATTACACTGCTCAATCAGCATTATGGTAAGCAGAATGTAATTTTTAGTTAAAGTGTGGCGGTATGGCAGGTCTGCTATACCGCCATCAAATTAAAAACGAAAGGAGTTGGGATAGATGTCAAAGAAAAAGGTAAAAGGCACTTCCCGCGCCCGCAACGAATTTCTCTGGGGCTGGGCGTTTATATTACCAACGATGATCGGGTTAATTGTTCTGAATATTATCCCAATCGTACAGACTATTTACCAGAGTTTTTTTAAGACAGGAGATTTTGGTAAAGGGAATATATTTGTTGGTGCAGATAATTATATGAAACTTTTTGGGGACGGACAGGTGTGGCAGGCATTACTGAATACTTTTAAATATGCAATTGTCGAAGTTCCGTTTTCCATAGCCATAGCACTTGTACTGGCTGTTCTGCTCAATCGCAAGATGAAAGGGCGCAGTGTTTACAGGACGATATTTTTCCTACCCATGGTTGCGGCGCCTGCTGCGATCGCCATGGTATGGAGATGGCTATACAATTCTGATTTTGGTTTAATCAATAATCTGACCGGCGCAGACACAAATTGGATTTCTAATCCAAAGATTGCGGTATTTGCCATTGCAGTCGTGGGAGTCTGGTCCATTATAGGTTACAACATGGTATTGTTTTTATCAGGACTGCAGGAAGTTCCCCATGATTATTATGAGGCGGCAGAAATAGACGGGGCAACTGGAATTAAACAGTTTTTCCACATTACAATTCCGCTGATTTCCCCGACCATCTTTTTTGTACTGGTGACCAGGGTAATCGGTGCACTGCAGGTATTTGATTTGATATTCATGGTTATGGATAAGTCTAATCCGGCTTTGGAAAAGACGCAGTCACTGGTTTATCTGTTCTACCGTTACTCATTTACAGAGAAGAATCTCGGTTATGGTTCCACAATCGTTGTGCTGCTCTTAGTGGTGATTATGATCATAACTGTTTTCCAGATGCTGGCACAGAAAAAATGGGTTCATTATAATTAGAAGGAGGGAAAGTAATGGAATCAAAGAAAAAAGTAATATCTGTATTGATTCATATAATTTTAATTTTAATTTCTATTACCATGCTGGTACCTTTCCTCTGGCTGATTTTAACAGCATTTAAGTCGGTAACGGAAGCCACTCAGGTTGATCCGTTTGTAATATTTCCAAAGGTCTGGAGAACGGACGCGTTTAAAGCGGTTTGGGATAATATGAATTTCCTGCTGCTCTATAAAAATACGTTGTTGTTAATCATTGGCAGGGTATTATGCGCGGTTATCACCGCTACAATGGCTGGCTATGCGTTTGGCCGTCTGCATTTTAAAGGCAAGAATCTGATGTTTTCTCTTGTTTTGTTCCAGATGATGATTCCAGCGCAGATTTTTATCATACCCCAGTATTTGATGATCAGTAAAATGGGTATGATGAATACGATTTTTGCACTGGTCTTCCCGGGACTTGTAACCGCATTTGGTACATTTTTATTAAGACAGGGATATATGGGCCTGCCCAATGATCTGGAGGAGGCAGCGAGACTGGACGGATGTAATATTGGTCAGACATTTTTATTTATCATGGCACCCTTAACCAGATCTGCAATGGTAGCCCTGGGAATCTTTACGGCTGTATTTGCATTTAAAGATCTGATGTGGCCCATGATCGTTAACACAGATAAAAACATGCTGACACTGTCTGCCGCTCTTGCAAAAATGCAGGGGCAGTATGTAACGAAATTTCCGGAGCTTATGGCAGCATCTCTGATTGCCTGCCTCCCGATGATCGTTATCTATGTAATATTCCAAAAACAGTTTATAGAAGGAATTGCTACTTCCGGCGGTAAGCTGTAAAACAAGAATTAAAAATAAGGAGGCCAATGGAATGGCAGTTACATTTGACCAGGAAAAGAAAGTCTTTACAATACAGACTAATAATTCCACCTATCAGATGATGGTGAGCAGCTACCAGCATTTAATACATGTTTATTATGGGGCGAAAATCGGAAGTATGGAATTATCCTATCTTATCCGCGGAATTAACAGAGGTTTTTCAGGAAATCCATATGAAGGTGGAAATGACAGAGGGTATTCATTGGATACCTATCCCCAGGAGTATTCTACTTTTGGTATGGGAGATTACCGTTCCAGCTGCCTTCAGGCAGAAAACCCGGATGGAAGCCAGGTTACGGAACTATTGTATGTGTCCCATAAAATATATAACGGTAAATACGCGCTGAAAGGCCTTCCGGCAGTATGGGCAGAGGAATCAGAGGCCCAGACACTGGAAATCGTTTTAAAAGACCAGGCTACAGACCTGGAAGTAACACTGCTATATGGCGTTCTGGAAGACTATGATGTCATTACCAGAGCCTGCCGGATTAAAAATGGAAATCAGGATGCAATATATCTGAACAGAGCACTGTCCGCATGCCTTGATTTTACAACGGATCATTTTGATGTCATTTCCTTCTATGGCAAACATAACATGGAGCGGATGATGCAGAGAAGAAATGTGTGCCATGGGAAAGTTCTGATTGACAGTGCCAGGGGAACTTCCAGCCATCATGAGAATCCATTTATGATTATCTGTGACCGGGACGCAGGGGAAGAATATGGAGAATGTTACGGTGCTTCCTTTGTATACAGCGGTAATTTTATGGCACAGGCAGAAGTTGACCAGATTAACCAGACGCGGTTTATCATGGGAATTAATGCGGATGGCTTCCGGTATAAACTGGAGCCGGGCGATGTGTTTACCACTCCGGAAGTAATTATGTCTTTTAGTGCCAGCGGCCTTGGAAACCTGTCCGGAAACTTCCATAAATTATATATGGATCATTTGATTCGAAGTAAATTCAAAAAACAGCGCAGACCGGTACTGATCAACAACTGGGAAGCTACAGAATTTGAATTTGATGAAGATACTCTGGTATCTATCGCAGATAGCGCCAAAGATCTGGGAATCGAATTGTTTGTTATGGATGATGGCTGGTTCGGAACCAGAAACCATGATTTAAGCGGTCTGGGCGACTGGTTTGTAAATAAATCAAAACTGCCTTCCGGAGTTGCAGGTCTTGCAAAAAGAATAAATGGCCTGGGTATGAAATTCGGTATCTGGATAGAGCCTGAGATGGTTAATGAAGACAGTGAACTGTTCCGGAACCATCCGGAATGGTGCATGCGTATTCCGGGCAGAAAGCCAAATCTGGAGCGTTTCCAGATGGTTCTGGATATTTCCAGACAGGATGTCAGGGACTATTTGTTTGAAACCATAGGTAAGATTCTGGATGAGGCAAATGTGGAATATGTGAAATGGGATATGAACCGTAATTTTGCAGATGTCTGGTCGGGATTACTTCCAAGAGACAGACAGGGAGAAGTATGCCACCGCTATGTTCTGGGACTCTACGATATGATGGAGAAATTTGTTACCAAATATCCGAATATCCTATGGGAAGGCTGTTCCGGAGGCGGTGGAAGATTTGACGCAGGAATTCTTTATTATATGCCGCAGATCTGGTGCAGCGATGACACGGATGCCATTGAGCGTATCCGTATTCAGTATGGAACTTCCTTTGGTTACCCCATCAGCAGCGTAGGTGCCCATGTATCTGTAAGTCCCAATCAGCAGACTGGGCGTATTACGCCGTTGAATACGAGAGGAACCGTGGCGATGGCAGGTACCTTTGGCTATGAACTTGATGTACGGACCCTGAATGAAGAAGAACGGGACGCTGTGAAGCAGCAAATACAGTTTTTCAAAGATAATTATGATTTGATTCAATACGGTACTTACTACAGGCTGAGTAATCCGGAAGAAAATCATGATTATGCAGCATGGCAGTTTGTGAACCATGAAGGCAGCAGGTCACTGTTAAGTATTGTGGTACTTCATTCTTATGCAAACCCTGCATTATACAGAGTGAGAGTGAAAGGATTAAAATCCGGCAGCTTCTACAAAGTAAATGATGATGAACGCATCTATGAAGGAAGTGCGCTGATGAATGCGGGGATTAATATTCCGTTAGTGCAAGGTGATTATCAGAGTTTTAATTTTGAGATAAAAGAAATTTAGGGAACTTTTTGGTTTAATAAAGTCCGCATGTCATTTTATAATAGATGGCGTGTGGACTTATTTTATTGTAATGAAACTATACAAGTAGAAATGGTGGCAACTCTGAGCCGTATCAGGTAAGCTACACATTGATTCATATGGAATTAAATTTGTTAATATTTAGTAGCATGATAAATTATATATGAAATTGAAACATATAAAATTAAAATATGAAATTAAAAAAATGAATAAAAGTTAATATGTAACTTGATAAAAAATAATGTTGTAATTAATTTTAAATTATGATACAATCCCGTTTTCGACAGTTGGTAAAAGTTAAAATACCGGAATGCCTTATAAAACAA
>UQCR01000177.1 GCA_900539655.1 uncultured Robinsoniella sp.
AGGATTTCAGGGAAATGGCTGAAAAAAATGAATACATAAACGAAGCGTATCAGATTTTAAAGAGTATCAGTGAAGATGAGCGGAAAAGGCACGAATATGAATCCCGGGAAAAGGCAATTCGGGATCATAACCATATTCTGTACATAGCGAAAAAAGCTGAAGAACAAAGAGATCAAGCATTGGCTGAAGGAATAAAAGAAGGAAAAAAAGAAGGCATAAAAGAAGGTATAGAAACCGGCTTAAAAATATTTATTCAATATAATCTTGAACAGGGTATTTTTCATGAACAGATAATAGAAAATCTTCAAAATCGTTTTCATCTGGATTATGATTCTGCAAATAAATACTATGAGAAATATAAATAACATGGAGCATTAATTCATAACATATCATTCATTCATCAGATCCATTCATCACTAACGAGAATTTCGGATGCTCCTGCCCATAATGTAAACTCACATATGGGCAGGTTTTTAAGCATGATTTTTGGACACGTGAGTCGGAGGTGCGGACACATCGCTAGTTCAGCATTGCCTCAATTGCCACGCTGCCACCACGCACTATTTCAAAACGGTTAGTAAAATGTTTCTCGAAAAAATTAATCAAGTCATTGTTTTTACTCTCATTATGAACACTTTCAATTAAAACAGCAGTCCGGTCGTAATCAATCAGCTTTACATCGAAAACTTCGGTGACATATTTCATTTCTATCAAGTCCGGTTCGGAACAACTGCTTAATTTCAGGTACATTACTTCTTTCATATGTGTTGCAGTATTGGTAAAATCAGTGACTTTTATTACTTCTATGCTCCGGTTTAGCTGTTTTTTGATCTGCTCGAAAGTCCGGTCATCACTGGTTAAACTAATTGTCATACGGGAGATAGTAATATCTTCTGTGGGACCTACAGTCAGGCTGTTTAAATTATAGGATTTTCCGGAGAACAGGCCTGAAATGCGTGCCAGAACACCCACCTCATTTTCAACTAAAAGGCTGATCCATCGTTTTTTCATCATCTGTTTTCTCACCTCCCATCATCATATCTTTTAGTGAATTTCCAGGGGGAACGATTGGCAGTACATTTTCTTCCCGTTGAATGATAAACTCTATTAAGGTAGGTAATTTCGTATTTTTCTTTGCCTCTAATAATGCAGTTATAATCTCTTCTTTTTCTTGTACCCGAATACCGTTAGCGCCATAGCTTTTTGCCAGACTGATAAAATCGGGAATATATTCGGGGCAGCATTCTGACGGGGAATTGCATGTAATGGAACAGCTTTTACGGTAGCGCATACAAGTACTGGAATATCTTTTCTGAAAAAACATCTCCTGCCATTGCCGGACATTACCTAAGTATCCATTATTCATAATGCATATGATAATGGGCAATTCATAAACCATGGCAGTTGCCAGCTCCTGTATATTCATCTGTATACCGCCATCACCGCAAATAGTAATGACATCCTTATCCGGATTTCCCAATTTCGCTCCTATCGCTGCCGGAAAGCCATACCCCATGGTGCCTAGTCCCCCTGAAGTCAGCATTTGCTTTGATTCTGTCAGCTCTAGAAACTGGGTAGCCCAAAGCTGATTTTGACCTACATCCGTTGTGATCACAGCGTCAGTAAAAATATTGTTTATTTCATTGATAATAGCCAGCGGTGTCACACCTTTTTCACCTTTTTGCTCTATTCCAAGAGGATGTCGCTGTTTCCAGGAATTAATCTGCTGTTTCCATACGGCTATCTCTAATGGTACGGCTTTATCCAAGAAGTCCAGGATCGCATTTTTGGCATCTGCCACAATCGGTATTTTTACTTCAATGTTTCTGGAAATAGATGCAGGATCAATATCTACGTGGATTATTGCTGCTTTCTTGGCAAATTCTCTGACTTTTCCGGTAATACGATCATTAAAACGTACCCCAATGGAAAAAAGTACATCGCATTCACTGATTGCTGTATTCGCTGCATAACTGCCATGAATGCCAAGGTTTCCAATGTACAGAGGATGATTGGTTGGAACAGCTCCTTTACCCATAATCGTAGTGACTACCGGAATACCTGTTTTTTCAGCCAGTTTTGTCATCTCTGTACCAGCGTGGGCAAGATTGACCCCTCCGCCCAAAAGAAACACCGGTCTTCTGGAGTTTTCGAGACATTCCAATGCCTTTTTTACCTGTCCGGTATGAACAGCTGTATTTGGCTTATAGCTTCTTATTTCAATCTGTTTGGGATATATGTCACATCCAAGTTCCTGCTGAATATCTTTTGGCAAGTCTACAACTACAACGCCAGGCTTACCGGATCTCGCAATATAAAATGCTTTCTTAATAATTGCAGCCAACTCGTCACGCTTACGAACCGTAACTGCATATTTACTTATACTTCTGGTAATTCCTACAATGTCGACTTCCTGGAAAGCATCATTCCCGATTAAATGAGTGGGTACCTGACCCGTAAAACAAACGAGAGGCACACTGTCATAATTTGCCGTAGCAATACCGGTAATCAAGTTTGTCGCACCCGGACCACTGGTTACCAGGCAAACTCCTGCCTTACCCGTTGATCTTGAATATCCATCGGCTGCATGGATTAATCCCTGCTCATGTCTAGGGAGAATTACCTGAATCCCCTCACTTCCATAGAGGGCATTGAATAAATCAATAGCCTGACCACCGGGATAAGCAAATATTGTATCTACTTTTTCTTCCTTTAATGCTTTCACAAATAACTCTGCTCCTGATATTTGCATTTTCGATTCCTCCTTTTTAGTATGCAAGTACTTGCTTGCTTTTTGATTATTATTAAACGGTACTATCCAAGAGATGGTACCGTCGAATTATTTATTCATTATTCCATGAACAAATGCTGTAACCGTTTGTTTTATAAAAGTATCCCTGTTAGTTTTAACAAGATTCTGTTCAAAAGAAGCACTAAGAAACGTATATCCAAATGTACTTGAAAAAATTGTCATGGCCAGACATTCAAAATCAGAATGAGGTATTATCCCCTTCTGCTCCATTCTTTCAAAATATGCTATAAGAGAAGAAATAAATGCCTGGGGTATTTTCATAATCAGAGGCGCTACTTCATCATAGATCTGCGGCGCCCGAAGTCCAATGGAGAGTTTAACAAAATCAGAAGTTATTCGGTTCATATATTCTGCCATAAACATTTCCAAGTCTGACTGCAAATCCCATTGTACATTTTGAAATACTTCCGGAGTAATATTTCCCCGCCATTTTTCCTGCTCCATACCACACATTATCATCTGCTTTTTATTGGAAAATTTCCGGAATAAGGTACATTCATTTACACCCGCTAATTTGGCAATATCCTTCGTTGTTGTTGCAACATAACCTTTGCTTCTTACCAGTGTCATCGCTGCATCTATGATTTTTTGGCTTGTTTCATCCATATTCTTCTCGCCTTTCTGTCATGCTTTCTGTTATGCAAGCAAGCACTTTCATTCTATTAGAGTTTGTAACTATTGTCAATAAATATTTTTACATAATATAACTGGAAACTTCTTTTTTCCTTCCTCCCTGTTGTCATCATAATTATGCGGACCTGTTATATAACTGATGTGGTAGCTGTAGTAAAATAAAAAAAGAACTACAAATTTACGAAAAAGGAGCGATTTCTCATGAAATCATTAAAGACAAAAGTTATTGCACTGGTTTTGGGATGCATGCTGTTATCTTCGTTTGTGATTGGAAGTTTCAGTATTTTAAGTTCGAAAAAAGCTGTGTCGGAAGATTCTGCCCAAATCATGAATTTATTATGTGAAAATAAGTCTAAGGAAATCAGTGCTCTGTTGTCCCGGATTGAACAATCGGTTAACACGCTGACTCTATATGCTTCAAGACAGATCGTAGACACTGATAAATTTAAGAAAGATTCTTCTTATGTAGATCAATTTACCGAGCATTTAACGGACATTGCTATAAATGCTGCCGCAAATACCGAAGGTGCTATGACCGTATATATTCGTTACAACCCGGAATATACCAGTCCCACATCCGGACTGTTTTGCAGTAAAAGCAGTACTGACAGTACTTTTAAGTCATTGGAGCCTACAAATCTATCCCTCTATGACCCATCGGATACTTCCAGAGTTGGTTGGTTTTATGAACCTGCAAAAAACAAAAAGGGAACCTGGATGGAACCTTACCTTAATGACAACATTAATATAGAGATGATTTCTTATGTTATTCCGTTTTACGCAAATGATGTATTTATCGGCGTTGTTGGTATGGATATCGATTTTAGCGTACTTCAGACAATTGTTGAAGAGACGACTGTTTATGAGAATGGTTATGCTTATTTAACTGATGAAAATGCAAATCTTATCTACCATCAGGACTTGCCCAGGGGTACCTCTTTAATGGATTATAATAATGGAGAATTTCGTGCAGCGGCAGAAGCACTTCTGAAAGATTCCAGTCAGGAATCACTGATTACTTATAACTATCATGGCTATCAGCGAAAAGCTTCATTTCGAAGTCTGCAAAATGGCATGCGTCTGGTTCTTGCCGCTCCTACTTCTGATATTGACAAACAGGCAAATCAGCTAATTCTTCAGATATTAATAGCATCTTTTGTGATTGTTGCACTTACGATTATATTTACCTTTATTTTTACCAGACGTCTTGTGAAACCGCTTCTGGAATTAACTGATGCCGCACAAAAAATAGCCGCTGGTGATTTAAGTATTTCCATAACACATCATTCCAAAGATGAAGTAGGAACTTTAGCTGAAAGCTTTCGCGAAACCGTAAAACATCTTCACAAATATATTTCCTATATTAATGAGCTTGCATACCGTGATCCTCTTACCGGAGTAAAAAACAAGACTGCATACTTAGAAGTTGCAAATCAGATGGATGAACTTGCAAGGTTAAAACGTCCTGAATTTGCCGTAATTGTATTTGATATCAATGGTCTGAAAACTGTGAATGACACCTATGGACATGACTTCGGTGATATTCTAATCGCTGATACCTGTAAAATCATCTGCAACACGTTCAAACAAAGTCCTATTTATCGGATCGGTGGAGATGAATTTGTTGCTTTATTGGAAAAAGAAGATTATAAAAATAGTATTCAGCTCCTGAGTCAGATGCAGCATGATATCGATGTTTACAACGAACAGCCTCATAATAAAATCAAAATTTCTGTAGCTAAGGGAATCGCGGTATACTCAGAAGCAACAGACTTTACATTCCAGGATGTATTCAAAAGAGCTGATAATGCAATGTATTTTAATAAAGCAAAGATGAAATCCCAGAACGATAAAAAATAACTTGATGTACTTTTACAAAGACAAATAGAATACTATTCTCCATTCTATTTGTCTTTGTTTCCGCGGGGCGGAATTTTTTCTCACAACATTTTTGACGTTGCCACTGCAATAAAGCGTTCTTGTTTGTCATTGCATGCACAGTAATAATGATAAACAATCCCTCTGTGTTTCAGTAAAAATGGCTTGTGGGCAAATGTATTCTCCCATTCCTCTTTAGGCTCTATCAATGGTTTTCCTTCCCACTTTCTCCAGTTCACCAAATCACGGGAGACCGCAAATGTGTCAAAAGCCGTACATTTTCCCTCTTTTGACATCGCTATAAAATAATTCATTACCCATAAATCCCCTATTTTAATAATCTGAGGATCACCGGAAATAAAATTCCCCTGAGTATCACCGTTATCTATAACAGGCTCCGCTCCATAACGTTCCCAGTTTTCCATATCTTCTGACACAGCAATTCCGATACGCTCCGGCATATCAGCAGCACCTTTACAGTTATAAAACATCACAAACGGATATCCTAAAGTTTCCGCATCATCCTGAAATACATAGGATTTATACAAAGTAAAAGCCTCAAACCATCTGCAGTCCTCATCATCCATGCGCAATATGGGATTTTCCTTTCTATCCCACTCTGCTGACTGGGTGGGATCTTCACTGCATGCCAGTCCAATATGTAAGGGAGGTGTCTCATAGCCAGGCAGTGCTCCCCCAATATAGGTTGCCCAATATTTCCCCCCATAAGAATGCAGCTCATGTTCTCCCTCCCAGGCAGTATCCATTAACGCCAATCCTGCATCTATCTGGAAACCATCCCAGCTTTCCATAGTTCTTGTGAGTATCTTGCCTTTCTCCTCCCAATGCAGTAAATCTGAGCTTACAGCCAGATAGGTATCATACCCCATATTTTCTTCACCGGGATCAATGGCTGTGTACATCATATACCATATCCCGTCTTTCTGAAATATTGTGGGACAGTCCGTTAACTTATTCTTGATTTTGATAACTGCTCCCCACTTGTATGGTGTTTGCAGTTCTTTATAGATCTGTTCCATCTCTTTATTTGTGATAAATGGAATATTTGAAATATTTTTTTCTGATAATGGTATCGTGGTCATGTTCCTCCTGATTCTACATTTTTTGTCGGTTGACAAGGATGATTATATAGCATATATTTAAGAAAGTATATGTTTGCCCGGAACTGTCATTTGTTATTTTGGAAACTTTTAGGACATCCAATGTGTTTTTGAACATTTATACGATTTGCGATCAGAATTTATAAGATGAAATAATAAAGGAGAAATTTATGCCCGCATCTACATTTAAAACATCCTATCTGTCTAATCTGTCCCACAGCATGCCTTGTTTTATTTATTGCGGGCAAAAAGACTTTGTGCCTAACGAGGTTCATGTAAAAAGAATCTTTCCCGCTTTTAATATCATGTTTGTGCGTTATGGCTGTATACATATTATGGAGGATAACCAGCTTTATATTTTAAAGAAAGGGGATTGGTTTATCCAGACTCCTAATCTGCTTCACTATGGGGTACATCCCCAGTCTGCCCCGGCATCCTTTTACTTCATTCACTTTATGCCTATGGAGGAATGGCGTATAAATAGCCGTGGAATTGCCACTGCGCCGTCCATGGAAATCCTGGATACTGGCTCCGGCATGTTTCCGCCCTATTTTAAATTGCAGCTGCCTATGCACGCTTCCTGTTCAGATACCCTTTTGGAACTTGTCAGAAATCTGGTAACACAATACCGTCAAAATACACTTTTAGAAAACCAAGGCCTCTTTCAAAATATACTTCAACACATGACTCAAAAATCAAGAGGACTATCATTGAACAGCACTACCGGTGATGATATTGCCGCTTACATGTATCTTCACTTTCTAGACGAGGATTTTAATTTGGACCAGTTATGCAATAAATTTGGATTTACCAGACAGTACGTTACAAAGCTGCTGAAGAAGAAAACAGGAAAAACGTTCCTGGAATACATCCGTTATCTCAAAATTGACTATGCGAAAAAACAGCTTTCCGCAGGAAATGTACAAATAACTGCTTTAGCCGAAAAGCTGGGATACAATGATATCGCTGCTTTTAGCCATATGTTTAAAAAAGAGCTGGGAGAATCCCCCAACTCTTATTGTAAACGCATATTCCATACATAGCTTCCCGGTGTATTGCTTTTTTCAACTAGTATAATTTTAATAATCTTCCATTCCCAGCTTTGCTTTCCCTTTTTTTAACCAGGCAATTTCTTCAAAAGAACTTTCTTCCACTATTTCTTTTATTTGACTGCCATAACAGCCTGTACTTCCCAGGCAGTCTCCTTTCTCATCAAACAAAAATTCCTCATAACCAAAATGCTCTTCCTGAGGTAGTCCTCCAATAATGTATTTGTGAATCACTCCCTGATCATCGGTGATCTCAAAAAGAAATGGCTCTTCTTCCGATATCTGATCCGTAATATCCACATGGTTTCCGGCTGCTACAAAGTACAATCTTCCATTCTCCATAACGGCGGGAGCGAAATTCTCATCTCCTGAGGTAACAATCGAAGCAGATTCTCCATTCTCATATTCCTCATATCTGATTCCGCCGCCACTAAAAAATGAATATACATAATCAAATATCTGACCATTTGTAGCGGCATATGCTACCGTAGTTATTGATAATAAACAGATGAGAAATGCCGTTATAGCTATGGCTGCCCTGTTCATTCTAAACGGTCTTTTGAAATTGGGGTTCATTTTCTCTGCTGCCCCCCTGGAACTACAACAGGAAAAATCTTTACGGATTCTCTTTGCACATTCCTGAGACATTTTCACTTGATCCATACTTTGCTTGTACAAATTCTCCATCTCTCTCCTCCTCTAATCTAATCCTCAGTATCCGGCGCGCCCGCTGTAATCTGGTTGTTGCTGCTGACTGAGTAATTCCAAGTATCTTAGCAATTTCTTTTGAACCATAACCTTCATAATAATGAAGGTATACAATAACCCTGTATTTTGGTTTCAACTCCATTACATGAACAAAAACACTGCTTTGTTCCGGGTATTCAAATGAGTAGATATCTTCCAAAGGCTCTGTTTTTTTTCTCCAGAAGGATTTCAGAAGATTCTTGCTTTGGTTTGCAGTAACCGTTAACAGCCATGCCTTTTCTTTTCCTGGCTCTATTTTTGCATAATTTTCAAATAACCTGATAAAGACCGTCTGGCTGATATCCTCTGCATCTGCAATACATTTTGTGTAGCTCAATGCCAGTCTGAAAACCATATCTTTATAGCACTCAAATACCTCTAATATTTTATCATCCAAACAAGTACCCCCTCCTTTCTCGTTCGTTTGTTTTTACTTAATTTTGAGATCTCATATATATAACAAATCAATACATCCTTTTGTCACAGATACTAAAATTTTTTTCAGATACTCAACCTGCCTGATATCTTATATATTTCCTTACCCCTAGTACTACAGCGAACGATTTGTAATGTTCTATTAAATGCATTATATTGGGGTTTAGCTAAGTAAGGACGCTTTGTAGATGGAGGTAGTGTACGAAAAGATGGGCGTGGGAAACTGATATGGACTCCGTCAGCTTGCCGCAGAACTGGTATTTTCTAACCTTTGCGGAGCGCTTTTTGGCGGCACGCGGGCATTCGCTGCGAAATCCTGATGCATTTCGCAGCTCAGTGCCCGCTTA
>UQCR01000178.1 GCA_900539655.1 uncultured Robinsoniella sp.
GTTCTGCGGCAAGCTGACGGAGTCCATATCAGTTTCCCACCCCCATCTTTCCGCACACTACCTATATTACACAAAGCGTCCCTTCCTCAGCAAAACCCCAATATAAGTCATTTAATAGAACCCTATAAAACGTTCGCTGTAGTATTAGTCTATGAACAATGCTCTGTCACCTAAAATAAGAGCGGGATTTTGTCTTCCCCGCTCTTAGAAAGTTTATCTCTGATTGTTCTGTTTTCTTCACAGTACATTAAGAATGATAAAGCTATACTCTACTTATTCGTGCTTACTTCCTGCCTTGTAGTCATCTCTTGCCCAGTTTGGAGCATTGACTGGACCTGCCTTTGCATTTCCGGTTTTCGCAGCTCCCTGAATTTCCGGAACCTGTGCCTGTTCATTTTTCGGGTGATGCATCCGTTCATGATTTTCTGTGCCATGATTCTTTGGGTCATAAGGACTTGGTCTTCTCATACCTGCTTTTGCCATGTTCATACCTCCTATCTTAAGGATAGTTTTTGTATCTCAGGCAAAAATAATCAGGTAAAATTTTGCAATTGTTATTATTAAATTCTATGATACCTTTATCGCCAGATAATATCTGCTTTCCGCCTTGGCGCAGTTCTGCGGTATTTCACGTTGGGATATCCAAGCAGCATACAGCAGGATACCTTTTTTTCTCCAATGCCCAGCCATTCCCGCAATGCCGGGCTTGTTGCCAGAACCCGCATCATATAACCGCTGTATAATGCACCGGCTCCTTCCGCCACAGCCATATTCTCAATGTTTGCTGCCGCCAGCCCTCCATCCAGCGGATTTTGGGAAGCAATCACAAGAAATGCGGGAGCATTGAACAAAAAGGTATCATCCTTTGGATTACGCATCCATTTTTTATAAAAGCTTCTGAAAGCTCTCTCATAATCCGGAGCGGTTTCCTTCAGAATGTCCAATACACCCGGGATCTCTTTCCATAACAATTCCCGGAATTCTTCCAACTGTTCCTGTACCAGCACAAAAGTACATGCCTGCATATTTTTTGCAGTGGCAGTATAACGTCCTGCATCCAGTATACGCTCCAGCTTTTCTTTCTCCAGAATCTGGTCCTTAAAGCTGCGGATACTTCGGCGAAATTTCACTGCACGGAGATATTGGTCGGGACAGACTTTAAAATCAGCTTCCACATATTCTTCTACCTCATTCATCTCATACTCCGGAATACTTACCGCCTTTACAGGGCAGATCGCTACACAATGCCCGCACTGGATACATGCCCTGCAGGACTGGGCCTTTCCCTCTTCTAATTTGATTGCACTGCCGGGACAGTCCTCTACACACGCCCCACATCCGATACATAAATCTTTATCAAATACTACCATTTTTCCTCCTGACTTAGAGCGTATTTTAGCTTTGCTTTCTGCCGACTGTACGTCAAAACACACTCTATTCTGCTATTGAGAACCCGCATGAAAAACTACTCATACCAGATTCAAAAATACTTATTCTGTACTTTAAAAAATCATATTAAGTATAGCATTAAAGTCCGGAAGAAAAAAGCCTAAAGGAAACGTTTCAGGAAATAATTAAAGACTCGCTGCAAATTCCCCTCTGCTTTTGATGTCTCTATTATAAGAAAAACCAGGCGAAAATAAAACTCCAATATTATAAGAAAAGTGTAATTATGGACTACCAGCTTTGATCAAAAAAATACCGCATTTAAAAGCACAGCGAGCTGCACGATTAAATCCGGCATATTCTTTATCCAGCCTTTCTTATTTTTTTAAGAAGAATTATAGATATAACAAAGATGCTGATCAGCAATATCATTGACAGCGCGGAACTATATCCTATGTTAAAATAGCTAAATCCCTGATAATAAGCATAGATATTCAGTGTCTGCGTTGAAATCCCCGGACCTCCGGCAGTCATTGCCATGATTGAGTCATATCTTCTGATGGCATCCATAATGCGAAAAAGAAGTGCCAGCAGAACCATAGGTTTTGTCAATGGCAGAGTAATATAACAGAACTTTTGTAATGTATTCACTCCGTCCATTGCTGCCGCGTCGTAATAATCATTGCTGATGGCCTGAATTCCCGCCAATAATATCATCGTCACAAACGGTGTGGAAAGCCAGATATCTGTAATGATAATGGTCGCCAGTGCTGTGCCGGGAGAACCCAGCCAGTTTATAGAAGGTACCCCCAGCTTTCCAAGCATATAATTAACGATTCCTAAATCCGCATTAAACATCATTCTCCACATAATACCGGAAACAACCGGTGTAATCATCATCGGTATAATATACAAGGATCGCATAATCTTCGCACCTTTAAATTCCCTGGACAGTAATAGTGCAATAAGCATTCCCAGTACCATCTGTCCCGCCACCGTTGCCGCCACCTGTATTACAGTGACCAAGATTGCAGATGTAAAATAATTATCCCTGACTGCTCTGATAAAATTAGCAAGCCCTACAAATTTAATATTCTTTGCATTGGTAATGTTATAGTCAAACATTGAAATGCCCAGTGAGAATACTAAAGGGACAACTGTGAGGATGAACAAGATAACAAAAGATGGCATTGTTAAAAAAAATAAGGTTCTTTTATCTTTTCTCTTGTAATTTGGCAGTTTTATTTTTTTTGTTTTAATTTTCATTTATCCCTTGACAGCTCCTCCCATTAATCCTCTAACAAGACTCTTTTGACAGAAAATTGTGAACAACAGTATTGGCAAGATAACGAGCACAGATGCTGCACACAGAGAGCCCCAGTTCGTACCCGAACTGTTGACAAATGACTGTATATAAATAGATGCTGTTTTCGTGTTATTTCCTGTCATAATAACCGCATAAAAGTATTCATTCCATGACATCATAAATGCAAACATTGCGCAGGTAGCAATTCCCGGCGTTACTACGGGAAGGCAAATACGTACAAAGGTTCCCACCCTGTTGCATCCATCAATCAGCGCTGCTTCCTCTAATTCCCTTGGAACCCCCTGAAAAAACCCCATCATCAGCCAGGTTACAAACGGAAGCACCGTAGTCAGATAGATTAATACAATACTGGTATAGTTATCCGTCAAGGAAAAATAGTTGAATATGATAAAGAAGGGTATAATAATTCCCATGGGGGGTATCATGCGCGCCAGTATAATGCCTATCCCCATAATATTCCCTGATCTACTGTTATTTCTAGCCAACGCATATCCTGCCATCACCCCAAAAACAAGTGCAAAAAAGGTAGTACACAGGGCAATCACAAACGTATTCCACAGGCTGCCCAAAAATGCTGTATTATGCAGTAATTCTGCATAGTTACTGATATCTGGTACAAAAAGCCATTTTGGCGGCAACCCAAAAGCCTCTGCTTTGCTTTTCATTGATGTAGAGATCAGCCAGTATAAAGGAAATAGGGATACCAGAACAATCATGCCTGTCACAACGTTTAAACTCACGTTTAGTATTTTCTTTTTTGTTTTATACATATATTCCGCCTATTCTAGGCAATGCCTGCACCGCTCAATCACGGGATTATACTTAATATGCAATGCCGGCATTGCGCCTCTCTCTATTGTCTACTGGATAACACCGTCCCGTTTAAGCAGATCATTCACCTCTGCTCCCAGATCAGTTATAGCAGTTTGCGAATCTTGTTTTTCCAATGCAACATCCGCTATCTTTACAGCAAGCAGACTACGTATTTCTGTCATCTCATTAATAGCAGGAAAATAATTGCTGATAGGATCATGCTCAAGGCCATAATTAACTGCTTTTGCTAATTCGGCATTAAAGTATTTGTCAATATTCGGGTCATTCAATACATCTGTACGTACAGGTCCTGTCTGTACCCCTGATTTCACCTGCGCCATCTGCACATCATATCCTGAAACATACTGGAGGAATTTCCACGCTTCCTTGGGATGCTCTGTCTCAGAAGCCATTAAGAACATCCACGGTGAACCGATTGCATGGCCTTGTGTAAATGCTGAAAACCCCACATCATTTGCAACTGTTGATTCATCCGTATTCAAAATGTTGCTTGCTAATATAGACGTATCAATCCACATTGCAGTTAAACCTTGTTCAAATGCCAGCTGTGCCTCTTCATAGCCGTAACTGCTAATTCCAACTGGTGCAAATTTATGGAACTTTGCAAAATAGTCCGTTGCTTCTACTGCCTCCGGTCCGCCGATGGCAGAATATTGTAACTTTCCGCTCGCATCCTCCCAGCTTCCTCCACATGCCATCCATAGCATTGCCCAAAGAAATGTATTTGCATTTCCTTCTCTGGTTGCCCTGAATGATATACCATATTTACCATGTTCCGGATCGTTTAGCTTTTCAGCTGCAGAAAGCACATCGGAAAGAGTTGTAGGTGGTTTTTCAGGATCCAAACCTGCGTCTTTGAACATTGCTTTGTTATAATAAAGTATATTAACTCCCATATTATAAGGAACCGCATACCTTTTACCATCACGTTCTGCTACAGACAGCATAGAGTCTGATAATCCGTCCAGCCAAGCTTTATCGGTTAAATTACTGTCTTCCAAATACGGTTCCAAAGACTGTACCCAGCCTCCATCCAAAAGTGTACCCAAGGTTGCCGGAGATGCCATGACCACGTCATACTGCTGATTATTGGCTGACATTCCCAATGTCATCTTGTCCATGTAACTGGACTCAGCCATAATCTCATAATTAATACTGACACCCGTTTCTTCTTTAAACTTATCAAAATATTTGATCAAGTCCTTTGTCTGGTCATTTTCCGACAGGATAACATTTAGTGTTACCGTACTCTCCTCTTTCTTTTTTGTATCTTCGCTGTTTGCATTTTCTTCCTTTTCACCATTCCCACATCCTGCCAGCATACTTACTATCAAAATTACTATTAATATAATCGCTGTAAATCGTTTTTTCTCCATACTTATTCCTCCTGAATACCGCAGACAGGTCTGCGGATACTTCACTTCGTGATACTGTTACAGCTATATTCTCTTCATAAGCATTTTAGTTTTTTCATAAAGTTCTTTATATAATCTAAAATTAGAATTATACAAATTTTCTATAGATTGATCAGGCATGACTTTATATTTTTCATGATTCCATCGGTCAATCCCCTCCTTCTGAACCATTCCTGCAGTAATTCCTGCCAGAAAAGCATCTCCATATGCTGCTCCAAAAGTAACCTCTGAAACAGTCTGCTTTTTTTGGGTAACGTCACTAATGATTTGCAGCCAAAGCAGATTCTTGCAGCCTCCTCCAACTGTTACTACCTCATTTTCCTGATTCCCATATTCATCAAACACCTGAAAATTGTCTCGTATACCATAGGCTATACTTTCAAGCAACGCCCTGTAAAGGTGTACCCGTGTATGCTTCAGATTCAGACCGAAAAAAACACCTTTTGCATCGCTGTCAAGAATAGGGGTTCGTTCCCCACAAAAGTATGGCAGGGCTATTAATCCGTCGCATCCGGGAGGAATCATTTCTGCCTCATGAATCAATTCCTCATATGCATCCGTTCCCATCTGTCCAGCCCTGCAGCGATGCTCTCCACCAATTTCATTTATATACCACTCTGTTAATATTCCTGCTGCGCTCATACCCCCTAACAGACTAAATGTTCCCGGAAACAGATAGGGCGCGCTCCACATCCTCACATCTCTCTCCGGCTGGTTCAGCACGGATATCATGAATGCCGTACTTCCCAGCATTAACATGGTTTTTCCCGGACTAATAACACCGACGCTTACGGCTTCGGCCGCCGCATCACATGTCCCCACATTAACAATGGTACCTTCTGCCAGCCCGGTTTCGTCTGCCGCGCTTTTCGTAACTACTCCAGCCTGATCTGTAGACCATAATAATTCCGGCATCATCTCCCAACAGCCCAGTTCCTTACCAATATTCTCATCCCAACACATGTGCTCATAATCAAATAGGGGGGTATAACCCGCACAGGCGGTGTAATAGTCCATCACGTTACTTCCTGTCAGCCTGTAAACTAAATAAGAAGTGGATGTCATAATCATCTTCGTCTGACGAAATATCTCTGGCTCATTTTCTTTAATCCACAAAATTTTCGGTCCGGCGGATTGAGAGGTTAATATGTTTCCGCAGTGTTTCTGTAAGAACTCCTGCCCATACATTTCTTCCATTTCCCGTATCTGCTTCTCTGCCCGTGTATCTATTCCATATAAAATACCATCTCTTAAGGGCTGCCCTTTTTGATTGGTAACTACAACGCATGGCCCTATTGCGCTGATACCAACGGATCGTATATTTTCTGGTTCTATACTGCTTTTGGCAAGCAGCTGCCTTACCAGATATTTAAAATCATGGATCCATATTCGCTCCGGATCATGTTCAAAATAACCCGTCTGTTTACTTACTGTTTCATGTGAGACTGCTTCAAACGAGATTATTTTCCCCTCTGGTGTTGTTATCACACCCTTGGATTGGGAAGTACCAATATCAATGCCCATCAGATAATTTTTAGCCATAGTGATTCCCCCGCAATGCTATTCGTATTTACGTGTAAAATCAATATCACCCTGTGTTTGTCTCAATATTTCTTCAACCAGGCTTGAAAGCTGTTCCAAATCCGTTATGCTGCAAAGCTCAACTGCTGTATGAGTATATCTGCATGGAAATCCCAAATCAATAGCAGGTACCCCCTTACCATAAAGCTGGGCATAAGATGCATCCGTAAGGATTCCACAGGATGCAGTTCTCTGCAGCCTAAGACCTAAGTCTGCCGCTGCTCTTTCAGTCATTTCTACAAGGTATGGATGAGGAATGGTCCCATTTAAAGTTCCCCTGCCATGAAAATTATACATACTCATCACAGGTCCCGCCCCCAGAGAAACCGGCAGTATCTCCTGCATATCCGGGGTGTCTCCTGTTATTGCTACATCCAGCGCTATTACGAAATCAGGCTCTACTGATGCACAGGCTATCATAGCACCTCGCAGGTTATATTCCTCCTGAACGGTTCCTACAATATATACATTAAAATCACACGGATTTGCAGACAGTTTTTCTGCTAAATCCAAAAGAATTGCACATCCTCCCCGGTTATCCAGCGCGGTTCCATAGCATCTATCATTTGTAAGCTGCACAAATCTGGGCTTGTATACCACCGGGCAGCCCGGCAGAATACCTAATTCCTCTACTTCTATTGATGAACTTAATCCCAGATCAACATATAGTTCCTGTAACGGAATCACTCGGTACTTTTCACTGGCATCTGTAACATGGTGGGATTTGTTGCCTATTACTCCCCCTATCCAATCACCTTTGCGGTTACGGACCTGAACCTCAAGACCGGGAAGAATTTTCTCAGGGATCCCTCCCAAACGTTCTATCCTAAGGAAACCAGCCCTGTCAATTCGTTTTACAACAAAACCCAGTTGGTCCATATGTGCAAACACCATCACTCTTTTTCCTTTGGGATTACGGGATCTAAATTCCGCGATCAGATTGCCTGCCGTATCAGTAGTAACGTTGTTGCAGTACTTTGAAAACTGACGGCGCATATACTTTCCAATACAATCTTCATAGCCGGATACTCCTGGCAAACAGCTTAGTTCTTGTAGTAATTCTTTTATCATAGATACCTCCTGAGTGCATATAAGTATTTATAAATCTAAGTTACAACTTCTTATGCCAACTTAATTTTTATTAACCAATATAATTTTCAGAACGTTATCACTGTCTTTAATAGCTTTCTTTATTGCTTCTTCTGTTTGTTCTATCGGATATTTACAAGTAATCAGTGGCTTTACCTGCATTTTCCCTTCTAAAATCATTTGCAGGCCAATATCAACTTCAACATCAAATCCCGTACAGCCAACCATATTTAATTCACGGTGCAGGAAAGGATAAAGATGCATGAGCGCCGTCTCTTTAGCCGCTCCAAACAGTACCAGCGTTCCCCTTTTTCTTGTCATCAGGGATGCCTGCCTGTATGTCTCACCTACACCAACTGCTTCCAGAGTTACATCCGCTCCGATTCCACGAAAACTCTTCTTTACCTCTTCAACAGGGTCTGCCCGGGAAGAATTAATTACGATATCAGCTCCAAGGCTGCGTGCCATATCCAGATGAAAATCGGAAATGTCAATTGCTGCCACATGGCTTGCTCCAGCCAACTTTGCCGCCTGAATCATACATAAACCGATGGTCCCTGCTCCTACAACCGCAACACAGTCTCCAATCTGTACTCCCGCGCGGTTTACCGCATGGATTGCATTTGCGACCGGTTCAATCATAGCACCTTCTTCAAAGCTCAGGCCTTCCGGAAGTGCATGAAGATTTGCCTTTGGAACAACGACAAATTCCGCCATAGCACCTTGTTTGAACCCTCTTAAAGAAGATCCTATAATCCCTCCATTTTCACAAATGTTAAACCAGGAATGTTTGCAGGCATAGCATTCTCCACAGAAAAACTGCGGGTTGATGACTATCCTGTCCCCAGGAACCCAATCTTTTACATTTGATCCGCATTTTGCCACAATACCGCTGGGCTCGTGCCCCATAACCAAACCGGCTACCCGCCCTTTAGACTCTTCATCCATAAAGCCATGAATATCAGAACCGCACAAGCCACATGCTTTTACTTGTACAAGCACCTCATCCGGTTTGCATTCAGGAATATTTAAATCTTCTATTACAATCCTTCTTGGACTGTCTATTATAACAGCCGCCTTCATCTTTTTTGATTTCTCCATACTTTTAGAACCCTCCGGTTACGATGAAACCTTTGCCTGTTACCCCACTGCCTTTACGGTATCTATGAATTTTTTTATGGCAGCTTTGGGATCCCCCGCCG
>UQCR01000179.1 GCA_900539655.1 uncultured Robinsoniella sp.
TGGGTTCTTCCCAGGACCGCTCTCCCAAACGGCTTACAGGCTTTACCCAGGCGCTGGAGGAATATGGGATTGAAGCCAATCCAAAATATATTGTGACTAATCTGCATAGTTCACAGGATATTTATAATGTCCTGAACCAGCTTTTTACGGGATATGACGCACCTACTGCCATACTGGCTGCAAATTATTCTATTCTGCTTCCGTTGCTGCACTATATGTCTGCCGATGATATCAACTGCCCAAATGATGTTTCACTTGTAGTATTCAATGAGTTTGACTGGGCAGCACTGCACAATCCGCCGCTTACAACCGTAGAGCAGAATACCGCTGAAATTGCAAACCAGGCTGTAAGCGCACTGATAGAGCGCATTAATTCCCCTACCTTGCTGCCGTACAAAAAAGTAGTACTTCCCTCCAAACTAAATGTGAGAGATTCTACTTGCGGCATCGGCAGAGGTCCCTTTGGCGAAAAGGCAGAAACCATTGATTCCCTCGCTCTGACCCCCTCCGAAGAACAAACCCTGAGGGAAAAAAATTACACAGCAGCAATTTCATTCCACTATGCAGGTAAAGCCTGGATGGAGCTGCACCAGAAAGGAATCCGTGATATTTTTGACAATCTGGGCATATCTATCATAGCGATTACTGATGCCCACTTTAATCCGGAACTGCAGTGCAGGCAACTGGAAAGCCTTAAACTTTTGGAACCCGATATTCTGATCGCCATACCGACAGATAATGAAAAAACTGCCCACGCCTTTCAAAATATTACCCATAGCTCTTCCAAACTGATTTTAATTACCAATGTCCCGGATGGACTGACACCGGATGATTATGTCTGCTGTGTTTCCGTCAACGAGCACTCTCATGGACGCAATATAGGACATGGTCTGGGCGAATATATGCAAAAGCATGGCCTCACAAAGCTGGCATTTATCAAACACGGCGCCAATTTTTACGCTACTAACCAGAGAGACCGGGCAGCCGAACAGGTAATTACCGAAGAATACCCCGAGCTCCAGGTCTGCGGTACAATTGCTTTTTGCTCCGAAGAAGACGTATTTAAGCAAACACTGGATCTGGTTAAACGGCATCCTGAAATCGAGGCACTCTACATTTCATGGGAAGGGCCTGCAATGGAAGCAATGGCTGCCTTAACCCAGATGGAACGCACGGATATCGCCATTGTAACCGGAGACTTGGATTACTCGATTGCACAGAACCTGGCGAAAGGCGGGATGATCAAGATGATCAGTGCCCAATGTTCCTATGAACAGGGACAGGCAATTGCCATGGCTGCCGCCAATGCCCTGCTTCATAAAAAGACTCCTTCTTTTATCGGCATTGAACCAATTGTTGTCACGCCAGAAAACCTTTTAAAATCATGGAAGAAGGTGTTCAAAGAGGAGCCTTCTTCTGCTTTAAAGCTGGCACTGAAGGAAAATCCAAATTATATTTTTTCGAAAGATTAGCATTGCTGCGCACTTTAAGCAAATATATTATAATAATTGGGGTAAGTGACGCAGCCCCAAAACCAAGCAGAGCACCGGAAACCGGTGCTCATATCATGCATAACCAGCTGGTTTTACAGCCTCAGTAGTATCCATTTCAAGGAATATACTGTCATGCCAAACTGTATTCCTGATATAGATTTTCTCTTATATCTTTATCCGTTACCGCTTTTTTCAAATCTATGGTTCGATTATCATTTATTAAATGTAACGTTAGCTCTGCAAACATCCTTTCTCCTTCCACTCGGCCTTCCATTCGGCCTTCACTTCTCATATCTTCAAATGCTTTACACATATCATATTCCTCCTTATTCTTTACCTGCGCCTGTTCTATTATCTCTTCCATCTTTGAATCTTCACCCAATAAGATAAAAATAATCTCTATCGTTTCCCGAGCCAACTTACTGTATCTGATCCTGTTCTTCTCCACATGGGCTTTCATTTGGCATTTGTCATCAGCATATTTTATAATGCCAAATACTTCTCTTAAGTCTGTTTGAAAATATTCCAGATGCGCTATCCTTTTTACATCCAAAACATTTAATTTATAGTTTGGCAAATATGGAAGGAACTTCTCCATATCACCGGACAAATGAAGCATATCGTGTAAATCCAGGCTGCCATCCCAGGGTTTTTCTCCAAAGTATACCACCAATGTAAAAACAGGATGCAGCTTATCCTTTTTCTTCATGCCTGATAAGAATTCTTCTGTAGTTCCATATTTCCCTGTTTGTTTATAGTTTCTTTGTAATTGCTTTACCTGGTCTGCATAATTCATTGCATCATACAGCATATTACGAATTACCATTGCATAATGAACATGCTCCTGGTTTTCACAGGCCAGAATCAGAAAATCTGCCCCAAGAGCTGCTTTCTTAATGATGTCACGGTTTCTACGGACTGACCTTCTAGCGGCATCCGTTTTTCCCGGCAGATATTCCTGTGCTGAATCCAGCGGATCCAAATCTTCGGAGTGTATGATTTGATTTCCGTTAAAACACGCTCCGTTAAATAAGTCTGCAAAGTGTTCCGGCTTACCCAGAAATATTTTTGCTGCGATATCCTTTTCTTGTGTCATAAATTCCTCCTATTCATTCCGAATACAATGACACAAAAAAATTAATAATCAAATCTAAAGGGAAACTGTACTGAAAATGTACCAGATTAGTGATGAGCCTTAAGAACTTTTGAAGTAGAAGTGTTTTTGAAATGTATCTCTGTATTTCTTTTTTACATTATACAACACTTATAGTATTATTTCAAGTTCTATTTTTATTTTTTATTGCAACATTTCCTAAATAAATATTTCCATAAACAATATGTAATCTTCGTCCACCTACAGCAATCTTTCTTTCTGAGTATTATAAAATGAATAATCAAGTCAAAGCCTTGGTCTAATCAAAGAACAAGGAATATTCTACACTAGAGCGAACGTTTTATAGGGTTCTATTAAAGGACTTATATTGGGGTTTTGCTGATTAATTACGCTTTGTAGATGGAGGTAGTGTACGGAAAGAGAAGGGGGCACTGAGCTGCGAAATGCATCAGGATTTCGGAGCGAATGCCCGCGTGCCGCCAAAAAGCGCTCCGCAAAGGTTAGAAAATACCAGTTCTGCGGCAAGCTGACGGAGTCCATATCAGTTGCCCACCCCCATCTTTCCGCACACTACCTATCATATACAAAGCGTCTTACTCAGCGGATCCCCTATAAACTGTTCGCCTGTAGTGGCACATATGTTATTAGAAAACACGAAAAACGGAATAGATCATGTACATCCCTGTGCATAACCTATCCCGCCTTCTCTATCATTAAACTTCTCTGGCATTAAATAATCATTCGATTAATTATTTATAACATGCTCTCATTTCAGCGCTTACTCCTGCACCTTTTCCCACTGCCTGCTGCCTGCAGATTTTGCTACCGCAGCACACACTTTCTCGACTCCATATCCCACGGAAAATCTGGTAGAAGGCTGTTCTTCATTGACAATAGCGCTTACAAAATCAAACATTTCAATTGCTTTCAGTTCTCCATAACCAATATTCATGCCCGGGATATTCCAGGTTGCATCACCATAAAAATGTGCAGGACCCGTATAAATAGTTTTAAATCCACGCCTGTCATCGGGATCATTTGCCCAGCAAACCTGCAGCTCATTAAGCCTTTCATAATTAAAGCATACGCTGCCAAGGGTTCCATGAAGTTCAACCGTAATATAATTATTTCTCCCCCATGCATTTCTGGTAGCTTCGATGCTTCCGACTGCGCCGCTTTTAAAACGAACCAGGAAGGAATCTTCATCATCTACATCCACCGGCTCTTTCTTCGCATTGGAATTTATCTTGACCGTACCCAGAAGATCTGTTCCTCCTTCCTGCACAGGCCGTTCTTTAATATAAGTCTGCATCATAGATACCACTTCATCAATATCTCCTGCAAGATACTGGGCGATATCAATTACATGGGATGCGATGTCTCCCAGGGTACCGGCTCCGGCTATTTTTTTCTGAAATCTCCAGGACAACGGTGAAGAAGGATCCGCAGACCAGCTTTGCAGATAGGTGCATCTCACATTCAATATTTTGCCAAGGGATCCCTCATCTATGAATTTTTTCGCCAAAACCAGCGCAGGAACCCTACGGTACTGATACGCATTCATGCTGATAATTCCATCTTTCGCCGCTTCTTCTGCCGCTTCTGCCATTTTTTTTGCATCCTCCAGTGAGGATGCAATAGGCTTTTCACAGATCACATGTTTCCCTGCTTTCAGAGCCTCTATCGCAATCTCGGCATGAGCATTGTTTGGCGTGCAGATACTTACAATATCTATTTCCGGGTCCTGAATAATTTCCCTGTAATCTGAACAGCATTTTTCAAAACCAAATCTTTCTTTCGCATCTGCTGCAATTTCCGGTACAATATCACAAATTGTTTTCATCACAGGCATTGCCGGTGCCGGCCAAAACAATTTTGGCATATTTGAATATCCTACTACGTGTGCTTTTCCCATAAATCCTGCTCCGATTAATCCAACATTTAATTTTTTCATTGTCATTTACCTCTCTGTTATATGATTTTTTAATTCTCAATCATTACCATTGTCAATTCTTTTTCTTCTGCGCCAGATTGCTAAGCGCAACTGCAATTACAATTATTGCGCCTTTGACGATTGTCTGCTGCGCTGTACTAAGTCCCGCCAGAATCAATGCGTTATTAATAAGACCCATAAGTATCGATCCAAACAAGGCGCCGATTACGGATCCTGTTCCGCCTGACATTGAGGTCCCCCCAAGTACAACTGCCGCAATAACAGACATTTCATCACCATCTCCATAAGAATAACGGCCTGCCTGAAGACGGGCAGCATACATGATTCCCGCAAATGCTGCAAAGGCTCCGGACATAATAAATGCTGTGATCTTGACCTTTACTGTATTAATTCCACTATACCCTGCCGAAACCTCATTACCGCCTGTGGCCAGTGTGTGGCGCCCAAATGCTGTTTCGTTAAATATCAAAATACCGATTATGTAAAATAAAATAGTCCATAAAATCAATACTGGAATGCCGGCTATATTTCCCACTCCGAAAACAAAATTAAATCCTGTATTTTCAATAGGGACTGCCGCCGTATCCGTTATCCACATGGCGCTTCCCCGGACTACCTGCATCATGCCCATCGTTGCCAAAAATGCAGGCAGCCGAAGTTTCGTTATTAAAATACCGTTTACGAGCCCTACCAGACATCCAAATCCAAGTCCGGCTGCCAAAGCGAGCAAAATGGAATTGGTGTTTTTCAGAATCAAAGACACGATCATTGCTGTCATTGCCGCAACAGCACCAACCGTCAAATCAATTTGACCCGCAGCCATAACAAAGGTGCAGGCAACTGCCATTACGGATATCATAGCAGTCTGTCTTAAGACGTTCATCAGATTATTTGCACCTAAAAACCCTTTATTTCCAAGCGTAATACTAAATACTATAAATACGGCAATAAAGATAATGTAAACCATATACTTATCCCACTGCAAATTGCCAAGTCTATTCCCCTTTTTGGATTGCATACTGTAACTCCTCCTCTGCTTTTATCTCTTTGCGTTCTATTTCTCCCGTAATCCTTCCGTCATACAGGATTATAATACGGTCACAGACTGCCATCAGCTCTGTTAATTCCGAGGACACAAAAATTACGCCCTTTCCCTCATCTGCGAAATTCCGGATCAGTTCAATAATTTCTGTTTTTGCACCTATATCCACACCGGCTGTTGGCTCATCCAGCATCATGATCATTGGATTCATATTCAGCCATTTGGCAATTACAACTTTTTGCTGATTCCCTCCGGACAGCAGATTAATTCTCTTCTGTATGCCGTCGGTGATGATATTCAGCTGTTCAATGTTCTTTGCAACCATTTCATTCGCTGCTTTTTCATCAACCAGAATTTTTTTCTTTCTCAGTTTTGATACGATGGGCAAAATAGCATTTTCCTTAACCGAATGAATCAGCACCAGCCCCTGTTTTCGCCTGTCTTCCGGAATGAGAGCAAAACCTGCCCTCACAGCATCCCTGGTACTCTTCACATCGATTGCCTTTCCGTTTAACAGAACCGTACCTCCTTCTTTTTTCCTGACACCAAACAAAGTTTCCAGAATTTCCGTCCTTCCGCTTCCCATCAGTCCGGCAAAACCCAGGATTTCACCTTTTTTCAAAGAGAAGGAAATATCCTTAAGCTTACTGTTAATATTTAAATGCTGAACCGTCAGCATATCCGCACCCTTTTTATCATATTCCCGCTCTATCCAATCGAACTTTTTATTCACACCCGCCCCACCGATCATATGGACAATAATATCATCCAGGGACAGATTGCTGATGGCATCATTATGTACAATTACCCCATCCCTTAATATGGTAATTGAATCGGCTATCTGCATGATCTCATTCATCCGGTGGGATATATATACCATGGATACCCCTTTTGCTTTCAAATCACGGATCATCTTGAACAATTCTGCCGTTTCAGAATCGGAAAGCGCAGCCGTTGGTTCATCCAGAACCAGTATTCGTGCTTCTTTGGATACAGCTTTTGCAATTTCAATCATCTGGCTCATTCCCACGCTGAGTTTATTGACAGGTGTGCCAGGATCTGCATCAATGCCCAGTTCATCCAGCACTTCCTTTGCTTTTTTATTCATATAAGCTATATCCCGGATACCATGTCTGGATACTTCTTCTCCCAGAAATATATTCTCAGCCACCGTCATTGTCTGCACCAGTGACAGTTCCTGAAAAATCATGGCTATCCCGTTATTCTTCGCATCATGGGTGCTGTGAATCACAACCTGTTTGTCATCTATATAGATCTCCCCATCGTCCCTGGTGTAGACGCCTGTCATAATCTTCATCAACGTAGATTTACCGGCACCATTTCCACCCACCAGGGCATGTACCTCTCCTTTTTTCAGGGAGAAGTCCACCCCCTTTAAGACCGATACGGATCCAAAGGACTTTTTTATCCCTTTTAGTTCTAATACATATTGACTCATATTGACCTCCATGTATAACACAGGCACCTTTCATGCGTCCTGTGAAAATTAACTGTTTCTGTCAAGGCGGCTTTAAGCATATTTGAAATTTACTTTTCGCCGCCGCAAATGATTATTCCTTGTATGCATCCTTCAGGAAATCCGGTGCCGGTACATGATATACATCTTCGTATGCCTGAAGTATATTTGAGTGATCTACTCTTTTTGCCGGTACTGCCACATAAGCCGGCACTTCTTTTCCCAGCAGAGCATATGCCGCCATGTTGGCTTCTGCCACACCCTGATCATACGGAAGCTGTGCACCAAGCCCTAAAATTTTGCCAGCCGCTATCTCTTTTGCCACATTATTTCCCAAATCGATGGTAGCCAGGAGAATATCATCCCTGCCTGCGGCACGTAATGCCGACAGCACACCTTCACAAGGGATATCCCAGTGGGCAAAAATAGCCTGAATATCAGGATTCTGTGTCAGCATAGCATCTGCAACCACATCACAGCCATTTTCATCCTGGAATCCCATTTTGGATACAATCTCAATATTTGGATATTTTTCTTCCATGGTTTTCTCAAATGCTTCCAGTCTCTGATTTGTCACAAAAAAGTCCACATCATAATAGACAACTCCTATTTTTCCTTCTCCATTTAAAGCTTCTCCGATCAAATCTGCAGCAATTACTCCATTTCCGTAGTTATCTGCGGAAACACTTCCCACATAGTTTTCCCCTGCGCGAAAGCCTTTTGGCACATTATCCATAAATACCAGTTTCGTACCTGCATCCGCCACACGCTGGAATGCGTCTGCCGTTGCTGTTGCATCTGTAGGTATACTAACAAGGACATCCGGGTCTTTCGCCATGATAGTCTCGATATCAGCCACCTGTTGTTCTGCCGAGAAGTTAGCATCAGTTGTAGCAACAATTTCGATTCCAAGCTCTCCAAATCGCTCTGTCAAACCTTTTAGCTGAGAAGTAGACCAATCATTTCCGCCATAGTGGAAAGAAATGGCTGCCGTATATTTGCCCTCCTTCACTTTTGCAATTTCTTCTTCCGTCAGCGTTAATTCTCCGGCCGGAGTGGCAGTCTCTCCGTTAGGTCCCGTAGAAAGAATTTCTCCGGTTCCGGAAACAGCACTTTCCTCCCCTTTATCTGAATTATCTGCTGCATCATTTTCCGTCCTGGCAAGTTCTGTGTCATCCTCTTTCGTCGTACTGAGGTCTGTTGCATCCGCTCCCGTCTTCGCGCTTTCTCCGTCATTCTTTTCCTGGGAGACAGTTTCATTACTCCCCTCTGTCGTTTGCACTGTATCGGTTGTCGTGCTGCAGGCTGCCAGAGAGCAAACCATAACTGCTGATAATAATGCACTTAATATTTTTTTCTTCATCTTATCTTCCACCTCGTATTTTCTCTGATTACAGTAGTTTTCCTTTTAAATATTCATAAGATGTTTCACAAGCTTCACTGGGATCTCCGGAATACCCGTCAATCTCAACGAGCCAGTCCCCTTCATACCCCTTTGCTAATAAATAAGAAATAATTTCTTCCAGATTAATAATTCCTTTTCCCAAGGGTACAAACTCACCCTCTGAATTCAGATCTTTTAAATGCACATATTTAATTCTGTCATAATACTGCTTTATCATTTGCAGGGCATCCGATCCCCCTGCCACCAAATGTGCAATGTCCGGGCAGAAAGAAATATTGGTTAAAGAAAATAATTTATGTATCTGTTCCGGTTTCTCCGCCAGGGAACCTAAATGAGG
>UQCR01000180.1 GCA_900539655.1 uncultured Robinsoniella sp.
TGTTACACCGTTAGCTCCGGTATTTCCCGTGGCTCCCGTTGGGCCGGTTGGACCTGCTGTCCCAGGCGTTCCGGTTGCACCGGTGGCTCCTGTAGGGCCTGTTGCTCCTGTTGCTCCTGTCGCTCCCGTCGGACCTGTTGGACCCGTGGGGCCCGTAATCCCGCTGGATCCCGTGCAGCAACAGTGAGGTTTACAGGTTAACCTGATCGTTTCACATGCCTCCATATCCTTATTAGGCTGTTCATTGCTGCCATCATTATTGTGGCAGCCATAATGGCTTCCGTAATCATTCGACATTTTGTTCTTCCTCCACTCTGATATTAATTTTATTTTGCAAAAAACTCTTTGTTACTTAAATAAGAGGGATGATTCGGCCTTACTTTTCCAGCAGATTCATTATACATCACCGCATTTTCATAATCGCCAAGCGCGTAAAAGCATACACACAGCTGAATAAACGGGATAAAATCATAACAATCTGTTTGTACAAATGTACCTTTATCATCAACCCTCTTGCAAGACAATGCCAGCTTATACCAGTAAACTGCCAGCTGATATTGCTTTAAATCCAGAAAATGCTTCCCAATATCGCAGCATACTTCCGCCCTTGGCTCATCATATTCAAAACTTCTGAAATAACAAGACAGTGCTTCTTCCGGCCGTTCCAGTCTATAATCACAATATCCCATAAACTGGCAGGCCGATATATTATTTTCAATCCATCCCTGCTTCCCATCCAGAAACTCTTTGAATTGTCTATAAGACTCTTCATATTTTCCATGGTAATAGAGTTCTCTCGCATAGTAAAATTGTTCCCTAGGTACTAAAGCCACGCCATTATTAACCATATTTTGAAAAATCCTCAGATTTCTCATAGGGTCTGCTACTTTCAATTTTCTGTGTGAAACTGCAATATCACTATATTCAATCTTTCCTGATGGAGATATAGCCTCATGAATAGCACCTTTCCATTGAAAAGAATCACTACGGCGCAGCAGCCTTTCTCTGTAGTAGGTAAAGATTGGATTTCCATCCTCATCAAAAGCAGTATTATATTTCATCATCACAACAGAAACATCCGGATTCAGATTTTTCTTCAATTCCAAAAACTTATCCTGATCATCCGCCAGCAGTACATCGTCTGCATCCAGCCACATACAATAATCGCATGAAGCTTTTGAAAAAGAATAATTTCTGGCTTTTGAAAAATCATCGCACCATTCAAAATCATACACCTGCTCCGTAAATTTTTTTGCAATCTCTTTTGTATCATCTGTGGAACCGGTATCTACGATGATGAGTTCATCTGCAATTCCTCTTACTGTAGATAAGCACCTTTCCAGAACAGATTCTTCGTTTTTAACAATCATACATATACTTATTGTGACCATCTGCATTTCCTCCTTTTTTAAAATATGCTTCTACCCCTAAAGAAGGAACAAAATGATCATGTCAAAAAAACTACAATTTAATACAATTTTCAACAAAAATCCAGAATTCTATTGTATAATACAGAATATGTGCTGTTTTATAACCTTGTTTCTCCATATCACAGAACATTTTTTGCATGCTCTTGGTTCTTCACAGCCAGATGAAATTGAAATCATCATTAGAAAAGGGAGGGAGTCACATTCATATTTCAAAATCTGCCGGCTTTATGGACAGCAAAGATGATCCAATCGCCTATCATGACTTAAATCAAAAAATAAAAGTTTTAATCAGAAATATCTTTGAAGAGGTATTCAAACCTATGGGTTTCAGACAGAATGGACAAAATTTCAGACTATATCAGGATAATGGTTTATGTAAAATTGTGAATGTCCAAAAATACAGATACAACCATAATAAAAACTGTAGTCTGACTGTGAATATAGGATTGTATTTTGAAAAAGATACGGTTATCCAAAATAGAAATTTTTATGTATCCGACTGTCAGATCAGAATGCGGCCATCTCATGAATACTATGGTGAAGAGAAATGGTGGTCTGTAAATGATGATCGCAGCCTTGAGAAGTTCGCAAAAGAAGTCCGTTATTATATTGAAAATGCAGCTCTTCCATGGCTGAATCAATTTGGTTGCAGAGAAGATTTAATTGCAGAAATGTTAGACAGAAACTCTATGAAAAAATATAGTTATAATCTGCTAAATTACGAAAATGCCTGTTTGTTAGCTTCGTGCGGTTATGGTTCACAGCTGATGCAGCTTCTGGAGACTCAGGGAAATGATTATATTTTGGAATTGGAAGAACTGATCCGGCAAAATAAACATACATGACAGACAAAGATCCGGATACAAGTGCCGGCAACCTCTGCCAAATACTTATGCAAAGGATAAAAACTACAGACATTAAAATAGAAGTATGCTATACTTTCTTGCTGTTAAATCTAATTGCGGTGCACTGCTGAGCTATCCCGCATTCCTTGCATAATAATGATTCATATATGTACGCTGCCCTGCTGATATTCTATCAGCAGGGCAGCATTTTATCACCTATATAATCATTTACAAGCAAATTTTCCAGGAAGCAGGGCATACAGATGGCAGAAATAAATATATCAAACAGCCCTGACTGTATGATTCACTAAGAACTCGTATAAGATGCCACATCATCATTGCGTATAATCCTTTTTATGCCCGCCTGAAAACTGCCCTGTACCAGCATATAAACAAGATTAAGCATTACAAAAATACCCGCCAGAATAAATCCATCTGTCTGAAAAGGGATGTAATCCCCAATCTGCAAAGAGAGGATACGAAGGATAGAGCGTACTAACAAAATTCCCGGAATCAAAGTCAGAAAAAAGAAAAGCCTCATCATTGGACCGTAAATATTAATCAGCATTTTCCGTATCTCTTTTACTTTATACCCCATCAGGTGAAGAATCAGGATATCTCTGGTACTGTCCTGAAAATTCATATAAAGGGCAAGAAACAGTAAGATACATCCCACTACACATCCCAGCACTTCATTGATAACCGCACTGCTTTTATTAGAAACAGCATCCCGTTCCAGTTTATCTATCCGCTGTGCTTTTGTGGTCACTTCACCTCCTAGGTCCAGATCCTTCATACTCCATACGCCGTTGCAGTAATCAGAAGGAAGCGACAACCGTTGTGCCAATTCCTGTTTGGAAATATAAATTGAATTTAACGCGGCATTATAAGCGATACCCGATATAACCAACTCATAATCCTTATGGTTCAGGGACATTACAATCCTGTCTCCTTCCTGAAACCCATACAGATCATTTAAGGCAGCTCCAATCACTATCTCATTTTCCCCCGGAATCAAAAGTGGTTTTCCCTCCAGATCAACTAATTCAAACAGCTCTTTCCCATCTTCTATTCCATATACTTTCTGATTTACCTTTTCCCCACCCTTCTCTATTACACCATCAGCAGATAAATAGGGCAGGCTTTCCCGTTCTATGGCTGTGAATGGGACTGGCTCATGAAAATGTGTATCGTATAGATAATGGTATCCCTTCATCTGGGAATCAAAGATTTTCTGGCTGCTCAAATTCAAGGAATACCCCAGAATAAACATTACTGAAAAACACATAACGGAAATAATGATTAAAATAATAGCTACCGGTTTGCGAAGTGCCAGACGGAGCGCGCTTCGGTTTTTTGTTGGAACTACTGCTACAATTTTATTTGCAATACGCAATCCCATGGTATACCTTGATTCCTGTGCTACACCGGAAAGCAGCAAACCGCTTTCCTTCCTTCGTATATAAAAATAGTTACAAAAGGTAAGAAACAAAAATACTCCTAATGGAAACAGAAGCCCCACCAATATACTTTTAATATCCAGTGCCTTGATTAACCCCGTTTGCAGATATGTCTTTTCACTGGCATTTATCAGTATATCAGATGCAAAATATCCACCACCGATTCCGGTGAAACCTCCGATTGTTGTAATCCCAGCTGTATAAACCAGAAATATCCCCCGTATTTCCCGGTCTTTATATCCAAGGGCTTTTACACATCCAATCTGTTTCTTCCCCAGTTTAAAAAAACGATAGTAAAACATGCTGAATACAAATCCTGTCATACATGTAAATACCAATAATACATTTCCAGCAAGAATCGTGTTGGAATTAAGTCCATTACGATATAATAGCTGATCTTCACTCAGTGAAGCAAGTGCATTTAGAATTCTCATATTTCCATCTACGGAAAAATGCACAAAAAAGTACATAAATGATGTGCTGAATGTCAAAACAAGTAATAAAGCCGTATATATTTTGTTTTTAAATAATTCCCGGAAAAGCTGTTTATAAATTAATCTCATATGCTTCCCCATATCATTTCTTCTGGCCTGATGGGATTTTCCTGTTGCAGATCCTGAAATATCCGGCCATCTTTTATGGTTATGACACGGTCAGCCGTTTCGGCTATCTGCAAATTATGGGTAACAAATAGTACCGTTATTCCAAATGCTTTCTGCAGGCTGTGCAAAAGGGATACTACTTTTTTACTATTGGCTTCATCCAGTGATCCGGTTGCTTCATCACAAAAAAGAATATCCGGTTTTTTTATAACAGCCCTGGCAATGGCAACACGCTGCTGCTGCCCGCCAGATAAGTGTGCCGGAAATTTATCCAGCAGATTATCAATTTCTAAAATTTTAGTCAATTGGAGAAAGTCCAATGCGTCACATTTTTTATTAATCCCAACTTCGATATTTTCCCGGACATTCAAGTTATTCAGCAGCAGATAATTTTGAAAAATATTCCCAGTGCACGACCGCTTCCATTCGGCGAGCGCTTCTTCTGATAGATCTGCGATGTCTCTTCCTCTGTGGGATACCACTCCCGAGGTGGGTTTTAGCAGCCCTGAAAGTATGTTCAGCAGGGTAGATTTCCCGGATCCGCTCGGTCCAAGTAAAACGCTAAAAGTGTTCTCTGCTATTTCCAATGAGATATCTTTTATTACCTTTTCCTTAGCAAATGTTTTCGTAATACCGTCAGCTTTCAATATGGATGTCATATGGATGTTATACCTGCCTCTTTCTGTTTGGAAAACTTCTATGTTATATGTACTTTTAAATTTATCTATCTTAATTGAATTTATTTTAGTTACATCTCTATATTTCACATTTATAGTAAATAATTACATATTGTTATTTTTCAAATCGTATTCTGACCTATCTTTTCGCAGCGTTAATTGATGATTAATATGTTCCACATCTGTGTGCATTCTGAATATTCCGATAAAACATCCGATCAAATATACTGCAATTCCCAAAACTATAAGCACCCAAAGTGGAGTACTGCTATACCAGCCAAAAAAATGTCCTGATAAAATCAAAACAACCAGCACATATCCGATTTCCACTGCAATTTCTACCATGAAGTACTTGCTCTCAAATCGCTGTAATAATATGAGTCCCAGATGAATGATGATGTTTGCAAGCAAAGTCTGATATACGCTCATAATAAATAAAAAACGAGCATGATAGAGCGTTGCGACAATAGCCAGTAAAACCAGGGAAAGGCCCGTTGTTGCAAGACAATTTTTTACTATATTTTTCATTTGCCATCACCTCTCCTGTAATTTTTCCCGTATAGCTGCCATATATTTTCTGGTAATATTGATCTTTTCTCCATTTGATAAGGTGGCTTCCATTCTACTGTTCAACAGTGGGCGAATTCCTGTCAGCACATTTAAATTGATAATACAGGCTTTGCTGACCTGCACAAACCCTGCATCTCCCAGCTCTTCCTTCAATTGATACAAGCGCAGCTCCGAACGGTATACAGAGTCTCTGCAATATACGAAAGTTCTTTTATCCACACTTTCTATGTAAAAGATATCACCTGCATTTACCCATAATTCACTTGACTCCGATGTACATTTTACGGTTTTATCAACAGACTCTATGAATGTGGCAATCCGCCTGACAGTCTGATTCCATCTGGCATATTTAATGAGAACCTCTATATCTTCCCTAGATAAATCTTCTTCTAATTTTATTTTCATATATTCCTCCAGTATACGGTATTATCAGCCTTTGGCAATAGCTCTGGTACTAAAGTGCAGATTTGGAACACCAACATGCAGAGAGCTTTGGCTGGTATGATAAAAATATAGTAGGTCTGTGGAGGGGTATTTGTCAATATAAAAAGCGATATGGAATGTCCTGTTTTCACTTGTCCATTTCCGCGCAGCGGCATCATTAAATGTTATCAGTTTATTCATACTATCATATTTATCAATATTTTATTTCTATATTTGCAATTCCTTGAGAAACCACTTGCAAATATGTATTGGCATTTCACCTAGAATATGGTAGAATTTGTTTTGATATTCAAAGTATCTATTATAAGGAGGGAACTGAATTGATAATTGAACCAAAAGTTAGAGAATTTATCTGCACTACCGCTCATCCGGACGGCTGCCGTGAAAATGTAAAAAGACAAATAGAATATACAAAAAAACTGGGAAGTACTGCTGGTCCAAAAAAAGTCCTGATTATCGGATCTTCCACCGGATATGGTCTGGCGTCCCGGATCACCGCCACATATGGATGTAATGCTTCGACTATTGGCATTATGTTTGAAAAGCCTGCCACTTTGCCCCGCAGAACCGCTACACCCGGCTGGTATAATACAAAGGCTTTTGAAGAAATCGCACAAGCTGATGGCTATTATGCAAAAACCATTAACGGAGATGCATTTTCAGAAAAAGTAAAACTGGAAACAATAGATCTTATAAAAAAAGACTTAGGGAAAATTGACATGATTATTTACAGTCTTGCCGCACCGCGCAGAACCACTGTTGACGGTATGGTCTACTCTTCCACATTAAAAACCGTAGAACAGGATTTTACAAATAAATCATTAAATCTGAAAGATAATTCTATTTCAGAAGCTACAATACATCCTGCATCTGAAGAAGAAATTACAGCAACGGTAAAAGTCATGGGTGGAGAAGACTGGTTGGACTGGATAAAAGCACTTTCCGATGCCGGCGTACTGGAGCAAGATGCACAGACAATTGCATATTCTTACATAGGTCCAAAGCTGACCTATCCCGTATACTACAATGGAACTATCGGCATCGCAAAGAAACATCTTTACGACACCTCTCTCCAAATAAACGGACAATTTGCAGACAAGGGAATTAAAGCTTATATATCCGTCAATAAAGCCCTGGTTACACAGGCAAGTTCTGCAATTCCAATTGTACCGCTGTACATGGCAATACTTTATAAAGTAATGAAGGACAGAAACCTGCATGAAGGCTGCATTGAACAAATCAACCGGCTATTCCGTGAAAAATTAATGGATGGAAGTCCGGTTGTTGACAATGAAGGCCGCATCCGTCTGGATGACTATGAAATGGACGAAGCTGTTCAATCCCAGGTAATGGAATATTGGGATCAGGTAAATTCCGATAATATCAATCAGTTTGCCGATATGACCGGTTACTGGGATGATTTTTATCATATGTTCGGATTTCGGTTTGATGAAATTGATTACTCAAAGGATGTAACACTGGAGTAAGTTCAAGACCTGGGTGGTTCGATCTTTATTTTCACAAGATCGTTTGCCGCCTTACCAAGATTATCGGCATATAACACATTATCATAGCGTTTAATATGCATTTGAGTAATGCCAAGCTGGCCTGCAACCTGCTCCGGCTTGGCGCCATACGCAAACATGATGCTTCCACAGGTATTTCTCAGATCTCTGGCACTGTATCCCGGTACTCCTGCCTGTGCCGTGAGTTTTTTCATCATTAAATGGCAGTACTGGACATTTAACTTGTTGCCCGAACGGTTATAAAACAAATATTCACAGTCCTTCCGGACGCTTAAATAGTGCTCAAGTACGTCGGCTACATCTTCCGGCACATATCGCATTTCATCACTATCCCTCAATATAATAAATACACCATTGGGGTCAGACACAAGATCATTTGGTTTTAAAGCACATACTTCTGTAGATAAGAGACCCATGCGTCCAAATAAAACCAACATGGTATAATACATTGGATTTTGCTCTGCTGCTTTTAAAAGTGCATCCAAATCTTCCATGGGAACGGGACTAACCAGCTGATCTGAATTTGCTAACCTGATTAAATATTCATAGAAAAAATCGTCAAACACACCAGGCACCTGGTATTTAGCCTTTTCTTGGCAGATATATTCGGAAAATTTATGAATCTCCCGGATTTTTTTTCCCATTGTCGTCGCTTTCATTTTTGATTCTCTAACTTTTGACAAAAGATACTCATAATATCGGCTGGCATCTGCTCTTTTTGTATTCAGCAGATCTTTCTTGCAATAATCCATATATTCATTGATATCGCCGCAATAACTGTTGCGTGAAACTTCCTCCAGCCTTTTAGAAAAATCCATCCAGGCGTTTTGAGTCTGTTTGGATGCATATTCACTAGGTTTTCTCATAAATATTGACTCCTTTCATAAATTGATATTCAAACGGTTTTTTCTAAATTATAATAAGTTTATCATACTATCATATTTTGTACAAGTACTGGTGTTCACAAAACTCCTTTCCATATAAATCTCACTGACTATATTTTGTACTTCTCATAAATTTTCTTTTGCTATTTATACGTATCACCTTCTATAATTAGCAAATTTGTAACTATATGTAAAATAAATGTTGCATTTTGTTTTATATAGTGATATATTATATTTACATCAAAACATTCCAAACACTGGCTGTTCTGCCAGATAAATTCCAATCGACACGACAATAGAATATAAGGCGTTGCTATGCCTGCTGTAAGCCGTTATAATAT
>UQCR01000181.1 GCA_900539655.1 uncultured Robinsoniella sp.
AAGACAAATTAATTTTTAAAGCAATTCAAAAGTAAGTCAAAGCAAGCAAGCAAGCCTGTTTGAGTCTCTGCTTGCAAAAATAAAAACATGAAAAATATAATTGGAGGTAAGGATTATGGCACATATCAAATTAGGTTATGCACCTACCAGAAGGAGCATTTTCAGTGCACCTGACGCAATCAAATACAGAGGCCTTACGGCTGACCGGCTGAAGGAACTGGGCGTAGACTTTGTGGATATTACAGATATCAACGAAGAAGGACTTCTTTATAATGATGAAGATATGCTGAAAATAGCTGAAAAGTTTAAAAAAGAGAAGATTGACGGTTTGTTCCTTCCCCACTGTAATTTCGGTACGGAATATGAATGTGCAAGACTGGCAAAAGAATTAAATGTTCCTGTGTTACTGTGGGGACCGCTGGATGAAAGGCCTGATGAGAATGGTGTTCGTCTGCGAGATACCCAGTGTGGATTATTTGCTACAGGAAAGGTTTTAAGAAGGTTCCAGATTCCATTTACCTATATGACCAACTGCAGATTAAATGATCCGGTATTTGAACGCGGTTTAAGAGATTTTATGGCTGTCTGTAATGTAGTTAAAACATTTAAGAAAATCCGTATCTTACAGATTTCTACAAGGCCTTTTGATTTCTGGACAACAATGTGTAATGAAGGAGAACTTCTGGAGAAATTCAATATTCAGCTTTCACCGATTCCCATGCCGGAGCTGACTCAGGAAATGAAGAAAGTGAAAGAAGAGAAAACCGAAGTAGAAAAGGTAATTGCGTACATAAAAGAAAATATGGAAATCCAGATCAAAGAGGATGAAGTGGAAAATGTAGCTGCGCTTAAGGTGGCGATGAAGAGTCTGGCAACAAAATACGGCTGTAATGCAATTGCTATTCAGTGCTGGAATTGCCTGCAGTCAGAAATAGGGATTATGCCTTGTGCTGCAAATGCTTTATTAAATGATGAAGGAATTCCGGTTGTATGTGAAACAGATATTCACGGTGCGATTACTTCCTTGTTAGTGGAAGCGGCAGGTATGGATGAGACAAGAAGTTTCTTTGCTGACTGGACCATCCGCCATCCGGATATTGAAAACGGAGAACTGCTGCAGCACTGCGGCCCATGGCCGATTTCCGTTGCAAGAGAAACGCCGAAACTCACTTATCCACTGGCATTTGAGCACCCGGGCAGCATAACCGCTGAAGCGAAACACGGAGAAGTTACCCTTGTAAGATTCGATGGGGACAACGGGGAATATTCCATGCTGCTTGGTAATGCAAAAGGAGTGGACGGACCGAAGGGCATGGGCACCTATCTCTGGGTGGAAGTGGATAATATCAAGCGTCTGGAGGACAAAATTGTCTGTGGGCCATATATTCACCACTGTGTTGGAATTCATAAAAATGTAGTACCCGTATTATATGAAGCATGTAAATACATCAATGTGAAGCCGGATTTATATGATCCGATTGAAGAAGATGTGAAAGCATATTTAAGAGGAGAATGAATCTATGAAGAATTTAAAAGCATTGTCATTTGAACTTCGAAAAAATGTCCTGGATATGATCTATACAGCCAAAACGGGTCATATTGGTGGTGATTTCAGTGTAATGGACATTCTGGTTACCCTTTATTTTAAACAGATGAATATCTCTCCTGAAAACCAGGAAGATGAAAACAGAGACCGCTTTGTTCTCAGTAAAGGACATTCGGTAGAGGCATATTACAGCGTACTTGCTGCAAAAGGATTTTTCCCCATTGAGGAAGTAATTGAGCAGTTTTCTACATTTGGCAGCAAATATATCGGTCATCCCAATAATAAGCTTCCGGGAATTGAAATGAACTCCGGTTCTCTGGGACATGGGCTGCCGGTCTGCGTAGGCATGGCATTGGCTGGCAAAATGAATCAGAAAGAATACCGGGTGTATACGGTTATGGGCGATGGTGAGCTTGCGGAAGGTTCCGTATGGGAAGGCGCTATGGCAGCAGGACACTATAAATTAGATAACCTCTGTGCGGTAGTAGACCGAAACCGTCTGCAGATTTCCGGCGGTACGGAAGAGGTTATGGCACACGATGACCTGGATGCCAGATTTGGCAGCTTTGGATGGCATGTAGTTCATGCAGACGGTAATAACATTGATGCTTTAAATGCTGCATTTGAAGAAGCAAAAACAGTAAAAGGCAAACCAACAGTGGTAATTGCAGACACTACAAAGGGCTGCGGCGTTTCCTTTATGGAAAATCAGGCACCATGGCACCACAAAGTTCCATCTGCAGAAGAATATGAAAAAGCAACTGTTGAATTAGCAGAGAAAAAGGAGGCGGCTCTTCATGAATAAGATTCCAAATCGTCAGGCTATATGTGATGTATTAATTGAAAAAGCAAACACAGATAAAGATATCGTAGTATTATGCAGTGACTCTAGAGGATCTGCATCCCTGGCTCCCTTTACAAAAGCTCATCCAGATCAGTTTATAGAAGTGGGGATAGCAGAACAGAATCTGGTAAGTATTTCTGCAGGCCTGGCAAAATGCGGTAAAAAACCATTTGCGGCTTCTCCAGCCTGCTTCTTATCTACCAGAAGCTTTGAACAGGCAAAAGTTGATGTGGCATACTCCAATACGAATGTGAAATTAATCGGTATCAGCGGCGGTGTCAGCTATGGGGCTCTTGGAATGAGCCATCATTCTGCACAGGATATTGCGGCGCTTGCCAGTGTTCCTAATATGAGAGTGTATCTTCCAAGTGACAGACATCAGACGAAGTGTCTGGTAGAAGCTTTACTGAAGGATGAAAAACCGGCATATATCCGTGTGGGCAGAAATGCAGTAGAAGACATCTACGAAGAAGGAAATGTTCCGTTTGAAATGGATAAAGCAACTGTTGTTACAAAAGGCAGTGATCTCGTCATTGCAGCTTGCGGTGAAATGGTAAAACCAGCCGTAGACGCAGCAGCTCTGTTAAAAGAAAAAGGCATTGAGGCAACAGTTCTGGATATGTACTGTGTGAAACCTCTGGATAAAGAAGCAGTTGTAAAAGCAGCGGGAGATGCAAAGGCAGTTATTACAATTGAAGAGCATGCTCCATTTGGTGGACTGGGTTCTATGGTCAGCCAGATTGTGGCTGCTGAATGCCCGAAAAAGGTTGTTAATATGACCCTTCCGGATGCGCCTGTGATCACCGGTACATCAAAAGAAGTATTTGATTACTATGATTTGAATGCAGAGGGTATTGTAAAAAAAGCCTTGGAAATTCTGCAGTAACTGGAAGCCCGGTAATGAAGCAAATTTAAACACACTCTAGAAAGTAAAAAACTGTATTCCCGTCTGGCAAAGATGTTAAGCAGTTAATGGGGCATGAGGGATAACTATGGCAAAAAAGTATGTTTTAGGAATAGATCAGAGTACCCAGGGCACGAAAGCATTGCTTTTTGATGAGGAAGGAGCGCTTCTTTACCGAAGCGACCTGCCTCATGAACAGATCATAAATGAAAAAGGCTGGGTATCTCATAATCCGATGGAAATCTATCGGAATACAGTACAGGTCGTGAAGAACCTGCTGGAAGAAAATCATATTGATAAAAATGAAATTGAAGTAATCGGTATCAGCAATCAGAGAGAAACTGCGCTGGTCTGGGACAGAGAAAGCGGAGAGCCCGTTGCAGATGCCGTTGTCTGGCAGTGTGCAAGAGGAGAAGCGCTCTGTAACCAGATAGAAGATAAAGGCTGTGGAGAAATGATCCGGTTACATACCGGACTGCAGCTTTCCCCCTATTTCTCAGCAGGAAAGATTGCTTGGGTACTGCAAAATATTCCGGGAGCACGTGAGAAGGCTGACCGGGGTGAGTTATGCTGTGGCACAATTGACAGCTGGCTGGTGTATAAACTCACCGGACAAAAAATATTCCGTACGGATTATTCCAATGCCAGCAGAACCCAGATGTTTAATATCAGTACACTGGCATGGGACGCAGAAGTCTGCAGCCTATTTGGCATACCGGTTCAATGTCTGGCTGAAGTGACGGATTCCAACGGATATTACGGGGAAACTGATTTTGAAGGATATTTTGATCATCCGGTAGCAATACGTGGTGTAATGGGAGATTCCCATGGTGCTTTATTCGGGCAGGGATGTCTGGAAAAAGGCATGATTAAAACAACCTATGGTACGGGGTCTTCGGTAATGATGAATATTGGAGAAGAGCCGGTTCTCAGCAAAAAGGTAGTGACATCCCTGGCATGGAGTATGGATGGCAAAGTAAACTATGTACTGGAAGGAAATATTAACTACACAGGTGCCGTGATAACCTGGCTGAAGGAAGATCTAAAGCTGATTCAGTCAGCAAATGATACAGAGTCGCTGGCAAGAAAGGCAAATCCTGAAGATCATACTTATCTGGTACCTGCATTTTCCGGGTTGTCAGCACCTTACTGGGACGGCAAGGCAACTGCTATGATAAGCGGCATAACCAGAACGACAGGGCAGGCTGAAATTGTGCGGGCGGGACTGGAATGTATTGCATACCAGATTACAGATGTAGTTAAAGCAATGGGTGAAGAGTCGGGAATTGGAATCGCAGAGCTTCGGGTAGACGGCGGTCCTACAAAAAATGGTTATTTAATGCAGTTCCAAAGCGATATGCTGGGGATTGGAGTACAGGTGCCGGATCAGGAAGAACTATCCGGAATCGGTGCGGCATACGCCGCAGGAATCGCTGCAGGAATGTATGATAAAAATAGAATTTTCCAACGAATGAAACGGACAAAATTTACATCTCTAATGGAAGAACCGGAAAGACAATCAAAGTATGAGGGCTGGAAAAATGCCGTTAACATGGTATTAACCGGGAAATAGAAAAAAGCAGGAGCAGGAAATGGATAATTGTCCATTTCCTGCTCCTGTTTTTGTACCGGTACAAATAATTTTGGATGTGACATCTGTTAGAAAGTATCCAATTCTAAATAAAACGGCATTCTTATTTCCCAATTATCCAATTCTAAATAAAACAGCATTCTTATTTCCCAATTATCCAATTCTAAACAAAACGGCATCCTTATTTCCCAAGTATCGCTTTTAAATCTTCCCCTGCATCTCCTGTCGGATGAATATTAAAATTCGCTATCAGATATTCCAGAACGTTTGGCGATATAAATGCCGGGAGTGTAGGACCAAGGTAAATGTTCTTTATTCCCAGGGATAAGAGTGTCAGCAGGATACAGACAGCCTTTTGTTCATACCAGGAAAGTACCAGGGTCAGCGGCAGTTCATTTACATCACAAGAGAAAGCGTTTGCAAGTGCAACAGCTACTTTGATTGCACTGAATGCATCGTTACATTGTCCCATATCCAGGATACGCGGCAGTCCGCCCAGGGTTCCCAGGTCTAAATCGTTAAAACGGAACTTCCCGCAGGCAAGGGTAAGAATCAGGGAGTCTGCCGGAGTTTGTTTTACAAAGTCGGTATAGTAGTTTCTGCCGGGTTTTGCACCATCACATCCTCCAACCAGGAAGATATGCTTCAGATCGCCGGAGTTTACAGCATTGATTACGGTATCTGCTGCCGCTAATACGGTGTCATGTCCAAATCCGGTCGTTACCTGTGTACCGCCATTGATTCCGGGGATTGTAACGGCTTCGTTATAACCGCCCAGTTCCAGTGCTTTTTTAATAACAGGAGAGAAATCCTTTGTGCCGTCTGCTTCATCAATGTGGGTCATGCCTGGGTATGCCACTTCAGCAGTGGTGAATACACGGTCCTGATAACTTTCTTTCGGCGGCATCAGGCAGTTTGTGGTAAAGAGTACAGGAGCCGGAATGCCAGCGAATTCTTTTTGCTGGTTCTGCCATGCGGTGCCAAAATGTCCTTTTAAGTGGGGGTATGCATTCAATTTTGGATAGGCATGTGCCGGCAGCATTTCCCCGTGGGTATAGATCTGTATGCCGGTGTCTTTTGTCTGTTCCAACAGCATGGACAGATCGTGAAGGTCATGGCCTGAGATTACAATAAACGGTCCTTTTTCCATAGTAAGGGAGACTGTTTTGGGAGATGGGGTTCCGTAGGTTTTTGTATTTGCAGTATCTAAAAGCTCCATACATTTCAGATTGACCTGACCGGTTTCCATTACGAAAGGCAGAAGTTCTTCCATGGTGTAATCATATCCCACAGCGAAAAGACCTTTGTAAAAGAAGGCATTTACTTCCTCATCATGATATCCAAGAACCATTGCATGGTATGCATAAGCCGCCATACCGCGCAGGCCAAAGAGAATCAGGGATTTTAAGCTTCGGATATCTTCCTCGGCATTCCAGAGCGTATCACAGTCAAAGTCATCATTTCTGGTGCAGGGAGATCCGCAGGAGCCGCATTTGGGAATTAAAGCGTCCTTTTCCTCGTGCACACGGTTAATCAGATTTTCAATTGCTTCATCATCAAAGCTTACGTTAGTAAGGGTGGCAAATAATCCTTCAATCATAACGCGGTGAGTGGAATCAGAAGGAGTATTGCCGTCTGTAGCTCTGGCAAGTCCGATCAGTGCTCCTGTTAACTGGTCCTGAAGCCTGGCAGTACTTTCCTTTTTGCCACAGACTCCGGATTTTCCGGTACAACCGGTGCATCCGGCTGTTTGTTCACATTGAAAGCAAAACATGTTGTTCATAATTAATTCCTCCATTATATTTTATTTTATTTAAACGTGCAACGATCCAGGCGGATATAATCGCATGTCATCAAGCTTTATGCCCTGTTACTTGGGCGGGGTATTTACTTTGTTATCCATTATTTTTCCATCGGTGGAAATGATTGCCACCCGGCAGAGTAAATTTTTACCGCTTTTTGCAATTGCAGCTTTTACCGCATGTTCCATGCCTCCGCAGCAGGGGACTTCCATGCGTACGATTGTGATGCTGTTTAGATCATTTAAACTGATGATCTCTGAGAGCTTTTCGGAATAATCGGAATTATCCAGTTTAGGACATCCAATCAGTGTAATATGGTCTTTAATAAAGTCCTGATGAAAATTGCCATAGGAAAATGCAGTACAATCGGCTGCGACCAATAAATCAGCCTGGTTAAAATAAGGAGCCTGAACCGGAACCAGCTTGATTTGTACCGGCCATTGTGAGAGTTCGCTTATGGATGGCATCTCCGTATTTACAGGTATATGTTTTTCATGGCTGATAGTGTGGGATTTGCTTCCCGGACATCCGCTGTGATGAAGATGGTGTGATGAAGCAGTCCCGGATGCAGATGAGGCTTTTTGTCGGGCAGCCATATTTGCCTGAACAGCTTCTTTGTCATAAGCAGGTGCCTCCCGTTCTTCAAACGAAATGGCATCTTCCGGACATGCGGGCAGGCAGTCTCCAAGTCCATCACAATAATCCTCTCTGAGAAGTACTGCTTTGCCATTTACAATGCCGATAGCACCTTCGTGGCAGGCATCGGCACAGATGCCGCAGCCTGTACATTTTTCTTCATTTATTTTAATAATTTTGCGTATCATATCGATTCCTCCTTTTGCATATTAAAAGCCGTCTTTCTGCAGCGGAGCGTGTCTGGAAATTTTTTTTTGCAATTTTTACGCCCTGCTTCCCGGCATTATTACTTGACTTCATGGTAAAATTCTACTATATTAAAAAGAAAAGATCTGTTGGAATTACAACAAAAATAGAAAAAAGGAAAAATAATTATGATTCATTCACCATTATTTAAAGGAATTGCAGAAAATGACTTGAAAGAGTTGCTGAAATGTCTGAATGCAAAGGAATCCGTATATGAAAAGAACGAATTTATCTTTCGTGCAGGAGATAAAGCTTCTTCCATCGGTGTAATTATATCCGGTGGCGTTTATGTACTAAAGGAAGACTTCTGGGGGAACCGTACTATATTAGCAAAGTTAGAAGAGGGTGACTTGTTTGGCGAGGCTTTTGCCTGCAGAGAAGAGGAGAAGCTGCCGGTTAGCGTAATGGCAGTGGAAAAGTCACGTATTTTGTTTGTGGATTACCGCAGGATTATTACCAATTGTCCCAACACTTGTGTATTTCATGCCAGTTTAATCGAAAATATGATTCGAATTCTGGCAGGGAAAAATGTGATGTTGACACAGAAAATGGAGCATATGAGTAAAAGAACTACCAGAGAGAAGATCCTGTCCTATTTATCGGCTCAGGCTGTTCGGTGCGGAACGAATGCCTTCACTATACCGTTTAACCGGCAGGAGCTTGCTGATTATCTCTGTGTAGAGAGAAGTGCGATGTCTGCAGAGCTAAGCAAAATGCGCAAAGAGGGGTTGCTTAGCTGTGAAAAAAGCAGGTTTGTGTTAAATAAGCAATGATGGGACTAGTAATAGAGCGAAGGTTTTGTAATGTTCAATTTAGTGCATTATATTTGGGTTTTGCTAAGAAAAGACGCTTTGTGGATGATAGGTAGTGTACGGAAAGAGAAGGGGGCGAGCCAGGACATTGATTTGGAAGGCTTACCGCAGAACTGGCATTTTCTAACCTTCCCAGAGCCCTTTTTGGCGGCCCGCGGGCATTCGCTCCGAAATCCTGATGCATTTCGCAGCTCAGTGCCCGCTTACAATCCGATGTGAGACAGTCGAATTGTATCCGCCAAAAAGCACTCTGGGAAGGTAAGTAAATACTCAGCTCTGCTATACGCCTTCCAAATCAATGTCCTGG
>UQCR01000182.1 GCA_900539655.1 uncultured Robinsoniella sp.
CACTGTTCAATTATCAAGGTTCTGCTTGTTTCTCTTTATTGTTGTACTCTTTAGCGCAACTTCTATATGTTATCACACCATCAAGTGTTTGTCAACAACTTTTTTAATTTTATTTTTTCAATCTTTCGATTGAACTGTGCTGTGTTTTAACAGCTTTGATATGTTACCATTTTTGTCAAAACTTGTCAATACCTTTTCAAAAACTTTTTTAATTATTTTTTCAGGTCTCCTTTTGACACAAAACAATCCACCGCAATCACTTGCAGTGGACTGTTATAATATCATTATTCAAAAAAACTGTCAAGATAAATCTCCCATTTTTTCAATTATTTTTTCTACCTATACAATTCTATACAATATCAGCGTCGTTTCACTTTCCTTTAGGTAAAATAAGACATGGCATCCGTCAGTAATTTCAGGAAAATATTGTTGTCATAGATGAAGCTTAAAATCTTACTGTTATGAATCATGAGCATCAGGTCTCTTCCTAAATCAATACTGCTTAATACGGTAATGATTAAAAAAGCAATCCAGACAAACACCAGCCCCTGCACCAACCCTAATACTAATCCCAGTACCTGATTGATCCCGTGAATAATCGGCAGGTTCGCAATCACATCCAGTGTCATAACCGTAATCCACAAAAAGCTAACCACTAACAGAAAGGTTGCTACAAAAGAAATAATATTTAATATGAGCGTTGCCATATAGCTGGGAATATACTCCTCGAAGCTCTGCACTGCTAATTTTTCGTACCCGGTCTTATTGTTATTGCTTTCCAGCATATTCCTGATCACCTCAGGCAGTTGTAACTCTTCTATCAATTTTGCCTGATCGAGCAACGATAAAACATTGCCGCTGTTTTGCCCGGATCCATTTTGCCCCTGATTTTCTCCGTCAGAACTGTTTGGATTCTGATTTTCTGAATTCAGGCCGCCGGAATTTGGAATATCGGATTTCTGATTATCTCCACTCTGCGCGTCTTTGTTTACTTTATTCTGTTTATCGGTTACGCCAAAAGCTGACTGGCATTTTTCTTCAATCATGCTGTACAAAGGGGTCTGGGTCTTCAAAAACTCAGTGACATATGGCGTTGCTATGGAAACCAGAACAATGGAAACAATTAATGAAACCATTGAAACAAATGTCTTAATAAATCCCCTTCTAAAACCATTTAATATAAAAAATAATAGTACTAACAGCACTATAATTGTTAGTAGATTCATGATGTTTTCTCCTATTTAAGCCTTATCTGATCAGTACTGTTCTGTGTAATCATCGTGTATTTACGAAATCCCTTTGCACTCATAACATTTATTATGGGCTTTTTGTAACTGCCCGAAAATTTCTCTTTTCCTCCCATGCTGTATATGGCAAACTTGCCTTCATTAAACATGATAATCTCATCGCCGTCAATCTTGATCTGCTTATAGTCCAGGTCAAAATACTTCTGCATGGTCTTTCTGCCACTGAGATTGTAGAGCCGCATCAGATATTTGTGGTCTGGATCATCGCTGCCTACCACTATCCCGATATTTTTGTCGCTGTAGAAGATGCTGACGATCTCTTCTTCCAGATCAACCTTGGCACTTTCCTGCGGAACCTGGCTGCCCTTAAAAATGGTAAACCCGTCATTTCGAAATGCCACCGACGTGGAATCATTCATAAATAATGTTTTGGGAACTATGGTATTATCATAAGTTACACTGCTCACTTCGTTATTAATCTGTGTCTGTCCAACAGAATCGAAATTATAAAATGCAACCTTGGTGCTCATCTTTTCTTTGGCTACATTCAGATAAGATACCATCATCTTTAATCCGTCCGGTGCCAGTGCAACGTCCATAGGATATCCAAAATCATTTACTGTAGTGCGGTTTTCTGCAATTGGATTTCCTTTTGTATCATAAAAATTGATCCAGGTTGTGTCTCCCTCTTCCAGCACTGCTGCTACAACACCTTGTTTCGCCACCTTAACTTTTAAAATCGGCAGAGAAGTCTCAAAGGATCCGATCTGTCCATTTTCATCAAATATATAGATCTGGGTACCCTTCTGGTCCCCAACTACCGCTGTCGTCCCACAGATATCGATAATAGGACTCTGCATGCTGAATGTGGCACTGAACAGAACTTCATTGCCGGAGCTGACACAGCTCACTCCATCCGGGCTGTATTTCAATAGATTGTCCCCCAGCTGCGCATATTGTGTAGCAGTTATATCAGATCTTTTTTCGCTTGCCAGCGTAGTATAGTTGTGAAAAACTCTAACGTAGTTATAAATAGAATACCCAATAATTAATAGTGCTATTACACCGATAATGATTCCCCAGCGGGAAAAAATTAATTTTTTATGTTTCTTAATTTTAGTTGTTAAATCCAGCATTTCATCACTTTGCGTTTGAAGCTGTTTTTTCTCCAGCTTCTTATCCTTTATTTTTTGAATCTTTTCCCTGATCTTAATAAACTTAAACTTGTCCTTAAAAAAGTCTTTTATCTTTCCCATCTGTACTCTCTTTCGTATCTCCAGGTGCTATTTTGATTTATCGTTTGAAACAGTATAACATACTTTTTTATGGGAGTACAATTTTTTGTCCGGGTAAAATCGTATTTTTATCTGTAATTCCATTTAAGGAACAGATATCTTCAACTTTATCCAGTGTTCCATAATACATTTCACTGATCGTTGCCAGGGTGTCACCATCCTTTACCACATAAGAAGCTCGGCCCAGCGTTTCTCTTGCAGGCTGTTTCGCCGGATCTGTCTGGTTCTGGGCATCTGTCTGCTGGGTCTGGCTTGTCTTATCCTGCTGATCAGCCTGTCCCTCCTGATTTGCCTGGCTGCTCTGTGCAGCATTGCTTTCCTGACTTTCTGATGCTGCATTGGAATCCTTGGATGCTTCCGTGCTATTTGCCGCATCGGACGTCTGCTGTCCATTCTCTTTTGCTGCCTCTGTTTCTTTGTTGCCTTTTGCCCCATCAGCTTCTTCTGTTGCCGGCTGCGGTTCAGTTCCCTTACTGCTGCCTTCTTTATTCTTATCAATTGCTGCATTTTTTTCGGAGACGCTCTGTTCTTTTTCTGACTTTGTCTGGGCAGGTGCCATTGCAGATACAGAATCCGTAGAACCTTCTGCCCCGTTTCCTTTGGCGCCCATGGACTCTGATATACCGGCAAGCGCCATTTCCATATCTTTCATTTTATCATAATTATTAATCAGCGTAACACCTATAATAAGAACTGTAAGCACAAGAAAAGAGCTGGCTGCATACAAAAGCTTTGTAGTAATTGGCTGCTTGTCCGACTCTTTGTTTTCCTGTTTCTCTTTCTTCTCTTTTTTCTCTTCCGCTATTTTCTTACGGAAGCTTTGTACTGCATCATCTTTTACCTCTGTTTCTTCTTCTACTGAACGATCCTTGTTGCAAGCCACCATATATTCCTGCATCATGATGTTTTTTTCATAATAAATGTAGTAGCCCCTCTGAGCAACCAGCCTTCCGCTTTCAAGAGCGAATACAGCTGATTCATTCTCTGTAAAATCCCTCAGTATAAGTATCTGGTCTTCTCCGGGAAACTGGCTTTCATGTATACGCTGCATCTCTTCCGTTGCAATCAGCGTGGATTCTTCTTCCCCCAGATACCATCCCACTATTTCTCTGCCATCAAAGTACTCCATCATCTGCTGCTGGACTTTGTCCCACATTTCTTCCCCAAAATCCAACTCATCCACAGCCAGTGCTCCATTTATAAATATATAACGGTTCTTACCTGCCCTTTGTACTTCACCTAGAAGAATTGCCGCTGACCGCTGCGTTCCTTCTTTTCTATCGTTTGCTAACTGATGCATGTAAGTAACCGCATAATCTTCAATGTAAATTTTCCTGTCTTGTCCGCCTTCTCCGATCTGCCTGATATTTTTTGGCAGAGTTACCTGTGCTTCTCCATCTTTGTCCCCTTTGTGTTCCCCTTTGTAAATGACTTCTATCATACCCCTGTTCACTCCTTTATTGGTTCCATGATATTACAGAGATTATCATATTTTGAATGCAGATTTTATCAATTCATGGTAAGGAATTCCAGAGATTTCCGACATAATATCAATTTTGGCGGCATGGTTTTTTATATTTATTTAATTAATCTCGAAATACGGTATCACATTGAGTGAATAATTTAAAAAGAATGAGGATAAACTTTAGAAAAGCATCAGAAAGGGTAAAGAACATGCATTCCGACTCATTGAAAAAAACACATTATATTAACTCAAAAGAAAAAAACGCCCCCATTGTCTTAGGCGAGCATTTACTTGATTTTTTACAAAGCCCCGATTTTAGCCAGGCCCCTCCCGTCTTCGTCTGCATTGGCAGCGACAGGGTAACCGGTGACAGTCTGGGACCGCTCATCGGAAGCCGCTTAAAAAAGCAATTAGGACGTCATTTTGCGGTATATGGAACTTTAGATTCGCCAATCCATGCCCTGAATCTGGATGAGGCAATACTAAATATAAAAAAGCGCCACAGCAACAATACGATCATCGCTATAGACGCTTCTCTGGGCACGAAAAGGCACCAGGGATACATTTCCATTGGTAAAGGCAGCCTGCTTCCGGGAGCCGGGGTAGAAAAGAAGTTAAATGCCGTAGGAGATGTATTCATCACAGGAATCATTAATACTGCAGGCCGCTTCGCCCACCTGGCTTTGCAGACAACCAGGCTTTCTACCGTAATGCACCTGGCGGACTGCATGATCGACGGCATTCTGCTTGCCTGCCGCTATTATACCCTGGATACAGATTCCCTGGAAACCCTGTGGGACTTTGATGACCTGTATTCCCCTATGCCGGCCCTCGCCCCCACCACAGGCGCAACCTTAGACGCTAACTGATACATGGTACGATATCCAAAGGGGAGCTTGATCCTCTTTGGCATTATCTTACCGGAGTAATGGTCGGTGATTTCGCATGCTCCGCAATATTTATCCGTAAGGCAGATGATATAGGATTCAAAATACTTTGGCGGTATAATGGTTAACGGCCACATGTGCTTTAGAATGATATCCTTCTCCATATCATTCAGGTCAAAGTATTTTTCTGCCCTTCTAAGAGCCACTTTAGGATGCGTCAGTCCATGAAAGCGGTCGCCGGTTTTTGCTGCATGCTCTCTCCAGTCGTATAAAAACAAATCATGCAGCATGCCTGCACGTGCTGCGGCTCTGGCATCCAGTCCCAGAACTTTACATATCTGATAATTATAATAAGCCACATTCATACAATGCTGGTAACAGTCTGTATCACAATGATGGGGAAACTTCTTCATAAGCAGTACCACAGGATGTTCCATAATATCCCTGATACATTCGTAAAATTCCTGATTCATATCATTACGATGGCTTCTTGCCCGCCTGGCTCTTGCATCACGTGTCATAATATCCCTTCTTTCTGAACAATAACTTTTCTTTCATTTATTATACCCAAAAAAGCATTTAAATACCAGAGCATGATTGAAAATCATTCCTCCACGCAAATGACTGTAACGTAAAAAAAGCCATATGGCAGACAGATTATATACAAATAGTACAGGATCTGAATTCCATATGGCATCATTATTTTTTAAACAAATGATTTAATTTTTGTATAAATTCCTTCTGCATCAAGACCGTATTTGTGCAGTAACGCTACTGCGGGACCTGATTCGCCGAAGACATCATTAATACCGATTTTCATTACCTTAGCAGGTGCATTTTCGCTTAAGCAGTCGCATACTGCGCTGCCAAGTCCGCCGATTACGGAATGCTCTTCTACTGTAACTACTTTTCCGGTTTCTTTTGCCGCTGCTATAATCAATTCTTCATCCAGCGGTTTAATGGTGTGGATATTGATTACCTTTGCCTCTATGCCATCTGCTGCCAGTTTATCTGCTGCTTCCAGACATGCTGATACAGGAAGTCCGCTTGCTACGATCGTAAGGTCTTTTCCTTCTCTTAAGACAACACCTTTTCCTAATTCGAATTTATATTCCGGTTTGTCGTTGATTACCGGAACAGCTAAACGTCCAAAACGTAAGTATACCGGTCCATCGTGTTCAATTGCTGCTGCAACTGCTGCTCTTGCTTCTACATCATCGGACGGATTGATTACTACCATCCCCGGAATTGTTCTCATTAATGCAATATCTTCATTACACTGATGGGTTGCTCCATCTTCTCCAACGGAGATTCCTGCATGAGTTGCACCAATCTTTACATTCAAATGGGGATATCCAATGGAATTACGAACCTGTTCAAATGCACGTCCTGCTGCGAACATAGCAAAGGAACTCATGAACGGTATCTTGCCTGTTGCTGCAAGTCCTGCTGCGATTCCAGCCATGTTGCATTCTGCGATACCACAGTCAATATGGCGCTCTGGAAACGCTTTTTTGAAAATACCTGTTTTGGTAGCTGCTGCAAGGTCAGCGTCGAGTACTACGAGATTATCGTATGTTGCTCCTAATTCTGCCAGAGCATTACCATAGCTGTCTCTGGTTGCAATTTTCTTTACTTCTGACATAATGCTTCACCTGCCTTTTCTAAATCTGACATAGCCACTGCATACTGCTCATCGTTTGGAGCTGTTCCATGCCATGCTACTGAATTTTCCATAAAGGAAACTCCCTTGCCTTTTACTGTCTTCATAACAATCGCCGTAGGCATTCCTTTTACTGTTTTTGCTTCATCAAATGCTGCCTTTAACTGATCGAAATCATTTCCGTCAGCAACATTGATCACATGGAAATTGAATGCTTCAAACTTTTTGTCAATTGGATAAGGAGAACAAACATCTGCAACACTTCCATCGATCTGCAGTCCGTTGTTATCTACGATTACCACCAGATTATCTAACTTTCTGGCACCTGCGAACATAGATGCTTCCCATACCTGTCCTTCCTGGATCTCACCATCACCAAGCAGGGTGTATACACGGTATTCTTCGTTACTTAATTTTGCAGAAAGTGCCATTCCCACTGCTGCAGAGATTCCCTGTCCCAATGATCCGCTGGACATATCTACACCCGGAATATGTTTCATATCCGGATGTCCCTGTAAATAGGAACCAAGATGACGTAAAGTTTTTAAGTCTTCTACCGGAAAATATCCTCTGTTAGCCAAAGTGGAGTAGAGTCCCGGAGCCGTATGGCCTTTTGATAATACAAAGCGGTCTCTGTCTGCTTTCTTTGGATCCTTCGGATCGATATTCATTTCCTCAAAATATAAATAAGTAAACACATCTGCTGCTGATAAAGATCCGCCCGGATGTCCTGCTTTAGCGCTATGCACTGCAGTTACAATCCCTTTACGGACTTCATTGGCAGTTTTCTGAAGCTCTAATTTGTTCATATAATCCTCCTGAAATTTATTCCTGCGAGCAAAGAGCCAGGCGGACATGCCTCCATGTCCATCTGGCGCTGCTGCGAAGGCCAAATCCCCCACAGCCTGCTGCGCTGCTAATTGATTCCCCGCCGCCTGCGGTGGGGTATTTGACCGGATAGTCACATTATAACCTTAATATATTCAATATGTAAAGTACTTAATTCGATACGGGTAACGTCCCACAAACGATTTCAAATACTTTAAAAAGGTTCTATTTAATGAAGTGACCTTCTATTATTCACCAAATACTGCTTTGTAATCTGCCTGGAATTTTTCAATACCTGCATCTGTTAACGGATGTTTTGTCATCTGCTCAATAACAGAGTAAGGAACTGTCGCGATATCAGCACCAGCTAAAGCACAGTCAGTTACATGAATCGGATTACGAACGCTTGCTGCGATAATTTCAGTATCGATACCTGCTACTGCAAACATTTCAGCGATTTCAGAGATTAAATCAACACCTCTTACAGAGATGTCATCCAGACGTCCCAGGAAAGGAGATACGTAGGAAGCACCAGCTCTTGCAGCTAATAACGCCTGGTTAGCGGAGAAGATCAAAGTAACATTTGTTTTGATTCCTTCACTTGCCAGAACTTTTGTTGCTTTTAATCCTTCTACAGTCATTGGAATTTTAACTACCATATTAGGATGGATCTTTGCAATCTCTCTGCCTTCTGCGATCATTCCTTCTGCATCTGTTGTGGTAGCTTTTACTTCTCCGCTGATCGGTCCGTCTACGATAGATGTGATTTCTTTGATTACTTCAACGAAATCTCTTCCCTCTTTTGCGATCAGGGATGGGTTTGTAGTAACACCACAGATAACGCCCATATCATTTGCTTTTTTAATGTCCTCTACTTTTGCTGTGTCGATGAAAAATTTCATTTTGTTTCCTCCTTTGGAATATGTGTTATTTACGGACAAAATCCATTAAACCCGCCTTTGGCGATAGGACTTGCCTGCTACTCTATGTTTTCTTGCGGACAGCGTAGTGTGCGCAGCCTGCTGAAAAGTTGCTTGTTCTCTTTGTTAGTAACAGTATAGCACATGTTTTTAAATGTTCAATAGTCCCGAATTTTTATTAATTATTTTATCTATTAATAATATAATTTTTATTAATGGTACAAAAGTACATTGCAGCAGTTTACGTATCAAAATATCGTATGTTTTCTGTAATTTACAGTTGTTCTTTGGTTTTTTGGAGGATTTACAGTACAAATATTGAATTTTATTAATAATAATTTTTTCAAAAGT
>UQCR01000183.1 GCA_900539655.1 uncultured Robinsoniella sp.
TAAACCCCAATATAATGCATTTAATAGAACATTACAAAACGTTCGCTGTAGTACTTGAGCATGTTTGAAAATTCAATCCTGCCATCTGCAAGCCCAGAGCATGTCAGAAAGCAATTTCAAGACACTACATCTATCTGGATAGCGTCCCTTCCTCAGCTAATCCCATTTAACATATCTCTTCTACAATATCCCGCAATGTATTTACTTCCCCCACATTTCCGGGGAAGATAATATATGGCGTATTGGGAAATTTACTTTCTTCGCCAGTCAGCCATACCGGGATTCCTTTTTTGATCTGCCCCATTACCAATGCTTTTTTAACCTGAAGTCCTTTTGTGCCCACATCGCTGGACGTAATACCGCCTTTGGCAATGATAAAACGAGGCTTTACGGTGAGAAGACGGATGATACTGGTGAGGGCATCGGAGATGTGAACGGATGCCATAAGGATTTCATCTTTGTCTGCGGTATCAGGCACCAGAAGCCTGCGGCTGGTGTAGATGATTACAGTTTTGTTGGATCGGATCAGTGCTTCTGCCTGTTCCAGGATACGCTGTACCTCTGCCTTTAATCCTCCATCCTGAAAATAAGAATTAACATTAAATTCCAGGAAAGTCAGCTTTTTTCTGGATTCCAGCAGGGCGTTTAACTGGTCGGTTGTCTTCTTGACGTGAGATCCAATAATGACAATTCCGCCTTTATCTTCCTTATCGGCTATGAGATCTTTCTGGGAAAGCAGAGGCACATCAGTTATCTGTCCCAACACCTTTGGCAGAGCGGCGGCACTTCTTGCTATAAAATTTTTGCCCTGCCTGAGAGCGCGTATCAGGCAGATACAGAATATCTTGATGTCTATGTAATCAATGGCATTTACGATAATTTTGGCAAAGCCGGAGGCAGACATCAGTTTATCTGTAATGCTGTTAAGCTTAAGTGATCTTAATTCTTCCAATGAAATGGTGATGCAGTCTTCTTTGCGGAATCTTCCTTCACTTTTTTCTTCCACGTATTCCGTCAGATCGGAAGAGGAATAGCCGAAAGTCTTATCTTTGGAAAATTCGGTATTTCCGGCTGGAATCAGGAAGCCGCCTTCTTTTACATAGTGGATATTGTTGAGGGTGTATCGTCCGCCCTCTTTGAAAAAGGGACAGATAATTTCCCCGTCTGTAGGAATGTGGCAGTCTGTCTCCAGTGTGTCTTTTAAAACTTCTGTTTCCAGCGGATAGTGCCCACGCAGGGTAGAATCGCCCCGGGAAATCAGAAAAAATCCCTGTCCGCTTTCTATAGATGTTTTACCGATACGACGGGCAATCTGTGTATGTACCCGGATGGTTTGTTCCCTGAAAAAACTACGGGAGTTTGTTAACAGGAAAAACATATCTTCTTTGGATGCAAAAGCCTGATTTATGGTAGACTCTTCCCAGTCCGTATAGACATATACGTCATGAACAGTCTGGATGCCGGTTGGATCATCATCCAGAACTACTATTTTTTTATGAAAATCCTGGTATTCCGACCGCAGCATGAGGTCGATATGTTCAGTATCTACAGAAGGGTATTTGTCCAGTACATCTAAGGTTAAGGCCCCTGTAGGTTGCGCATTAAGTTTCATAGATAACATCTCCTTTGAATTAGAGCGGGTTTAAATTACCTGTTTCCAAAATTTATAATGATCGTTAATGGTCTGTTCGATTCCGGTAAAATCTTTCCTGGAAATCATGGTTAGCATTTCAGTATGAAGTCGGATAAAATCATCGGTATCATTTTCCGCTAAGACCATTTTTACAGCATTTTTCCGGGAAGGTATGGTTATACGGTCCACATAGGTATACATGCTGAGCAGCAGCTGATTTTGGGAGGCATTTGTCAGTGCCATATGAAAATCAATGTCTGCATTTAAGACGGTCTCAATATCCTTATCTTTTTTGGAAACGGCATTTATCAGGTTTTCCAGGCAGCCTTCTATATGGGCAATCTGCTCCGGGGTAATGGTGTGCATAATTTGCTGCATAATACCGATATCCAGCACTTTTCGAAGCTGGATAATTTCATCCGATGAATTCTTCTCAAGTAGAATACCATAGAGCATAGGATCCAGCATCTTCTGGCTGTACCGGTCATTTACGAAGGTACCGTCGGGGCGTTTGATATAGACTACGCCGTAAGCTTCCAGGATTTTGATTGCTTCCCGGATGGAGTTGCGCCCTACCTCAAAGGTGGCGCAGAGGCTGGCTTCCGTAGGCAGCTTATCTCCGGGTTTTAATTCTCCATTTATAATGGCATCGGTAATTTGATTTACGATCCGGCTGACAATTGATTTGTTTTGCAAAGATCTCGAAAGGATAGGTGTGTCAGTTTTTGATTGGGCCATAAAGGCACCTCCTTTTCTGGGGTGGTTGAGCAGCGTATCTTTCGGGATACGCCTATTTATAAGCCACGGGCATCCAGATCTTCATTTCACCAAACCCCCTGTTGTCCCATGCAAAGTATGGAATCAGGCGGATTTTGGTCGTGGACATTCCGTGATAACGCAGGGTCTGGTAAAGGGAATCACGGTTGTATTCTTCTCTGTTAATGTGGTATACATCACCTTCCAGTGCGGCAAGGTCCCTGCCGCCTATGGTATATGCAACCGGAGTGAATTCTGCATCCAGTTTCCATAAAAGGTCATCTAAAGTTTCTACATCTGCATCCGGGCTTTCAATACAGTATACCAGAGGTCCGCGCTCAAGTGCAGCCTGATTATTCGTTTCTTCCACCAGCGCATGCGCAGTAGATAAACGTGCAGGCATATCAAATGAAACTGTTACATCGGTTACAGTGTCTGGGTTGATACAAATCTTCTTATACGTCTGGCTGTCATTTTGGGTAAGGCAGATGGTCGTCTCACCGCCAACGGTAATAGTTCCCTTTTCTACCCAGCCCGGAATGCGGACATTTAGATAGATTGGTGTTTTGTGATCCGGGGACGCATATTTTAAGTCATCAATGTGAAAGGATATATTTCCGTCATAAGGATAGTTCGTATCCTGGATTAGCGTAAAGGATGCGCCGCAGGGAAGTTCTATTTCTGAGCGGCTGGCGCCATACATACCCATCCAAAGCGTATCTTCGGAAACGGCGTATGCATATTCACTGGACTGTGCAATGGTTCGGGCAAGGTTCGGAGGACAGCAGTAGCTTAAAATGTACTCACTTCTTTCCAGCGGCCAGATTAATTCGTAGTCCAGCTTCTTTGCCCTGCGCAGCATGTTTTCATAAAAGTATTTCTTGCCATCCATGCTGACAGCAGCCAGGTTGACATTCAGCATGGTGCGTTCGATAATATCAAAATATTCAGCCTTGGGGTCTGTCTGGAACATACGGTAAGCCCAGAAAACGCTTCCAATTGAAGCACAGGTCTCGTTGTATGCTGTAATATTGGGAAGCTGGTATTCGTATCCGTAAGCCTGATGGATTTTCTGGTCAATGAAAAAGTTGCCGTAGGGTGAGGTTCCGTTATAGAGGGCACCACAGCCTCCAGTGATATAAATCTTTTTGTCAATCAGATTGCGCCACACTTTATCCAGCATATCTTTATAATCTGATTCGCCGGTTTCTGCATACAGGTCGGCAACGCCTGCGTAGAGATAATTGGAACGCACTGCATGTCCTAAAATCTTATCGTGTTGTTTTAGGGGGATGCGATCCTGGTTATCATCGGTACCATCTTTAACAGAGTCACGTAACTCAATAGCAAGCTTTGCAAGCTCCAGATATTTTTTGTCGCCTGTTGTCCGGTACATTTCAATGAGGCCCATGTAGTGGGAAGGGCATACAGCAGTCTGCACTTCCCCGTTTTTAGCATTGTCCTGATACATCTGGTCAAGGTATACGGCGGCTTTTTCTGCAATTGCAAGAAAGTTTACTTTGCCTGTGATCCGCTTGTAAAGGCATGCAGCAGTAAACAGATGCCCAAAGTTATATACTTCAAAATCATTGATATCACCTAACCGGGCAATTCCGTTATTCTGCCGTTCTCCTAAAATCTGCTTGGTGGAAATATATCCGTCTTCCAGCTGGGCACGTCCAATAAGGTCAATATACTCATCCAGCTGGTCTAAGAGCTGCTGGTTCCCATTTTTGGCTGCACTGTACATTGCAGATTCCATCCACTTGTAAAAGTCTCCGTCTCCAAAATTGGTTCCGTCAAAGGATCCTTCGGCCTCTCCGGCACAAATGCGGAAGTTCTCTACAACATGGCTGATATCCTTAGCTTCAAACATGCTTTGTAAATGGGGAACGGTTTCACTGGCACAGGTGTGAAAAGCATCTGCCCAGAAGCCTTTTGTCCAGTTAACGGCATTCCAGGGGAGTGGAGAAACTTTTGAAAAAGGGGATTTTGTTGTATTTGTCAGCATGATAAAACCTCGCTTTCCATCTTAATTATTCTTTTTAATTTATATTTTCTTCTTGTGTATCATACACAAAGTTGTCGTATGCCCATGGAGAACATCTTGACGAAGGGACTTTTCATTTGTTATTTAACGTACACTGGGGAGATCTGCTGTAAATTTATGGTTCATTTCAGAACCGCAATAATTTATTCTATCAAACCCTTCATCCGCAGTGCCTCTTTTAAAGCTGCCGCACCGTAACGGGGACTGGAAACCACTGGTTTTCCGTATGTATTTGCAATTAGTTCTTCGCAGTAAGCCATAGAACCCTGGCATAAGAGAATGATATCCACATCCTGGCAGATTTCACCTGCTTTTTTCAGCAGAAGTTCTTTAAACTGTTCCTGATTAAGCCCGAATGCGCCATCGATTAAACCGTCTGTTAGTGTTACGGGCTTGCCGATTTCCCTGGCAACGCGCAGAATTGTATTTTTGGTTGGCTCTAAAGTAGTGGGGAGCGTAGCCAGTACCCCGATGCGGGAACCTCTGCGGGCTGCATCACGGCACATCTCCTCATCCACCCGCACAATAGGGACACCGATGTATTTTCCCATATCCTGGACACAGTCGGCAGCTTCTCCCACAGAGGAGCAGATATTTAGAACGGCATCTGCGCCGTCCTGTACTGCTTTTAAGAACAGAGTGATCAGTCTGGCAGCGGCATTTGCAGTCACATATCCGTGATCTCTGGTCTCGGAGAGAATCGTAGGGTCATCATAGCTCAGAAGTACGGCATCCTCTCCCAGCTGGCATTTTACTTCACGCTCAACCAATTCAATTAATTCCGGTGTGGTACTTGTATACACTAATCCTATTTTCATCATAATACCTGTTGAATATTGCAGGGCTGGCTGCAATATTCCATCCTTTCTATCTATAATTCTGTTACCTGTTTTCTGTAACTGTCTGTTAACAGTTCTCTTAATTATATCCAACGTTCAACGTAGGATGTTGGAATGTAACTTTATATTCTCATAAATTAGGGGATTTGTAAAGATAGAAATAGTGCATAAAATAATAATGTAAATTTGTAAGTATTGTACAAGATAACTTCAGAAAGAAGAAATTGGCATTGTAAGACCGAAGAGATTAGTGTATTTTAAAGAAGGAGTATCTGATTGAAATGGAATAGAGTGAGGATATACATATGAAAAAGATTGCAAGATGGTTTGGAAAGTGTAAGATCAAGGATCAGATCAGAACAGCGATTATTGCCCTGGCTGTTTTTTCCACGGTACTGCTGGGGGTTTTGAGCTACTTTCTGTCCAAGCACATTATTGAGCGGAATTACCAGGAGGACTTTTCCTACAACCTGGAAATCTCCGATGAAATTACGGATATACAATTAAATAATATTATAGAACTCACCAGAAACCTGCTTGTCAATCCCAGCTTTATGTCTGTCTTCCGGGAATCCGCCAAGATTGACAACAAGGATTTTTCCAGTACAGAACGGCATACGCTGGAATCTTATCTGGGCAGGGTTGCAACCCAGGAAACCCTGATCGGTGAAATTATTGTATTGGATAAAACAGGAAAACTTTACACTTATTCTGCCAATTCAGGAGAAAGTGTCTCTTATCATGTTGAAAATGTACTGGAGACCAGCTGGATAAAAGAAATGAATGAAGCCGGTGGTAAAGAAGTATTCTACGGACAGAATATATTGAACCCGGATAAAAACCGGGGCATGGTATCCATGGGAAAGTTACTGGTGGATCCTGGTAATTATGAGGGCATCGGATATATGGTGGTGAATATCCGGCAGAAGATATTTGAGAAATCCTTTGGTTCTACCCACCGGGCAAATCAAAGCGTATCATTTATGGTGGTAAATGATGATAAGGATGGTGGCATTATATATTTCAGAGGAAATCAGGAAGACCAGGAAGAGATTGAGCAGGAGTATTTCCGGGAATCCGGGTTTGGAAACCAGTTTGTCTTTGCCAGCGTGGAAAATGACCCTACCGGATGGAAAATGGTGAGCATTATAAGGAAAAGCGAACTTACCAGGGACAGTAATGTGATCGGTGCCATTATAATGGGTGTGATTTTAATGCTGGTAGTATCAGGCTATTATATTTCCAGATTTATATCCGGGAAAATCTATGAACCGCTTCGGAAACTGGAGAACACCATTAAGGAAGTGGGAGAGGGAAACCGTAACATCACTGAAGAATTTGATTCCAGCGAGGTTGGGCAGATTGGTGACAAATTCAAGCAGATGGTTAACAATAACCTGGAGCTTCGGGAGCGTCTGTTATCCAGTGAACTTAAGGAAAGGGAATCAGAGCTGCTGCTTTTGCAGTCACAGATCAATCCCCATTTTTTATATAATACAATGGATTCCCTGTACTGTATGGCTGTGATTCATGAGGCTGATGATATGGCGCAGATGGTAGACGCCCTGGCACGTACGTTCAGACTGAGCCTGAATAAAGGCAATAAGCTTATCAGAGTTGCAGATGAAGTTGCTCATATAAAGTCCTATATGGAAGTACAGAATTTTCGGTATAATAACAGGTTTGAGCTGGTGATTGATATACCGGGTTCATTAGACGATGTCTATATTTTAAAGTTTATCCTGCAGCCCTTTGTAGAAAATGCAATGTATCACGGACTGGAGCCGCAAATAGGGAAAGGCAGTATCAAAGTCACAGCTGTCAGGGAGGTTGATAAGATTATTTTCACCATTGAGGATGACGGAGTGGGAATAGCTGATTTATCTGTACTGGAAAAAGGATATGGGGTGCGGAATGTAAGGGAACGTATTGCACTGTTTTATGGGGAAGGTTATGGAGTCAGATTTGACAGTGAGCCTGGTGTGGGGACAAAGGTCACGGTCACGGTAGGTTTGTCTTATCAGGAAGGAGTAATTGCAAATGAAAAGAGTAGTGATCGTGGATGATGAATATATTGTGGTAAATGGAATAAAGGCGATGATTGCCAGAGAAAAAATGGATTTCGAAGTGGTCGGTTTTGCTTATGACGGGATTGAAGGGCTACGTGTGATCCTGGAAGAAAAACCCGACTTGGTAATTACAGACATCCGAATGCCTGGTATGGACGGGCTATCTTTAATTGAGGAAGCCAGAGAGTACACTCCGGATACCATTTTTGTGGTGATCAGCGGATATCAGGAATTTGAGTATGCGAGAAAGGCACTGCTTCTTGGAGTGCGGGGATACATCGATAAACCCATAACGATGGACAAGATACGGGATACCATGGAGATGACGGAAAGTCTTCTGACTGACCGGGCGAATCAGTCCCGCAAAGAGGAGGCTCAGACCAGGAAGAAAGAATTTCAAGACGTCAGTCAGGAGCTGATGCAATCCTTAGAGAAGGCTGATATTTCTGCCTGTGAAGAGATACTTTCCGGAACCCTGGGGGCGCTTCAGAATTATACGGATTCCCTGGAAGAATACAAGAAGGAAAGTTATAAGATGGTCTGTCTTGCCCTTGGCATTTACTTTGAAAAGAGAAGGGAAAGAAAAGAAGACCAGCATTTCCCGTCCTATCAAAATGTGGAAAATATGGAGACCTATGAAGAGGTAAATACCTTTGTGGAAGAAATATTCAGGTCCATGCTCCAAAGAATGGAGGTCTCAAGGATCGGGGGAATGCACCGAACCGTGGAAAAGCTGCTGGCCTATATCAATGAAAACTATCACCGGGACATTGGACTGGCTGAACTGGCGGATATGGTAGCCATGAATCCGGCGTATTTAAGCATACTCTTCAAAGATGAAGTAGGCATGAGCTACATCAAATATCTGACAAAGACCCGCATGGAACATGCCAGGGAACTTCTGAACCAGGGTTATAAGGTTGGAGAAGTCAGTGAGAAAGTAGGATACAGCAACTATCGGTATTTCTGTGATATTTTTAAGAAGAATGTGGGGCAGACGCCCAATGAGTATAAGGGGACGGTGAGAAGGAAAAATGATGGGGGATGATTGGTACGCGGGCATTCGCTGAGAAATGACGCTTTGTGTCTGTAGGTAGTGTACAGAAAGAGAAGGGGGCGAGCCAGGACATTGATTTGGAAGGCTTACCGCAGAACTGGTATTTTCTAACCTTCCCAGAGCCCTTTTTGGCGGCACGCGGGCATTCGCTCCGAAATCCTGATGCATTTCGCAGCTCAGTGCCCGCTTACAATCCGATGTGAGACAGTCGAATTGTATCCGCCAA
>UQCR01000184.1 GCA_900539655.1 uncultured Robinsoniella sp.
AATCGTTATATTTTATTTCAGAATGATTATATTTTTGGATTAGGGAGTTTGTTAAAATGTATATAAATAATTTATATAAAAGTTATTAATTTTTTATATCAAAATGTTTGAAAAGAATGAAAAGTATGGAAAGAAGGAGAATGTATGAAAAAAAGAATTGTGATATTGCTATTAGCCCTGTCACTGGCATCAACCTCACTGACAGGCTGTATTAAGGTAGTAAAAATAGGAGATGAGGCAGCTCTGACAGGTGAAGAAAAATTCAGTGCAGGAGACGATGTTGCCTCTTTTTGGGAATCAAAGGCTTTGCCGGAGCTGGGTGAAAAAGCCATAGATCTTGGCACGTTACTGACAGAAGCAAACGGGGATCTGAAATCTGTTGCAGAGAAGTATGGAAAATATTCCATGGGAGATTCGGGAGAATTGACCTATACCGTAAAGGGAACGGTAACGGTTCAGGAAGTGGAGGCAGAAAAAAAAGCGGGATTCATGACGGTTTCCCTGGAGGGCTATTCGGGACCGGAAGAAATTAAAATGCAGATTGGTTCCGTTATTAAAGGTTCAGCCGTGAGAGATGCGTTGTCATTTATCAAGTTTGGGGACTATACCAACCAGGAAGAATATGCCCAGGTATCACAGGGTATCCACGCTTTGATTCAGGAAACGGTTATTAATCCGGACATTGCAAAAGGGCTGAAAGGAAAGACCATAGAGTTTGTGGGATGTTTCTCGGTCAGTGACAATACATCCATACTAATTACACCAATCAGTATCACCGAAAAATAAGCGAAATGGCAGTGAGGTATATAAATGAAAGAAAATGTAGTTTTACATGCCGAGTGCATGAATAAAATTTATCCCGGAACAAAGGCGCTAGACCAGGTTTCCTATGACGTTGAGAAAGGGAAGGTCAATGTTTTAATCGGAGAAAACGGAGCAGGCAAATCTACGCTGATGAAGTTAATTGCGGGAATTGAGCAGCCGTCCTCTGGTAAAATGTATATGGATGATAAAGAGGTCGTCTTCAAAGATACAACAGAGGCGAGAAAACATGGAATCGGCATTATCCATCAGGAGCTCAGCCTGTATTCAAACCTGAATGTATACCAGAATATATTTATGGGCAGAGAACAGACTAAAGGACTGAAGCTGGATAATAAAAAGCATGCAGAATTGACCAGAGCAGTATTAGAGAGGCTGGAACATCCCATTAATGAGAATATTCTCGTGGGGGACCTGAGGGTTGGACAGCAGCAGATGATCGAGATTGCCAGAAATGTAGTGCAGGAAGATTTAAAGATCCTCATTATGGATGAGCCAACTTCTTCCTTAAGTGAACAGGAAGTAGAGGTTTTATTTAAGCTCATGAGGGAATTTACCAGCCAGGGTATGTCAATTGTATACATATCCCACCGACTGGAAGAGATCATGCGGATCGGTGATAATGTAACGATTCTGCGGGATGGAAAGTTCGTAGCCAAGGCAGAAGTAAAAGACATTGATGTACCGTGGATTGTTCAGCGAATGGTAGGTGAAGGGAAATCCTATCCGAAAAAAGAGCGGGGAATTAACTGGAAGAAGGCAGAGACAGTAATGGAGGTGAAAGGGCTGACGCTTCCGAAAAAGGGCGGTGGATATCTTCTGAAGGACATAGAATTTAACCTGAAAAAAGGCGAGATACTGGGAATATATGGGCTGATGGGTGCAGGCCGGACAGAAATCTTTGAATGCATCATGGGAATGAGGCCGGAACATACCGGAGAGGTAATGATAGACGGTGATAAATTACAGATCCGTAACATCTCCGAACAGATTGCCCGCGGTTTTGCACTGGTACCAGAAGACCGCCAGGCAGAAGGGCTGGTGCAGACATTAGACATCGGGAAAAATATTTCCCTATCCAGCCTGAAGAAATATGCCAGACATTTTTTCCTGAATGAAAAAGAAGAGAGCAGGCATGTTGAAGAACAGATTCAGGACATTCAAATTAAAGTGGCTGATAAAAAGCTGCCGATTCTTTCCCTTTCCGGGGGGAACCAGCAGAAGTGTGTCATCGGGAAAGGAATCCTGACCAATCCCAAAATACTGCTATTGGATGAACCCAGCAGGGGAATCGACATCGGAGCCAAAACGGAAGTATTTGATATTATCAACCAATATGCGGAACGGGGCTTATCAATCCTTGTAGTTTCCTCAGAGCTGAAAGAAATCGTAGCAATTGCAGACAGAGTCATTGTTCTGTCCAACGGGATTAAGACCGGTGAATTCAGCGGAGATGAGATTACGGAAGATCAGTTAGTACTGTCCTCTTATAAAGGACACCATACACAGATTAATGCATAGAAAAGAGGAGAATTAAAATGGGTAAGAAAAATAATACAGGTACATATAATTCCATTGCCATGACACTGCTGAAAGGAAGGACATTTATTGTTTTAATTGTGCTGGTACTGTTTTTCAGTATCATAACACCTACATTTTTTACATTGAATACAGGACTTCTGGTTGCAAAACACGTTGCCCTTTATGGAATACTGGGACTTGGTATGACTTATGTTATCATTACGGGCGGAATTGACCTGTCTGTAGGTGCTATCGCAGGGCTTGGAGGAATGATTGCAGGCGGATTGATTAATGAAGGCCTGACACTTCCAATGTTTGGAGTTACAATTTATTTCAGCGTACCCTGGGTAATCTTAATTACTGCTCTGGTAGGTGTTTTTGCAGGCTGGCTGAATGGTTTTATCATTACGAAATTTAATGTGGCACCATTTATTGCCACACTTGGAATTATGAACGTGGCAAGAGGATTTGCAAATCTCCGTTCCGGAGGTAAGACTTTTTCCAACATTGTAGGTAACAAAGTGTTGGGCAACAATGGATTTGAGTTTTTGGGAAGTACAGTAGCAGGCATCCCGGTAGGTGTAATCATACTTGCACTGATTGCAGTGGGAGCTGCGCTTATCTTAAAGTATACGCCATTTGGCTGGCATGTTCTGGCAATCGGCGGAAATGAAAGAGCGGCCAAGCTGTCCGGTATCAAGGTAAAAAGAGTAAAGACTTATGTATATATGTTTTCAGGCTTTTGTTCCGTAATGGTAGGTATGATCGCTGCAGGGCAGTTGGTTGCCGCACATCCGGCAACCGGTGAAGGCTGGGAGATGAATGCGATTTCAGCAGCAGTACTTGGCGGAACATCTATGGCTGGCGGCGTGGGAACCATAGGCGGCACAATCGTAGGTGCATTTGTTATCGGCGTTATTAATGACGGCATGGTAATGTGCGGAGTTTCGGAATTCTGGCAGAAGGTAATCAAAGGTATCGTAATTGTGGCTGCGGTTATTATAGACCAGTTCCAGAGAAATATGCAGGCGAAGATGGCGCTGCAGGTTCGCAACGAATCCAAATAATCAGTGTAGAAAGAACTGAAATACATATCATCCACCTCGGGCTGGGTTACACGCCTGGAAAATATAAGGAATTGTATGGAAAAATAAGGAAATAAAATAATTTGAAGGTGTAGTATAATAGCTTTGTATGGTAAGTATAGTCAGATGACTTTACAGTTTATAGTGGAAGCTTATGGACAGGGAACGGTGTTTTCCTGTCTTGTTCCGCATTCAAAAGTCAATGGATTTTCAAGAGCGTCCCTCCGGTGTCAGCCTGGGGGGAACAGAAGAACAATGAAAAGGAAAGAGGGGACTCCGGTAATGAATATTTTAATTGTAGATGATGAAAAACTGGCAGTTGAAGTAATCAAGAACATGATTCAGTGGGAAAGTTATGGAATAGAGGAGGTCTATACGGCTTATAGTATGAAGCAGGCTGTGGAGGCGATGGAACGGCATCAGATATCCATCCTGTTGTGTGATATTGAGATGCCAAAGGGAAGCGGGCTTGAAGTAGCCGCCTGGATACAGGAGCAGAAGCTGGATATTAAAATCATCTTTCTGACAAGCCATGCCGTATTCCAGTATGCAAGCCAGGCGATCAAGTATGGTGTATCCGACTACCTCCTAAAGCCTGTGGTTCCGGAGGAATTGGAACAGGCAATACAGCTGGCATCGGAAAAAATTCAATTACATAAGCAGATAGAACAGAATGAAAAATATGCTTCCTACTGGAATTCCGGTAAGACAATTATGCAGCAGGATTTTTGGAAGTCATATCTATCCGGTGGCAAGGAATATAAGAATCTGCAGAGCATGTCAAAGAAGATTGATATTGATGCAGAACCGGGGACGGTTTATTATCCGATACTTTTATACTGGTCCAGAAAGAAAAACAGAGGGACTGTGTGGGATGATGAGATCATCGAATTTTCGATCCGGAACATCGTATCTGAGGTGTTGTTCGGGAAGATGCAAAACGGGAATTTTGTACTGATCCGAAACAACTGCATATTGGCGGTCTACCCTATGCAGAAGGAGACCCAGTTGTGGATGAGGGAAAAGTGTAAGATGATGCTGGACCGGTGCGGGGAATACCTGAGTTTTTGCAATATCAGCTGTTATGTTACGGGAGATACGCCATTTGAAAAGCTGAAGGAGGCTGTGGACATGCTAATAGAAACCGAAGAAGAAGATATCCTCAAAGAAAACAGGGTGATAATGGCCCAGCAGGATAAAGAAGTGTTTCAATATAAAAAGCCGGATATGGAACCTTGGGTAAATGGTCTGTTTGATAAGAGCCAGGTTAAGGTGCTGAAGGAAATACAGAAATATCTGGAAGAAGTAGGGGTTGTTTACCATGCGGACTCTAAGGCGTTAGGGCAGTTCCAGCATGATTTTTTGCAGGAATTATATATTGTTTTGGAACGAAAAGGCATCTATGCCCACAGTGTCCTGTCCAGCCCGAAAATGCTGGAGTCCTTCAACCGGGCATCCAGGAGTATCGCGGATATGGTCAACTGGGTTTCTGACCTTTCAGATTCCCTGGTACAGTATGATTATAAAAAAGAAAAAACACCGGATATGATAAAGGAGATTAAAGTTTTTATAGAAGAAAACTCTGGTGAGGAAATCAGCAGAAATGACCTGGCGGCAAAGGTTTTCCTGCATCCGGATTATTTAAGCCGGATATTTAAAGAACAGATGGGAATGTCCTTGTCGGATTTTATCATTCAGGTTCGGATTGACAAGGCGAAGGTACTGCTTCAGAAAACAGATGACCGGATTTCTGATATTTCGGCAAAAGTAGGATATCCCAATACGGCGTATTTTACAAAATTATTTAAGCGCGCAACTGGTATGACACCAAAAGAATTCAGGAAGGCATAGGTAGAAAATGAAGAAAAATCATTCACTTCGCTATTTTATTGTGGAAATAGTGAGCGCTGTCCTGATTATATTGTGCGCATGTGTAATGTGTTATAATTATTACATCATGCATCTGATGGAAAGACGCGTGACAGATTCGGTGAAAGCTACAATTGGCATTTATAACCGCCAGATTGAGAGTAATCTGGACAATATCCAGACTTTTTTGCTTACCCAGAGCCTGATGGAAGAGGAAAAGAGGAAACTGGTGAATCCAAAGAGGGAACTGGACCGGTATATGGCGGAACTATCCATAAAATCCGATTTTATGAAGCAGATAGGCAATTACAAAATGTTGGATGGAATATTTCTATATGACAGGAAAAATGACATTTACTTAAGCGGTGTGCAAAATGGCGTAACGTCTCAGCAAAACACAGATATTTATAAAAATATATACGATACCCTTGCCAAGTTTGAAAGAGAGGGGCAGGGTTCGTGGTTTACCGTACAGATACTAAATGATACCTGCCTCATTAAAGTACTGGAGAACCAGCAAATCTATGTGGCGGGCTGGGTTAAAATAGAAAATATATTAAAAGAACTGAAAGTAGGTCTGGGTGCGGACTCAGACTTTATATTCCTGTGCCGGGAAGACGGCAAGGTACTGGATCTTCACTACACTGAGCGGCAGATCAAGCTGACCGGACAGAATGAGGTGGTTCTGAATAAAAACCGCTATCAGAATATACAGGTAGATATCGAAAACCATGGACTATCCATTGCAGTACTGAAGAAGAAAGGCGGATTCCTGGATGAGCTCCGGGTGGCTGGAATCAATGTGGCGGTAACCCTGGTATCTGTGGCGATTCTCTCTGCATTGGTACTGTTTTTGCTAAACCGGTATTTTTTAAAACCGTTGAATCGGCTTGTGCAGGCAATGCAGCAGCTTAAAAACGGAAATTTGAAGGTGAAGCTTGCAAATGACAAGGAGTTTGAAGAATTCCAGATTGTGAATAAAACCTTTGATCTCATGACGGAAGAGATAGAATCCCTGAAAATTCATGTTTATGAAGAGCAGATACACAAGCAAAAAGCACAGCTCCAGTATCTGCAGGTACAGATTGACCCCCATTTTCTGACAAATTGTATGAGTCTGATTCAGAATCTTCTTCTGCTGGACCGAAAAGATTCAGCCCGGGAAGCGACGGTTGTCTTAAGCAAATACATGCGGTATACATTGAGAAGCGATACAAAAGTATCTGTTCTGCATGAATTGGAACATGTTGAGAATTACATATGCCTGCAAAAACTGCGTTATGAAGACCAGCTGAGCCTGGTGTTAAGTAAAAAGGGGGAAGTGGATGGAGAGATGATTCCCAATATGCTGATCCAAACCTTCGTGGATAATTCGGTCAAACACCAGTTAAGCCCGGAGTCTCAGCTGCTCATTACCGTGGAGGTAAAATATATTGTGGAGGAAGAGGATAAAGAATATCTATATATATCTGTCTCTGACAACGGTGACGGATTCGAAAGTGATATATTGGAAAAGCTGAAAAATAATGAAGTCATATTAAAACAGAACGGGGAGCATATTGGAATCTATAATGTATGTCAGAGAATGGCACTTATATATGGAGAAGAAGCACATATTCAATTTGGGAATGGAGATGCCGGAGGAGCAGTGATCGAGATACGCCTGCCAAAGAGTGAGGCATAAAGCGTGATTAAAAATTTAAGAAGTTTATTAAAAACAGATGTCTGCCAGGCAGACAGGAGGGTCAATGAAGACAAATATGAAAAAGTTATTTATTTTATTGGTTATTGCATGTGCAATGTCCGGTTTAATGCTCTTCTTAAGATGGTGCCACCCGGTAAATAAAGAACAACAGGCAGAGCATGAGGAATATGAAAAACTGGTAGTAGCATATTCCGGAAGTATTGGTGGGACAAAGGATCTGCAGCTTGTCCAGGATGAACTGAATAAGATCACGCGTAAAAAGCTGGGTATAGAAGTGGAACTGAAGGTACTTGATAATTTTAAAAATACAATTAATCTGATGCTCTCCGGCAAGGAACAGCTGGATATTATGACAATTGATAATCAGATGTATATGGAAGCTTATATCAATCAGAATCTGTGGGAATTGGATGATCTTCTGGATCAATATGGGTCCGGTATAAAACAGGCGCTGGGGATGGAGAATATCAATGCCTGCCGGATAAAAGGAAAGTTGTACGGCCTTCCGAATAACCGTGATTTTGCTGCTGGCTGGGATGCCTATATGTTGAGAAAAGACATTCTGGATAAATATAACATCAAAAAAGAAGACATCAAAAGTATTGAAGATTTGGAAAAAGTATTTGATCTGCTTCTGGAAAAAGAGCCGGATATTACCCCTATAGCTTCCTCTGGTTCCATGTTCGGTAATTTTGCGCTGGCGGACGGCATAAACAGCTTCCCGGCAGGCGGCCATCTGAACTATGGCCAGGATGAGGAGATTGTAAATATATTTGAGACGGATGAATATATGGAAAATTTAAAACGTGTGAGGGAATGGTATCTGAAAGGATATATGGGAGACAGGATTCTGGAAGATACCCAGTCTCTGCGGGACAAGATTCGGGAGGGGACGGTATTTTCTTATCCCCAGAAGGGGAAGCCGGGAATTGAACGGCAGGAATCCATGTCTTATGGAAAAGAACTGGTGATTGTCCAGTTTGGTGAAAATGCTATCAGTTATAATTCCCTGGCTGCCCTGCCATGGGTGATTACCAAAAATTCAATATCAAAAGAGAAATCCATGCAGCTTTTGAATCTGATGTATACCGATGCGGATATTATGAATCTGCTGTCCTATGGGGTTGAAAATATTCACTATGTTAAAACGGAAGACGGCCATATTAAGCTGCCCACAGGTGCTGCAAGCAACGTGTTTATAAAAGGCTCCTGGAAGATGCCGAACCAGTTTATTACATACGTATGGGAAGGAAATCCACTGGATTTGTGGGAGAGGATGGATGAGTATAATAATTCTGCCCTGCGATCCTGCGAAATCGGATTCAATTTTGATGTATCGGAAGTCTCAACGGAATATATCACCCTGGAAAAGATTTATAATAAGTATAAACCAATTTTAGAAAGCGGGCTGGTGGATCCGGAAGAAGGGCTTCGGGAAATGCTGGGTGAGTTGAATGCAAATGGGCTGCAGGAAGTGATAGCAGAAAAGAGAAGGCAGTTCGAGGAGTGGAAAAAGGAGTATAAGTAAAAAGTCAGAATACTACACATTTAGTTCAGAATCGTTATATTTTTCTATTCCCTGATTTGTTAATATATATATAAATAAT
>UQCR01000185.1 GCA_900539655.1 uncultured Robinsoniella sp.
TGCGAAATGCATCAGGATTTCGGAGCGAATGCCCGCGTGCCGCCAAAAAGGGCTCTGGGAAGGTTAGAAAATTCCAGTTCTGCGGTAAGCCTTCCAAATCAATGTCCTGGCTCGCCCCCTTCTCTTTCTGTACACTACCTACTGCCACAAAGCGTCATTTATCAGCTAAACCCCAATATTCTAACCTCAATTTATTCGTTGTAACACCAGTGTACTGACACACTTATATCTAAATTAACTGCGTTGAATATTTTTTCAGCCTGCAAGGTGAGGAATGAAGCATAGCGGTAGCTGCGTCGATCACTTTGTAGACGGAGAGAATATGCAGAAAGATAGGTGCCGCCGTCACAAAGCAGGACGTGCAAATAGCGGTTTCCTTTAACACCTATAAACCAAAAAAAGAGAAAAAACAGATTTTTCTGTCTTTTCTCTTCCTATTTTATATTCTTTTAAGCAGATATGCAGTCCGTAAGTTAAAAACGCTCCTGCGGCTTCTGATCCGGCCACTCTGTTTTCACGCATTTCAGAATCATTGCGGATGTCCTGGACATACTGACATTTACACTGCCCCGGCAGACATCATATACCAGAGGCTCCTTGGTATACCCATGTTCATCCGTCAGGATCAGACGAATCAGCCGGTCTGAATTATCGATATCCGCCTGCCACACGGGAATGGAAAATTCCTGATGGCCGTCACTGTTATTAAATACCACGATAATCTGCTCATCAGCCGAAAACCTGCCGTAGCTCAGGCAATGCCGCCTGCTTTCTAAAAATTTCAAAGAACCATGGGTCAACACTTTATTCTCCTTGTGGATCTTAATCATTTCCTTATGGTATCGAATCAATTCCAGATCTTCCTGTCCCCAGGGATATGTCCTTCTGTTATCCGGGTCCGTAAATCCACAGACACCTGCTTCATCCCCATAATAAATGGTAGGCGCACCCGGCCATGTCATCTGCATGATTACAGCTTCACGAAGCACTGCCTTATTAATAAAGTTTTCCGCAGCTTCATATCCCAGATTCGCTACCCTCCCCACGCAGTGGTTGGTACGGGTCAAAAAACGGGAATGATCATGATTGGACAGCTCATTCATCGCTACCTGGAGGGATGGCGCCAGAAAATTTGACATGTGATGAGTCATCGCACCTACAAAGTTTTCATGATTCCCCAGCATATCTTCACGGTATTCATCGCTGTGCTTCTCCATTCCGGTAAAGAACCAGGTCATTGGCTCCATAAATGCATCATAATTCATGACCGTATCCCATTCATCCCCTTTTAGCCACATTCCTGCATCACCATAGTGTTCCGCCAGGATCAGCGCATTGGGGTTGGCTTTTTTGACAACCTTTCGGAACTCCTTCCAGAATTTGTGGTTATATTCATTGCTGAATCCCAGGTCTGCCGCCACATCCAGGCGCCATCCATCTACATTATAAGGTGGGGAAACCCATTTCCCCGCAATCCTCATAATATATTCATATAATTTTTCAGATTCCTCATAAGCCAGTTTAGGGAGGGTATCGTGTCCCCACCAGCCGTCATAATAAGCATTATAAGGCCACTCATGTTCATTATTAAATTTAAAAAAGCTTCGGTAGGGACTGTCTTTGTCAATATATGCCCCTTTCTCATAGCCCGGCTGGTTCTCATAGATTCGTTCCCGGTCCAGCCATTTATTAAAGGAACCGCAGTGGTTGAACACGCCATCCAGAATAATCTTCATTCCCCGGCTGTGCACTTCCTCTACCAGCTTTGCAAAAAATGCATTGCTCGCTTCCAGATTCTCTTTATCCGTCACTCTTTTGATATATTTTGTAGCATGTGTATTATCCTTATCCCAGGATTCCAGTACATGGCCTCCGTCACTTACGATCTTGCCATAATGTGGATCAATGTAATCGTAATCCTGTATGTCATATTTATGATTGGACGGAGACACAAATATGGGATTAAAATAAATGACTTCCACGCCCAGATCCTGTAAATAGTCCAGCTTATCCATGACTCCCTGAAGGTCACCGCCATAAAATTCACGTATTCCCATAAATGCAGGACGTTTATTCCAGTCTTTCACACCGGAAGCATAATCCCCGATATAGAAATACTCTCTGTCTTCCACATCATTGCTCTTATCCCCGTTATAAAAACGGTCTACCATAATCTGGTACATAACTGCGCCTTTTGCCCAGTCCGGAGTCTTAAATCCAGGCACCAGAGCAAACGCATAATACTCCTGTAAATTCCTGGATACGCCTCTTTTATTATAAAAACACCGGAACTTGCCGGTCTGTATTTCAAAATAATAGTGTATTGGATTCTCTCCTACGGTAATCTCAATTTTATAATAGTCAAATTCCCCCCGGCTCTCCTCAAACTGCATCAAAAGCCTGTCTGCGCCACTGATAAAAAACACGGCGTCCACATTATTTTTTGCCGTTCGAAAACGAATTGTTACCGTCTCATGGGGTTCCGGTTCCATAGGCATCACATAATTTTCTGATTCATCGCTGAATAACGCTTCCATATTAAAAACAGGCCGCATCCGCATTACATACTGCCAGGACCTCTGTATCCGTTCCAATTGGTTAATATCCATGATAACACTCCTTAAACATTTCCTGATTCCATTTTATATCATTCCTACAGTTACTACAAGCCTTATTTACTGTCACATCCTGTTTTCAAATACGCTGCAGAGCGTTTTGTAAAATTGCTGTCTGTCATCTGTGTGCCATACTTTGTGGGAGATTGCCCCTAAAACAGTAAAAAAGACAGCCACTAATCTGCTGTCTTTTTTGGAGAAGGTATTTCTTCTTATGGGGTGTAGCAAAAACTATATAATGTATTGGGGGGGGGTTTTACGATGATTAGTATATCATTATTGTCCAAATAAGTGTGCACAAACTTCACAAATTTGCTTACTTATTTTTGTGCACTTTTCACTAAAACAGTGCTTCGAACTCTTCCCGACCAATTTTTTCTTTCTCAATTAACAGTTTTGCACACTTGTGAAGCACTTCCATATGCTCCTCAATCATAGAACGTGCCTTTGTATGGGCATCGTCAATAATCCTCTTCACCTCTTCATCGATGGTAGTTGCAATATGTTCACTAAAGCCTCTGGTATGTGCCAGATCTCTGCCGATAAACACTTCATCGTCATCACTTCCATAATGGATCAGGCCTACCCGGTCAGACATTCCAAATTGGGTAACCATGGCTTTGGCGAGCTTGGTTGCCTGTTTGATATCCTGGGAGGCACCTGTTGTAATATCTCCCAACACCAGTTCTTCAGCCACGCGTCCGCCCAGATCCACGATAATGTTCTGCAGCATCTGACCCTTGGTATTGAACATCTCATCCTTTTCCGGAAGCGGCATCGTATATCCCGCCGCACCGGTTCCGGTAGGTATAATTGATATTGTATGCACCGGTCCCACATCCGGGAGCAAATGAAATAAAATAGCATGACCTGCTTCGTGATAAGCCGTAATCTTTTTCTCCTTTTCTGAGATAATACGGCTTTTCTTTTCCGCTCCAATGCCGACTTTGATAAATGCACGGTTAATATCTGCCTGTTTAATATATCCTCTGCTGTCCTTCGCAGCATAAATTGCCGCTTCATTCAACAGATTCTCTAAATCAGCTCCAGTAAACCCGGCAGTAGTCTGTGCAATGGTTTCCAGATTTACATCATCCCCAAGGGGTTTTCCATTTGCATGGACTTTTAAGATTTCTTCCCTGCCTTTGATATCCGGTTTCCCGACTCCAACCTTACGGTCAAATCGGCCCGGTCTTAAGATTGCCGGATCCAGTATATCCACACGGTTAGTTGCTGACATGACAATAATTCCTTCATTTACCCCAAATCCATCCATTTCTACCAACAGCTGATTCAGAGTCTGCTCACGTTCATCATGGCCGCCGCCCATTCCTGTTCCCCTTCTTCTGGCTACCGCATCAATCTCATCGATGAACACGATACATGGCGCGTTCTTCTTCGCCTCTCCAAACAGGTCACGGACACGGGATGCACCCACACCTACAAACATTTCCACAAAATCAGAACCGGAAATGCTGAAAAACGGCACTCCTGCCTCGCCAGCCACTGCTTTTGCAAGGAGGGTTTTACCGGTTCCGGGAGGACCCACCAGAAGTACACCCTTAGGAATCCTGGCTCCAACCTGCAGGTATTTTTTTGGTTCCTTTAAAAAATCAACTATTTCCTGCAGGTCTTCTTTTTCTTCCTGCAACCCAGCAACCTCCTTAAACGTAACCCGTTTGCTGTCCGGGGTCGTAAGGGTCGCACGGCTCTTTCCAAAATTCATCATTTTATTATTCCCGCCTGACGCCTGACGATTCATCATACTAAATAAGAAAATCATCATAACTCCCATTAAAAGCACTGGGAAAATGGTGGTCATAAACATGCTTTCCTTTGGAATATCAAATAAAACGGTTGGAACATTCTTCTCTGTCAGCTGTACCTGTGCATCTTTAACGTCCGATACATTCAGCTTCCTGGTTGTTCCGTCTTTTAAATATACATATAACTGTCCGGTTGGCACCTGGCTGTTCTGATGAATCTCTACTTTCACCACATTGCCGCTGTCCAGCGCAGCCGAATATTCCTGGAGGCTGTAGCTCTCCTGCATGGATAATCCGCCCCTCAGCATCATAAATGCCGCAACAACGAGCACGGCAATTATAATGTAGATGCCCCAATTTCTTGAACTCTTATTCAATGCCTTAAATCTCCTCTCTGCCAATCTGATAAAATCACGTAAGCTTCTGTGACAATTACAGCTCCACTACCCCAATATATGGGAGATTACGGTATTTCTGTGCATAGTCAAGACCAAATCCCACCACAAACTCATCCGGGATATTGAATCCTACGTAATCAACTTTTACATCTGTGACACGGCGTTCCGGCTTATCCAGAAGTGTACAGATCTTCATACTGTTAGGTTTCCTTTCCCTCAGGATCTCAGCCAGACGGCTTAATGTCCTTCCGGAATCAATAATATCTTCGATAATGATAATATCCTGGCCTTCAACAGATTCATCCAGATCTTTTTTGATCCTGACTTCCCCGCTGGACTCTGTACCTGCCCCATAACTTCCCACCGACAGGAAATCCATTGTTACCGGTACGGTTATTCTCTTTGCCAGTTCACAGGTAAAAAATACACTTCCCTTTAACACACAGATCAAATGCACTTTCTTTCCGGCATATTCTTCACTGATCTTTTCGCCCAGCTCTCTTACTCTTTTGTTTACCTCTTCTTCCGGTATCAACACACGGATCTTATCTTCCATTACTTTGCCTCCTGCTCCACTTGTATCTTTAATAATATTTTTGTATCTTCTGTAACTTTATATGCCTCACTGATGCGATATCCCACAATCCACATAATATGGGGGCCATCTGCCAGGAGTAAGATCCGGTCTCTCTCATCCTGTGGAATCTTCTCATCAATAAAATAAGACTTTAATTTCTTTTTACCGCCCTCCCGGTTTGTAACAAAATAATCCCCGCTCCGGCGGCTGCGTAAAGAAACTGCATTGTATATTTTATCATAATCCAGCCATTTCGTATATGCTTTTTCTTCAATAATTTGGTTTTCATATATTTCTTTGGAAAATGTCACCCGTTTTCCATCCAAAATGTAAGTTCCGGGCACCTGAATCTGCAATTCCCCATCTGTGGCGCATTTTTCTGCAATTTCCGCGGAATTTATTTCCTCCCGGGAAATGCTGATCTGCCCCGGAAGACGTTTGGCAATAAAGCCGCCCGGCAGCTGAATCCTTCTCCCTGGCTGAAGATCGGGAAGTTTCATCAGATTATCAATATGGACACTTCCAATGTCCCGGAGTCCGCAGCCCATCTCTTTTAAGCAAAAGCGGAAGATATACTCGTTTATGACCTCCGGCTTTTCCGAAAAACCGGCTGTGTCAATTACAGCTTTTCCATCTGTAATGCAGGTGCAGTCCTTTGCCTCCCTCTCCGATACCGCTTCCATATATGCTTCAATCTTCTGCAAATGACGCCCCGCCTCTGCAATATGGGCAGTTGCCGCCCCATTTAGTTCCTTTTCCAGATAGGGAAGAACGTGCAGGCGCAGCTTGTTTCTGGTATAGTCATCGGTCAGATTGGTACTATCCGTGCGGTAGGGAATCTTCCTCTGGGCCAGATATGCTTCTATTTCTGCTCTTGATGTATCTAAGAGGGGACGGATAATGCAATCCCGTACCGGTCTGGTTCCGCACAGCCCCTTCAGTCCGCTTCCCCGCACCAGATTCCACAATATTGTCTCTGCCTGGTCATTTGCATTATGCGCCACTGCAATCTTATTCCCTCCGAAGCGTTCCATAGCATCTGCAAATGCCTCATATCTTGCCTCCCTGCCTGCCTCTTCCACAGATATTTTTTTATCCCGTGCAGCTTTTACCACATCTGCCGGATATAAATAAAAAGGAATCCCTTTCTCCTTACAAATGTTATCCACAAAGGCCGCATCATCCAGGCTGTCCTGTCCACGGATTCCATGTTCAATGTGGACAACCTTTATAGAAAAAGGGATTCTCTCTCTGAGTTCCAGCAGCACAAAAAGCAGGCATACCGAATCAGCTCCTCCGGATACGCCCACTATAATACTGTCATCTTCTTCAATCATTTTATATTTCTGTATATATTGGAACACTTTCTGCATACATCTCCCCCTGAACAGCACAAGCCAGCTTACGCTGTTCCTTAATTAGTAGTTTGACATTGCTCTTTTTTCAAACCTGGCTCTCCCATATTTTCATGCCGGTTTTGAATACGTCCGGCTATATAACTACTAATATAAAGAATACTTATAGAAAATGCAAGCATCAATTACTTTTTCCAGACTCCCCCGACCAGGACCGTCATATCATCCATTGCCCTGCAATTCTGATAAATAAGTACTCTTTCCAGAAGCGCTTTGGCAAATTCCCTGGCATTCGTTGTCTGAATCTCCATAATCAGCTCCTTCATCACCTCTTCCGCATTTTTGGGCGGCAGCGCATCCAGCACGCCGTCAGATATCATGATTATAAAATCTCCCGAAGTTAACTTTTTACTGGTACAGTCAAAATCCACTGTCTGGAGCATCCCTACCGGAAGGCTTGTACTCGTAACTGCCTCAACCCAGTCGTTGCGCTTAAAGAACGTGGTGGATGCACCGATTTTCATCAATTCACAGCTTCCGTTATACAGGTCAATGGCGCACAGGTCAATCGTTGAGAACATCTGCATTCCTCCCTGCAGCACCAGCGCAGAGTTAATCATCCTGACAGCGGTTTCCTTATTAAATCCCGCATCCAGAAATTGTTCCAGCAGTTCAATTACTTTTTCACTCTCTTTACACGCACCGATACCGGAACCCATCCCGTCAGACAAGCTCATAATCATCTGTCCGTTATCCCTGCTTAAGAATCCAAAATTATCCCCGGAAATCATTTCTCCATCCCTGGTTACTCTTGCTACACCATTTAAGACGCTGAATTTGGTATCCGATACAAAAAGTACCGTACTGTACTCCCGATTTATCATCATCCGGGAATCTTTAGCCGGTACCATAGGGCTTTTACATATCTCACTGAGTACAATGCCTATCTCTTTGGTCGAGACACATCTCCCTTTCATAGACTTCATGGTCATAAATATCTGCTGCCTGTCCTGATCCTGGGGAAGCACCCACAGGTCCTTGACTACCACAAACCGCAGCCTTAAGCGCATCTTCACCTTTTCCCTGAAATCCTCATCCACATTTTTCACATCATAGACATTATCTGAAATCTTGCGCACAATATCCGCAGTTTCATGGAGCTGCTCCGCAACAGCGGATCTGTTTTCCAAAAGACGGTTGCTCCACAGCAGGTTTAGCTTGGCCCTTGAAAATGCCTGTACCATTTCTTCCAGAAAAGTTCTGCCGTGAATGCAGTACTCGATGAATTCTACCTGCTTGTCCGCACTGATCTCTTCCCCCTCTTCCTCAATAGCAGAAAGGATGTCATAGACTCTGCGGTAGGTATTGTAATGTTCCTTCTCCCAGCAGTTGCTGCACATGGCACACTGGCTGCATATCCGGTCCTGTACTTCATGAAAAATTTCTTTCACATCGCCCTGTGACAGACGTTCCTTCTGACAAGGCATACTGTGGAATGTATTTGCAAGATCCTGAAACGAATCCGCTATCTTTCCAATCATTTCCTTACCCGGTCCGTTTACAAACTCTGTCGCCGGTTCGCCTTTTTCTCTTTCTCTCACGAGCAGCTTTAACAAATCCCATAGTATCCACAAGACACTTACTACGAGAACAGCTATGATGAAATCCCCCATGTTCTTAACCTCCCTGAAATTCTGCTCTTAAGGTGGTATTATAGACCGGGGCCGGAAAAATATTTGTCAAAAACAAGGATCAAAAACAAGGAATCTTTTGACAAAATGCGCGCTGGAAAACGTATATGCAAAAAAGGCACTATGGATAATCCATAATGCCTGATTCTCAGTAGCGGAAGTCCGCAATACGCAGTATGTGCTATAGTTGAGCACCCTGCCGCCTA
>UQCR01000186.1 GCA_900539655.1 uncultured Robinsoniella sp.
TACGCTTCCTCCGCCCATATCAGTTTCCCACCCCCATCTTTCCGAGATTCATGTTCCCGCCAAAAAGCGCTCTGGGAAGGTTAGAAAATACCAGTTCTGCGGTAAGCCTTTCAAATCAATGTCCTGGCTCGCTCCCTTCTCTTTCCGCACACTACCTATATTACACAAAGCGTCCCTTCCTCAGCTAAACCCCAATATAAGTCATTTAATAAAACCCTATAAACCGTTCGCAGCACTACTAGTCAGTGTATGCATCTAAATATTTCACAGCAATTTCTTTTATCAACTTCAGGATATGCTTTTTTACATGATCCGGTTCCAGTACCACCACATCTTTTCCAAATGAGAGGATATAACCATAAACCCAGTCATTTAATGGATATTCCGCACTTACGATAAAATTTCCTTTTTCTTCAGTTTGTATCTGGTTCAAATCAAATTCATCATAAACCCGGTAAGCGGCTTCACCCGAAAATTGTAATTTTAAATGCACAAGTTCAAAGGGATTTTTCATTTCTATATTTGCGGATTCAGAGGTTAATTCCCTCTTTAAAAAGGTTTGTGAGGTAGTTTTTATGTTTTTTATACGTGTGATTTTGTAAATCCGAAAATTCTCATGTTTTAGGCTGTACCCTTTCAAATACCATGATTTTTCCTTGAACCACAGTTTATAGGGCTCTAATTGAGTGAAATTACATTGCCCAAAAGAATTCAGATAATCAAATTCAACGATTACGTGCTGTAGGATACAATGTTTAATAATGGCAAAAGTATCGATTTCATCAGAGTGGCTTCCCCAATGGGAGAAATCCACGGATATCCAGTCATCATTTGCCTTCTGAAACAGATTAGCCAGTTTGCTGAGGGATTCTTTGGCACTTGGATATTTCAGCTCCTCCAGTATTTTTAAGGATGCCAGTATTTCATGCTGTTCAGTATCTGAGATCAGGGATTTATCCAGGACGAAGCTGTCCAGCAGGCTGATTCCACCGTATCTGCCCATATCAGCATAGATGGGGATGCCGGCGGAAGAGAGCATATCAATATCCCGGCAAATAGTGCGTCTTGAGACTTCAAAATGCTCTGCTAACTCCGAAGCAGTTACTTTCTTTTTATCCAACAGTATATAAATAATCTCAAACAGCCGATTGCTCTGCATAGATATCCCCTCTCATATGATAATGCCATTATATTAACATAAATATAACAGGAGTAACAGATTTATTTTGGACATACATCGTAGCGCAGAACCGTTTTTAAATTAGCCTGGATAACTGTTTTCACCACGATATATATTTCTTTGTGCGTATCATGAATTCGCCTGAGATTATGATCCATGCAGAATTCATCCATAAACCTAAAGCTGGCTGGCTCATTATCATATGGCCCGGTATGCAGGATTTGAACGGATTGATGTTCCTCTATGGCAATCAATGACAGTTCATTTAAGAGCGGGTTTTGTTTTTTCTTCTTTACAGTTGCGATTCCCTCTGCAATAATTTCATCCGGCACAAAATCCGGAATAGCGATCATGATTTCATAAATAAGCTCGCTTTTTATTAACGCGCCAGCTTGCTTTCCCTTTTCGGTCATATCCCATACAGCCTCCAGGGGATTAACGGAATAATTATCATATAAAGTTTCCCAAGCTGTGGACTTGTAATTTTTTTTGTATTGGGATTTTATACTGTATGCCGCGGGGAATAGCGCACTTATTTTCTCACTGAATTCCTGGCTGTTTGGATCACCCTTGCCTTTCAGGGATATAAATTTCTGCTTTGGTACGGTGATCAATACTGGTTGTGTTTTGGGCAGATATAGTTCTTTTTCTTGTTTTTTCCATTCGTAATTCATAATGAAAACCTCCTTTTTCCGTTATCTTATCATAATAAGTGTGACATCTGGGTGTCACATATAAAATAGAATTTGCATAAAGATCCGTTTATATTTGAAAAACAGCCTAAATTCCAACACTTTGGTTTGCAGGACAAATCCCGCAAAGAAAATTATAAAAAAGAAGTTGCGCGCGCAACAATATGGTGCTATAATGACATAAAAAGAAAGCAGGGAATTGTCATGGATCAAGCGTTTAAGTGGCTGTCTATATTAGGAAGATTGGGGAATGTTTATGCCGACCAGCATTTTAGGGAAATGAATATCAACAGCAGCCATCATGTTTTTATTATCCATATTTGCAAAAATCCAGGAATTACGCAGGATAAGTTGAAAACGCTGATTTATATCCACCCAAGCAATATTACAAGGGCTTTGGATTATCTAGAAAAAGAAGAGTATCTCACCAGAGAAGCTTTTATAAGCGATAAGCGCACCTGCAAGCTATATCCCACTGAAAAAGCTTATAAGGCATTTGAAACAATAAACAAAGTAATGTCTGACTGGGAAAAAATGATTACGTCGGATATGACAGAAGAGCAGTCAGAAGAATTTCTTGCATTGTTAAAGCAGGCAGGAAGCAAGGCAACAGAATATTTTTTTGGAAGGTAATCTTTTAACCAATTAATTGCGGGCGCAAATAAATATAGAAGCTAAGAGCGAAACGAGTAGTGTTAATCACATAAATCCGGTTGATTAACCTGCCCGTTATTTTGTTGGTAAAGATGAAAGAAAATAAAAAAGGAGATAGGAAAAGCAATGATTAGAGAACTTATGAAATGTATCAGAGAATTTAAAAAAGCCTCCATTCAGGCGCCAATATTGGTTTCTTTGGAAGTTGTTATGGAATGTATTATTCCATTTTTGATTGCGCAGTTAGTCAATCAGATCAAAGCGGGCTGTGACCTCATTGTGCTGCTTCAATATGGATTGCTGCTGGTTGTTATGGCAGGGTTGTCCCTGACTTTTGGAGCACTGGCGGGAACTGCCTGCGCAACGGCATCCTGCGGTTTTGCCCGTAATATCAGAAAGGATATGTATTATAAAATACAGAGTTATTCTTTCGAAAATATTGATAAATTTTCAACGTCTTCCCTGGTAACCCGGCTTACCACAGATGTTACGAATGTCCAGAATGCCTACATGATGATTGTAAGAACGGCAATCCGGTGTCCATTAATGCTGCTGTTTGCATTTGTTATGGCATTTATTATGGGCGGTAAGATGGCATTTATTTTTCTGATTGTAATCCCCATTCTGGGATTTGGGCTCTTTTTAGTAATTCGAAAAGTTATGCCTTTATTTAAGAAAGTATTTAAAAAATATGACGCACTGAACAACTCGGTACAGGAAAATATCAAAGGTATGCGGGTTGTAAAATCATATGTCAGAGAAGACTATGAAAAAGAAAAATTCGGCACCGCAGCCGGAGATGTGTGCAATGATTTTACAAGGGCAGAACGAATTTTAGCGATTAACAATCCGCTGATGCAGTTTTGTATTTATTCCGTAATGATATTTGTAATGTCATTTGGCTCCTATACAATTATCACTTCCCGAGGTCTGGACCTGGATGTAGGGCAGTTATCCTCTCTGTTAGCCTATAGCTTTCAGATTTTGAGCAGCCTTATGATGCTTTCTATGGTATTTGTCATGATCACAATGGCAAGTGAATCTTCCAAACGTATTGTGGAAGTGTTAACAGAAGACAGTTCACTGGCGAATCCGGTAAATCCGGTTTATGGGGTGGCTGACGGCTCCATTGATTTTGAACAGGTGAATTTTAAATATTCAATGAAGGCTGAAAAAATGGCGCTTGCCGATATTAATCTACATATAAAATCGGGAGAAACCATTGGCATTATCGGAGGAACCGGCTCTTCAAAATCTTCCCTGATCCAGTTGATCTCCAGGCTGTACGATACTACAGAAGGCGTTGTAAAAGTAGGCGGGATTGATGTCAGGGATTATGATCTGGAGACCCTTAGAAATCAGGTTGCAGTTGTTCTGCAGAAAAATATCCTGTTTTCCGGTACGATTAAAGAGAATCTGAGATGGGGAAATAAAGAGGCAACAGATGAAGAAATGATAGAGGCTTGTAAGCTGGCACAGGCGGATGAATTTATTATGCAGTTCCCAAATCAGTATGATACTTACATTGAACAGGGAGGATCAAATGTTTCCGGTGGGCAGAAACAGAGGCTTTGTATTGCCAGAGCTCTTTTAAAGAAGCCGAAAATCATTATTTTAGACGATTCCACAAGTGCGGTTGATACAAAGACAGATGCGCTGATCAGAAAAGCATTTCGGGAATTTATCCCCGATACAACAAAACTTATCATTGCACAGAGAACCTCTTCCGTACAGGATGCAGACCGCATTGTAGTTATGGATGGGGGTACCATTCATGCTGTGGGAACTCATGAGGAACTGTTAAGAGACAACACAATATACCAGGAAGTATACAATTCACAAAATAAGGCAGGTGGTTCTGATGAAGAATAAAAAAGGAGTATTAGGGAGGGTTATTAAGACGCTGTTTGGCTTTTACCCTGTGATGATGCCGGTGGTTCTGATCTGTATCATTTTCAACGCGGTTATCAGTTCCATTCCCGCTGTATTCATGCAGAATGTGATTGCGACCATCGAGCAGAGCTGGCAAAGCGGTGCCTGGGATAAAGTATCTGCTAAAATCATGGGGCTGGTACTGCTTCTGGTGACATTTTATGTATTGTCACTTTTGGCATCCGTAATTTACAACCAGATGATGGCTGTGATTACCCAGGGTACGTTAAAAAAGCTGCGTCAGAAAATGTTTAATGGCATGCAGGATCTGCCGGTCCGCTTTTTTGATACGCATAACCATGGTGATATAATGAGTTATTACACCAATGATATCGATACGCTGCGTCAGATGATTTCTCAGAGTTTTCCGCAGCTGCTGGTATCCGGTGTTACGGTGCTGACGATATTTTTTATTATGCTTTACTATAGCTTGTGGCTGACAATTGTAGTTGTGATCGGTGTAGTATTTATGGTGGCTGTTACCAAGAAGATTGGTGGAAATTCAGCCAAATATTTTATCCGCCAGCAGAAATCCCTTGGTGAGGCGGAAGGATTTGTAGAGGAAATGATGAACGGGCAGAAGGTTATCAAGGTATTCTGCCATGAAGAAGAGAGTAAATCTGATTTTGACCGCTACAATGATGCATTATTTCACGACGCACAACAGGCAAATAAATTTGCCAATACCCTTATGCCAATCTTAAACAATATAGGAAATGTCCTCTATGTTATCGTTGCGCTGATCGGGGGAATACTCCTTCTCTATAATGTGCCGAATATTAGTATATCCGGAATGGCAATTGGTATCAGTATTGTAGTTCCGTTTTTAAATATGACCAGGCAGTTTTCCGGAAATGTAAGCCAGGTGTCCAATCAGCTGAATGCAGTGATTATGGGTCTGGCGGGTGCCGGCAGGGTATTTTCTCTGATCGATGAAGTGCCGGAAGTGGATGAAGGCTATGTAACCTTAGTGAATACCAGGGAAGTAAACGGTGAGATGGTGGAATGCAAGGAACGTACCGGTATGTGGGCATGGAAACATCCTCATGAAAACGGAACCACAACCTACACCAAATTAACCGGAGATGTACGGTTGTATGATGTTGATTTTGGATATGTGGATAATAAAATTGTGCTTCACAATATTACCCTTTACGCAGAGCCGGGGCAGAAAGTAGCGTTTGTTGGGGCAACGGGAGCCGGAAAAACCACTATCACAAACTTAATTAACCGTTTTTATGATATCGCAGACGGTAAAATCCGATACGATGGCATCAATATTAATAAAATTAAGAAAGCGGACCTGCGCCGTTCACTGGGCATAGTCCTCCAGGATACAAATCTTTTCACGGGTACTGTTATGGAAAATATCCGCTACGGAAAACTGGATGCTACGGAGGAGGAGTGCATGGAAGCAGCCAAGCTTTCCGGTGCCCATGACTTTATCACCAGGCTCCCGGACGGCTATCAAACACAGCTGTCGGGAAATGGAGGGAACTTATCCCAGGGACAGAGACAGCTTCTGGCAATTGCCCGCGCCGCTGTAGCCGATCCTCCGGTAATGATTCTGGATGAAGCCACAAGTTCCATCGATACGCGTACCGAAGCCATCGTACAAAGAGGCATGGATGCCCTGATGAAAGGAAGAACCGTATTCGTCATTGCCCATCGTCTGTCCACTGTTCGAAATTCAGATGTCATCATGGTTTTGGATCAGGGAAGTATAATTGAACGCGGCAGCCATGATAAGCTGATTGAGGATAAAGGAAAATATTATCAGCTGTATACAGGGGCATTTGAACTGGAATAAATCCGTATAATAAAAACGCAAGGCAGGGAGATTCGCATCACAGCGAGTCTCCCTTTTCTGTGCGCTGTAGTAAGTACTCTATCGGGACTGTGATCACTGTTTATCAAGGCAGATTCACTGTGAGGTCAGCAGATTATTTCTGTCTATAGGAGAGAAGAGTGCTCGAAATATACCTCTTGCAATGGGACCCGCAATGAATAGCTGAACTGGAGTGCCATAACAAAATTTTTGCAGTAAGCAGCCAGATAGTTTGGAATGAACTGGTTAGTAAATCTATAATCATGGTATACACCCAAGATGCTGGCTAACGCAACCTGAGATACAACAGTAAAAATCTGAATGGTTAATATAATTATAATCTGCCGGTCTCCGGGGTGTACCACCTTCGGCATTTCTTTTTCCTCCGTATTAAAAAAATTAAAGTTTGCTGAGTGTTGTAACAATTTTTTACAAAAAAATAAATGCCCCTCTACCGTCCGACATTGGCAGAGTGACATTTTATGTCTGGTAAAACTATATTATTTTAAGTAAGAATTTGTTTACAACAGCTACTGTAATCATTATACATGTTTTTTCTTTTCCAGGCAATACTTTTTTGATTAAGAAGTTATACTGCATGATGAAGAAAGGATATAAAGCCTTGAGACATGCTTAATTATTGTGAAAATATTTATGACTATTGATAGCCATGTGGATTATATCAAGGCTTGCCTCCCACCTTACTTGATAAAAAACTAAATAATTCTTGATAGTTGCCACAATCACTTTTATGTATAAAAGAGTCATCAATTTTATGCTGCATAATAAGGATAATATCAGATTTAGTTTGAACGATCCGTTTAATTTTATTATAACTTGTGTCTTTGGTACTATTGGATTCTTTATTTATGGAACGAAAATAGTCTTCATAAAATTCTGTATGAAAAGTCAAATAATCTTGATTATATTTAGTTTTTGTTCTTTTCTCCCATTTTTGACTGATATACATGGGGTAAAAAAAAGCATAAATTAATAGGAGGGATGAAAATAATAATAAAATAAGGTTATTGGAATGCTGTAAGTATATGAATACATATAATCCATATAAAGCTAAAATAGAAAACCAGATTCTAAGAACCAATAGAACAGTCTTGTATACATGAAGATATTGTTTCTGTATATCTTTTTTCGTAGCAGTTGATTTAATGATATATAACGGTTCCATATTTCACCTCCGGCGATATTATTAGATAAATTATATCATGTTGTTGATAATTTTCATATATAAACTTATGGAAATAAATGTAATAAAAAATACGCGTTTCATCAGGGAGAAATCTTCCACAATCCGTGATGTACATGTGTTAGAAAGCAACTTTCAAACACGCTCTTGTATACAATATGCCTTCCATGGTGTAAAAAGTATATTAGTCATAACAAAGTTGAGATAATGTGCTAATAAACAGATATTAATTGTAATGCATTTTTTAATGATATATAATAAAAGAAAAAGAGAGAGAAAAATAATGAATGATATTATAAAATATTCAATACAGGCAATTTATTATATTATATTGCTGACTTGCTTTCTTTTAGGATCTCCTTTGCTAAAGATTATTGCAGTGGTATTAATCGTAGCGGAACTAATGTTTAAGTTTATCCAAAAATTCATAGATTGTATATGGAAGCTTGTTAAGAAAAGACAGTAAATTAGCTAAACAAGATAAATGATCATTTTTAGAAGAAATTAGTAGTAAGTTCGCTCTAGCACTACAGCGAACGGTTTATAGTGTTCTATTAAATGACTTATATTGGGGTTTAGCTGATTAATGACGCTTTGTGTCAGTAGGTAGTGTACAGAAAGAGAAGGGGGCGAGATATCATTCGTTGATACAAAGCTGGTTTTCTCAGCATGATGAGACTAGACTCTGGGGTTGTGGCATGCTGGACGTTATTGGCATAAAGCAACTGATCTTGAGAACGGGATTGTTTCACATACTGCGATCAGAAAAAGGCATAGACTTTCATCTTCTATTATGTATAAACTGTTAAAATATACCGCTCTACGTCCAATAAAGAACATCCATTTATACCCAGGGATCTATCATGTTGAATAAGAGGAGCATAAAGCAACTGAATTTATCACAGTGATTAGTTTCTTCATTCCATAAAAAGAAGTAAACTTCATCTCCTTTTACGCATAAACAGCCGATACATACAATGTTGCATCCAAAAAAGAACGGCTAA
>UQCR01000187.1 GCA_900539655.1 uncultured Robinsoniella sp.
TTCTCTTTTCGTACACTAACTACTAATACAAAGCGTCCTTAATCAGCTAAACCCAAATTTAATGCATTTAACAGAACATTAAAAAACGTTCGCTGTAGTACTAATCATTGACCAAAAAAGGTGGAAAAGTAAGCAATGGTAAGGATGACGATCCCAAAAACAGACAACATGCGGTTATAAAGTATATACGTTTTTGAAGGCTCAGTCTTTTTCCCGGCAAATCTCCAAAATTTAAAATACCATAAACCTCTGGGATAAATAATATTCAAAACCAATAATAAAACAGCGATGAAATAAGCAATCATATAATACCTCCCTGGCAGATTTAGCTGCCATATTTTATGTGTTTAAACCAACAAACATTATCGATCCATTACGTTCAGGCACAGACTCAGGGTTTCCCAACAAAACCCAAATAACGAATCGTAGAACCCTCCTAAAACCGTACGTTGTAGTATTATGTCAGAAATTTTAATACACCAGCCTCATCCAAGATCCGTATTTGTTTATTTTCATAACAGAATAAACCATCCTTTGTACAAGTTGCGATAGCCCGGTTTACACTTCTGATGGGAGAGCTTACTTCTAATGATATTTGTCTTTTGGTAAGAAGATGCAGCCGGTTTCGCTTGTAATGGACAGCAACGCATCGCAAAACTCTTTCACGTACATTCATGAGAGATAATTCCTCAATTAACAGGCTGTTTCCCACCAGCTTTTCTGCAATGGTGGCAATTAATGCTGTTACTGCGTCAAAATCGTTTCGCAGCCATTCTATAAAATCTGTTTTATGTAGAATATCAATGGTACAAGCTGTTATAGCAGAAATGCTTACGGGTTTCAATTCATCATAGAAAGGCTCAATTTCGCCAAATACACTATTGGATTCATAAACATACACAGTGGTAGAGGTACCTTTTGCATTGTGAATAAATGCCTCTGCTTCCCCCTGTATTAAAAAGAAAACAAAGAAATTATCATGACCGGATAGAAGGATTGGACTTCCTGCGGAGTATTGTTTTCTCACTAATTTTTCCTTTATTGCAGGTGGCATAATCTTAAGTAACTCTTTGCTCATCTAAATTTCTCCTTGATATGGGTCAATTGACCTTATTATTCATCATACTTTGGGTTTATTCTAATGTCAAGCTTTATCACCAGCCGGGAATCTATAAATGCCTGCAGTGTTGGTGTATAAAGTAAGGCGGCTTCATAGCGGGAAGATTATTAAAAAGAAAAGGAGGAATTTGATGGAATACAGAGAATTAAAGACAAAAATAATGGGTTTATTTGATTCAGAAAAACTGGCTGCCCAGGCGCAGGAGTGGGGGATCTATAATGAGATGGATCGGGAAATCAGAAGGATTGGATATGCAACTAATTTGACTCCTGAGATTATTAAGAGGGCTAAAAAGATGAAGGTGGATTTTATACTGACTCATCACGATACCTGGGAATTTATTTTTGGCATGAAGCGCGAATGTAATGCGATGCTTCAGGAATATCAAATGACACATGCATTTTTCCACGCACCGTTGGATGATGCAGATTTTGGAACAAGCGCGTCCCTTGCTAAGGCTCTGGGAATCAATAAAACGAAAAAGGAGCTGCCGTATGCTGATCTATATTATGGAGGACGTATAGGTGAACTGGACAGTGAGGTGTCTTTTGAAGCATTTGTTGTCACGCTGTCAGAGATTTTAGAGGAACCGGTACGGCAATGCATGAATCATCATGGGGTTAAAAAAATATGTGTGGCTGCAGGCGGCGGAAATCTTACTACGGAAATGAAAATTGCGGCAGACAAAGGCTGTGATACCTATGTTACAGGAGAGTATTCGCTGTACTCGGCTCAATATGCGCGATTTGTGGGAATGAATCTGTTGGTTGGAAGCCATACGAATACGGAGATTCTGGGGGTACAGGCTATGGCTGAGAAACTGGTGCAGGGTACTACAGTGGAGATTGAGCGCATCTGGGAAAGTAATGATTGATAAGGCAACTCTATTTTATAAACGCTGATTCATAATACCAAAAGATTTTCCGGTATTATGGGTTAGCGTTTTTTTGTATTCAAATTATAGGCCATCTACAAAATATGACAAAACTGTAAGAATGTTTTTTCGTTTTGTAAGGGTGTTGAAAGATTCTTATTTTATGATAACACTAGAGCAATTTTAAAACACGCTCTAAGGTTCCCCCGGGAAACGACAACAGAATGGAGCAGGCAAAATGAAAACAGTATGTGAGTTAAAGAGAAAAATAATAAAGAGTGTAATCCTGGGTTTGGCTTTGGGTGTTCTGATAGAATGCTTTCTGGTCAACTATCGGACCTGGGAGTCCTTTACATTTTCACCCATTGAGGGGTACTTGGTGGACTATGGCAGCAAAGAAGACATAGAAATGCCCGGTGAAGTGCATTTTAGCAAAGAAGAAGCGGTAATTGAAATCACGGATATCAATGCAATGGTCCACAATTTATACTTGAATATTCAACCTGAAAAGAAAAGTATCAGACAGCTTACTATTCGTATTTCAGCCGCAGATGACGGAAATGAACTGTATTATCAACTGCCGGCGATTGTTATAAGCGCCAATAATCCGTCAGGCAGTTATGTGAAGTTAAATTTAAGCGGCAAAGCAAAAAAACTGAAAATTGAAATGGAAGATTTAAGGGGGGAAAAGGTTTGGGTAAAGACAGGGTTAAATGTTCACAAGCCATTTGATATTAATATATCCCATATAGCGGGTATTTTTGTACTTTGGATACTGGTGTGCGGATTGTATGCTATGAGGCATTTATTCAAACAGAAGTGTAATTTAAAGGATAAAAAGCAATACGTGATCTGTGTGGCTGTGATAGGCATTGAGTTGGCGATAGTGCTGTTTGCGTCGTTTGACACTGCAAAATATGTAAATCCACCATGGGTTCATCATTATCAATATGAGAAGCTGGCACAGTCGTTGGCAAAGGGACATTTTTATCTGGATATAGAACCTTGTAAGGAATTGCTTGCTATGGATAATCCTTATGATAAAAATCTTCGCAAGGAGTTAAAAGTTCCATATGAATGGGATACTGCTTATTACCAGGGAAAATATTATGTATATTTTGGAATTGTTCCCGTGCTGGTATTTTACCTGCCTTTTTATTTGATCACCGGACATGGATTTCCTACAATAGCAGGAACCGTTATCTGTGAAGCATTATTGATTTTGGGTATTTTGTTCCTGATGTTGGCGCTGGTGAAAAAATATTTTCGTAAAACTGCATTTGGAGTGTTCCTGCTGCTTGATATTCTGGTGTTCTGCGGGAGCGGTATTTTGATTATTGCATCATACCCCACATTCTATGCCCTTCCCATTATTATGGGGTTATGCTTTGTGGTATGGGGATGGTATTTTATACTATCCGGGCTGAGTCCGGACAGAATATACATAAAACGGCTTCTGGCAGGATGTATCTGCCTGGCACTTACTGCCGGGTGCCGGCCGCAGATGCTGGCAGCCTGTTTTCCGGGATTATGCATTTTGATTCCATATTTTAAGAAGACCTGGAAGCTGGATAAAAGTTCCTGCATGAAATATACCTGTATTTGCCTGATTCCGTTTATTCTGGTTGGGCTTTTACTCATGTATTATAATTTTGCACGGTTTGGTTCTCCTTTTGATTTTGGGGCTAATTATAATTTGACTACAAATGATATGACGAACAGAGGATTCCATCCGGACCGGTTTCCTTTAGGAATCTATATGTTCCTGTTTCAGCCGGTGAATTTTCAGTCACAGTTTCCGTTTATACAGAAGACAGAAGCGGTAACCACGTATCAGGGAATTACTATTTTTGAAGGAATGTATGGAGGAATCTTAATGCTGCATCCATTTTTATGGATGAACCTGCTGCTTTGCAAATTAAGAAAGGGGCTGAAGAGAAAGGGCCTGCTTCTATTTGCGGGGGTATCGCTGGGTGCTGGTTTGGTAATCATGTGCGCAGATGTGCAGATGGCGGGAATCTTAATGCGTTATATGTGTGACTTTGGAATATTTTTAAGCATACCGGCAGTGCTGGTAATATTGGAAACTGTAAATGAAATCAGAGAAAAACAATTTTTGGCATTTATCAGTGCCGGAATGGCAGTATTAACTGGAATCAGTGTGTTGCTTGGCGCATTGTATCTCTGTAAATGAGTGTGGAAGAGGTGAGAAGATGGATAAAATAGCAGTTTTAATACCATGCTACAATGAAAGTACCACAATTGGGAAAGTAATCCGGGATTTTAAACGTGCTTTGCCGGAGGCAGTGATCTATGTCTATGACAATAACTCCAATGACGGAACCGATGATACAGCAAGAAGGGAAGGTGCTGTAGTACGTTATGAGAAGAAGCAGGGTAAAGGGGAAGTCATCCGTACCATGTTTCGTGAAATAGATGCACATTGTTACCTGATGGTGGACGGAGATGACACTTATCCGGCAGAGGATGCAAGGAAAATGACAGACCTGGTGCTGGATAAAGGAATTGATATGGTAATCGGGGACAGGCTGTCTTCTACATATTTTGAAGAAAATAAAAGACTGTTCCACAACATGGGTAATAGGGTGGTACGCAAGCTGATTAATCTGCTTTTCACAAATAATATACGGGATATTCTGACAGGCTATCGGGCATTCAGCTATCGGTTTGCCAAGACATTCCCGGTATTATCAAAAGGGTTTGAGATCGAAACAGAGATGACGATTCATGCGCTGGATAAAAACATGCATTTGGATAATGTAATTATCTCCTATAAAGACAGGCCTCAGGGAAGCGTTTCAAAATTGAATACCTTTTCTGACGGAATCAAAGTGCTGAAAATGGTTGCGAAATTATACAGGCACTACCGGCCCTTTTCCTTTTTTCGCATTATTGCCGTAATCTTAATTCTTTTATCGGTTATTTTCTTTGTTCCGGTGCTTGGAGAATACTTCAGAACCGGTTTGGTAGAGAGGTTTCCTACCCTGATTATCTGCGGGTTTCTCGTGGTGGCGGCATTACAGTCCTATTTCAGCGGTTTGATATTAAATGTAATCAGTACCAATCAGAAGCAGCAGTTTGAATTGTCACTGAATCAATTTGAAGAATACAAATCCATGCAGACAAAAGAGAATTGTGGAAATGAACCCAATCCGGTTTAAGCTGTTAAGGGCTAAATAGCCCTCTTCTGATCACGCGGGATTTCTGAACCGGGTTCATTGCTGCCAAATTCTCTTGTAAGATTCTTCAGCCAGAGGAACTTCTTATAATGCCTGAATACAAAGGGCAGTTTCACCAGTTCATCCAGGCTGATGATAAAGTATACCCAGCCTACAGGAAGATGGAAAATAAATGCGCATAAAAGTCCAAGTGGAACTGCGAACAGCCACATATCAATGGTATCACAAATGAAACCAAATTTAGTATCTCCTCCTGCGCAGAAGATGCCTGCGATTATGGTGCAATTAATTGATTTTCCGATTACGTAATAAGAGCAGATAAACAGCATCGTGCTTAAGTAGTCCTGTGCCAAATCTGACAAGGAAGAAAAATCCAGGATAAAGGGTCTGGCTGCCAAAATAATTCCGCCACCGATCAAACCGGTAATCAGGGAAAGTTTGCAAAGCCGGGCGGCATATAGTTTTGCCAGCTTTAAATCTTTTCTTCCCAACTGAATGCCAAGGAGAATGGCACCGCCGCTGCTAACGCCGATACACAGTGAGATAGCAAGGTTCTTGACAATATTGGCAATGGAATTTGCGGCTACCGCATCACTTCCAAGGTGCCCCATAATCACGGAGTACATGGTAAATCCACAGCCCCAGACCAGTTCATTTCCCAGCACAGGCGTGGAGTAATGCATAAAATCTTTGAACAGTTCCCAATTATTTTTAATAATGTATTTGATTCGTATCCGAACGTTGCCTTCTTTGGAAGATACGGCCATACACCATATGAGTTCTACTGCGCGGGATATGGTGGTGGCAGCTGCAACCCCTGCCACACCTGATTTGGGTGCGCCAAAAAGTCCGAAGACAAAGACAGCGTTCAATAAAATATTCAGAATCATAGCGGTGGAACTGATGATGGTACTCAGAAGTGCCTTTCCGGTATTCTTCATAATGCAGAGATATATCTGGGATACGCTGGTAAAGAGATATGAAATTCCAACAATCCTTAAATATGGTATTCCAGTGGTGATCAATTCCTGATCAGACGTAAAGATCATCATCAGCTGTCCTGTGAAAAAAATCGCTCCAATAGAAAATAGGACAGAAATGCCAAGAGACAATTTAATAGAAATCCCCAGGACTTGTTCTACGATGGATTTATCCCCTTTGCCCCAATACTGGGCAGCCAGGATAGTAGTTCCAATGGTAAGCCCGGCATAAAACAGACTGAGTACGAACTGAACCTGGCTTGCCAGAGAAACGGCAGAAAGGGCAGTCTGGCTTACAACTCCCACCATAACAACATCCGCTGCGCTTACGGCAGCGGTCATCAGATTCTGGAATGCAATCGGTAAGACCAGAGCCAGGAGGCTCCCATAAAAGCCCTCTTTTGCGGGGATTATACTTTTAAAATTTTTCTTCATTATCAGGTCACTTTCTCGAGATATTCGCCCATGCTTCCTCATCGAATTCTTTATCTTTATAATAATATTTCCGGTCATTTTCAGTGATTTGTTTGATTGGACGGCATGGATTACCCACTGCTACCACATTGGCTGGAATATCTTTGGTAACGACACTTCCGGCACCTATAACAACATTATCTCCAATGGAAACACCTGGATTTATGACAACATTGCCGCCAATCCAGACATTATTGCCTATAGTTACTTTTATACCGTATTCATAGGCTGAATTTCTCGAATCGGGATGAATCGGATGTCCGGCAGTGTAAATAGCTACATTTGGGGCAAGCATGACATTATTGCCAATCGTAACCTTCGCCACATCTATGATGGTGCAGTTATAATTTGCGAAAAAATTATCTCCTACTTCAATATGGTTTCCATAATCACAATAAAAGGGCGGATTGATAAAGGCTCCCTTTCCTGATTTGCCAAGAAGCTGTCTTGTTAATCTGCCAAGGCCGTCAAAATCGGAACGGTCCATAAAATTAAATTCCTGTAGCAGCTTTCTGGTTACTTTTTGCTCTTCAAATACGGCGTCATCTGAAATATATGGCATTTCCCGGTCTCTTCTCTCAATATTATCCATGATCTTCCTCCTGATATTACCTTGTCTTATTTATATTTTTGTTCTTTTAAACTGTTCTTTTTATAGGCCTTATGGTATTATATTACTATTATTTGTTTATTTATATGGAGATAATGTCATATTTTATAAATATATTGTCAAAGAATTGCAACCGAAGTGCAGTTTTATTTACATCCTTACAAAGCAGGAAAGGAACATTTATATTGGAAACGCCTATCATAAAAACGGATCATACATTAAAGCAGCTGGAGGAACATGGGACTTCCATATATCCGATTTTGATTTCCTCCGGACTTACGCTTAACCTGGAAATGGGTATCGTCCCCTGGCACTGGCATAATGACTTTGAATTAACCTATGTTGAGTCCGGACATTTCCACTTTTCAGTCAGTTCGGATACCTTCAGTCTAGGTCCCGGAGAGGCAATTTTTATTAATTCCAGGGTTCTCCATCAGGTAAAACCTGCCCAAAAAGAAAATCCGGTTTACTACAGCTATACTTTTGCACCAGAATTTATTTCTGAAACCATGCAGAGCTTAATAGCTGCCAAATATATTATTCCCCTTATGCAAAACGGAGGTTTTCCCTATTATATTTTCAATGAATCCACTCCATGGGAAGGAGACTGTCTGTCGCATATTCGTACCCTGAATCAGACAGCGTCCTCTACGGAATTTGAGAGGGAGTTTTTAGTGCTCCATTCACTGCAGAGAATTTTCATTGATATGATACAAAATCTGCCCGGCCTTTGTAAGGCGTCCCCGTCTCCGGTAGATTCCTCCCATTACAGTATAATGAAAATTATGCTGTATATTAAAAAGCATTATACGGAAACAATTACCCTGGAAGACATGGCAAATGCTGCGAATATCAGCAAAAGCAGTTGCAACAGACTGTTTCACAGAATACTGAATATGACTCCGTTTGGCTATCTTCTGGAGTTCAGGGTCAATCAAAGCAAGAGATTATTGCAGCAGGATACCCGGTCTATAACAGAAATAGCTTACGCATGTGGTTTTCATGACGTAAGCTACTACTGCAAAGAATTTCGCAGGCAAAACGGTATTTCTCCTGAAAAATACAGAAAGGAACATTAGGACTACAGTGAACGGTTTATAGTGTTCTATTGAATGACTTATATTTGGGTTTGGCTGAGGAAGGGACGCTTTGTGTAATATAGGTAGTGTGCGGAAAGATGGGGG
>UQCR01000188.1 GCA_900539655.1 uncultured Robinsoniella sp.
TTACGATAAATTAAAATAAAAACGTCCGGGCTTTATCCGGACGTTTTCTAAATTGCATTCCTGTAAGCAGTCGTTTCCGATTACTTCAGATTTTATTTTGCCAACAGCATCATGATTTCATTACTTCTGGTAATGAACTTGGTCATTTCTTCCGGAGCCAGCTGTTTGTGGCTTAACAGTGCCAAGTCGTATAATTGTTCGCACATCATCGGAATGTTTTCTGAATCTTTATTTTCAAAGATGTATTTAACTAATTTGTTGTTTGCATTTAATACAAGCGTTTCGGAAGAACCAAACATGCTTGGATCCATTCCGTACATATTGTACATTTTCATCATATCCTGCATACGTCTGCTTTCTTCGGAAAGAGTCATGACAGAAGAGATGTTTTCATTTTTCAGTTTTTCAACTTTGACTTCCAGTTTATCTTTGCCAAGAACTTTGCGGAATAATTCGGTTAATGTATCCGTTGTTTCTTTTAATTCTTCTGCATTTGTTTCTTCCTTGAAGTGTTCTGTAACATCGGAATCAATACGCTGGAATTTTACTTCTTCATTTTTCTGCTCTACATGGCTGATGAAAGCGGAGTCAATGTTATGCTTTAAGATAGCGGCATCCAGACCTTCTTCTTTGAACATATTAATGTACTGGCTCTGCTGAACTTCATCTGTTACGTAGAAGAGTGTGGTTTTTGGTTTTTCATCTTCTTTTTTATCAGCATCGCTATCTGTACCGGTTTCTTCAACAACAGTGTCTTCAACTTCCGGCTCGTCCTTTTTGTTCTCTGCGATGAAATCAGGCAGAGTCAGATAATTGCCTTCCAGGTTTTTAACAAGAATGTAGTCCATCATTTTATCGCTGAACTTGCCGTCTTTTAAGCAGCCGAATTTGATAAAGGGACTGATGTCATCCCAGTATTTTTCATATTGTTCACGGTCAGTTTTACACATGCCGCTTAATTTGTCCGCTACTTTCTTAGAGATATAATCTGCGATCTTCTTAACAAAACCATCGTTCTGAAGAGCACTTCTGGAAACGTTAAGCGGTAAATCCGGACAATCGATCACACCTTTTAAGAGCATCAGGAATTCAGGAATCACTTCTTTGATGTTATCTGCAATGAATACCTGGTTGTTATATAACTTAATCTTTCCTTCAATGGAATCATATTCTGTATTGATTTTCGGGAAGTAGAGAATACCTTTTAAGTTAAACGGATAGTCCATATTTAAGTGGATCCAGAATAACGGTTCTTTGAAATCCATAAATACCTTGCGGTAGAACTCCCTGTATTCTTCTTCTTTACACTCATTGGGATGTTTGGTCCAAAGCGGTGCAGGATCGCTTAAAGAAACGGGGCGTTTATTTATTTTTACTTTATCCTTTGCAGGAGAAACTTCCACGATTTCTTTTTCGCCGTTTTCATTTTCTTTTTCTTCTGTTTTGGCTTCTTCATGGATATGTTCAACCACTACATCATCTTCACGAAGATCTGCTTCATCAATGGTTTCAAATTCCTGTTCTGCATTTTCTTTGGAAAGGAATATTTCTACCGGCATGAAAGAACAGTATTTTTCCAGAACTTCACGAGCACGGTATTCATTGGCGAATTCCAGGCTTTCTTCATTTAAGAAGAGTGTGATTTCCGTACCTACAGTATTTTTATTACCGTCATCTAAGGTATATTCGGTACCGCCGTCACATTCCCAGTGTACAGGAACAGAGCCTTCTTTATAAGAAAGAGTATCGATATGCACTTCTTGTGCAACCATAAATGCAGAATAGAATCCCAGACCGAAATGACCGATCATTTCATCGTCATTGGTCTTGTCTTTGTATTTTTCAAGGAAATCGGTTGCACCGGAAAATGCGATCTGTGTGATGTATTCTTCTACTTCATCAGCAGTCATACCAAGACCGGTATCAATGAATTTTAAAGTTTTCTCTTCCGGATTTACAATTACTTCAATTTTGTTTTTGTGTTTTTCCGGGAAAGAGTATTCGCCCATAACTTCCAGTTTTTTTAACTTTGTGATAGCATCACATCCGTTGGAAACCAGTTCACGGAAAAAGATGTCATGGTCAGAATACAACCATTTCTTGATAATTGGAAATATGTTTTCGCTGTTAATTGATAAGCTTCCTTTTTTGTTGCTCATAAGTAACACTCCTTTTGTATTATTTCATTTTTATCTATAGCTAGTTTAATACGGGAAAAATAAATTGTCAAGAAAAAATTAGCACTCGATCAAGATGAGTGCTAACAAATTTTTATAAACTTTATAAACAAATCATAAACTCATTTATTTTTACAGACATTTTGTGGTTATATTCATAAAATATACCAGCATGGAAAGAATACTAAAAGTACCTAAGGACAGTTCGAAGGACAAGTTTTCAGGCTCTATAGCAGTTCAAATGCTATTTCTTTCTGCTTAAGAAACTTTTGAACCATGGTATCCCAGGACTGCTCCAGCGTTTTATCCATGGTAAAGATACGGATAGAGGTTCCGGTGATACAACTGAGGTTATGTCCGTCGTATTTTAAATTTAAAAATAAGCCGTTGATATCTGTAGCGGCTACAGGCAGCTTTGTCTGGAGTAATAATTTTTCGAGGTTGGCAGGGGAGAGCTGAAAGACAAATTTAAAATTCAGCGGTGTGCGTTTTCCTTTGATCAATTCAAAACAATAGGGACGTACCTGGAGCCAGGAGGAATAATTGGTATTGGTAATGCCACGTTCTTCCAGCTCGTCCGGACTGTAGTAGTCCTTTTGCAGGCGCCCGTCAATATGAAACGTATTATAGGTGGTAATAACAGCTTCAGATAATAGAAAATGGTCAAAAGTATCATTCAGCAATAATTTCGACATAAATTGTTTAACATCTAATATATGTAGTGCGATCAATTTTTTGCTCCTTTTTATATAAAAAATTTCAACTGCTTTTATTATAACCGTAATGTCAGAAGACGGCAAGCGGGGATTCATCCGGAAATGGAAAAAACCCCTTTTCAAACGAATTTATATGTGCTATGATTATGTGGTATTAAAAACTACATAATAAGATATGCTAATTAGTACAAGATTGTACTTGAGAATATTCTGCATGAGTGATGCAAGATTTTAGGAGGAATTTTTAATGGATTACAAGATAATTATTGACAGCTGCGGTGAATTGACAGAAGAGATGAAGAAGGATGGTCATTTTGCTACAGCATCACTTACCATGCAGGTGGATGATTATACGATAGTGGATGATGAAACATTTGACCAGGCAGATTTTTTGAAAAAGATTGCGGCTAGCCCCAACTGCCCCAAATCTTCATGTCCATCACCGGAAGCCTATATGAGTGCTTTTGACTGCGGAGCGCCAAGAGCATATGCAGTGACACTGTCGGCGGAATTAAGCGGTTCCTATAACAGTGCTGAACTGGGTAAAAAGTTATTTTTAGAAGAACATCCTGATAAGAAGGTTCACATATTCAATTCACGGTCAGCATCTATTGGTGAGACCCTGATTGGTATGAAGATTCAGGAATGCGAAAATGCAGGAATGGAATTTGAAGAAATTGTGGACACGGTTGAAAAGTATATTGCCAGCCAGAGTACCTGGTTTGTATTGGAAAATCTGGATACGCTGCGGAAAAACGGACGTCTTAGCAAAGTAAAGGCATTTGTGGCTACGGCACTTAAGATCAAACCAGTTATGGGCGCTACACAGGAAGGCACTATCGTGCAGTTAGACCAGGCAAGGGGAATGAATAAGGCGCTGGTTAAAATGGTAGATTTTATTGTTGAGAAGGTAGAAAATTCTGAAGAAAAAATTCTGGCTATTTCACATTGTAATTGTCCGGACCGCGCTAAAATGATAAAGGATGCATTGTTGTCCAGATTGAACCTGAAGGATATTTTTATTATTGATACTGCCGGCATCAGCAGCATGTATGCAAATGACGGCGGGATTATCATTGTTGTTTAAAATAAGTACCGTAAAAATGTCAAAAGAAGTAAAAAAAACATGCAATTCCTACAAATCTGTGATATAATATAGAAAATGTGCTTGAAGAAATGACAGATAGCAGAAGTAAGGAGAAGAACATATGAGTCAGGAGAAAGTAGACCGCTACAAACAGGAAAAAGCAAATCGTGAAAAGCTTCTTAAAAAACAGAAACGCAATAAATTGTTGATGAAGCTGGGCGGTTTGGCAGTATGTCTTGTCGTTGTAGGCTGGGTAGGTTTTTCGGCTTTTAATAAGTTCTATACACCTCCGGTGAAAAACTATGAGGTGAAGACAACAGCCGTGGACGATTATTTACAGGGACTAAATGAAACGGAAACAGAAGCAGCAAAATAGTGGACAGCCGGAGTGCGTAGCATTCCGGCTGTAACTTTTTGGTAATAGAATGACAGGGAGGAACCGGAAGGTTGCAATTTGATTATAAATTAGAAAATAAAGAGATATGTATTTTACGCTGTTACGGGGACGCAGCTAAGGTTGAACTTCCCACACAGCTGGAAGGATATCCCGTTACAGGACTTGGAAAGTATATATTTTCCGGTTCATATGCAAAGGATGACGGACGAAAAGCCGTGTATGGAGAGATGCTGGAAGAGGTTATATTGCCGGGAACCATTCAGTCCATTGGAGATTATGCGTTCTACGGGTGCAGAAAGCTTAAAAAATTATCACTGTATCAGGGCGTTCGTGAAATAGGGGGAGGAGCTTTTACCGGATGTTCGAAACTATCCGGATTAAAGATCAGTCTTGATGGGCCTGTGGGATATTGTTTTAAAAATGTAATAGCAGAATTAAACCACGAGGTGGAAGTAAAGTTAAGCAGAGAGGGACAGGTTCTTGCAAAGCTGCTGTTTCCTGAATATTACGAAGAAGCGGTGGAAAACACGCCAGCCAGGATATTAGAAACCCGTATCCATGGCGCCGGTTATACCTACAGGCAGTGCTTTCGTAACGGACAATTTAAATTTTTGGAATATGACAGTCTCTTTTACGATGCAAAAGCGTGGGAGTCAGAGGATTTCTGTGTGCACCTGGCACTTTACCGCCTGGAATACCCCTGGCAGTTAACAAGGGAGCATGCATCTCAGTACATGGAATACCTGACTGAGCACAGTTTAGCCGCAGGAATGTGGCTCATTCGTTCTGACCGTATGAGGCAGCTGGACTTCTTAAGCAGCCAGATTGTATGGCAGCCCGAGGTGCTTGTGCAACTGATTGGTTTTGCCAGGGAACAGGAGCGCATGGAAGCGGTAGGGTATTTCATGGATTATAAATATGAGCATTATACAAATAAGAAAAAGAGTTTTGAATTATAAAGGAGTTCTGGATTATAGAAGAGTTCAAACAGGTAATTAGAAGGGAGTTTATATGGCTGAAGATTTCCCGGCGAGAGAACAGGAGATATGGGAGCGGCTTCAAAAAGCAGGCTTTGAAATCCTGATTAACGCCAGAAATGAGTTATACATTCATATGCGTTTTCTGGACGTGGCGCTGTCATCCTTTCAATATCAGATGGATACAGGGATCACCAGTCTTGGGACGGATGGAAACGTGATTTACTATAACACCAGATATCTGGGTGGTCTGTTTCGGGAAAACCGGATTATGATGAACCGTGCATATCTGCATCAGGTACTTCACTGCCTGTTTTTCCATGTGGTGGAGACAGAGAAGCGGGAGGACATCTACTGGAATCTGGCATGTGACATTGCGGTAGAATCCATCATTGACAGCATGCAGATACGATGCCTGAAAAAGGGAATGACCTGGCTTCGGGAGAGCACATATCATAAGCTTGAGAGAAACCTGAAAGTTCTCACGGCAGAAGGTATTTATCTGGAACTGCAAAAGATGGATTTTGGAGTGAATAATCGAAAACTGGATAAACTGATTCTGGAATTCTGTAAAGACACTCATCAGTACTGGAACAAACAGGAGGATTCGGACAAAAACAGTGAAATGAACCAGAAATGGCAGGATATACGGGAGCAGATGGAAATGGATCTGGATACTTTTTCGAAAGAATCCGTGGAGGCTTCCGGAGGCCTGAGAGACCAACTGAAAATCCGTAAAAAAGAGGGTGACGATTACCGCCGGTTTTTAAGAAAGTTTTCGGTGTTAAAAGAAGAGATACAGGTGGATACGGATCAGTTTGATTATGCGTTTTATACTTATGGAATGTCCATGTATGGCAATATGCCGCTGATTGAACCTGTGGAATCCAAAGAAGTGATGAAAATTGAAGAATTTGCGATTGTTATCGATACCTCCATGTCCTGTTCTGGACATCTGGTGCGTCTTTTTCTGGAAGAAACCTATCATATCCTCCAGGAAAATGACAGCTTTTTCCGGAAAGTAAATATCCATATTATCCAATGTGATGAAAAGGTTCAGCAGGACCGGAAAATAACAACAGAGGAAGACTTGAAAGAATATATGGAAGAGATGGAAATTGTAGGAAGCGGCGGCACAGACTTTCGTCCGGCGTTTGCTTATGTAGAAGAGTTATGCAGAAAGAAAGAATTTACAAATCTCAGAGGACTGTTGTATTTCACAGACGGCTATGGGATTTTTCCAAAGAAAATGCCGCCCTATGAAACCGCATTTGTATTTATGCGTGAGGATTATGATGATACGCAGGTTCCACCCTGGGCGATAAAAATAGTGATAGATGAAGAGGAACTGTCAGAACGGTATCCGGTTGAAAATGATTGACGATATAGGAGATAATAGATGAATATTAAAAGAGCTAAGGAAGAAATTAAAAATTCCATTGAAGCATATCTGATGAAAAATGAATTTGGGGAATATCAGATTCCCTCTGTAAGGCAACGGCCCCTGCTTCTGATTGGTCCTCCGGGAATCGGTAAAACCCAGATTATGGAACAGATAGCAAAAGAGTGTCAGGTGGGGCTGGTAGCCTATACCATCACCCACCATACCAGGCAGAGTGCCATAGGGCTGCCTTATATTGTGGAGAAAAAATTTCAGGGAGAGAAGGTGTCGGTTACCGAATACACAATGAGTGAAATCATTGCTTCCGTGTATGAGAAGATTGAGAAAACCGGAATTCATGAGGGCATTTTATTCATTGATGAGATCAACTGTGTGTCAGAAACGCTGGCACCTACTATGCTTCAGTTTTTACAGTGTAAAACCTTTGGAAACCAGAAGGTTCCAGAGGGCTGGGTGATTGTAGCTGCCGGAAATCCACCGGAATATAATAAATCGGTTCGAGACTTTGACGTGGTAACGCTTGATAGAATTAAGAAGATTGATGTAGCTGCAGACTTCCTTGTATGGAAAGAATATGCCTACCATGCGGGAATCCACCAGGCGGTGCTGTCGTATCTGGAGCTGAAGAAAAATCATTTTTATTGTATTGAGACAACAGTGGACGGAAAACTTTTTGCAACAGCCAGAGGATGGGAAGATCTGTCCCAGTTGATACAGGTCTATGAAGCAATCGGAAAAAGGATTGACAGGGAAGTGGTCTATCAGTATATTCAGCATTGGAAGATCGCTAAGGATTTCTCAAATTATCTGGAATTATATCAAAAATATAAAAAGGATTATCAGGTTGCGGATATATTGGACGGGCATATATCCCAAACTGCTATTGACAAGGTGCGGCGTGCTTCTTTTGATGAAAAATTAAGCGTCATCGGACTTTTGGTCTCCAGGCTGGATGAACTGTTCCGGACGTGTTACCGCAGTGATTCGTTTGTGACGATGGTCTATGAACAGTTGAAGAGTTTTAAAAGCATGTTAAACATTTCTGATCAATCCAAGGGCAATATAGCTGTCAATGAGTCGGGTAATACTGGCGCAAATGGTGCTTACGCTGCAATGGCTGAAACAGCCAGGAAAGTGGAAGAAGAGACAGCCAGGCTGCTTTCGGCAGAGCAGCTGACAAAAGAGCAGGAGCATATCAGGAGAAAGGTGGCTGCTCAGTTGGAAGCATATGAAAATATGTTAAAGGCAGGAACCTACATGGATAATTTGGAAGCTTTTGAAGCAGTGAAGGAACGATTTGCAGATATTACGGATTCCCGCAGTACTTCCTTTAAGGAAGCAGAAGAGGCATTGAATTATGCATTTGATTTTATGGAGGCGGCGTTTGGGGACAGCCAGGAAATGGTCATTTTTATCACCGAACTCAATACAGATTTTTACAGTGTATGGTTTGTGGATGAAAACGGCTGTGACCGCTATTACAAATATAATAAGACATTGTTATTTGCTGAGAAACAAAAAGGAATTATACATCAGTTGGATGAGATAGAGGAGATGTCGAATATTTGAGCATAACTTTACTTTGGCTATAGGTATATGTTCAGCAATTGTGAAGAGGTTTTAAGATAAGAAACCTGCAAAGCGGATACGGTCTGTAACCGGAATCTG
>UQCR01000189.1 GCA_900539655.1 uncultured Robinsoniella sp.
CATTAACCATTACATAACTTTCGTTTTAGTTATCAAGATGTTTCGATTTTTTTATTAGTGTTAATAAACTGCGAAGCGAGTACTAATCCGTCTTCTGCCAGCCTTTACTCTTATAAAAAATAAATCCAACTATCCCCGGTAAAACAGGAGAAAGCGCCTGCCCCAAATATATCCCTACAGTACTTTATCTTTTTCTTGCTTAATTTTCTTCATATTTTACCTTTTTCCTTTCAAAAAAAAGCAGAGGGAACAGCACTGATAAGTGCGCCCTCTGCCCTGTACACCGTTATAGTTGTGTATAAAACAAAAGACCGCAGACAAAACATCATCTACGGCCAATACGTTACCTTCATAATGCTTATGAAAAGTATGTCAAATAAACCAAAATAAGTAACATAGGAACCTAATCTGGGACTACCTATTCATAAACATATTATTTTTATTCGGCTCCGCACAATGTTTTGATATATAAAATTGTTCGGAGCTGTGCTCAATACAAAATTTCCCAAATAATCTCATTGTGGTCACCCTTTCTTTTCTTAGTAACAGTTATTATATTAGACACAACATACTTTATCAATAATTGAATTTTCATGACGTCTGTAACATTTCATGTATTCATAAAATTATAATATACGAACCATAAAATCTACAGTTACACCAGACAATACTCCTGATACAGATTTTCTCTGGAACCCTTATCTGTTACCGCTTTTTTTAAATCTACGGTTCGATTATCATTTATTAAATTTAATGTTAATCTGGCAAATAATTCTTCGCCTTCCATTCTTCCTTCACTTCTCATATCATCAAATGCTTTACACATATCATATTCCTCCTTATTATTTATCTGAGCCTGTTCTATGATCTCTGACATCTTTTCTTTTTCACCCAGCAGGATGAAAATAACTTCTATTGTTTCTTTCATCAACCTGCTATATCTGTCCTGGTGTTTCTTCACATGTGCTTTCATCATATTCTTATCTTCTGCATATTTAATAACTCCGAATACTTCTCTTAAATCCGTTCGAAAATATTCCAGATGATCTATCCTCTTTACATCCAGAACTTGTATCTTATAATTCGGCAGATATTGACGAAATGTCTCCATTTCTGCTGGTATATCCAGCATACTGTGCAAATCCAGACAGCCATCCCAGGGCTTTGCTCCAAAATATACAACCAATGTAATAACCGGCAGAAGCTTATCCTGCTTTTTCATTCCAGATAAGAATTCATCTGAATTACCATAATCCCCGGCTATTTTATATTTACGTTTTAACTGTTGTACCTGTTCTGCGTAATTCATAGCGTCATACAGCATATTTCGAATTACCATTGCATAATGTACATGCTCCTGGTTTTCACATGCCAGAATTAAAAAATTTGCACCCATTGCAGTCATTTTGATTACATCCCGGTTCCTTCGTATGGCTTTTTTGCTAAAGCTCTGACTGCCAGGTAAGCATTCCTGCACAGAATCCAGGGGGGTTAAATCGTCCACATTTAAAATCTGCTTTCCCTTAAAGCAGGCACCATTATACAGATCTGCAAAATACTCCGGCTTAGCAAAAAATATCTTTGTTGCAATATCTTTTTCTTGTGTCATAGATTCCTCCTTTTCATTCCGAATACAAAGACACAAAAATGATATAACGATTCTAAAGGGAAATTGTACAGAATATGTACCAGATATAAAATGAATTTTAAGAACTTTAGAAAAAAGTGTTGTTCAATGAAATGTATCTATGTATTTCTTTTTTTCATTATATAACAGTTTTTTCTAAAGTTCAATCTTTATTTTTATTTTTTGTGACTGATTATAGATTTATTTATTTTATCTTATTGTATGTATTTTCTTACTTAAGATTCTGTTACCTCTTCACCTATCATTGCTTCTCGCCTGAATCTGCCTTCCATATCAATATCAAAAAAGCTTCTTCTTGATGCTACTTGTCAAAGTATTTTCTAATAAAATAAGATGGTGCGCAGCTCCAGGCATGGCAATAACTGTTCATAATCCTATCCCCATATGCTGAAGAATTCTGATTGTCCGGATCATACACTTCCCAGAAGCAGTCTGCTTTAGCTTTAACCATGCCTCCCCAATATCTCCTGATAAGCTCTTCTGCATCCGATTTCAGATCTGCTTTCAAAAGGGCTTCTGCATAACAGTGATTCATATACGGTGTCATAAGCCTTACAGACGGCTGCTTCTCTTTTAAATTTTCCATCAATTGTCTCGTTTCATTATCCGGCAGTATTCCCGACAGGGCAAACCATATCTGCGATGCCCAGGATAATCGATCATCTAACTGCCCTGATCCCACAAGAAATATCTGAAATAACCAGGCAGCTCTTATGTAAATATTAACATAGCGTTTCTAAAATAACAATCAATTATACTTGACATATATAGATCCCCGATATATTATATAGATAGTCGATATAATACATAGATAATCTATATAAGGAGGAATTACATGAAAATTGATAAAACACTAATGTCCGGAAGTACCACAATGCTCTTATTAACGCTCTTATCGGAAAAAGATATGTATGGTTATGAAATGATTGAGACACTGAAGGACCGTTCCCAGAATGTATTTGAATTAAAGGCGGGAACTCTCTATCCTCTGCTGCATACGCTGGAAGATAAAAAATATCTGACAGTCTGCGAAAAGGAGGTTACCGGGAAAGTAAGAAAATATTATTCCATTACAAAGGAGGGGAAAAAGATACTTTCTCAAAAACAGGAAGAGTGGAAAACTTATACAGCTGCCGTTACCCAGGTCATGAGTATGGGAGGTGCTGTATGAAAACAGATGAATACTTAAATGCCCTGACCGATCAGATACGGTATAAAAAAGCAAGAAGTGCCGTGTCGGATGAAATCCGGTCCCACATAGAGGATCAGACTGAGGCCTTTATTCACGACGGTATAGATGAAGGAAATGCCGAAAAAATGGCAGTAAAGGAAATGGGAGATCCCATAGAAGCCGGTATTGCGCTGGACCGCATACACCGTCCCCAAATGGCATGGGGTATGATTGGACTGGTTGCCCTATTGAGTATTACAGGACTTATTTTACAATACCTGGCGCAGCTGGAATTTTCAAAAATTCAAATGTCCGGCAGTCAGACTTCAGCAGACGGGATCGGATCTATGTTTCAAGGCGATATTCAAAAAAGTATTTTCATTGTCATACTTGGTCTGGCAATGATGGTATTGGTCTGTTACGCTGACTATAGCCGTATCGGCTTCTGGGCAAAGGAAATCATGGTTCTTTTGTTTCTTGGTATTCTGCTATTGAAACAGTTCTTCGGTGTTACGATAAACGGGTCACAGAGTTGGGGTTATCTCGGACCGATTCCCATCAACATTACCATGCTTCTGTTTCTGTTCATCCCGCTGTACGGTGCCGCCCTGTACAGCTATCGCGGGAAAGGATACAGGGGAATGCTATGTGGTTTGATTTGGATGCTGCCGCCTGTCTGGATAGCGCTTAGAATACCAAGTATCATGACGGCAATGCTGTTATTTATAACTTTTATGGTGGTTATGACCACAGCGGTTTTAAAAGGATGGTTTCAGGCAGCCCGGAAACGCACGGTGGCCGTCATGTGGACTGGTGTCCTGCTGCTTCCCGTATGCCTGTATTTTCTGGTAATTGCCCGTGGTGCAGGCTATCAGGTTCAAAGAATGCAGATATATTTAAACTATCTCGCAAGATTATTTGGTAACACAAACGCCGGTTCTGAAAACGGACAAAATTATATGTTGGAAGCAGTTCATCAAATGGTTATACAAAGCCAACTGGTAGGTGGCGGGCAGATTAGCGAAGGTGCAGCGTCTGTGATGCAGCAGAGTAATTATTATATGTTGACATACGCCCTCTCTTTTTATGGAATTCTTGCTGCCGCAGCATTATTTGGAGCAGTGATTTATGTGTTCTGCCGCTTTTTAAAGATTTCACTCAGACAAAAAAATCAACTGGGCATGATAATGGGCATGGCATGCTCCACGTTATTGTTATTGCAGGTAATTCTTTATTTTTTAAACAATCTGGGAATTATGTTCACAGACACTAACTGTCCGTTCCTGTCCTACGCCGGTACCGGGACAGTGGTTACCTATATACTTATCGGAATACTTTTAAGTATCTGCCGGTACCAGAATATCCTGCCTGTTTCACCGCCTTCAAAGGAATTTGGTATTCGTGGTAAGGTACGCGCTTAGAAAATAGAATCTGAAACATACAATCGGATATGAATGGGAGAAATGCTGATGACCACAGAATCAGCAGTTCTGCCATTATCATTTCAATGGATATACGATTTTAAGCGCTCATTCCACTCACTTGCCTGTTCTTTCCCTACCGTATCCAGATCTTCCAATAAACAGGTTTTTCCCACCTGTCGCCACTTTCCGTTTCCAAAACTATGATAAGGCATCAATTCTACTCCTCTTAAAGGTAATTTCACAGCCAGAGAAGCGATTTTTCTAAAATGATCTTCCACATCATTAATCCCCGGGATAATCGGACACCTTAGAATAATATTTTTACCCATAGTGCACAAAAACTTCAGGTTCTCCAGGACACGAGTTAAATTTCCCCCTGTATATCTTTTCATATTTTCCGGGTCAGACAGCTTATAATCAAATAAAAATAAATCTACAAATTCCACTATGCTTTCCAATGCCTTTTTGCTCACATCGCCGGCTGTTTCCACACAGGTAGAAATTCCTTCTTCTTTACATTGCTTCAGCAAAAGCCTGCAGAACTCAGGCTGTATCAGCGGCTCTCCACCGGATAAAGTGATACCTCCTTCTTCTTTATAATATGGCTTATCCTTTCGTACCAGCCGCATTACTTCCTCCACATCCATAGCTTTTCCCACCTGGGATAATGCCCCGGATGGGCAGATATCAATACATGAACGGCATAATTTACATCTTTCCCATTGTACCTGGTGTTCCGCCCTTTGCACACTGTGCAATTCCGGAAACAGATGAACTTCATTTTCACAGACCTGTCCGCATTCCCTGCAATTAATACAGGCTTCAGCAACATATTTCAATTCTGGTTTCATCCGGTGGCTTTCCGGATTATGGCACCAGATACATGACAAAGGGCATCCCTTTAAAAATACGCTGGTACGCACTCCCGGTCCATCATGAATCGAAAACCGCTCAATGGAGAAGATCATTCCTTTTTTCATCTCACCATTCCTTTTCTTATGATACTTTTCATTTTAATAACAGGTTCTGCTCAGGATATCGCCCTGGACCTCTTTTGACAATTCAACAAATCTGGCACTGAATCCCCCCACACGAACCAGCAGATTCGTATAATCTTCAGGATGTTTCAAAGCTGCTTCCAGATCCTCTCTTCCAACTACCGTAATCATCAGCTGTGCTCCGCCCTGTTCAAAATATGCTTCTATCACACTTCTTGCAGCATCTCGGTTATCATTAAAAGTTTCTTTGGAAAATTTAATATTCTGAACAGCGCCAGCATGAATATTTGTATCTACTTTCAACATGGAATTCAGTACTGCTGTGACACCATTCCTATCACCCTGAGCCTGGGGACTGTTGGCATTCGCCATGGGCTTGCTCCCATTTCTTCCATCCGGTGACGCGCCCGTCAATAATCCAAGAGAGGTATTGGCACTGTTGTTGATAATGACTGCCAAATAACTGTCCAGCCCAACTTTTTTGGCCTGCTCTTTTACCGTAAGGCATACAAAACGATGCAGATCCTTCATTAAACTGTCCACGTGTTCCTGGTCATTGCCGAACTTATCACATTCTTTTAATTGTCTTTGAATTCTTTCATATCCATGAAAATCAGCTTTTATTGCCTGCAGAAGTTCTTCTTTTTTAATCTTCTTTTCCCTGAAAATGAGTTTTTCAATGGCGGCAAGGCTGTCTGCAGTATTTACATTTCCATAACTCTCTAATGTTCCCCCCAGATATTTGATACCTCCATCAAAGATTCCTTTTCCCTCCTGGATACAATTGTCATAAAGCATAGAAAGGTATGGCAGACAGCAGGTTCTGGCTGAAAAGTCATATTCCATTCTTTCCTGCTGTGCAAGAATCTCAATATGAAAGCCTATAAACCTCTTATAATCTTCATAAAATTCAGTAAAATCTTGATATTCCGCAAACGATTTCCCGGCACCTGTTTCCTCCCTGATCGCTTCCAAAATCTCCTTACCATTGTCTCTTCCCAGATATTCAGCGTCCTGTTCTCTTCCGTAATTCAGGTAAATTTCCAGACCCTTTAACAGATTCAGTACACCGCTTGGCGTCCCAAAACTCTGATGGTCTATTATATATTCGCCACATCCGTAAGGCACATAATGAACTGCTGTTTCTTCCGGGAGCTCAAAAGCTTTTTGTACATCCTTTATAATAACATCATCATTATAGAATACGGGATAGGTACAACCTTCCCCAATTGCTTCCATGGCAAGCTCCATAAGCTGAGGATTCATCCCCTGGTAAAAACGCAGTGACAGCTGTGGATCCGGATTCTTCAATGTCCTGGTCGCCTGAATACAGGCTTTCGCCAGACGGTCCGCATGTTCTTCATTTTTTCTTCCCCGTCCTCCCACCATTACTCGTCCATCCGTAATAGTACGGCGTTTCCCCATGCGTTCCCAGAGCTTAAGGATAATTCCATCTGCTTCTTCCTGAGTCAGATAGCCACTGTCTATATCTTCAGCATAATAGTCTCCCAGATATAGATCAATCCTTCCATAATTACGTACTTCTGAAACAAGTACGTACATCCAGAATAATTCCACTGCTTCAAGCAAGTGATTTGGCGGATTCGTTATGATGGATTCCATAGCTTGTTTTATAGCATTCATCCTTCGTTCCGTATCCTTATCGCCGCATTTTCTGGCAATCATTTCCTTCTCTTTTGCCCTGTTACCATATCTATGGATTACTTCCTGTAAGGTCTTCAGCGCAATTTTCATTCCCTCGTATACGCTATAGGCATCCTGGTCCGCTGTATACTTTTGCTGATGTGTCTCCACCTCTAACCATAATCCCCCTATTCCCAAAGCCAGCAGTTTAGAAAAATCCAGGATACCTCCCGCAATCCGGTACAAAGGATATGCGACTGCCTTTTCTCCTTCCCAGTCATCCGTGGGAAGAGCAAGTAACTGGCGGTGATTGTATTTCCGACGAAGTTGATCCCTGCTATTTTCCTGTCTCCAGAAATGAAGCATGTCCTCCAGCTGTTTTACATATAACGTATTTTCCTGGCATTTTGCTATTTCCGCCTTAATCTCATTTTCCTGGAAATAATACAAAAAACCACCGATTTGTGTAGAGAATCCCACCGCACCATAACGACAACCTCCCGGTACCAGATCGTCGTCATCTATATCCAGCAATATTCTGGGGAGCTGCCAAGCAAGACAGCGTGCTTCCCGGACAGCCCTGTGCTCATTTCTATTTTCCTGATAAATCCTCGTAAACCCCAATTCTAACTCATATGAACCATGTGAAACTCCTGGAAATAAACCAGCCATATGTACCTCCTTGCTTTTGATTGTTTATTGTCTGCTGAAAAATGCGCAATTTTACTAAATGTACCCGCTTGTCAGCTTCCGGTTCCATCCTTGTAATGAAAGATTCAAATCATCTTTTAATCAGGTATCATTTTTTCATTTTATAACTATCATTTTTATATCATAAATTTACCATATTATTTCACATAACACAAGTATATTATGATTTAATTTGATTTATTTTGATCTTATTTGAACGACTTTTAATAATAGCAATCGCAAATGAATTTGGACTAAGATATGGAACCTGTGGATCGGCATGATATGATACGTATGGACCCGTGGTACGCCCGCACCGGACGCATCGCCGGTATTATACCTAGAGCGTGTTTATCTTTTGGGCAGCATTCTTTGTACTTGCACTACGATATGTAAATGACACTATATTTGTCCCTCATTTAGTAAAGCGACGTATTAATCCCGAGTACACCAAAGAAGCAATTTTATATATCTATAAAACATTTGCCGCCTATTTAATTTATATTATGTTACTTGTAGATTATAAGCACATATTAGATTATATTTTTATAAAAACTAATCCTTTTTATACCTAAGATAAATTTAATTACCTACTTTTATATGGTATAATAGTCCTAATACTACAGCGAACGTTTTATAGGGTTCTATTAAATGACTTATATTGGGGTT
>UQCR01000190.1 GCA_900539655.1 uncultured Robinsoniella sp.
TTTTTGGCGGATAGTATTCGACTGGCTCCCAGCGGATACTAAGCGGGCACTGAGCTGCGAAATGCATCAGGATTTCGGAGCGAATGCCCGCGTGCCGCCAAAAAGCGCTCCGCAAAGGTTAGAAAATACCAGTTCTGCGGCAAGCTGACGGAGTCCATATCAGTTTCCCACCCCCATCTTTTCGTACACTACCTATCATATACAAAGCGTCATCCTCAGCGAACCCCCCAATAATGCATTTAATAGAACATTACAAAACGTTCGCTCTAGCTATAAAATATGAATAGTATTTTATATCTATTCAGATAATATGAAAAGAAGTGCATTTGTAAAATATCACCAAAATAAGATAAGAAAAATTGTAAAATAAGACGAAATGAATATTTCCGATAAAAGAAAGGACAGAAGTCCTATCTAAAAATACGATAAGGGACTATGATCTATTTATCAAGCGACAGCAAAATGAACGATAGCATATTAGAACGATAGCATATTAGAACGATAGCGGTATGTAAAAAGTATCGGTATGTAAAAAGCAGCGTTGTGTAAAAAGTAAGTGGTGAATGAAAATAATGAAATAGAAAGGAAGCCACATTGAAATTCTTTCACCTTGTATATTTTGTGGCGGTATTACAGGCAAGCCTGTAATATGCAGTGGGTAAAAAAATGAAAGCCAAAAGAGTGTTTTTAATCGTGTTGGACAGTTTCGGAATCGGTGAGCTGCCGGATGCAGACAAATTTCATGATACCGGGAGTAATACACTGGGAACTATACGTAAATCAAAGGAGTATTTCACTCCCAACCTGGAAAAATTAGGTCTCTTCCATATTGATGGAGTCGAAAAAGGAAAAACGGAGGTAACGCCCATTGGATCCTATGCCAGGATGACTGAAGCATCGATGGGGAAAGATACTACAATAGGACATTGGGAAATAGCCGGTGTTATTTCTCCGGATCCGCTTCCGGTTTATCCCGATGGATTTCCCAGGGAAATTATTAATAAGTTCGAGGAAGAGACAGGCAGAAAAGTAATATGTAACCGTCCTTATTCCGGAACAGATGTAATTCGGGACTATGGAAAAGAACATGTGGAAACGGGAGCGTTGATTGTATATACATCTGCTGACAGCGTTTTCCAGATTGCCGCCCATGAGGAAGTGGTACCGCTTAAGGAACTCTACCATGACTGTGAGATTGCAAGGAAACTTCTCTGTAATGAGCATGGGGTGGGCAGGGTAATTGCAAGGCCGTTTGCAGGGACATATCCGGAGTTCAGGCGTACAACGAACCGCCATGATTTTTCTCTGGTTCCGCCCAAGACCACTATGCTGGATGTTCTGGAGGCAAAGGGATTTGACACGTTAGGTGTTGGTAAAATCTATGATATCTTCGCGGGCAGGGGCATACAGGATACCAGAAGCATTGTGAGCAATACAGACGGTATGGAGAAAACGATTGAACTACAGGATCGTGATTTCCATGGAATCTGCTTTGTTAACCTGGTGGATTTTGATATGCTGTACGGACATCGAAATGATATCGACGGCTATGCAAAGGCAGCCACAGATTTCGACAGGCAGCTTGAAACCTTTCTTGGCAGGATGAAAGAGGATGATGTCCTGATAATTACTGCAGACCATGGCTGCGATCCGGGAACGATAAGCACCGACCACTCCAGAGAATATACACCCATGCTGATTTACGGCAAAGGCATACAAGAAAATATCTCCCTGGGAACAAGAAAGACTTTCGCAGATATCGCAGCTACGGTATTGGATCTGTTTGGAATTGAGAACCAGGTGGATGGAGAAAGTTTCCTAATGGAAGTGTGGAAACAGGACGATAAGTAAGAAGAATTGGAAGAAGAGTTGAAAGAAGAAGCAAAAGTAGCAAAAGAAGAAGCAAAAGAAGAAGCAAAAGAAGCAGAGAAAAGGTAGTTATTATTTAGGAGAGGAAGGTATGATAATAATGGATGACAAAGAACTGATTCGGGAGGCATATAAAGTTCAGGCTTACTCGTATTCCCCTTATTCAGGCTTTCAGGTTGGGGCAGCACTTTTGGGAAGGAACGGCAGGGTTTATACGGGATGTAATATTGAGAATGCTTCCTATTCTCCAACCAACTGTGCAGAACGGACTGCTTTTTTTAAAGCGGTGTCCGAAGGGGAAAAGGAGTTTGTAAAGATTGTTATTGTGGGGAATAAAAAAGGTGCATCGGAAGAGGAAAGAGATTATTGTGCACCCTGCGGGGTATGCAGGCAGGTGATGGCAGAGTTTTGTAATCCAAAAGAATTTCAGGTACTTCTTGCAAAAAGTGAAACGGATTACCGGACATACCGGCTGGAGGAATTATTTCCCTTTGGATTTTCAAAAGAGGATTTATAGTTAGAGGCAAAAACTTATATTATACAGGAAAGGAAGCGCCGCAGAGGGGACTGCGGCATGCATGGGTGGGGATATGGCGGAATTTGTTATTGAGATGAACCATATCACAAAGGAATTTGGCAGCTTCAAGGCCAATGACGATGTGACATTGCAGCTTAAAAAGGGTGAGATCCACGCACTGTTAGGAGAAAACGGTGCAGGGAAATCAACACTGATGAGTGTACTGTTCGGGCTTTACCAGCCGGAAAAAGGACAGATTAAAATGAACGGAAAAGAGGTAAAGATCAATAATCCCAATGATGCTAATGCGTTGGGGATCGGAATGGTACACCAGCATTTTAAGCTGGTACATAATTTTACGGTACTGGAAAGCATAATCCTGGGCAGGGAAACATTAAAAAACGGGTTTTTGAAAATGGATGATGCCAGGAAAAAAGTGATGGAACTCAGTGAACGCTATCATTTTAAAATAGATCCGGATGCGCAGATCGCTGATATTACGGTAGGCATGCAGCAGCGTGTGGAAATTCTGAAAATGCTGTATTGCGATAATGAAGTTTTAATCTTTGATGAACCAACTGCGGTTCTGACGCCTCAGGAAATTGATGAATTGATGAAGGTAATGAAACAGCTTGTTAAAGAAGGGAAATCCCTGATTTTTATTACACATAAATTAAACGAAATAAAAGCGGTAGCCGACCGCTGCAGCGTACTGCGCAAAGGAAAGTATATTGGTACCATTGATGTTGCGGATACCACAAAAGAAGAGATGTCCGAGATGATGGTAGGCCGTAAGGTAAACTTAAATGTGGAGAAAAAACAGCAGGATCCGGGGGATGCCGTACTTGAGGTGAAGAACCTTACCATTAAATCGGCAAATTCCCAGAAGCATATTGTAAATGATGTTTCTTTCCGGGTGCGCAAAGGTGAAATTGTCTGTATAGCAGGTATTGATGGAAACGGACAGTCTGAACTGGTCTATGGCATTACAGGATTAATGCCTCTGGACGAAGGAAGTGTTTCCTTAAACGGCAAAGATATCACGAAAGAAAGTATTCGGAAAAAATGTCAGGACGGCATGGCGCATATACCGGAGGACCGTCATAAACACGGTCTGGTGCTGGACTTTGATTTACAGGAAAATCTGGTGCTGCAGTCCTACTATACCCCGCAGTTCCAAAACCATGGCTTTTTAAAATTCCAGTCAATTCGTGAATATGCAAGAAAGCTGATTAAACAATTTGATATTCGTTGCGGGCAGGGGGAAGAGTCCGTAGTTCGGGGAATGTCGGGAGGAAATCAGCAGAAAGCGGTAATAGCAAGGGAACTGGACAGGGATCCGGATATTGTAGTAACGGTACAGCCGGTCCGGGGTCTGGATGTGGGAGCAATTGAATATATACACAAACAGCTGGTAGCACAGCGGGATAAGGGGAAAGCAGTTCTCCTGGTATCTCTGGAATTAGATGAAGTAATGCAGTTAAGTGACCGGATACTGGTAATGTACGAGGGGGAAATTGTTGCAGATGTTAAACCGGAAGAAGTCACTGTGCAGGAATTAGGCCTTTACATGGCGGGAACGAAAAGGAGCGCAGGTTATGAAAGAAAAGCTTAAAAATAAAAAAGAGCACAAAGGGCTGCTTAATTTCTCAGCTTCCCTGGTTGCAATTGTTGCCGGTCTGGCAGTAGGGCTTATTATTTTGCTCTTCAGCAATTCATCAGAGGCACTGGAAGGCTTCTCTATGATTTTAAAGGGTGGATTCACCTCCGGTTCTTATGGAGTGGGCCAGATGCTGTATATAGCAACCCCTATTATTATGACCGGTCTGTCAGTTGGATTTGCTTTTAAGACAGGCCTGTTCAATATCGGGGCATCAGGACAGTTTACCATGGGTGCCTTTGCGGCAGTTTACATTGGAGTGAAATGGACCTGGCTTCCAGGGGGGATACACTGGATCGTGGCAATCCTGGGCGCCGCACTGTTTGGTGCTCTATGGGGAATGATACCCGGACTTTTAAAAGCGTTCCGGAATGTAAATGAGGTCATCGCATCCATCATGACAAACTACATCGGGATGTATCTGGTGAACATGCTGGTAGCCGGGACGATTTATGACCAGATTAAAAACCAGTCTCTGCCGGTAGCGGCATCCGCCACCATTCCAAAGGCAGGACTGGACCGGCTGTTTCCCGAGGCAAATATGAACATTGGAATCCTGGTTGCGATTCTGCTTGTCATCGTCATTTACATATTAATAAATAAGACAACCTTTGGTTATGAGCTGAAAGCGTGTGGACTAAGCCCACAGGCAAGTAAATATGCAGGAATTAATGAAAAAAGGAACATTGTCCTTTCTATGGCAATTGCAGGTGCCCTTGCAGGAATTGGCGGAGCACTGATGTATCTGGCGGATGTGGGAAAATGTATCCAGGTGCTGGATGTCATTTCTCCGGAAGGCTTCAGCGGTATTTCGGTTGCACTGCTTGGAATTTCCAATCCCATCGGTATCCTGTTTGCAGGATTATTTATCGGGCATATAACGGTTGGCGGCGATAATCTACAACTGCTGAGCTTTGCACCGGAAGTTATTGATATAATTATTTCCGTAATTATCTATTTTGGAGCATTTGCATTACTGTTTAAAAATGTTATTATAAAATTCATAAGCAGGAGAAGAAGGGAGGCTGAAAAATCATGAATATTCTTTATTTTGTAGTTCAGCAGACCATGTTTTTTGCCATACCGCTGCTGGTAGTGGCGCTGGGTGCCATGTTTGCAGAGCGAAGCGGTGTCATCAATATCGCAATGGAAGGTATCATGGTTATGGGAGCCTTCGCCGGTATTCTGTTTATCAATACTTTTGAAAATACGTTAAGCGGACAGTCCTTTATGATTCTGGCAATCCTTATATCCGGTATTGCAGGCGGTGTATTCTCATTGCTTCATGCATTTGCTTCTGTTAATCTGAAAGCAGATCAGACCATAAGCGGTACCGCGCTGAACCTTTTTGCACCGGCATTTGCCATTTTCGTAGCCAGAATGGTACAGGGCAAGCAGCAGATTTCATTCTTGGATACCTTTCATATCAAAAAGATACCGCTTCTTGGAGATATTCCCGTACTTGGAGATATGTTTTTCAAACATACATATCTGACAACATTTTTGGGGATTCTCATATTAATCGCAGCTGCAATTGTGATTAATAAAACGAAATTCGGACTTCGGCTCCGGGCATGCGGGGAAAATCCCCAGGCTGCAGATTCAGTTGGCATTAATGTATATAAGATCCGCTATGCAGGAGTTATCATTTCCGGCGTCTTGGGCGGAATCGGCGGGCTGGCATTCGTAGTTCCCACATCCACAAATTTCAGTGCAAGTGTGGCTGGATACGGTTTTCTGGCAATTGCCGTGTTGATCTTCGGACAATGGAGAGTGGGAAGAATATTCGGTGCGGCAGTATTTTTCGGAATCATGAAGACCCTTTCCAGCACCTATTCCGGAATACCGGTATTAAAGGATCTTCCGCTACCGGATGGATTGTATAAAATGATTCCCTATGTGGCGACGCTTATAGTGCTGGCGTTCCTGTCTAAAAATTCTCAGGCTCCTAAGGCAGAGGGGATTCCTTACGATAAGGGAAGCAGGTAAAAGATAAGTACGAGTACAGCTGGAAGGGATTAGTGTAAATGAATTAGGTAAAAAATAGGTGTATGTACTTGCGGAAATGAAAATTGGAAAGTGTATCAGTTAAATATTAAATAATAGAAGACGCATAAAGCGCCGACGGAGGAAAATATGAGCGAATTAAATGTATTAAATTATGTAGACCACACCCAGTTAAAGGCATTTGCAACCTGGGCAGATATTCAGAAATTATGTGAAGAAGCAGTCACATACCATACGGCGTCTGTATGTATTCCGCCATGTTATGTAAAAAGAGTTAAAGAAACATATGGCGACCGGATTAATATCTGCACTGTAATTGGATTTCCGCTGGGCTACAGCGTAACGGAGGCAAAAGCAGAAGAAATCCGCCAGGCAAAGAAAGATGGCGCCAGTGAATTTGATATGGTTGTAAATATCAGTGATGTAAAAAACGGGGATTTTGATAAGGTGGAAAAAGAGATTGCGGCATTGAAAAAAGAAGCCGGAGATTTTATTTTAAAGGTTATCATCGAAACATGTTATCTGGATGAAGCAGAAAAAACAGCATTATGTAAAGCAGTAACAAATGCCAAAGCAGATTTTATCAAAACCAGTACCGGATTTGGTACAGCAGGTGCAACACTTGAGGACATCCGCTTATTTAAACGGGAAATCGGAGAAAATGTAAAAATAAAAGCAGCCGGCGGCGTCAGAACCATTGAAGATATGGAAGAATTTATTAAAGAGGGATGCAGCCGTATCGGTACCAGCTCCGCAGTTGAATTGTTAAAGGGCAGGTCAGCAAAAGAATATTAGGAGAATGGGATATGAAGAAAAAATGTATTGCATTTCTGATAGCGGCAGCCATGGTATTCACCATGGCGGGCTGTCAGAAGGGTGGGGAAGAGGAATCTTCGGAATCGAATAAAAAATATGAATTGGCACTGTCCATGGACGTGGGGTCCATCGATGACCGTTCCTTTAACCAGGGTTCCTGGGAGGGGGTTCAGGCATATGCAAAAGAACACAATCTATCCAGCAAATACTATGAACCAACTGAGAAATCGGATGACGCTTATACGAAATCTCTGGAACTTGCAGTAAAAGGAGGGGCAAAAATTGTGGTATGTCCCGGCTATCTGTACGAGGTTCCCGTATATAATATGCAGAAAAAATATCCGGATGTAAAATTCGTAATTCTGGATGGATCGCCTCATGACGGCAATGGTAACAGTGAAATAATGAATAACACCCATTCTATCTTTTATGCAGAAGAACAGGCTGGTTTCCTGGCAGGTTATGCAGCAGTTATGGATGGCAACCGGAAGCTGGGGTTTATGGGAGGAATCGCAGTGCCGGCAGTTATCCGTTTTGGATATGGTTTTATACAGGGAGCAGATTATGCCGGAAAGCAATTAGGGCTTTCCAAGGGTGATCTGGAGATGAAATATACATATGTAGGTAACTTCGATGCAACGCCCGACAATATGTCAAAAGCGGCGGCGTGGTATAACGAAGGCACGGATACAATATTTGCCTGTGGCGGAGGAGTTGGAAACTCTGTTATGAAGGCAGCAATGTTCGTAGATAAGACCGTAATTGGCGTAGACGTAGACCAGTCCGGTGAATCGGATACCGTTATTACCTCTGCAGTGAAAAATCTGCAGAAGTCAGTATATGACGTTTTGGACAGCTTTTATAAAGGAAAGTTTGAAGGCGGCGTATCGGTTGTGCTTGGCTCAGAGTCGGGAAACGTACTGCTTCCTATGAAAACTTCAAAATTTAAGACCTTTTCACAGGCGGACTATGATGAAATCTACCAATTGATCGTGGATGGAAAAATACAGATTCATAAGGATGATGTGGCACAGGATGCAAAAGGTGTGCCCACAGAAATTGTGGTAACGGAATTAATTAAGTAAGGAATTGATGAAGTAAGGAATTGATGAAGTAAGGAATTGATGAAGTAAGGAATTGATGAAGTAAG
>UQCR01000191.1 GCA_900539655.1 uncultured Robinsoniella sp.
TCCATGATCAGAAAAAGAAGTAGACTTTCATCTTCTTTTATGCATAAACAGCCGAAAATATACTGCGTTCCATCCTATGAAGAATAGACAGTTTTAGCCTCGGGGCATATATCATGCTGAAAACGAATAGCATAAAGCAATTGAACTTATCACCGTAATTTGTTTCATATTTCCAGAAAAGTAGCAAACTTTTATCTCCTAGTACGCATAAATAGCCGAAACATACTACGCTATACGCTGCATCCAATAAACAACAGCCAGCCACAGCCCAGGGGTTCCACCCCATCTTTCCGCACACTACCTATATTACACAAAGCTTCCCTTCCTCAGCGAAACCCAAATATAATGCATTCAATAGAACATTAACAAAACATTCGCTGTAGTCCTAAAGGGAGGAGTTAAATGAACATGAAAAATAGAGGGAAAGCCGTTTCGTTGGCGAATCGGAGAGAGCAGATTGCAAAAATACTGCTGGTGGAAGGAAAAACAAAAGTGGGTGATCTGGCACGGCGTTTTGAGGTCAGCACTGAAACCATCAGAAAAGATCTGATGGCACTTGATGCAAGCGGAATCATCAAGAAGAATAATGGTTCTGCGGAAGTATTAAATGAATCCAGTGCCAACAATTATACGGAAAAATCAAAAAAAGCAATCAATGAAAAGGTGGCAATAGCACAGCGTGCCGTTAAATTAATCCCGGATAAAAGTGTGGTATTCCTGGATACCGGCAGCACCGTATACCAGTTGGCAAGACAGCTGATTCTGCGTAAAGATATTACCGTTGTGTGCACAATGGCGAGAATTGGACGGGCTTATCATAGATGTCTGGATGATAAAACTAAGGAATGGCTGGGGTCCCAGGTAGATATTATCGAGGCACCTGTAGAAGGAGAGAGATGGTATGATTTACACAGTGACATTTAATCCGGCATTGGATTATATCATGCATATTCAGGATATGAAGGCAGGAGAAATCAATAGGAGCAGTTCAGAAAATTTGTTTTGCGGGGGAAAGGGAATCAATGTCTCTATTGTGCTTAATCACCTGGGAAAAGAAAGCGTAGCAATGGGATTTCAGGCAGGTTTTACCGGGAAAGAAATCGTGAGGCAGTTGGAAATTCAGGGAATACACACAGATTTTGTATCCTTATCCCAGGGTAATTCCAGAATTAATGTGAAAGTAAAAGGTGAGAAAGAAACTGACCTTAACAGCAATGGACCAGATATTACAGAGGACGAATTCATGCAGTTGTTAGATAAAATTTCCGTTCTGACCGGAGATGATACACTCGTTCTCGCAGGAAGCATTCCATCCTGCCTTTCTTGTGATGCTTATCAGAAAATGATAGAACGGCTGGCGGACAGGAATGTTAAAGTTGTGGTAGATGCTGAGAGGGAATTGTTGGTAAAAACACTGTTATACCATCCATTCTTGATTAAGCCAAACCATCACGAATTAGGTCAGGTGTTCGGTATTTCATGCAAAAATGAACAGGAAATTATCCAGTGTATCCGGGAAATTCAGAAAATGGGCGCCAGGAATGTACTGGTATCAAGAGCGGGGGACGGTGCCATATTCGGTGATGAGGACGGCAGCGTATATCGGATAAAGGCACCCTCGGGAATCGTAAAAAATTCTGTAGGAGCCGGTGATTCCATGGTTGCAGGATTCCTGAAAGGATACGAATGTTCCGTCAGGCGGGCACTGAAATATGCCGCAGCTGCCGGAAGTGCCACAGCTTTTGCGGATGACCTGGCTGGGTGTGATGAGATATTAAAGCTGTTGCCGGAGATCGTAGTGAAACAAATTTAACCGGGGGCATTAACGCCCCCGGCTGAAATAAGACATTCTCTATTCAATTCCCATCAGCAGGTTCATAACATACATTTCCAGCCCTTCAAAGTCTCTGTCTTCCACACACTTTTTCTGGAAATCGTAATCAAATCGCGCCGCTTTGTCTTCCAGCGCCTGTACAATTTTCAGACTGTTCTCAAGGTGTTTATAGCTGTCTTCATCGGTCGTGGTTCTCATGGCTTTTACATCCAGTCCAACATATTCCCCATTGGCTCCATAATTGTTTTCCATCAGAACTTTTATCTGGTTGAATGCCTGGCGGAGATTTTCAACGCCAAAGGATTTATCCTGGTCAAATTTAATGCCATTCTGGTCGTTTAAGTGCACGGTCCATAATTTATTCATAGCCAGTGCAAAACCAATTTCGTGGGAAGGATCCAGGCCTGCTAAGATTGCATGGGCACTTTCCAGGTTGCCGCCAACTCTGGAGGGATCAATCGTAGCCGCAGAGATTGCCATAACATGCCCCATGGTGCCGCAGATACTCCGGTCAATTGGTTCGTTGGGCTTGGGTTCAATTACTACACGGATGTTGGAATCATAGCGCAGCATTTCGTTGATGGCTTCAATTAACTGCCTGGTTGCCCATACGGGGCTTTTGGATTCAGCACACAGAGTACCTTCTCTTGCCAGCCAGATTACCAGCATATCGGTGCCCAGTTCGTTTGCAATATCAATAGACCTTTTTGCTCTCCACATTGCGAATTCCCGGTCTTCCCTGGAAGTGGACATGAATCCGCCGTCAATGGTATGGGGATCCATCCAGAGTCTGGGAGCAACAAATTCTGCAGCCATATGATATTTATCCAGCAGATGTTTTAACTTTCTGGCTTCTTCCCGGATCTCTTCTTCGGTTAATTCATTCAGGTTTGGCACGGCATCATCATCGTGGAACTGGATGGCGGAAAATCCCATTTCTGAAAATTTCTTTACTTTCTCTTCAAATGGAATATCTTTTCTGGTAGCCGGTCCATAGGAATCTGCCCCGGTATGAACGTTCCAGGGACCTACGGAAAATTTAAATCTTGACATATTGTATCCTCCTTATGTGTTAGTGATCCCTCCGGACGATAGTCAGAACTATTACTGTCCGGAGGATTTACTGTTATGGTAAGAAATTTTTTGCATACCATAATGTTGTTTTGATAATTAGATTATACTTGATTTGGAAAAATTAACTTTCATTTATATGTTGAATTTATATGACTAATTTGCTTTTTGTGCTTTTCTTTCACAGGACATTCAGGTATACTGTAGACAGGAGGTGCCATATGGATAATGAATACGAATTTGTAGAACATAATTTTCTAAATGATATCAAAATATTTATTGTGGAGCTTTCACACAGAAAGCCCCATTTTCATAAAGAATTTGAGATTTGTATGGTTCTGTCCGGAATGGTGGAGGTGTTTTGCAGCAAACAGACCTATTTGTTTTCGGACGGATCCGTATTTCTCTTTAATCCAAGACGTCCTCATGAGCTGCACACGACAAAAGGCAGCACAGTTATCTTATCACTGCAGATTTCCTCCGGATTTTGTTCCAGGTTTTTTCCGGATATCTACAATCTGGAATTCGATTCCGTAGATATTGGCAAATATTTTTCCCAGAAGATAAAGTCCATGGTGCAGAGGGAAATCCAGGAATGTGCATACCTGTATTTTTTACGAAATGCCAGTTATGAATTTAAATGTATGTCCCTGCTCTGTGATATTTTTTACAGGCTGTTATATTATTGTCCTTACCACCGGATTACGGAAATAGAGAGACGTTCCAGGAATGCCCATTTAGAGAGGCTGTCACGCATCACAAAATTTATAGATGAGAATTATACTTCCAAGATATTGCTTTCAGATTTAGTAGAATCAGAAGGCCTGTCTTTGTCTTATCTTTCTCACTTTTTCAAAGACAATTTCAATATGTCCTTTCAGGAATATGTAACCCTTCTGCGTTTTGAAAAGGCCAGATATCTCATTGCACAGACGGATTTGAGTCTGACTGACATCTGTGTTACCTGTGGATTTTCTGATTACCGCTACCTAAGCCAGATCTTTGTAAAAAAAACAGGCATGACGCCAAAAGAATTCCGGAAAACAGGGAAGTCAGGGAATCATTATCAAGATACAGAGGAAAGGGAAGCGGCTACGGCACAGATGTTTCTTGGAGAGGCAGAGTGTCTGCGCATATTAGAAAAGCGGCTGAAATAACAGCCGCTGATTTTTACACTTTTTCCCAACCCTGATCCATTTTTTTCTTAAGTTCTTCAAAACTTTTCAGACCGCTTAAAGAATCGTACGCTGTGACACAGGAAGCACCGGTAGCAGTAGCATATTTCATACAATCTTCCCAGCCATAGTTATTTAAAATTGCATACAGAAAAGCTGCAATACTGGTATCTCCGGCTCCTGTTCCAGAGAGAACTTTATCCGGTTTAAAGCTTGGTTCGAAATGTCTTATGCCTGTCCAGGTTTCGGCATTAAATTCCAGGCGTTCCCCAATTTTCTCCAGGGTTTCCTGATCAGAAGATGCCAGATAGAGGCCAGGGACGCCGCATTTCAATAACACAATTTTACATCCCATTGCAAGGAGCTTATCTGCAAGAGGAGCGATATCTTTATCTACGGACAGGATACTGGTCACGTCCCTTCCGGACGCCCGGGCAATCCATTCCCGATATCTGGGGCGGTCAATCATATAGGCCAGTTCTTCAATGCTGGGAACAAAAAAGTCTACGTAGGGCAGAACCTTTTCCAGAATTGCTTCCCAATCTACCTTTCCTGCTTCGTCATTCTCGTCAACGGCTGCCATATCAAGAGAGGTGGCAACACCCAGAGATTTTACTCTCTGCAGGATTTTCAGCAATTCGCTGCCTCCGTCGGCATAAAGGCTTTTCATCAGAGGCGGATAGCCCAGATGGAAAAGGCGGGCATCTTTTATTATGTCAAAATCCAGATCCTGCTCATAAAAATAATTATTAGCACCGGAATGATGGAGGAAAATCCGGTCAATCCCTCTTGGAGCAATTACAACCGAATAAGAAGTATCCTCTTCCCCGGAAATACTCATACTGTTAATGGCATTGTGAGACTTGATCTGGTCGGATACAATACTTCCAAAATCATCATTTCCAATCTTGCCCATCAGGCTTACATTTGCCCCCAGAATTTTCAGTGCAAGGCCGGTATTGGATACGCATCCTCCAATATGTACGTCTACTGCTCCCATTTGGATTAACCGTCCCGGAACCAGCATATCATCTACTTTATCAATTTTAATGTTGGGAAAGTCAGGTGTAATATCCAGACAAATATGTCCGGCCACCACAACACTTGCTTTTTCTTCAGCCATAATTTACCTCCTGGTCTGCTTACTGCAGTTTCTGTAATACTTCTTTTACGATCCGCTCTAGGAATGCGGGATTCATTTCCAGTTCCTTTGCCAGGTCAATATTTCGCCCTTTACCATTGGAGCCAAAAAGTTCAATTTTCTTTATTACCTCCTGCTTTGTAGCTTCTACCGCTGCCGGAATCAAGTCAATGATGCCTTTATTCATGGACTGGAAATCCCGGAAAGCTGCCTCCACGGCTGCCACATTAATATCCGTAAAAATATTAACCTTGCTGATACCCTCCCGGATAGCCATTTTAAAATCCTGGTCCGTCAGACCGGAACCGCCATGGAGTACCAGAGGTACCGATATGGTATTCGCTATTGTGCGAATACGATCAAAATCCAGTTTAGGGGGAAGCTTGTAGGCGCCATGGGCAGTACCAACCGCGATTGCCAGTGCGTCAACGCCCGTTTTTTCAACAAAATCCTTTGCCTGGGCAGGGTCTGTATAAAATCTGGAAGGATCATTTGTGTGTGAGTCTCCCTCAAAAGAACCCTCATTATCCCCTACATGTCCTAATTCACCTTCAATGGTTGCGCCATAAGAATGTGCGATTTCCGCCATTTCCCTTACTTTTCGCACGTTCTCGTCGTAGGTATCGGTAGAGCAGTCATACATGATGGAACTAAATCCAAGTTCCAGTGCCTTGATGCAGGTTTCTTTTTTCAGGCCATGGTCCAGATGGATTACAATTGGTACATTCGCCTTCTTAGCCATAGGAATCAGATAATAAGATAACTCTTCCAGAGGGCCGTAAGGAAAGAGAACTTCTGCAGTTCCCATAATCACAGGCGAACCGGTACTTTCCGCAGCAGCGATAATTCCTCTGGCGAGTTCCAGGTTTACTGCATTAAATAAACCAATGGCATACTTTCCTTTTTTAGCGGGTATCAGTACATCGTTCATATTTACCAGCATTTCATTTACCTCCATAATTATTAATAAATTAATGTTAAACGCAAACCGTATGTTTGTGTTGTTAAATTGGCTATTTTTAGTAGACTAATTTGCTGTAAATGAAAATAAACAGGAATTTTGACGAACTATGCTGGAGAATATCCTGATGTTTTGGTCAAAATCGGTAAATAATTCATCAATTCCCATACTTTTATTTTTATTAATATGTGCGACAATAAGATTATCAATATTGCGCGATATGAGTGAAAGAGAAGGAGGTAATATTATCGAAACATTTAACAATCTGATGAACACCATTAACCAAATTGTATGGAATAATGGATTAGTAGTGTTGTGTCTGGGGGCGGGGCTTTACTTTTCCATACGTATGGGTTTTCCCCAGATTCGGTATTTCAAAGATATGGTTAAACTTCTGCTTCACCAGGAAGCTTCCAGTGAAAGCGGGATTTCACCTTTTCAGGCTTTTGCCACTACCATTGGTTCACGGGTAGGAATGGGAAGTGTGGCAGGGGGAGCAACCGGGATATTTTTTGGTGGACCGGGTGCCCTGTTCTGGATGTGGGTACTGGGACTGCTCGGAGCATGTACAGCGCTTGTAGAATCTTCCCTTGCCCAGGCGTATAAGACGAAACTGGGTGGTGAGTACATTGGCGGTCCGGCACTTTTTATTGAACGTGGAATGAAAGTAAAGGCATATGCGAAAATATTTGCACTTGCCACCATCCTGGGTCCCGGAATACTGATGCCCGGTCTGCATGCTAATTCTGTGGCCAGTACTTTCCAACGTGCCTTTGGGGTAAATATGGTTGTGGGAGGTCTGATTTTATCAGTGTTTTTGGCATTTGTAGTCTTTGGCGGCGTCAAGCGTATCGGAAAATTTGCAGAAAAAGCAGCACCGGTTATGTGCCTGCTCTATATGCTGATGGCGGTGGGAATTGTGTTTCTTTATTATAAAAATATACCATCTGTCATAGTTACCATTTTTAAATCGGCATTTGGTACGGATGCGGTATTTGGTGGAATTGCGGGATCAGCAATTATCTGGGGTGTAAAACGCGGCGTGTATTCTACGGAAGCGGGGCAGGGTTCGGGTGCCATTGTATCTGCTGCTGCGGAGACAACTCATCCCGTAAAGCAGGGACTGGTGCAGGCATTGTCCGTGTATATTGTTTCTTTTGTTGTCTGTACCTCTACCGCAGTGATTCTTCTGCTGAGTAATTCCTATAATGTGATAGGAACCGGCGGACAGATGCTTGTAGAAAACCTTCCCGGCAGCCAGTATGGCATTGGATGGACACAGGACATTCTGGAAGCCTCCTATGGAGGACTTATTGGAGGAAAATTGTTTGCTGTTATTATCATTTTATTTGTATTTACCAGCCTCATTGGCTATGAATATCAGGCAGAAAGCAATACCAGTTATCTATTCCGGGGAAATAAAAAGGCTATAATGGTTATGAGAGCAATTTTTATCATCTCAACCTTTTCGGGCGTGCTTTTTAACGGAGATGTGATCTGGACCATGGGAGACACGGGGGCCGGGCTCATGGCATGGCTAAATATTATTGCAATTCTGATAATGTCACGAAAAGCGTTGAAACTGATGAATGACTATAAGGAACAGAGAAAAAGCGGAAAAGATCCGGTGTTCGATCCGGCACTGCTGGATATTGATGACAGGGAACATATCTGGAAAAGAGAATAAAAACAATACAAAATTAAAGCATTCTGGTGATATGTCAAGATTAAAATGAAAAAGATTTTGATATGTTTTT
>UQCR01000192.1 GCA_900539655.1 uncultured Robinsoniella sp.
AATTCGGAAAGTTTTTTTACCGCCGGTGAACTGGCTACTCTCTTTAACATACCAAAACAGACATTGCTTTATTATGACAAAATGAACCTTCTTACGCCTGAATTTATTGCGGAAAACGGCTATAGGCATTATTCTTTAAAGCAGTATTTGACACTTGAAGTTATTGTTAATCTACGAAAACTTGATATTCCTATTTCAAAAATCAAAGAATATATAGAAAATCGCGATATAGATGCATTTGATAAACTTTTATTAGAAAAAAAATGTGAATGTGATGAAATAATTGAAAAAAATCTAAAAATAAAAAACAGCTTAAATACTGTGTTTGCCCAATTGGAGAAAACGCGCAGCAGCAGATTAAACCAAATAACTTTAGAATTTCAAAAAGAAAAATACTTTTTTATCAGCGACCTCAGTAAAACCAGAATTGGTAAAAAAAGAATCGAAATCATGGCCCATCATAACCAAAAAGCTTTTTCTAAACAACATTTTAAAGAAAAAAATATCGGCTGGATCATAAATAAAGAAAACTTTTTCAGTACTGATAAAGCCAATATAAACAACACCTGTGCATTTTTTTCTGCTGTCAGTCCTTCTCATGCAGGAGCAAAATCCTGTATCAGCAGGCCTGCTGGTCTTTATCTTACTTTACGGTTTAAAGGCACATTCTACAGTCGGGCTTCAGAACTTGCACAAATGTTTAAAAATTTTGCCGCAACCAACAATTTGCTTATTGTCGGCGATTTATATGTTTCTCCTCTAAAAAATCACTGGGTAACATCGAATCCAAATGAATACATTAATCAGATATCCATACAGGTAGAATACAAATAAAACCGGCTGAGCCAATGTCTCAGCCGGTTTTATTTAATCAGCTCGCTCTTCTATTTCTCCCTCAATATCCAGGAGCAATTTCTGCAGCTCTTTTTTAGTTTTGGACTTAGCGTTCCACATTTGTCTTTGCTCCGCCTCTAGCAGCACTTCTGCAATTCTGTGCAAAGCCCAAGGATTTACTTCTTCCATCCATTGCCGTATTTCTGGATCAAGTGCATATTTTACTGCCAAATCTTCATACATCCAATCATCCATAACATCGCTGGTCGCATCCCATTGGTAACAATGTGCTACATAATTACCCATATCTGCCGCACCTTTATATCCATGCTCTTTCATGCCATTGATAAATTTGGGATTCATAATTTCACCGCGAAAAACCCTTTTGACCTCTTCTTCTATAGTACGAACGACTACATGACTTTGATCTGTACTATCTGCACAATAAGTTCTTGGCATTTTACCGCTGCAGCTACGAACACCAGCAATTAATCCTCCATGGTAAGAATTAAAATCGTCTGCGCTCAACAAATTTATTTCTCTATTATCTATACCCATAACAGTAGCATCAATTCTACTCAACCGGCGTTTAAACAAATCCGGCATATAGGCTCCATTCTCACCATCGCCATAAACATGTGCCCCCCAACGAACATAGACTTGTGCCAGGTCATCGATCTTTTCCCAGTTTTTTTCTTCAAGTAAATACGCCACTCCTGCCCCATATCCACCAGGCGGGCATCCGAAAATACGATGTACAGCCTGTTTTGCGGCCTCTTCTTTTACAATTCCCTGCTGCTCAAGATACTCTATATCTTCTTTTAAATGTTTACTGATATAATTTATTTCATCACTTTCATCTAAACTGGCAGCAAGCTTTACTGCCTTATCTAATAATGTAACTACGCAAGGCATACTGTCACGCATCATTCCTGTAATCCTTGCTGTAGCATCAATACGCGGCCTTTTAAGCTCAGCAATGCTCATAGCTTCCAAGCCAAGTACACGGCCACTGCCTTTTTGCCATATTGGCCTTATTCCCAAAAGATATAAAAACTGGGCAAAGCTTACGCCGTGAGTTCGCATATCCGATCCCATCACCATGCCAATAGTTTCCGGATATTTCCCCTCGTCGGCGATATATGCTTCTATCACTCCATCCGCTCTGGCTTTACCTACTTCCCATGCTACTTTTGTAGGTAATGTCTGTGGATCTACACCATAAAAGTTCCTTCCAGTTGGCAGCACATCAGCTCTGCCATTAGTTGGAGCACCGGCCACAGAAGGTTCAATGAATTCTCCCTTTAAACCTCGAAGAGTATTATTTAATTCGTCTATTGTTTTCGCAAGATTCGGTACTAAATTACTGCAAATATAACGGCAAACAGTAGAAAACCGATCTTTTAAATCATCGGACATCACTGAATAATTCTTCTTTTGCAGCAATTCAGGTATATACTCAATGCTAAAATCAACTTCTGCCAAAGTTTCCAAAATATCAAGGCTTTCATTACGTATCTTATCTGCCAATTTACCATAAGTTAAACCTAGTTCAGGTATTTTTTGCGCACTGTTTTCCAACAATGTATAATAGTCGAATCCATAATGCTCTGCAAGTACTTTTGCTAAAGAAGGCACTGAACCATTTTCAAGTCTGCTCATCGCCAAAAGATACTCCAGCAAATTTTTACCTGTCGGAGGTTCTCCTAAAATATGCAGCCCCACACGTATTTGCATATTTTTAATATCTGTAAGATAGTTATGCAACTTACTAACATATCCATCAAAATCGTTATCTTCTTTGATATCATTATTAAGATTACATTCCGCCGCTTTTTTCCTTATTAATTCGGCAGTATCACCCAATTTATCCTGTTCATTATCTTTAAAATCAAGATATTCATCTAGCAACGATTCTAATTCAGCCATGTTGTCATAGAGCCCTGATGTACTCATCGGCGGGGTAAGATAATCGACCAGACACGCAGCACTACGGCGCTTTGCCTGAATTCCTTCGCCGATAACTGTAACTATATAATGATATAAATTGGGCAAATCTCCAATGCAAATGTCCGGGTAACAACCTTTAGACAATCCTGCTGCTTTACCTGGAAGCCACTCGACAGAACCATGTGTGCCAACATGTATTACTGCATCAGCCCGCCATATTTCTCTTATCCAATAATAAAAGGCCAGATAATGGTGGGTTGGAGGAGCTACAGGATCATGATAAATTTTACCGCATTCTTCTCCAAAACCACGTGGAGGCTGAACCGTAATAATAACATTACCATTTGCAAGTCCCGGTATCAGTAATTTTTCATCATAGTTAAAAACATTGCCGAGTGGCTCTCCCCAAGCTTCAGTCATTTTTTCTCTAACATCTTTTGGCAAATTATCAAATAATTTTTTGTATTCTTCCAAGCCAACTTTGCCTAATGCTCCCTTAATCTGTTTATCCGTCATAAATCTTCTATCATTAGTAGCACAGGCAATTACCTCTTCCATAAAACACTTACTGTTTTCAGGAATATGATCTATTACATATCCTTCCCGCTTCAATACAGACAAAAGCAGTCTTACACTTTCAGGTGAGTCCATACCAAGAGCAGTGCCTATATTTGAATTTGTTGGTGGATAATTATGAAAGATGATTGCAATTTTTTTATCTTTATTTGCTTTATGCCTTAAAGCCGCCCATTTGGAAGCTTTACTTACAAGCCGTTCTATTCTTTCAGCCATGGGCACATAATAAATTATATTATCTTCATCTCTGTATTTTCCAGCAACCGGAACACTATGCAGAGCGCCATCAAATTCAGGCATAGTTATGCTTATCGCAACTTCAACCGCACTCATTCCCTGAATATTCTCCCGCCATTCTTCGGTAGAACGCATTAAAGTATATGCCTGCAATAATGGCACATTTAAATTTTTTAGTACACTTAGATCCAGGGAAACAGAAGCTGTCAGAGAAAACTTGATTGTATTTATTAAAGCATCAATTATGATTTTACCATCTTTAATAAAGTATTTGTTTACTGCTTCTTCGAGACCTGGAGCACCCATTTCCGGATTTTTTACACCATGGCTGAATACAGCAATAATATTAACTTTTTGCTTGGAACATTCTTCTACAAGTGCTTTTTGATAAGCCAGATTATCCAGCAGCCATTCATTGCGATAAAAAATAAGTCCTATGGTTGGATAATTAGGATTACAGAATTTTTCCTGATATTCTTCTAAAGAAGTATATACTTTGTCGGCATTAGGATGATAAATACCATTCCAAAGCATTTGCTGTGGTTGATTATATTCTAGCTCCAGGGCACAAAAGCGCTGTAAAAGCCACAACCATAAATTTTTAAAGTTTTCTATGCCTCCATATACACTGTATTTGGCTGTTAAAACATGATCATCGGCTTTAAAAATATTGCTGGCATTGCCCTCTGCTTCGCCACCGGCATGAATCTTAAAGGCGATATCTCTCTTTTTCAAATAATTCAGTGCTCCCTGAAGGTAAGGTGTTTCTAATGTTACCCCCATCCACTCTATAATAACTACTTCGCTTCCTTCAAGCAACTGTTCCCAATAACAGTCCCATAAGCATCCTTCCGTTACTAAATAAGCAGCACCTTCGTCTTTTAAAATATTATCTTTTCTTAAGCTATTTAATGATTTTTTTGCCAATGCATAATAGCCATCAGTATTACTTAAAATAACGACTTTTGCCATTTATTTCAGCTCCATTATCATAATTTATATCATTTGATTAGTTCTAATAATAGCTATAATAAACTATATAGTCATTGTATTGTCAATCAAAACAAAAAGAATCTCCGGATTGTTTCCGAAGATTCTTTTTTTTAGCTAATCTTTCAATAGCCCTTTATCAGATGCTCGTTACTCATATCAAAAATATTGCCATAAGCAGCATTAGCTATACCTTTTATTGCATAGACACAATTTTGTGTCGCACTATACAGATATCTATCCGGGATATTCGTTATATTATTTAAGCCTCGAAGTCCCTGCAAAGCCGGATCATTAAAATATTCCAGTTGAAAATTTCTGCTTGCTTCAGTTGCCATCTGACGTGGAGCCGAAACCATAAAAAAATCAGGATCACAAGCTACGACTAATTCTTTGGGAACGAACTGCCCATTATATAAACCCATTTTAGCAATACCATTACATACGCGGGCTTTACTGCACAGTTCATCAAACATACACCCCTTACCGCCATAACTAGTCATCTGTGAGACAAGCATGCCAACAGGAACTGCTTCTTTTCTATTTTTCAGCTCTGCCGCAATTTCATCCAATTGGCGGTCAATTTCAGTTATTACTCTGACCCCGGCATTTTGTTCGTTTACAGCATCAGCAATCATTAAAATAGTTTTCTTAACTTCATCAACAGTATCTGGTCCTTTACACACGATTACACTAAATCCCAAATCTCTGTAGCCTTGTATCATCTCAGGCTTCGTCCATGTAGAAGCAATGATAAGATCAGGTTTAAGTTTTAAAACTGTTTCAAATGGGTAAAAATATAACTTTACCGGTATTTGCCTGCTTTCTTCTACTATCCAGGAAATGCCAGGATCCGGCGCTGTTTTATGAACGGCAACCAAGCGGTCAGGCGGAACTATCCCTAGCGTCATTACATCAAACCCTAATGAGAGAGTTAGAATGCGTTTTGGTTTTTCTGGCAATTCAACGATTGTACCTTCATAATCTCTGATAGCTCGCACATTCCCATTATTCATACTAATATCAATTTTGTCCGAGGTGCAGCCGGCTAGTAAAAAACTTATGAAAATAAATACTAAAAACTTCTTTAACATATCGCTTTCATCTTAGTTGGAAAATAGCTGTATCAAATTTTCCCTGATTATAAGATACATCTTTCTTCAACTCAGTAAAATCTGTCTGCATATCCAATGATAAAGCAATTTTTTTTAGCCATTGCAACAAATTTTGCATTCCATATGGTAGTGATGCAATAATGTACTTTTGTCCCAACATTTCCTGTAAAAATTCAGCCAATGCTAAACCCAATTCCGGATATACAACTAATTTCAAGGCCGCCTCTGGTAATTGACTAATTTCCTTACTTTTACGTTCAGACTGTCTGATCATATCTGCCTCCGAAAATTTTATTGCTGCAATGAACAGGCAGCTCCAAACGCAACTGTAAATTGCGGATATTTTAAAACGTTTACATCTGTAAATAGTTCGTCTTCAATAGCTTCTGCCAAAGCTGTATTATTTGCTGATCCACCGTCTAAATATACACCTTCAACACTTTCTGTTCCCATCATCCCAGCAATACGTCTTGCTATAGATTCATGTAAGCCCTTGATAATTGACTCTTTAGGTGTCCCCTTTGCCAAGAGTGAAACTATCTCGCTTTCAGCAAAGACGACGCAGGTACTGTTTATTGCGGCAGCAGACACGGCCTGCTCAGACAGTGCTGCAAATTCATAAATAGAAGTATCTAAGATCCTTGCCGCCATCTCAAAAAATCTGCCAGTTCCAGCAGCACACTTATCATTCATTTTAAATTCTAATAATTTTCCATTAGCATCCAATTGTATTATTTTAATATCCTGTCCGCCAATATTAATAATAACTTTCGCCGCAGCTCCGCTCAAAAGATGTAGCCCCAGAGCATTAGCAGAAACTTCATCAATAACTTTATCCGCACTATTCATAAGGTTTTTGCCATATCCTGTAGCCGCAACTCCCAGAATATCATCCTTAGATATATCAAGCTCCCGTATACCTTCTTCGATCACTTTATTTGCCAAAGCTTCCTGTCCCGGAGCTGTTGGTATCGCTTTATGCCAAATCAATGTATTATTCTGAACAAATACTACTTTTATTGCGGTACTTCCCAAGTCTACACCAACTGAGTATTGCATTTACAGTCCTCCCTCTTACAATGTTTGTTTAAATGCTTCCAGCCTTGTTAAAATATTCTGGCTGTCTTCTTTTCCATAGTCAGTTTCTATTTTTATAAACTTCAACCCGTGCTCTTTTAATTTTCGTTCTATAGTGATTGCTTCAATATCATATGGATGACACCCTTTTAACAAATTAAAAATTACTCCTTTAATATTATATTCCTTTGCTGTGGAAATTATATTGTTCACACGCCTTGAATTATCAGCAAAGGTAGGACATACACAGGCTTTATGATATCTTTCTGCAATGGCTCTTAACATTCCATATTCGGAAGTATCATTGTAAATTATTCCCCCTGGCATAATTCTTTCAGAGGAACAAATATCATCGGCTGTAATGCTCATACCAGCCTGCTCAATAAGCTGCAGAAGCTTTAAGTTAGGAAATATAATCGGTGAACCGGCAACAAAGATCCTGCTGCTGTTTTCCTGTTTTTGCTGCCGATGTAATTTTTCTATGGTTCTATTTACCTGCCCTGCCCATACTTCCAAATTATCAAGCATAAAGGTATTTGTAATTGCAGTATACCAAACTCCCGATAATTGACCGCTGCGCTTCAATTTAGTTAATTCATCCATTATTATCCAGATATTCATAACTTTATTAATGGATTCCTGTAATTGCTTTGGTTTAAGTTTTTTACCTGTTATTTTTTCTAAAAGCTGTTTCAAACAAAATATTTCTTCAATCCATCTACTTTGACTTTTTTCGGTCTCTTTCAAATGCGGCAATTCCAGGTAATGTACATTCTCTGTATCTTGCTGCATTATTTCTGGCAGTTTAACAACCCAGTCGCAGGTAGTAGGTAAAATAACAGCTCTGTAATCCGCAAAACTTTCCTGTTGTAAATCAAAGTTTCCCATAAATGATTTAAGCATCGGACACATTAGTACCGGTAGATAAGAAGCCGCCAGACGCTGAACGGTATGTGAGCCTCCGCATAATTTTACAGGATGCAAATCAAACGCATCAAAAATTTCGAAAGGAGCCTGAATACAAAATAGACCTGCCAATGGTTTTTCCACTCGCATCTGAAGTTTTCGAGCTGAAAATGGGCTAGCAAGCAATTGTAAAAAATATTCATAT
>UQCR01000193.1 GCA_900539655.1 uncultured Robinsoniella sp.
CACTTTCTCTCAGCGTTACCTGGCAGTAACCGGCGGCTGCCATGTCCTACATGATTCAGAACTCAGAAAAGCCTGTGATTTTAACCGGAGCGCAGAAGCCCATCTCCTTTGAATCCACAGATGCCATGATGAATCTAAGAGACAGTTTCCATTATATGCTGCAGGATGAAACGAATGGTGTGCAGGTCGTATTTGGCCAGCGTGCAATTGCCGGAACCCGGGCAAAGAAGATTAATTCACTGAGCTATCAGGCTTTTTCCAGCATTAATTTTCCGGATCTTGCGGTGATTCGCAATAGTCAGGTAATACGGTACATTACTCCGCCCAGGACAGGCAGAGCGGTATTTGAGCTTAATTTAAATTCTAAGGTATTTCTACTAAAGCTTACGCCCTGCAGTTCACCGGAACTTATTGAAGAAATATACCGGCTCTACGATGTGATAATTCTGGAGGGTTTTGGGGTAGGAGGAATACCGGATCAATTACTGGATACTTTTTGCAAGTGCCAGAACAGCTATCAGCCTCAGGAAAAAGTTCTGGTCATTACTACCCAGGTAATGTCAGAAGGAAGCCACATATCTGTCTACGAAGTGGGAAAAAGGCTGGAAGGGAAAATACGTTATCTGGAAGCCAAGGATATGAATCTGGAGGCAGTAGTTACGAAAGCGATGTGGATTATGGGTAAAACTCCGAGATCCTGGGAGGAAATAGAAGAGCTGTTTTATAAGACCATCAATTATGATATATTGGCAGGTCCGGGAACGAGTCTTAATAATGATGTCTGACGGATGTGTGCACTATTAAAATTAAACAAAATATTGGAGAAAAGTCCCCATGAGATTAATTGTGAAATATCTAAAAAATTACAAAAAAATGTTTTTACTAAACATTCTGTCTGTATTTGGGTTTGCCCTGGTGGAACTGGGCATACCAACCATCGTTGCCAAGATGATTGATCAGGGTGTTTTGACAGGAGACAGGAATTATATATTGAAAATGGGCGGCATAATACTGGTAATCTCCCTGTTAGGTGTGGCGGGAACTATCATGCTCGGGTATTGCTGTGCTTATTTGTCTACTGCCATTACACGGGATATCCGGACAGAGATGTTCCGGAAAGTGCAGGGGTTTTCACATAATGAATATCACCAGTTTGGTGCAGCTTCCCTGATTACGAGGACAAATAATGACGCATTCCAGATACAGATGTTCATGAATGTGCTGTTTCGAACAGCGATTATGACGCCTGTTATGATATTTGTAAGCTTTAGCCTGGTTCTTCGTACGTCATTGCCCCTGTCGTTGATTATTGTTTCTACTGTACCACTGATTATACTGGGGGTTATTGCCGTTGCCAAAATCTCAGAGCCCATCAGTGAAAACCAGCAGATGGCAATGGAGGCAATCAACCGTGTATCCAAGGAAAACTTAAGCGGCATACGCGTAATAAGGGCATTTAATAACGATGCATATGAGCAGCAGCGTTTTAATGAAGAGAATAACCAGTATATGAAATATTCCAAAAAGCTTTTTAAACTGATGTCCATGACTCAGCCAACTTTTTTCCTGCTAATGAATATTGCGGGTATGGCTATATTTGCAGTTGCTGCAAAAATGATTGATAAAGGCAGCCTGGAAATTGGAATGCTGGTCGCTTTTATGGATTATCTGTTTCATGCAATGTTTTCCGTTATGCTGTTTTGCCTCGTATTTATGATGTATCCAAGGGCGAGAGTCAGTGCCAGGCGGATTGAAAAAGTAATCAAACAGGAAGTTAAGGTAAAAAGTCCGGACAATGGCAAACAAATGGAAGGTGAGGTTAGTGAAATCAGCTTCGATCATGTGACCTTTGTTTATCCGGATGGCGAAGAAGCTGTCTTAAAAAATGTATCATTCTCTGCTAAAAAAGGGGAGAAGGTTGCATTTATCGGCAGTACCGGTTCCGGTAAAAGTACGCTTGTGAATCTGATCCCAAGAGCCTATGATGTAACTGAGGGCAAAATCACCTTGAATGGTACGGACATACGGGAATATGACTTAAAAAGCCTGCGTCACACTATTGGATTTATACCGCAGAAAGCAATGCTGTTTAGAGGAACCATTGCTGACAATATCCGTTTTGGAAACCCGGAGGCTACCATGCAGGAAGTAGAACGGGCGGCGAAAACCGCACAGGCTTATGAGTTCATCATGGAAAAAGGCGGGTTTTCGGAAAATATTACGGAAAATGCAACCAATGTATCCGGAGGGCAGAAGCAAAGGCTTTCAATTGCCAGGGCATTGGCAAAAAGACCCAGAATCTACATATTTGATGATTCGTTTTCGGCACTGGATTTTAAAACAGATGCAAAGCTTCGGGAAGATCTGAAAAAAGAAACCGGAAATGCGATTGTACTTGTGGTGGCACAGCGTATTGCCAGTATTATGGATGCTGACAGGATCATCGTATTAAATGAAGGAAAAGTTGTTGGCAGTGGAACCCACAGACAGCTTTTGAAGGATTGTCCGATTTATCATGAAATAGCGGCTTCTCAGCTGAGCGAGGAGGAATTAGATCATGAGCAGCAATAAAAAAGGTAAGTTTTTAAAAAATCTGAAACAGATGAAGCGGTATATTGCACCATATAAATGGAAATTTATCGGTGCGGTGCTTATGGTGATTGTGTCGGTAGCGTCCATGACAGTAGCACCCAGGGTAGAAGGGATGATCACTACCCAGCTTTCCAAAGACGCAATGGATATTATGAAGAAACTGCCGGATGCAGGCGTTCACTTTGCGGTAGTAACGAAAATACTGGTTCTGCTGGCTGTTATTTATCTGATTAAAACTTTTTCCCAGATCATCAGCGTATATCTGCTTACGGATTCCATACAGAATGCCATGCATGATTTGCGAAACGATGTCCAGGACAAGATACGCAGACTCCCGGTACGTTATTTTGACACCAACAGCTTTGGAGATGTATTGAGCAGGATTACCAACGATATTGATACGGTATCCGGGGCATTACAGCAGAGTTTCAGTCAGGTTATCAGCGGAGTTCTTACACTGATTCTGGCGATTACAATGATGTTCACCATTCAGCCTGTTATGGCATGTATGGCAATCTGCATTATACCATTGGCACTTCTGGTTACCAGATTTATAGTAGGAAAAAGCCAGAAGCAGTTCCGGGCGCAGCAGGATTCCGTGGGTGAATTAAACGGTGCAATTACAGAAATGTATACCGGATTCCAGGAAATATTATTTTTTAATAAACAGGAGTCTTCGGTGGAAGAGTTTGTAAATATAAATGAAGACCTGCGCAAACATGCATTTAAAGCACAGTTTATGTCTTCAGTCATGTCACCGCTGATCTCTCTGATTACTTATCTGACGATTGGAAGCGTGGCGGTAGTTGGGTCTGTTTTTGCCATCAGCGGAGGGATTACAATTGGTAATCTGCAGGCATTTATCCGCTATATCTGGCAGATTAATGATCCGCTGTCCCAGGTGTCACAGCTTTCCAGTCAGATACAGGCGGCATTTGCCGCAATGGACCGTATTTTTGACATTCTGGGTGAAGAAGAAGAAGTAAAAGAAGCGGATCCGGGTACAGAATTGCCACAAGTTCAGGGTAAAGTAGTATTTGAACATGTATATTTTGGATATGGCAAGAAGCCTGTAATTAAAGATTTCAATATCGAAGTAAAATCTGGTCAAATGGTGGCCATCGTCGGTCCAACAGGTGCCGGAAAAACAACATTGATAAATCTGCTTATGCGTTTTTACGATGTGAACAAGGGAAGAATTTTAATAGACGGTGTGGATATCCGTCAAATGAAGCGCAGCAGCCTGCGTTCTATTTTCGGAATGGTATTACAGGATACCTGGCTGTTTTCAGGAAGTATTTTTGAAAATATTAAATATGGAAGGCTGAATGCCAGAAAAGATGAAGTCATCGATGCGGCAAAAGCGGCTAACGTGCATCATTTTATCAAGACACTGCCAGGGGGCTATAATATGGTCATTGATGAGGAAGGCGGTAATATCTCCCAGGGCGAGAAACAGCTGTTGACCATAGCGAGGGCCATTTTAAAGGATCCTGATATTCTGATTCTGGATGAGGCAACGTCTTCTGTGGATACCAGAATTGAAAAAATGCTGCAGGATGCAATGAAAAAGGTAATGGTTGGAAGAACCAGTTTCGTGATCGCTCATCGTTTATCAACAATTAAAAATGCAGATTTGATTCTTGTCGTAAAAGATGGTAATATTGTAGAGCAGGGCACACATAATTCTCTGTTGGAGAAAAAAGGTTTCTACGAGCAGTTGTATCATTCTCAGTTTGCAGGGTAGCAGGTATAAACTAGTTTATATAACAGAAGGATGGAAAGCTTTCTGTTATATCGTTATGGAGGTAATGGAATGAAAAAATTCAAAGAATGGTTATCAGATAATCTAAGGTATATTGTATTGGCGATTGCAGTAATTGCAGTAATTTTTATTTTGTTTTTCGGATATAAACTGCTTGGAAATATGATGACAAATGGCGATGGCAGTAAAAAGCAGACAGAACAAACAAAGCCCGGCAGTGAAAAAACAACTGAGGATAAGAAAACTACTGAAAAGCAGACTGAAACGCAAAAACAAACACAGAAAACAGAAACCAGTAAATCAACTGAGAAAACCACGGAGAAGTCCACCGAGAAAACTACCGAGAAAACTACCGATGGGAATGGGGAATCAACAAAGGCATCTGAGTCAGTAAGCGGAACGGGTTCCACAAATGCCGGAAGTCAGGCAAATTCACAGACAGAGGCAACAGAAGCAGCGGTATCACAGACCCAGGCAACGGAAACAGAGGCGACATATCAGACAGAGGCAACAGAAGCTCCTGTACCTCAGACAATGTACATGAATGCGGCAGCTTATATCCGCGAGGCGCCCAGCTATGAAGGCGCGATACTGGACACCCTGCAGGCAGGACAGGCTGTAACATTTTTAGAAGATGTGGGTGGATGGTATAAAGTAGAAGCAAACGGACTGGTAGGATATGTAGGAGCAAGATTCTTTAGTTAGAGTGTGTTTTGCTGATATGGATGTAAAAAGCGGGGCATAGCGCATTTAGAAAAGTCAGGAAACAGTATCGGCAGATGCTGTTCCCTGACTTTTTTGTGGTCCTTTTTTGTGGTAAATACCCAATACTTCAGGCAATCCAGTTAATCCTTATATAATTATCCAGGATGTTTGATATTATAAATGAGCTTACAAGAGCCATAAAAAATAAAAAGATAAAGTTTTGAAAAGCCTTATCCCGGATTCGTCGCAGTCGCATGAGAAGCTTAATAAAACAGAAAAGAGAGATCGTTATGGAAATGATAGCGGGAACATACAAAAGAGAGGGATTTCCGGTTGCTAAAACAAGTGCAGTACCAGTATTTATTTCATCGATTCTTACAGTCTGACCGGCAAATATAGGAAGCAGAAGCGTGGCAGCCCATGCTATAATCCGCAGGCATGAATTACAGAGTGCCAGTGCCAGGACGGTCATTCTGGTGACTGGATTTTTAAAACGTACTTTGCAAAACAGAAAAGTGAATATGACTGCCAGTGTCAGTGTCAGCAGAACACTGAAATCCATAAGCGTCTTAATATCCAGGTCCAGATTCATGCGAAAACCAGAATCTTTTGGATAGAGGTACACATTGCCAATGCGTCTGAAACCGGTACTTACAGACTGCCCAAGCCTTGCCATGCTAAATCCGTGAGCACATTCATGCAGAAACGTTGATAAAAGAAAGATAATATTGCAAATGGCAAACCATATGTATTTTCTCTTTGACATGGAAGTCACCTCCTTTTTTCGTTACTGCTATTTTACATCTGAGATAGAATAGAAGCAAGTTATATTTCTGTTACAAGTTATTGGTAAAAATTAAAAAAGTTTGAAGATATATATGGAAAAATGATTAATTTTGTTGAAATATACCTACAATTTTGTTAAACTGATTTTAACTCTGCTTTTTTAGACAGTATGAAACCATGATATTTTCACACCATGAACTTGTTAATACTGTTTCAATGTGATATGTAAACAAACTTACGATATCTGAGGGGTAAGAGTGGAAGATAATCTTAATTGGAGGGCAAAATGGAGAAAAAAGGACAGTGGGCGTCTAGCCTGGGATTTATCCTCGCAACTGCGGGAGCAGCGGTGGGGCTTGGTAATCTCTGGAAATTCCCCTATTTAATGGGAAAGAATGGCGGGTTTCAGTTTTTAATTACGTATTTAATTTTTATCGCGGTATTAGGGCTTCCGGTTATGATCACAGAGATGAGTATTGGAAGAATGACCGGCAAGGGACCGGTGCAGGCATATGAGAATTTAAATCCTAAATCAAAAATTATCGGTATTATGGGTATTCTGTGTGCATTTATTATTTTGTCTTATTACAGTGTTATCGGCGGCTGGATATTAAAATATATTGTCAGTTATGTCACAAGCTTGAGTGCACCGGCTGATTTCAGTGCATATATTGCGGAACCGGCAGCACCGGTAATCTGGCATCTGGTATTTATGGCATGTACCGGATTTGTTTGCTATAGAGGAACGAAGGGAATTGAAAAGGCATCACGGTTTATGATGCCGGGGCTGCTGATCTTACTGGTGGTCATTGTAATACGATCCCTGACACTTCCCGGAGCAAGTCAGGGTGTGGATTTTGTATTCAAAATGAATGGTGGATTTGATCTGAAGTCAGTACCGGCAGCCTTGGGTCAGGTATTTTATTCATTGAGTTTATGTATGGGGATTACAATTACTTACGGCAGTTATCTGAATAAAAAAGAAAATATCCCTAAAAATGCACTGATTGTTGCAGGTCTTGATACTTTTGTTGCAATTTTGGCGGGACTGGCTATATTTCCGGCAGTTTTTGCATTTGGACTGGAGCCTGCGCAAGGACCAAGCCTTACTTTTGGAACACTTCCAAAAGTATTTGAAAGTATGTCGGGCGGCTGGATTTTTGCATTGTTGTTTTTTGGGTTGATGTTCTTTGCGGCGTTAACCTCTGCAATAGCGCTTCTGGAATGTGTGGTGTCTTCTGTATTGGATCATTTTAAATGCAAGAGGAGAACGGCTGTGATTTTTGTTGCACTTGGCGTGTTTCTGCTGGGAATTCCAAGTGCCCTGTCTTTTGGGGTATTGGGAGATGTCACCATATTAAATTATTCCGTATTTGACTTTATGGGTATGCTGACAGATAATATTCTGATGCCTATTGGCGGTATCCTGATGTGTATTTTTGTGGGCTGGATCTGGGGTCCGAAGCGGATTCTGCAGCATGTGGAATCAGATGGGATTTCTTTTAAACTGAAAAAGGCATGGCTGATCTGCATTCGGTTTATTACACCGATTTTGGTAGTCATTGTTACCGTAATGGGATTCATGGATGTATACCGCACGATTATGAAGTAGGTTTAGAAACAGTATATTTTTAAAACAACTGCTTTACTCTTTCCTATATTTGTGGTATTCTTATCAGAGAAAAAGACAGGATGTGTATTTCATTGAACTTACGGTTGCGTTTTGAAAATAGAAAGTATGATATAAATAATAAGAACAACTTTTGCAGGTTACTTGGTAACCTGCTTTTTTTGTGCTTTACTGTAGTAATATAACAGAATTATTTTTATGTATATGTATGAGCTGGAAGTTTATGGACTGGAAGGAGTATAGGATGGAAGTTGTAATAAATGACGCTTTGTGTCAGTAGGTAGTGTACAGAAAGAGAAGGGGGCGAGCCAGGACATTGATTTGGAAGGCTTACCGCAGAACTGG
>UQCR01000194.1 GCA_900539655.1 uncultured Robinsoniella sp.
AATATTTACTTTTCAAAGTACTATGCCAGAGTTTTGCTGGCATGATCACTCAAGACTCCGAGAGATCATTAGAAATAATGTTTGATTTCTTTTACTGTTTTCAGTATAGCAGGGAAAAAATCTTTTAAATGTAAATGCGAAAACCGGTCGTTTTTTTAAGATAATCGGTAACCTATTCTATTCTTCAGCCAATAATGGAAATAAAATATCCAGATTGAACTTACCATCCCGTACAGACATTACAATATCACCATGATATTTATCCACAATATATGCCATACTTTTTACACCAAAACCATGGCGCATCTTGTCTTTTTTATCTGTGACAGGCATACCATTTTCAAACTCCAGATGGCTGCTGCATCTATTTTCCAGATGAATCAGCATCATTTCATTGTGGTGCTTAATCTGAAAACTGATAATACGTTCCCCTTCCTTTTCCTTCATCACTCGTTCCAGTGCATTATCCAATGCATTTCCCAAGAGAGCATACACATCGGCGGAGGTCATGTGGGATATCATTTTACCTTCTGTCATACAGCTGAACTCAATCTTTCGTTCATTGAATATCAATGTTTTTTCCCGGAGCACATAATCCAGAGCACTGCACCCAGTATGGTAGGTAGCATCATAAATGGATACTGCATCCCGTATCTCCTGTAAATACTCTGTTCTGGAGCTGTCATCTTCTATCTTTGCCAACGCTTTCATTTGATGTTTCAAATCATGGCATTTCATATTAATGATATCAATGGCTTCTTTTGAGCTTTTCTGCTGTGCAGTTGATATTTGAAGAAGCTGCTCCATCATTTCCTGTTCATGCCTCAAGCTGTTTTCCCGGAGTACGTAATATTCCATCAACAGTACAAGGGTACAGCATAAAAAGCTGTATGCAGGGCAGATGATATCCCCAATCGGCGTGCCGATGTATTCCTGGGGATAGGACCAGTAAACACTGAATCCAATAGCAAAAACCATGACGATAAAACCAAGCACCGCGATCCGAAAATCGCTGTCCCCCAGTCTGTGTTCTTTTTTCTTTCTTCGGATGATTAACCGGTATACGGCCAATGCCCCAAACACATACATAAGATAACGTGTAATTAGAAGATGGAGCAGGCTGCCATATAATTGATACCTTCCATATATCAGTTGAAGAACCATTCTGCTGAGTGCAAAGGTCATATGTTCTGTCGCATATCCCCCCGCTAAAATGAAAATAAGCTCCTTGATTTCGATGTCAAAGCTGCCCAAAATAGGAATCATCGTTAAAAGTGCATAGCCAAAATATAGCAGGACGTATTGGATTAAGGATTGCGGTATAATATATGTAAGGGCAGTCTCCCACAATGCGCTCAACACGATTTGCAAGACCAGGCAACAAACCAGCCTTGGTGCAAAGCGGTTCCTTTTCGGTACATCGAGTAAAAAAATCCCTTCAGAAATAAGTAGTTGAAAAGGAAATTGTATATAAAGATTTTCAAAAAAGTTATATATCATTTACAGACCTCCCATAAAATGAATGTAATCTTGAGCAAACTGTTTTTTTAACCGTCTGGAAAGGGGCAGCTCTTGACCGGAGGTTAATAACACACTGTCTTTTCCTACCCTTCTTACAAAATTCAAATTTATCAGACAGCCAGAGTTACACTCCGAGAACGGAAGAATTTTCAATTTTTCTTTAATCTCCTTCATGCTCCCCCTGGTCTGTGAGCAGCCCTGCCTGATATAAAACAAAAGGTAATCACGGTCTTTCTCTATATAAAAGATATCGGAAGCCGAAATTCGAAAAATACCATCTTTATTGCTGATTAGAATATCCTGCTCTTTATGGATTTCGATAAAACGAAATGCCTTTTCCAATTTCATAGAAAAATTGTAGTAACCCACAGGTTTTACCATGAAATCAATTGCCGAAACCGCATACCCTTCAATGGCATACTGAGCCAGACTTGTAATAAAAATAATACCAACTGCCTGATCTCTCTCTCTTATTTCCCGTGCAACCTCCAGACCATTACTTCCAGGCATTTCAATATCCAAAAAAATGATGTCATATTCCCCACGATATTCTTCCAAAAAGTCAAAGCTGGCATAAAATACTGTTGTCTGGAAACATTTACTGTTATCTTTTTCAAATTGTTTCAGATATGCAGCAATACGATCTGCATCTTCCCTTGAATCGTCAACTATTGCTATTCTCATATCCCTCTTTCTCCTTTTTCCTGCGTTGTTCTGCTTTCCTGGGTGCAATACTCTCCATTATTTTCCGATTAATGCTGCATTTAGAAATAAAGAGCCGCAGCAATTCCTTATTAAATTGCCGCAACTCTTAGCATTGTTACATACTTCTCTTAAAAACCTCAAGAATCTCGTCCTGTGTCAATATTTTATATCCACCAACCAAAATGAGTGTTGATTTCACCAGTTCCCCCAGCATATCTTCAGTCACACCCAGTTCCCTGATATTCATCACTACGCCAATCTCTTTCATCCATGCTTCCATCGCATCCAAACCGGCTTTCGCAACCTCCTCATCACTCCTGCCTTCGGGATTTACATTCCAAACATTTACTGCAAATCTTTTAAACTTCCCAAGCCCAAATGGCATAATGTGACGGTAATAGGGCAGCGAAACAGCTGCAAGTGTCATTCCATGTGTTGCATCTGTATGTGCTCCAACTGCCTGACCAAGCATATGCACCATCCAGTCTGTAGATTTTCCCATAGCAACTAATGTGTTCAGTGCCCACGTGGAGGTCCACATAATATTGCTTCTGGCTTCATAGTTTTCCGGCTCTTTTATTGCAATCCTGCTACTATAAATCAGTGACCTCATCAGCCCCTCCATCAGATAATCAGATGTATTGTCATCCTGACCGGAAAAATACTGTTCGCAGATATGATTCAGGATATCATAAAATCCGGAAACCATCTGGTACTTAGGGAGAGAATAGGTAAACTTTGGATTCAATATGGCAAATTTGGGAAATACCCGCTCTCCGAAGATATGGCCAATTTTCAGCTTACTTTCATGATTTGTGATCACTGCTCCTCCGTTCATCTCTGATCCGGTTCCAACCATAGTCAGCACACAGCCTACCGGAATAATTTTTGTGTCAGCATCCACATCTTCAAACTTCAGATAATACTTCTCCCAGGGATCTTCTTTGCAATTGACAGAAATAGAAACTGCTTTTGCATAATCACAACAGGAACCACCGCCCACTGCCAAAATAAAGTCCACCTTATGCTCCCTGGCTATCCGGACACCCTCATAAAGCTTTTCAACCGTTGGATTTGGCATAACACCGCTATCTTCAAAGACTTCTTTACCATTTGCTTTTAAAATTGCTGTTACTTTGTCGTAAATGCCTGTCTTTTTGATAGAGCCTCCGCCATATACAAGCTGTACGTTCTTGCCGTATTTTGGCAATTCCTCATTCAAATAATTCAAGGAATCTTCTCCAAAATAAAGTTTCGTTGGGTTAATAAATGTAAAATTTCCTAACATGTTTTATTCTCCTTATCTTTTTATCCGCTAATCCTGAAACGGTATCCGGCTCCCCAGACAGTCTCAATAAACTGTGTCTTTATAGAATTTTTTCCCAGCTTATCACGCAGACGATTGATATGTACCGTTACAGTAGCCACATCGCCTATGGAATCCATTCCCCATATACGGTCAAATAACGTGTCTTTAGAAAAGACGATATTCGGATTCTCTGCCAGAAAAAGCAAGAGTTCAAACTCTTTGTTAACCAGAATAACCTCTTTATTGTCCAGATACACCATTCTGGATTTTGGAAGAATAGTGAGATTTTGATAGTTGATCTCAGTCTCAGTTTTTTCATCCTGCGTTTCCAGAAGCAGGCTGTGAATATGTATATGGGACTTCACTCTGGCTACCAACTCCGCAGGACTAAAGGGTTTTACCATATAATCATCTGCTCCCAGCCCCAGTCCCCGGATTTTGTCAATATCTTCTTTTTTAGCTGTCACCATAATAATCGGCAGATGCATATACCTCCTTAGCTCCCGGCAAACATCAAATCCTGTTTTCCCAGGCAGCATCACATCCAGCAAAATGGCATCATAGCTTCCTGCTTTTGCCTTTTTTTCTCCTTCCAGACCATCATATGCGAGATCTGTCTCAAACCCATTGGCCTCCAGATAATCCCGCTCCAGCTCCGCAATCAGCTCATCGTCTTCCACGATTAATATTTTTTCCATCTATATCCCCCCCTGCTATCGGCAGATGAATAATCATTGCCAGCCCGTCCCTGTTTTCCGCCCGGACTTTACCTCCATGTCCAAGAATAATCTCTTTAACTACGGCCAATCCAATGCCGCTTCCTTTTTCAGACTGGGTCCTGGCATCATCCACCCGGTAAAAACTGTCAAATATCTGTTCCAGGCTATCCACCGGCACTCCTGGTCCGTCATCTTTAAATACCAGTTCAATATCGGTACCCTCCATTGTGCGCTTTAGAGATATCTGAATGTTTGATCTTTCTAGTGTCCGGTATTTGACAGTATTGGCAAACAGATTGTCAAACACTCGTTTAAATTCCTCCCGGTCAATCTGTACCGGATAAGTCTCATTTCCATATAAAAATACGATTTTCACATGATTCTGCTCTGCGTCAGGTTTGTAGTTTTCCAGGTACCGCCCCACAAATTCCTTAAAATCTCCTTCTTCCATTCGGTATCGGAATCCATTGTCCAGTCTGCTGTACTCTGACAAACTGTCCACAAGGCTTATAAGATTTCCCGTCCGGGTCTTAATTGCCCGCAAATAACGGGTTCTTTTTTCCTGTGTATCTGCAATCCCATCCAATAGCCCGTCCAAATAACCGATTATAGATGTAAGAGGTGTCCTTAAATCGTGTGAAATGCCGGTTATGAGCGAACGTCTGCATTTTTCATCCCTTAGACGCTGTTCTACAGACTCTTTCAGATAAGCACGCATTTCATCAAAATCCCTGCATACTTCCCCGAATTCATCTTTCTTCTGATACTCCATTCTGGTTTCCAGATTCCCTTCCCGAATTTCTTTTGTTCCCAGACTCAACTGATGCAGCGGTTTCAAGATGCTTCTTGATATCCACCAGGAAGAGATTCCATTTACAAATACAGTCAAAAGCACAAAAAAAACAATGATTCCAAATAAATATTTCAGGATGTAATTCTTCAGATAATTCACGACACCCTGATCAGTCTGCTGGCGATGGACGGCAGTGATACAAAATACTTTCTCGCCGTGATAAAAGGTATTCTTTATGACAGATACCTCATGCCTGCTGGCAGTCAGTGTCTTGGCCGTATCAATCCCATCCCCGGCTACTGACCGGGCAGCCTGCATATCTTCTTCTGTAAGGTTCGTATAAATCAGCTTTTCATTCTTAGTAATCATAAACTGGTATCCCATCCCGGACAGTTTCTTCTCCAGATGGTTCATCTCATCACTGCGGTTAAATTCAAAGGACTTATCCGGATATTTTCCCTGCCCCCAGTTATTCTCCCAAAGTTCCTGCTGATAGGTGTAAATCATGCTCTGGGCAAATTGTATGCTGTTTTCATCACTGTACATGGCTTCCAGCGTATACCAGAAGCTTCCCAATGATGTATGCAGGCATACATTTATCACGATTGCCGTAAATAAAATGGGAATCAGGACCATCATAATATTAGAAATCCTGATTTTCTTCTTAATTGTCAATGCCATCCTCTCCTTTACCCTACTGGATGAGGTATTTTCTCCATAAACTCTGCACCTCCGGTTTTTCATGCTTTTACAGATTCCATACAGGGTATCATACGGAAATAAAAGATTTCTCACATAAAAATAAACAATTTATAAACTGGCACGATCGTTTACCCGGTTTTTCTTCTAATGTTTCGATTTTTTATTTTCAATCTGGTAAACGAGGTAATCCACACAGGTTATCCTCTTTTCCTCTTTATGTACTTTACTTAAAAGCTGCTTCCTGTGACATTCCAGTAGTAACAGCTGCTTCTGAATATCTCCTTTGTCAAAGTATTTCAGAAATTCTTCCATCGTTTCTGTGCTGCAACCTGCATCTTTCAGATTCCGGACAACTGCTTCTCTGGTGTCAAAATTTGTCATACTGTCATCATCACCTTTCTGCTACTTTTGAATTCTTTCATCCTTTGTCTCCCTCTTTGTACATTGAAATGATTTGTTTTCTTAATTACAGTATAGTCCGAACGCACTTTAATAGCCAATACTTATATCATATCCATTATAATAGCTAAAAACTATACATTTTTTTAGTCTTTATTTTCCTTTATTTTCTCTTTATTGTTTTAGTCTTTATAGTTGTCTTTATAGTAATTTAATATAAATGGCCAAAGAGGAATAAAACTATGCTTAAAGGAGATTTTCAGATAGAATTGCGTGGGAGTATTTCTTTATTTTTGGCTATAGCAAGAGAACAGAGAATTATGGGGTGAAAAGTACCACAGAAGGTACTTTAATCGAAAAAGGAATGAGTTTTAGGAATGACCTTAAGAAATGAGCTTTAGGATTGATCTTAAGGAATAAGTTTTAGGATTGATCTTCAGAAATGAGCTTTAGGATTGACCTTCAGAAATAGGCTTTAATGGAAAAAATAATTACCCTGCGCATTTATAGAAAAGGCACAGGGTATATATTTTATATTCGAATTTAGAATTCTGTAACACGATATTCGTAGGCATATCTCTAATATATATGCAGCTGGGGAGACTCTCAATCCCCCAACTCGCTGATGTTGCTGGCATCTGCGTCAGAAATATCTTACTGCCAATGCAGATTTTCTTCTGTAACTGCTGCGGCAATTCCTACAATACCTTGTGCTTAATGCCGGGATAAATATCATCCTATACCAAACAACCTCACCACAGACGTAAACACAAAACATACTACAATCCCTACAACTGACGGTACCACTACCGAGACAATCGTCCATTTTATACTTTGCGTCTCTTTGTGTATCGTAAGGCACGTTGTGGAACATGGCCAGTGCATCAGGGTGAACAGCATGGTGCTGACTGCCGTAACCCAGGTCCATCCGTTCTGTACAAGAAGCTGCTTCAGTACATCCAGGTCATTTATTTCCATCAGACTTCCCTGTGCCATATATGTCATGATCATGATCGGTATTACAATTTCATTTGCCGGCAGCCCCAGAATGAAAGCAATTAATATTACACCGTCCATTCCCAGTAGTTTTGCAAAAGGATCCAGTGCTCTGGTGCAATGGGTCAGTACCGTCATATCACCAATTGACAGATTTGCCATCAGCCAGATAATCAGCCCGGCCGGTGCCGCTACCACAACTGCACGGGCTAAGACAAATAGTGTCCGGTCAAAAATCGAACGCACAATTACCTTTCCGATCTGAGGCCTCCGGTAAGGCGGTAGCTCCAGTGTAAATGAGGAAGGCATTCCTTTTAATATAGTCTTAGATAATAACTTGGATACCACAAGAGTCATCAGTATGCCAAGTACAATCATACCGGCTAAAATGACTGCCGACAACAGCGACGAAAATACACCTGTAACCTTTCCTACAAAAAACATTGAAATAACGGATATTAAAATGGGCAGTCGTCCATTGCAGGGGACAAAATTATTGGTGATCATGGCTATGAAACGTTCCCTGGGCGAATCGATAATACGGCAGCCGATGATGCCGGCTGCGTTACAGCCAAATCCCATGCACATGGTATATGTA
>UQCR01000195.1 GCA_900539655.1 uncultured Robinsoniella sp.
TTTTTACCCCACAATGTTTAAAGATCTGGACTATACAGATAAAGGATATGAGGGAATCTGGGGCGTACCTTTCGCATCATATGTAGTATCGTTATATTATAATAAAGACATTTTTGAAGAACAGGGATTGACTCCGCCACAAAGCTGGGATGATTTGATGAATGTGTGTGAAAAACTAAAAGCTGCAGGAATACGGCCATTCCAGGCAGGGGAAAAGGATGTGTTCCGGCTGGGACATTTTCATAATAATATTGTCATCAAATCCCTTGGAGCAGATGCCGCACAAAAACTTGCTGACAGGTCACTGGCATATGACAGTCCGGAGATGTTAAAAACGTATCAGCTGATTTCGGATATGGTGGAAAAAGGATATCTTGGAGATGACATATTAAATACGGATTATAATACAGAAAAATCTACATACTTAGCAGGCGATTGCGCAATGAGATGGGATGGATCCTGGTACGGGTCTGAAATTTACGGTACGGACATATATGATAAAACAGGTGTGGTACCTTTCCCGTATATAGATGAAAAATATAAAGATGATGCGCAGGGTGGGGCGTCTGATATGTGGTTCGTTTCTAAGTTGAATAAATCAGAAGAAGAGATTCAGGCATCTGTTGAATTTTTGAAATTCATAACCTCTCAGGATTATTTCGCAGGAAATAATGAAGTGGCAGCAGTTCTGTATCCTGCTAAATTTACGGCAACAGCCAATACACCAGCTAATCCTCTATTAGATGAAGTACAAACAATTGTTGGAAACTATAAGAATATGTGTACCGATATCCAGAATTCAGATCCGGAATCACATATGCTGGATACTGTTCGTAATGCACTTCAGGGATTGGCAATGGGGAATACACCGGAACAGTGTGGAAAAGAAATTGTAGATAATATAGAAAACTATCAGTAAACAGGTCAAAAGAGAGCTGTCCATCAGCACACTCTGGTGCGCTAGCGGACAGCTCCACATAAAGAGAAAGGAGAGGGTATCGTGACGCAGAAGAAAAAGAAAATGAAAGACCGGATTATCATTACCATTTTCCTGCTTCCTGCACTGATTATTTTCTTTAGTCTGATCGTTTATCCGGTCTGCAATACAATATATTTGTCTTTTGTAAGCTGGAAAGGGATCTGGGGAGCACCTAAGAAATTTGTGGGATTGTCTAACTTTATTAAGGTATTGGGAAGCGGCAGTTTTTGGAATGCCATGCTAAATTCGTTCTATTTTATTATTGGTGGATTTGTGGTGTTAATGCCGTTATCTTTTGGACTGGCACTTTTGATTACATCCAAATTGAAAGCAACCAAACTGATGAAAACAGCATATTTTATGCCAGTTATGCTGTCTACTACGGCGGTAGCCCTGATGTGGGTCTATATTCTGAATCCCACATATGGCGCGCTGAATGAAATTCTGCGATTTCTGGGATTGGATTCCTGGTGCCGGGAATGGCTGTCAACCCCCACTTTAAATATTTGGAGTGTAGTTCTGGTAAATGAGTGGATGTATGCGGGATATAACATGCTGATCTTTGCAGCAGGACTGGTGTCCATACCGCAGTCACTGTATGAAGCTGCTGAGCTGGACGGATGTACCGGATGGAAAAAAGTTCTGCATATTTCAATACCCTTGTCCAAGGAATCTTTTAAAATATTTTCTGTCCTATGTATTACAGGTTGTCTAAAAGCTTTTGATCTTATTTGGGCAATGACAAAGGGCGGACCCAATCATTCATCGGAAACTCCGGCAACACTTCTTTATAACCAGGCGTTTACGTTTAAATTTTTCGGTAATAGCAGTGCAATCGGCGTTATACTTCTGGTACTTGGCATTGTATTGAGTCTGCTTGTCAACAGAGCATTTAAGAGAGAAGATTAGGAGGAAAGACAATGAAAAGAAAAGTCGGTAAATTTATCATTTATCTATTTGCAGTTTTCTGGGCTGTCATGACAATATTTCCTCTGCTTATCACTTTTTTGTCATCAGTGAAAGACAATCAGGGTATTAATCTTGGGATGTTTAAGCTTCCGGAAAAATGGATGTGGTCAAACTATGCAGCCGCATTTTCCAGTGCTAATATTGGAAAAGCGGTGCTGAATTCTATTTTTCTGGGGGTTACGTCAACGTTGATTGTTACGGCTGTAGGTATGCTGGCGGCATATGTACTTTCAAGGAAGAAGTTCAAGCTTAGAATGGTGATATACAGTTTGTTTATCGTAGGTGTTATGGTGCCGGTGCATTGTACCATCATCCCGATATCCAGTCTGGCAACCGGTATCGGAGGGAAGAATTCTTACTGGTTTATCATTCTGGTATATGTAGCATTTAACCTCTCCCAGGCAATATTTCTGTTTACCGGATATCTGGACGGGGTGGACCGGGAACTGGATGAAGCGGCAATCATCGATGGATGCAGTGATTTTCAATTACTGTTCCGGGTACTGACTCCGGTGTCGGTGCCGATCATATCAACGGAAGCCATTCTGGCTTTTATTTATGGTTATGGAGAATTAATCTTCGCTATGGTATTGTTGACAGATGAGAGTAAATATACCGTTTCCAGAGCCATGCTTGCATTTTCAGGCGGTTACCAGCAGCAGCTGGGTCCGATTTTTGCCTGCATAATTGTAGCAGTATTGCCAATGATTATCATTTATATATTATTCCATGAAAAAGTACAGGAAGGTATGCTGACGGGGGCAGTCAAGGGGTGAATGCATCCGGATATAAGCGGATATTATGAAAAGCCGTATGCGGGAAAGGCAGACATACGGTTCAGGATAGAATCTCACATCGTGTAAGGTGTGTTTTAAAACTAGGAGGTATATATGGAAGAACTAAGGTTTCGGCAGATTCATATGGATTTTCACACCAGTGAAAAGATAATGGAAGTGGGTGCCGGATTTGATGCTGAAGAATTTGCAAGGACATTGGATGAGGCAAGGGTTAATTCGGTAACCTGCTTCGCCAGGTGCCATCACGGCATGCTGTATTATGACTCTGCCAGATTTCCGGAACTGGTACATCCGGGTCTGGCCAATAAAAATTTATTAATTGAGCAGATAGATGCCTGCCATAAAAGAGGCATAAAAGTACCTGTTTATACCACGGTGCAGTGGGATTACTACTCAGGCATGAACCATCCGGATTGGGTCTGCTTAAATGAGGATGGCAGTTTAAAAGACTTTTGCCAGGATGATAAGCCTGCAAAAGTATACGAAGCCGGTTTTTACAGGACTATGTGTGTGAACTCCCCCTACAGAGAATTTCTGAAAGAACAGATTCTGGACATGATTGAAGTCTTGACTCCAAAGCGGATAGACGGATTATTCCTTGATATTGTAAATACAGTAGATTGTTCCTGCAGGCATTGTGTGGAGAAGATGAAAGCAGAAGGATATCATCCGGACCGTAAGAAAGACCGGATGCTGTTTGCCAGAAAGACTATGCAGGAGTTTAAAGAAGACATTTCTGCTTATATCAGAAGCTTGAAAGAGGATGTTACAATTTTCTATAATGCAGGACATATCAATGCAACTGCAGTTGATGCAAGGGACGCTTATACACACTGGGAGCTTGAATCCCTTCCAAGCGGACAGTGGGGGTATTCTCATTTCATGAATACCGCAAGGTTTGCCCGTACAACCGGTATGGATTATCTGGCACATACAGGAAAGTTTCATACGGAATGGGGTGATTTTCATTCCTTTAAAAATAAAGAGGCTTTGCAATATGAATGTTTCCGTATGCTGGCATATAATTCGAAATGTCTGATTGGTGATCAGCTGGATCCCGATGGCAGAATATCAAATGCAGTATATGATCTGATCGGCGGCGTATACCGGGAGGTGGAAAAGAAAGAACCCTGGTGCAGCAAGGCGAAAGCCGTTACGGATATAGCTGTATTTACAGGAGAATGCCAAAAGGAGCATACCGGTCCCGGAGGAACCGTGCCAGAGGAGGTAAACGGCGTATGTACAATGCTGGATGAACTGGGATATCAGCTGGATATTGTGGATAACCGTTCAGAATTTGAAGGTTATAAAGTATTAATTTTACCCGATACCATACTTTGTGATACGGATCTGGCTAAAAAAATAAAAAGCTTTATTGCCAATGGAGGCAAATTACTTGCCAGTTATAAATCCGGACTTTCTCAGGACGAGACGGAGTTTGCCCTTGCTGAATTAGGAGTCCGCTATCTTGGGGAAGCACCTTACAGTCCGGACTTTATGATGCCAAATGAGCAGATAGGCAAGAACCTTCCTAAGACAGAACATGTAATGTACTACCGGGGGGCGTGGGTGGAACCAATAGATGCAGAGGTACTGGCAGACAGCTATATCCCCTATTTTAACCGAACCTGGGAGCACTTTTGTTCCCACCGCCATACACCTTCTTCCCACAAAAAAGGATATCCTGCAGTGGTTCAAAAAAATTCCTGCGTCTATATGATGCATCCGGTATTTACCACTTATTATAAGAAGCATCCGAAATGGTGCAAGGAAATCGTAAAGGATATATTGGAGATCCTTTTACCTGATCCGCTTTTAAAACATAGCGGTCCCACATCTTTATTAAGTACAGTGAACCGGCAGGCGGATGAGAAGCGCTATGTATTGCATAGCCTGCACTATATACCGGTGAAAGTATCCGAAGAGCTTTTCACGATTGAAGATATAATTCCATTGTATCAGATTCACTATTCCATAAATGTACCGGAACAAATCAAATCAGTTCGGCTGGTTCCGGAAGGAAAAGATTTGGAATTTACATACAGAGACGGCAGGTTAGAATTTACGGTTCCAGAGATCAATGGACATTGCATGACAGAGCTTCAATATTAACCGGACAGACACCTTTGTAATTTAAGTTTTGGTTGTTGGTTCAGATAGACTGTGATAATATTATCAGTAAACAGTTGTCTGGACAAAGTTCCCCTGGGACTTTTCAAAATAGATTAAAATTACATGTAGGTGAAAATAATGGCAGTTACAATAAAAGACGTAGCAAGAGAAACAAATTTAGCGATTTCTACAATTTCGAAATATATGAATGGAGGAAATGTAAAACCGCAGAACCGGGTCTTAATAGAGGCGGCAGTACAAAGGCTGGGATATCAGCCAAACAATGCAGCAAGGGGCTTAAGAAGTGCAAAGACTTACACAGTCGGGATCGCAATCGATTCGCTGGAAAGTCAGTTTCTTGCGAAGATTACGGCTCATATAGAAAAGTTTTTAAAAGAAAAGGGATATTCCCTTCTGCTGTGCTGCCATAGAGGAGATGCCCAGGAAGCGAAAAAGGCAGTTAAGTTTCTCACGGATAAGCAGGTAGATGGAATCATATTCAGTTATGCAATGAAAAGCGATGTGGATTACATGGTAACGGCAAAAGAACGGAATATACCGGTGGTGCTGATAGATTGTCTGTGCCATCCCGCGCAATTTGACAGCGTTATGTCTAATTCAGCGGCGGGTACTTATCAGGCAGTGGAATATTTAATTGGACAGGGCCACCGGCAGATCGCTATTCTGTCAGGAACCAGTGAGAAGATACCGGAACGATTCACTGCAAAAGACCGGATGAAAGGGTTTCTGCGTGCCATGGAAGATTATGATATCCAGGTGCCCAAGGAATATATCGAAAAAGGGGATTTTACTTTTGAATCCGGATATAAATGCATGCAGAAAATCTGGAAGCTGAAGAAGAGGCCTACAGCAGTATTCGTTTCTAATTATAATATGTGCCTTGGTGCCATGACGGCGGTTCATAACCTGAATATAGAAATTCCACGTGATCTGTCACTGGTTACATTTGATGACATGGAGTTTTCCATTATGTCACGCCCCAGTCTCACATCAGTCAGGCAGCCGATTGAAATGATTGCGCACAAATGCGTGGAACTGGTATTAAAAAGAATGGAGGGGGATTATACGGATTTCCCTAAAAATCTAAAACTTCCTACGACGTTTAAAGAGAGGGAGTCGGTTTTGAAAATTAATTCATAAAGGAGAATTTGAAAATGAAAGATACCAAACAGCAATGGTTCAAAGATGCAAAATTTGGGTTATTCATCCATTGGGGATTATATTCAATTTTAGCGGGAGAGTATGGCGGGAAGAAGACAGACCGGATTGCAGAGTGGATTATGAATCATCTGGATATACCGGTCAGTGAGTATGAAAAACTGGCAGAACAATTTAATCCGGTAAACTTCAACGCGGAGGAGATTGTAAAAAAGGCAAAGAGCTGGGGAATGAAATACATTGTATTTACGTCGAAGCATCATGAGGGATTTGCAATGTATGACTCTAAATGCAGTGATTACAATATCGTTAAGGCTACGCCATACAAAAAAGATATTTTAAGGCAGCTAAAAGACGCATGTGACAAATACGACATGAAGCTTGGCCTTTATTATTCCCAGGCCCAGGACTGGCATGATCCCAATGGATTGATGTATTTAAAGGACAATTCCCATAAAGATTACCAGCATTATCTGGATACTAAGGTGAAGCCGCAGCTTAGGGAGATCCTAACGGGATATGGAGACATCGCACTGATCTGGTTCGATACGCCTATGGAGACCACGCCGGAACAGAGCAAATCTCTGGTGGATTTAGTAAAATCCATTCAGCCGGACTGCATTGTCAGCGGTAGAATTGGAAATGATCTTGGTGAATATATGACCACAGGGGATAATTTTATACCGAGGCTGCCTTATGAAGGCGACTGGGAGCTGCCCGCTACTTTAAATGACACCTGGGGATTTAACAAAGATGATCATAACTGGAAGAACCCGGATGACATTATTCGCCTGCTGCTAAAAGTAACCAGCAGAGGCGGTAATTACCTTCTGAATATCGGTCCGGATGCGACCGGCCATGTACCAGATGAAAGTATTGCTATTTTGGACGAGGTTGGAAAATATGTTCAGGATAATGCGGACAGTATTTTTGAAACCAGAAGAGTAGATTTCTATGCTTATGAATTAGAGTGGGCACAATTTACTCAGAAGGATTATAAACTATTTGTACATGTTTTATCGCCACGGCGCCGTATCGAGTTACTGAATGTGGGCAATAAAGTAAAAAGCGCATATTTAGTAAGGGATGGCAGGGAACTGGAATACGAGTGCTCTGTTACCTGTGAAGGTGCGGGAATGATAGAAGTAGAAGTTCCGATAGAAATGTGGGAAGAAAAAAATTACTGTGTCTGCCTCGTGACAGAGGAAAAAGATCCGGTATTCGAACCAATCGCAGGATAAGAAAGAGCGTGTCTTAGGATATTGCACCTGTCAGATGCTGATATGAAGCATGATTGCAGGTACAGATATTTTGGGACACGCTCTTTTATAGATTGTCAGGAAGCAATTTTAGGTACAGCTTAGTATTGCGGTGAGCGCTTTGTATGTTCCATTTAAATGCATTATATTTGGGTTTAGTTGAGGAAGGGACGCTTTGTGTAATATGGGTAGTGTGCGGAAAAATGGGGGTGGGAAACTGATATGGACTCCGTCAGCTTGCCGCAGAACTGGTATTTTCTAACCTTTGC
>UQCR01000196.1 GCA_900539655.1 uncultured Robinsoniella sp.
TTCTTTTGTTGGCAAGGTGGACTTGCCCGAATAACCGCCCGACCTATCCGACACAGTAGCTAAGTGCCGGATGGGAACGGCAAAATTTTTTACACTTCTATTACTTCTTTATCGCATATCAGTAAAATCCCAGGGCATGAAGCACTTAATGTCTTCTATGTGAAAAGATTTTAAAGAGAAAATGCACATCCTACGCAGATAACATGACAATTTCATGCAAAGCGAAAGGAGACACCATGAAAATCGAATACACAAAAGTGGGAGACTATTATTTACCGAATCTTTACTACCCGGAGGAAACCAGACCGATTGGCTTATGGGGAATGCTTCGGAAGGAATATCTGAAAGAACATAAATCTGGAACTTATACATATCTTCTTCTGACCGCCAGGCTGGACAGTTATTTGGCAGATCTGAATGAACAGGCACAGGAACGCTTTGAATTGATCGAAACTCAGATGCGAAGTGCGGAGGGAGTTTCCGAGGAACTGAAGAGACAGAATCCTATGGAATGGCTATGCCACTGTAACAATATCCGCAACCGGGCTGCTGAGATCATCAAGCAGGAACTGATTTATGTATAAGGGGGATTCTAGATATGAGAAGAGAACTGATTGAAAGTTATTATGAAGAATACCAGCGGGAGCTGGAAAGATTTCTTGAATCTGACCCGGAGATGTTCACTCTGGAAGCAGAAATTCATCATTACATAGAAATACTGGAACCGGTCCTCAGAGATGGCGGACAGGAGATGTGGCAGACACTGGACAGGATTATTTCAGCGAAAAATGCAATGGAGGGAATTGTGGCAAAAGAAATGTATATCCGGGGATTTCTGGATTATGAAAGACTGGTGTGTGAAAAAGACAGTAAGATCTGAATAATCAGAACATAGACTATATATAACGAGGCTTTTATTGTATAGACAGTAAGAGCCTCATTTAATATAGTTTTCATAATAAAAAACAGGTGGTAGTACGTATTTGCTTTGTGTTATATAAGAATTGGTCTGGCTGAACAATGGTGAAAATTTACTATGATTTTACTTAAATCTGATTGAAGGATGAAAAAGTGATGATATCATATAGTGGGTTGATAGGGTTACAGAAAATGTATTCACAGAGGCAGAGAAGAAATAATGAAAGTAAAAAATGCAGATGAATTTTATAAAATATTAGAAAGAAAGGCTATATATCCGGTATTTCAGCCGATTGTAAATTTACAGACTGGAGATGTGGCAGGATATGAAGCTCTTAGTCGTATCGACAGGCATGATACGACTCTTATGATTTCAGATTTGTTTGTGATTGCTGAACAGGTAGGCTGTGTTTGGAAATTGGAAAAATTGTGCAGAAATAAAGCATTGAAGGCAGCGGCGAATAAACCAGAACATGCAAAATTATTTCTTAATGTAGATGGTAATATCATTCAGGATAAATCGTTCATACAGGGATTTACAAACCGTAAGGCTGCGAAAGCCGGAGTACCGTCCTGTGACATTGTATTTGAAATAACGGAACGGTCGGATATAGAAAACTATCAGATTCTGCAACAGATTATGAAGCATTATGCAGATCAGGGATATGAAATAGCTTTGGATGATGTTGGAGCTGGATATTCTGGTCTGAACCGTGTAGTAAATACATCGCCAAACTACTTAAAAGTTGATATAGAACTGGTCAGAGATATTCAAAAACATAAGAAAAAGGAAATTATGATGGAATTTCTGTTGCATTACTGTAATGAGACAGGAGCAATTCTGATTGCAGAAGGGATAGAAACAGAAGCAGAGTTGGAGTGTCTGTGTAGATTAGGTGTTCATTACGGACAAGGATATTTTCTTGGAAGACCGGACAGAACGTTCAAAAATGTAAGGAATGAGGCGATGTTGGTATTACGTAGACTGAATAATAAATCGTAATGAAAACTATATGTCAGCAGGTGAAAAATGAATAAGTCAATTATAACATTATAAAGATTTCCATTGATTTTTACACCTATTTTACACAAGCACTCACATAGATTTGATTTCTGTCTTCTATAATTGTATAGGAAAATGTAGATCTTATATAATAACAGGAGAGGACAGAGAAATGAACGAGAATGTGAAAGTGGTTTTTGGTCTGATCGGTGGCCTTGCCTTGTTCCTTTATGGAATGAACAGCATGAGTGATGCACTTCAGAAAGCCGCAGGAGAACGAATGAAAAAAATCCTTGGATTTCTTACAAGAAATCCAATTATGGGAGCACTTGCCGGAGCACTTGTAACAGCTGTATTGCAGAGCAGTTCAGCGACGACAGTTATGGTTATCGGTTTTGTCAGTGCGGGACTTATGAGTCTTCCGCAGGCAATTTCTGTTATCTTTGGTGCCAACATAGGAACCACTATGACGGCACAGCTGATGGCATTTAAAATCAGCAATTATATTTATCCAATTATCTTTGTTGGATTTATTCTGAACTTTGTTAGCAAAAAAGAAAAGGTTAAAAATATCGGTATGGTAATTTTTTCATTCGGACTTTTATTTGAAGGAATTGAAATCATGGGTGAAGTCATGAAACCTTTGGCGGGAAGTCCGGTCTTTGTTGATCTGATGGGAAAAGTTTCATCCATTCCGGTTCTTGGTGTTGTACTGGGAGCGGTCATGACATTGGTTGTGCAGAGTAGTTCAGCTACGATTGCAGTTCTGCAGAATTTTGCATCACAGGCAGGACCGGACGGAGTAAGCAGTGTAATAGGGCTTACCGGTGCGATTCCGATTCTTCTTGGAGATAATATAGGTACAACGATCACAGCACTTCTTGCATCAATTGGACAATCTAAAAATGCAAAACGTACAGCAATTGCGCATAGTATTTTTAATATCAGTGGAAGCTGCGTTTTTATTTTCCTGGTTCCGTGGTTTGCAAAATTTGTCCAGTTTATTTCACCAAAGGGAAATGAGATTGATGTGATTTCAAGACAGATTGCAAATGCACATACAACGTTTAATATCGTCTGTACACTGGTCTGGCTGCCACTGATTCCGCTGATGGTAAAAATTGTTACAACAATCATCCGTGGAAATGACAAAACAGAGAAAGCAGCTTTTGAACCCAAATATCTGGATATGAAAGTGATTGAACAGCCGGCGGCTGCTATGGTTCTGGTATCTAAGGAACTGAACCGACTTGGAGAACTGGCAGAATCTCTGTTAAGTGATTTAAAAACGGCGATTGTAGCAGATGGAGACTCAAAAACTCATGGTTCGTTTATAGAAAATCTGGAGATTGTACATCAGTTACAGGACAGTGTGACAGAATATATTACCAGATTATTCGCAAGCGGAAACCTTACAGAACAACAGTCTGAGCAGACGGCAGGGTTACTGTATGTAAACAATAGTATTCAGAGGATTGCAGACAGATGTGAAGATATTGACCAGATATGTGAAAAAGTAAATAACAATGGAAAAAGACTGACCAGTGAAGCCTCCTCAGAAATGGAAGACTGCATTGATATTATCCAGCAGCTTTTAAAGAAAGCAATGGAGGCAATCCGTAAGGGTGATGCTGTAGTGGCTGAAACAGTTTTTGAAAATAAGAAAAAAATGCATAAAGCAGAGAAAAAATACAGTAAGGCACATTTAAACCGTGTAAAAAATGAGGTTTGTGATGCGTCTATGACAAGATATTTTTCTGGGATCATGTATAATTTTGACCGTATGGCAGATAATTGTGTCAGCATTGCAGAAGAAGCCTGTGATAATGTGGCTTTTATAAACCTTGATGAAGAGACGGGAAAATCAATGATGGAAAGAGGTGCAGTATAAAATGGTAAAGAAAAAAAACATCCGAAAATCTGCACTTCTGCTGATAATGATAATGCTGGCAACGGGAATAACAGCATGTGGAACCGAGGAAGAGCCATTGCCGGATCTGTCTGCTATGGGAGCTGTCACAGCTGTATCACGAGAAGAAGGGTCAGGAACCAGAGCAGAATTTGAGAATCTTTTGAAACTGCCTGAGAGTGATACAGGAATAGTTGTTGATTCTACAGAGAAAGTTCTGAAAAAGGTGGAAGAAGATAAAAACGCAGTTGGTTATGTCGCATATAGTTCCGCAACAGATACGAATGGAAAAATACTTCAAATCAACGGAGTTCTTCCTTCTGAGAAAACAATAGACAATAACAGTTATCCTCTTTGCAGGGATTATTATCTGGCTTATAATGGAGAACTGACAGATGTGGAACAGGATTTCCTGACTTATGTAAAGAGTAAAGGACAGGATATTGTGAAACAATATTGTATTCAGGCTGACAGTACAACAACATTCCTTTCTGACAAGTCAGAAGGAAAGATTCTGATTGAAGGATCCACTTCAATGGAACCAATGGTAAAAGCACTGGCAGATGACTATCAGAAACAAAATCCAAATGCTGAAATAGAAGTAAAAGCAACAGATTCTTCAAGAGGGATTACGGCGGTGATAAGTGGAGAGTGTGATTTCGCAATGTCATCCAGAGAATTAAAGGATTATGAAGCAGAGCTTCTGGAAACAAAAGTCATTGGAAAAGATGCTATAGCTATTGTGATAAATGAAGAAAATCCACTGGAAAATCTTACAATAAAACAACTTACAGGTCTGTACAATGGAACATATAAAAACTGGGATGATCTTTCCTGAGAAAAACGAATATAATATCTTACAAGCACTGACTATAACGGTCGGTGCTTCTTTTTTGGATTTTTTCAAAATTATCTGACATTCTTCAAATTCCCACGTGTGATTAGTGGAAAAATAATTTTTTCTGCAAAAGTACCGTCCAAATGCCCTCTGAAACTTGCTATTAGTGAGGGAATATTTCATTTATGCGAAAAAAACTTGCAAAAGGGGGTTGGTAAATACCGCTTCCCAGGCTTTATAGGTAGAGGAACAATTATTTTAAAAATTTTACCCCAAAGATGTCCGCTTTTGCCTGTCTCAGTACAGAGTATGTGAAGGGACTAACAAAAGTAAAAGAAAAAATGATAAAAATGCAAAAAAATATCACGAATCTTTTGCATCTTGCGAAGTCATTTGACTCTAGTAATCAGAGGACGTTTTGGAATGTTCCTTCGATGAACCTTGACAACCGATAAGTGCACCCTGGAAGCCTAACAGGAGTTATGCCATGACCTTTCTTTTTCTGAGAGCGAGCGAAATTATAATGACACTCCCGATGATGGGCGGCTGACCGAAGCCTTATGGTCAGTGACCTGCTGATGCAGGCAGAGGCAGTCTGAGACGGCTGCAGGTGACAGGGAAACGCACGCCAGACCGCCGGACGAATGAAACTGATGACAATGTTTACAGGGCAAAATGCCCGGAAAGGAGCAGTTTATGACAGAACTGAAAATGAAAGAAATGCAGTTGATTAACTGGTTTGGATGCCCGAATCTGATTTATACAAGGGAGAGAATCCATCTGGTTGCCATGCTTACAACAGATGAAGAAATGAAAAAGAATCTTTACAGGGTATGCAGATTCCTTGCAAGAGAAGAAATCGCATATCGGTATCCGATCATGTATGAAATGATCCGGAAAATATTTTCACCGGATGATACCAATCCACCGGAAGCATGTGCAATGTTTATGCCGGACGATGAAACAGATGATGAAGAATATGCAATGGCAGCGTAGCTGCGGAAAGGACAGTAACGATTATGAATAAAGTGGTTTTAATGGGAAGACTGACAAAGAATCCGGAGATCAAATATGCCGGAAAAGATAATGATATGGCAGTAGCAAGATATACACTGGCGGTAAACAGAAGATATAAACGTGACGGTGAACAGGAAGCGGATTTTATTTCCTGTGTCACATTCGGAAAGAGTGCAGAGTTTGCACAGAAATATCTTCACAAGGGAATGAGGATTGTGATTGGCGGTCGTATCAGCACTGGCAATTATAAGGACAAGGACGGGAAAACAATTTATACTACAGATGTGATCGTGGAAGAACATGAATTTGCCCAGAACAAGGATAATGGTGTTGGAGCTGATTCATCGGAAACACCGAAAACAGATAAGGACGGATTTATGGAAGCACCGGAAGGTGAGGTTCCATTCGACTAAACCGAAGTAAATGGTTGGAGAGGTTGCCCTTTGTCGGGGCATCCTCTTTTCCATTTTACAGAAGACATCAAAAATTACAGGTATTCAACCTAACGAAATCGTGATATAATCAAAATATGTTCAGATGAAAAATATGGAGGTTGCTTATGGGCGTAAGTTATAACAGATTATGGAAAATGCTCATAGATAAAAATATGAAGCGGATAGAGATGCAGTACCTCACCGGGATCAGTGGAAATATTCTTGCCAGGATGGGAAAAAACCAGTATGTATCAATGGAGACGATTGAGAAGATCTGCAAGAAGCTGGACTGCACCGTTGATGAGATGCTGGAATTTACAGATGATGAGTAACAAGAGCAGACATGTCAAATTATTAAAACTGGAAGAATGCTTCAGAAGTCGAAAAAAGAAATTGAAAAAAGATAACACGCCGGATACGGCATAAATCTCTTAGCAACGCTAAGAGCGCACTTCTATACAGGCAATTCCATCTGCCTGTATCGTGCGACCTGCGGTGCTGTTCCCGGTTTCAAGAAATCTCAAACCGGGAAATACAGCGAAATCAGAGATTTCGTACAAGGGGAAGCTCCCCTTGCGGCACAGATGCCTATCCCTGATAAAGTTTGTGACTGAATATTTCAGATATAGACATATAAGGGGAAAGAAAGTGTGAAATCAAAATTTGTGGAGAGATTTTATGATTAGAAAAGCAATACTAAAAGATGTTAATTCGATTGAAGATACTTACAATGAGCATTTCCAGTATGAACTGAATCATACAGCCTTTACTGTATTTAAGAAAGGGGTTTATCCAACGAAAGATGATGCAGAACGGGCTATTTATGCTGGTGCTTTGTTTGTATATGAAGAAAACGGAACAATTGTTGGAAGTATCATTATTGATAAAGTTCAACCAATAGAATATGCAACTATTCCTTGGAAAGAAAAATTATCTGAAGATGAGGTAATGGTAATTCACCTTTTAATGGTACGTCCGAGTATGTCTGGTAAAGGAATTGCATCATCACTAATAAAATTCGCTACAGAATTAGCACAAAAAAATAGTTGCAGGGCACTACGTTTGGATACAGGAAGTCAAAATATTCCTGCGCTATCTTTGTATCAAAAAAATGGATTTGAAATAATTGCTAGTGCTTCTAAAAAAGTTGGAGATGTAATTGCACACAAAAACCATCTTTTTCTCGAAAAGATATTGTAGTTCGTAAATTCCAGTTGTGCGCCCAGCTAAGGGTGTGTAGTCAAGCCGGTGGGATTCCGGTTT
>UQCR01000197.1 GCA_900539655.1 uncultured Robinsoniella sp.
GTTAGAAAATACCAGTTCTGCGGCAAGCTGACGGAGTCCATATCAGTTTCCCACCCCCATCTTTCCGTACACTACCTATATTACACAAAGCGTATTAATCAGCTAAACCCCAATATAATACACAATAGTGTCCCTTCCCCGTACAACCTGTTCAATCTAATACTAGAGCGTGTTCTGATCACGCAAATCTATAATAGTTGTACAAACCCGCTCAGCCAGCGCTTTATTATGTGTCACCATCAGCAGCCCCAGATTCCTGCTTTCTACTTCCTTCAGCATGAGCTTCCAGATCTGAGCCTGGGTAATCACGTCCAGCATAGTGCTCATTTCATCAGCCAGCAGAAAATGTGTTCCGTGAAATAAAGACCTTGCTACACAAAAACGCTGAAGCTCTCCGCCGGATAATTCCCTGGGATAGCGTCCAATCCAGTCACTTTCAATCCCCAGCGCCTCCATTACTTCATCCCGGAACATGCCTGATTCTTCCAATACTTTCTTCATTTTCCATCTGGGATTAATCGCCTTTTCGGGATGCTGGTAAATCAGCTGAACCGGGCAGACACCCTTTGCCATCAGGGGTTTTGAATCCAGCAGTATCTCTCCGCTGTCCGGTTTCAGATAGCCAGCCATCAGCCTGAGCAGCGTACTTTTTCCATAACCGCTGGGCCCTACCAAGCCTACCCGCTCCCCTTCTTCAACTTTTAGATTTACGTTTTTTAGTATCCACGGAGCATTTTCATGATATCGGAAACTGACGTTTCTTGCCTCAAGTCGCATGATTACACCTCACAGTTCCCCCACGCAATTCCCGCATGGGTATTTTTTCTTCACATTCCTTTGTCCGAAACGGGCATCTCGGTGAAAACAGGCACCCCTTTGGAAGTGCTTTGGCATATGGCTGAAATCCCGGTATGGGTTCAAATCCATTTTGGGGCAATGCATTCCAGAGCGCCTTGGAATATGGATGGCGAAGTGCCTGGGGACCAGACAGAAAATCCGCAGAAGGTGCCACCTCTACGGTTGTCCCCGCATAAAATACTGCCACCCTGTCCGCCACATGAAATGCCAGATCAATATCATGGGTAATTAAGATTACGGATTTTCCGCTGTCTGCCATTTCACGGAAGCACTGCAATGCCTCCATTGCCATTTCCAGATCCAGGCCGGGAGTTGGCTCATCTGCGATAATCAGTTGGGCGCCGCTGATAATTGCCGTAGAAACCAGAACCCTTCGTGCCATTCCGCCGGATAACTGAAAAGGATAATACTTCTCGATCTTCTCATCTAACTTAAACCGTTCAAACACTTCTTTTTGCGCCCTGCGCTTTTCTGTACCGGGATGTTCCCCCAGCACCTGGGATCCTATCCGCATGGACGGATCCAGATAGGCTATGGACTGGGGAACCAGTGCAATTTCAGATCCCCGCAATTCTTCTTTCCTTTTCCGGGTTAATGCACTGCCTTTATACAACATTTCACCGGATGCTGCCGCATTTTCCGGGAGAAGTCCCATAACCGCATGGGCGAGCAGGCTTTTTCCGGAACCGCTGGATCCTGCTATCGCCACAATTTCGCCCGGTCTCACATCCAGGCTTAAGTTCGATATTACATTCAGGTCATATTGTTCCAGGCCGGTATCATACATATGGAAAGAAACCGACAAATCTTTTACCTGCAATACAGGTTCCCTGTGAGATTCACATTTTACAGACATCTCTAACCTCCTATTCGTGTGCGCTGTATGGGTCTACGATTTTCTTTAAATTTTCACCCAGCCTGTCGAAGAGCAAAACGATTATTACCAGCATCAGACCAGGAAAAAATGCCAGCCACCACATACCCGTGGAAATATATTTCATAGATTCTGACAGGATAATACCAATTGCCGGCTGTTCCGGAGACAATCCAAATCCCAGGAAAGTCAGGGAAGATTCATGCATAATTGCATGGGGAAACATGAGGATCAATCCAATGATAAACTGGGGAACCATATGAGGCAGGATATGGTTGATGGTAATCCATCGGCTGGAGTGTCCAAGCCTTCTGGATACTTCTATGTATTGCTGGGAACGGATCTGAAGTACCTCGCTTCTAATGAGACGCGCCAGTCCGGTCCAGTGGGTTACTGCAACTCCGATCAGAACACCTTTTAATCCTTTTCCGCAGGCAAATGATATTAAGATCAACAGTACCGTATGTGGAATTCCCATCACCAGATCAATGAGCCAATTAATAAAATGATCCAGCAGGGAAGAGCCGGAAGCTGCCGCCACCCCTACAAAAAGTGCAATTACTGCACTGACTGTAGATGCAACTGTCCCAACTACAATGCTGATTGACAAACCTTTTACCGTTCTCACTAACATATCTCTGCCCAATAAATCTGTGCCAAATGGATGCTTTAAGGATGGCTTCAGTCCTTTTTGGGAAAAATCAGCCTGTATGAGATCATTACTCATAAAAGTACCAGCAAGATATACCCCCAGTATAAAAAGAAAGATAATAATAATTGTAATAATTGTACGGGTTCTGCGGTTAATGCGCAGCTTCTTTGCTTTTGTTGCTTTAGTCACACTATTGTTCACTCTGATATCCCTCCCTGATCTGCGGATCAACGACCCCGTAAATAATATTTGCAAGCAGATTACCCGTGAATACAAAAACTGCACTAAACAATGTAATCCCTAACAGCAGCGGTACATCTGACCCCATGCCTGCAGCAGAGGCAGCCGCTCCCAGCCCTGGATATGAAAATACGGTCTCCGCCAGCACCGATCCGCCAAACAGTTCACTAAAGGAGCCGAATTGCATGGTTACAGCTGGCAGCATAATATTGCGCAGACCGTGTCTTTTCAAAATGCAGAACCGGGACTCCCCCTTCGCTTTTGCGAACAGCACGTAATCGCTTTCCAATACATCTACCAGCTTTTCCCGGGTATGCAACGCAATATTGGCAAAAGACAGGAAACTAAGTGTCAACGCCGGAAGTACGAGATGATGCAGACGCTGCCAGATCGTAACCTGATCCGAGGGTACACCTTTGGGTACACTCATTCCCATTGGAAACCACCCCAGTTTGGCCGAAAAGACCATCAACAGAACAATTCCAATCCAGAATGTGGGTATGGCACACATGGTCAGGCAGATCTTTTTCAGTATCCTGTCCGGCCATTTTCCATTGAATGCACCCATGATACATCCGATGGAGAATCCGATAATACCCGAAAGCAGCCAGGCGGTAATCATAAGCGCCAGCGATGCCGCAAACTTTTCTCCAACAATATCAAGTACCGGCCTCCTATAGAGCAGCGAGGTTCCAAAATCCCCATGCAACAGTGATTTCGCCCAGATGCCAAACCTTTCCACCGGCGGCTTATCCAATCCCCAGTATTCTGCAATTTTTTCTCTTTGTTCTATACTTACATTTGGTACAGCCCCCACATACTGCCGTACCGGATCTACCGGTGACATACTGACCAGAATAAAACTAATGATGCTGACTGCAATTAAGAGTGTAACCAGCCTGATCATATAGCGGCCGGTAGTCTTTAAAAGTCTTTTTTTCCCCACTTTTATTTCTCCTTTTCCAGAATTTTATACAGGCACTAACGCAATTTGGGGACACGGCAAAATTGCCTGTCCCCGTAATAGATCATTATGAATTCCATTTCCATTCTGCCAGATTTGCAATCAATGGCCATGCGGCACCATGTGCATGGATCCTCTGTTTGCCGATATCCAGTCCGTCTTTTACATAATACAGATGGGACATATTCACATAGAATGCCCATGGTGCTTCACCGCGCATGGATGTGCCGGTTGTCCCATCCCACTGGGCTTTTTTCCACCATTCCAGGGATTCTTCAAATGTCTTTGAATTCATGGCTGTATCCAGATATTGATCCACTGTTTCATTTGTAAAAAACTCCGGATTATAGAAATCAGTTTTTCCCGCATTACTACTGTGGAATAACATATAGGATGTCATCGGGCTGTCAGATCCCCAGCCCATGATCATCGGTTCGGAAAACATTCTCTTCACGGTGTCATCCTCGCTTACACCCTCTACATTTATGGCAATTCCGAGGTTTTCTTTTGCCTGGTTTGCAACGGACATGGCTACCGCCTGCCTCATAGAATCACCTGCAAAATACATCAGGTTAAACTCTGCCTTCATGCCATCTTTTTCACGGATTCCATCGTTGTCAGAATCGATCCATCCGGCATCTTCCAAACCTTTCACTGCAAAATTAATATCAGTATCGATTTTATCTTCTTCGTTCCACCAGGGAAGTCCGTCACATTCAGAATATGCCGGATTAGCAAAACCGTTCAATGCTTCATTAATGATTTTTTCACGGTCAATTCCATAGCTCATCGCTTTTCTGACTGCAATATCGGAAGTTACATTGTTTCCGATTTTATATCCGTCTTCCGTAACCTTTCCTTCATCCGGAACAGTAGGCATAGTGATCCCACGGTTATCAACGGAATCAACCGATATTACACGCATTCCGTCAATCTGTGTAGTTGCCAGTGTTGCAGATGTCAATGCCAGATCCACATCTCCTGACTGGGCTGCTACAAATCGGGCATCTTCTTCCTGTACAAGAAATACAGCTTTTTTAATTTCCGGCTGTTTTCCATAATAATCTTCATTTGCTTCCAAAATGAACTGCTGGCCTTTATCCCACTGGGTTAATTTATAAGGACCTGATCCAATTGGCTCCATTCCGAAATTATCAGTATAGGAGTCTTCCGGTACGATACCTGCTCCCGCCACCGTATAGATAAAAGTTACGCATGGTTTATTAAGTTTAAATTCAACCGTATTATTATCAACTGCCGTACAGCTATCCAACATTGTCAAATCCACATAAGTGGCTTTTTCTTTCGTTGTATTAAAAGTAAATGCAACATCCGATGCGGTCAGTTCTTCGCCGTTAGTAAATTTAACGCCATCCCGGATTTTAAATGTCCAGGTTAGTCCATCTTCGCTCATATTATAATCGGAAGCAAGATCATTCTCTAATTTATTATCTCCATTGATTTTAACAAGCGTACTATACAGCGGAGAGCCTGCATAACCAAACCCTGTACATGGATCCCAGCTATCCGTATCATTGGAAAATCCAACAGTAATTTCTGATTTTGCCGAAGTACCTGCGCCGTCATTTTTATCTTTGCTTTCGGTACTTTGGCTTTCCGTTCCTAGGCTGTCATTTTCCTGATTTCCGGTATTTTCGTTTTCCTCACTCTGGCTTTCCGTACTTTTGCTTTCCGCACTTTGGCTTTCCAACGCTTTATCATTCTGCTTTGCGATAGTTGTTCCCGAGTCGCCTGAACTGCTACAGCCTGATAAAACTGCTGTCATACAAAACAGTGCTATGACTGTTTTCATTCTCTTTTTCATATTGTATTTCCTCCCATTTCTGTTGTGTTTTTCCATTATATCTATAAACAATATGTCCCACAAGCTCCCCCTGGGGTTCTTTCTTTATTTTATAAGTAATATAGGCAAGGAATATAAAAATGTCAGATAAACGCGAAAAAAAGGCAATCCCTCCGTCCTGGGAACCTCTCACAATAAACCATTAGGAAGGTGTGCTTACTCATACTTTGCATTTTTTCATTAGCAGCAACCGGGGGGATAGGATTTCTGGCATTGGCATTTAGAGGTCAACGGTTAATTGAATTGCCTGTGCTGTCAATCATATCTATATAACAAAGAGGATGCGCAAATTATCGATTCATTCGATATTTTGCGCATCCTCTTTGTTTTAGTATCACTTAAAATATTGAAACTTTAGAATGCCAACTCCAGAGCGTGTTTTAAAATATGCTCTAATGTGTTCCCCGTACAACTTCAATACCGCTTTCTGCTATCATATCCAGTATTCTGGAAATTACGGGACATTCTTTTCCCTAACGTTCTTTTGTATACACCCCTGCACATACTGCCTGAAGTTACCTATGATGCCCATACCCCAAAGTTTCTTCATATAACGCCTGAAGGCTGTCTAATTTCCAGTCCTCTGTTGAGCCATTCCCCATGGTCAGCATCAGCCTTCCATCTTCTCTCCAATAGGCATCCACAAGATGCCTTACCTCTCTTCTCACATCTTCCGGCGTTCCAAATGGAATGGTCTGCTGCACATCAAATCCAGCCAGAATACAGATTTTATCTCCATATAAACTGGCTATCCGTTTTTCATCCATGGTATATTTCTGAATCGGATGAATTACGTCCAGACCAATCTCAATAAACTCCGGAAGGAATAATTCAATATTCCCACAGGTATGCAGCCAGAAATGTGCTCCCATTTCATGGGCTTTCTCAAACATCTGCCTATAATAGGGTTTAAAGAACTCCCTGAAGATATCCAGCGAAAAGAAGGGCGAGTTCTGTGTACCCAGGTCATCGGAGACAAAAAAACCATCAATTTTCATCTCTGTACAGGCCCTCTCCATAATCCGGATATAGAAATCTGTAAGCTTCTGATATAGGCGGTGGATTTCGTCCGGATACAAATAGAAGTCCATCAGAGCATTTTCCATTCCCCGCAGTGACCAGTGGCGTTCAAATAACCCATACCACCACCTTGCCAGTGTATATCTTTCACCGGAAGGCTTTTTCTTAGGGATCAGCCCCGGATATTCAGGATCCGGGAATGTCTCAAAGAATTTTTCTGCCTCACTGCTTTCCCAGTCTTCAATCAAGATCCTTGCATCCCATCCTTTATCGTCCATATCTTCCATGTCTGTGCCAGCCCAGCGGTAATCCGGGTCATCCCCGGGAGCATGAATCAAATCGGGTATATTAAGGAACACATCCTCTATATCTCTGGGATAAGTAGTAAGCCATTTTTCTCTTTCTTTTGGATTCCAGCCAAACACATTATCTCCGATCCACAAATCATAGAGAACCGGCGGGCGTGGGGCGGGCCCCCCGCCCTCCATTAGATAAATTAT
>UQCR01000198.1 GCA_900539655.1 uncultured Robinsoniella sp.
TCCGCCCCCTTCTCTTTCCGTACACTACCTCCATCTACAAAGCGTCATTTACTCAGCTAAACCCAAATATAAGTCATTACATAGAACCCTATAAAACGTTCGCTGTAGTATTAGTATCTATCTAAAATATTATCTGCTAAATGCATAAGTAAAAACATTAACGCTTGATCTTTTATATTTCATACTATCTATTAACGTTAACTATAAATTAATAACTAAAAGAATATATTAAAATATAAAAAAGTGCTTGACTTAGACTATAGTCGAAATCATATCCTTTGATTATAAATGATTTGGAGGAAAAAGAAAATGGAGAAAACAAGATTTGAAACAGGAATGGATAATTTGAAGAAAATTGATGGGATTGGCGGCGAGGCGGTTATTCAGTCATTGAGTTCCATTTCGCCTGATTTGGGAAAATACATCATAGAATTTGCATTCGGGGAAATTTATGACCGAGAGGGATTATCTCTCAGTGAACGGGAGATGATTACCATAGCCAGTCTGCTGACCGCAGGAGGGTGTGAGCCCCAGTTGGAGGTGCATATTAACGGCTCCCTTAATGTAGGAATTCCTCCTGAAAAAATAACGGAAACCTTTTTACAATGCATTCCTTATACCGGATTTCCAAAAGTTCTGAACGCAATTCAGGTTGCAAAAAAAGTATTTACAGAAAGGGGGTTGATTGGTCCACATTTATAAATTTCTGTTGAACCGCTGTGATATTCGTGATACTGTATTCATAATGATACAGAAAAATATTACTGCATCCAAAAGTAAGCCTGAAAACCGTATTCTGCCTGCTGTGAGGCACACTTTATAGGAATTACCCACAGAGCGTGTTATACAGGATACGTAGCAGAACTTCGATTATCATGGAGGAGACATTATGAAAATGAGGAATGAATATACCTGCCCTTTAGAACTGGTGCATGACATGATTAAGGGGAAATGGAAAACGATTATTCTGTGGAGGCTGCGTCTGGGCGGCACCTCATTAGCCAAGCTGGAAAAGGATATCGATGGTATTACCCAGAAAATGCTGCTGGAACAGCTTAAGGAACTGATGGAATATGGATTTGTGGAGAAAAAATCTTATGAGGGCTATCCTCTCCGCGTAGAATATTCTCTCACTCCTGTTATGGGAACACAGATTTTGGAAGCCCTAAAAATCATGCAGCACATTGGGATTAAGTATCTAATAGAAAATGGTATGGGTGATATTCTAACAGAAAAAGGCATAACACCGGAATAGCATCTCAGCCTGCCACAAAACTGATTCGCTTGGAAGAACGGATCCTCTGGTTTGTGGCAGCTGTTTTTTACCGGTGTTTCTTATCCATTTACAGCTTTAAGTATACTACCGTCCAAACGTAAAGTTCCTCCACAGTGAACTTCACAAACTTCCCTTTTTCATTCTCAATATAACTATATTCTAATAATTCACTTCTACAGCTGTCTCTGTCAGGACTGGCACAGTAGACTCCCTGAATATCACCATCCACATTCACAGTAAAAGTAAGGTCCTTTTGTATGATTGGTGCTGTTTTTCCTTTATTCCAGTTATCTTCTTTGCAGCCGCACAGGTTTATGAAATAGAGGCACTTGAAGCTTTCATTTTCCCGGATTGTAATCCAGACTTTCCCCGCTTCTGCGTTGACGCTCCAGTTTTGAAATCCACACTGATATTCATAATTATCCCATCCGATATGTGTCATCGAGACATCCTGCAGTGTATGGTCGTAGAATAGGTTCAGATAGCGTATCATAAAGTCATAATATTTGCGCATTACAGCTGCGGTTTCATCCGCCATAATGCTGTAATCGCCGTAATATCCCTGGGTCAGTACTGCATTATTTTCTCCCAGAAGCAAATGATAACCTCCATTGGAAACAATGGCTGCCGTCAGGATATACGCTGCATGAGACGCCAAAGCAGCAGATTCCCTTCGAAATGGTGCCAGATATGCGGCTAGAATTACCGGTTTTTTATTACAGGAGAAATGCTTTGCTTCCTGTATCAGCTGTTTTATATGGCTATAACGGTCATAGGGGGACCATACCTCTATGTATACTGCATCTACCGTACTTTTCGCTGTTTCCGCAACCGGCCAGTTTCCGACGTTATTAAATACGAGGCATGGATTAACCCCTTCTTTTTGCAGTTTTTCCCGTGTCTCATCGATTAGCCCGCAGAATTCCTGATCCAGCCTCACAAGCCTGGGCTGTTCCTGTAAATGGGAAAATGCTGTTTTGGGAAATCCGTAGGTATCCATATGAATTCCGGAAAATCCAGCCTTTGTAATGGCATCCTTATATTGTGCTATCAAATGGTCCCTCCATGGAGATCCCTTTTCCATATTCATAATATAAAAGACATCGATAAAACGGAATACCTCCTGGTTGCCATTGTAAAAGGCCCAGTTTTTATGGCTTTCGTAAAATTCTCTGGATGCGGCATATATAGCTCCATATGCCATGGTTTTCATACCACACAAGGCGGCTGATTTTATCTTCGATCTCACCGTTCTGAAGTCAATCTGCTTCCCCATCATGTCCTGATAGCTGTCCCGGGGGGCGACCAGAGTGTCATGCCGGTAAGACCAATCGTAGAACTGCACCATATTGATGTGATATTTCCGCAACTGTTCTATGGCTCCATTATCCGCATCTTTTTCCTCAAAGTCACTGACAAATCCATAACGCAGGGAACTCCCTGGATGATCCGTCACATCAAATGCCGTCTCCAGGGTTACTCTGCCATACTTCCCGCAGAGCACTGCTTCCACGCCATATCCGGCAAATGGTTCATCGAACCCACCTATACATATGTCGGTAATGTCCGACAGGGAATGGATCTTCTTCACTGCTGCCTCTTTATCCAGCATATAAACTGTAACCACGGCTGAATCAAAATTCTCATTCTGCAATTCCAGACGTAATGTAATTTCTTCTTTCCTCAGGTACTGCGCTTTTAACGGATATAAATCCATATCTTTTCCTCCTGTCTGCTGCTGTTGATGCTGTATCCGGTACTGTCTTGCAATACCCTCCAATATTCAGACCCATTGGATCTGTCTGATCTGTTATCGCTCCCTGCTTCTAACCCTTCAAAGCACCATCTGTTAAGCCCTGCATTAGATTTTTCTGAAAGATCAAAAATACAATGACAACCGGTATAATCGCTATAACCGCAGTTGCCGCCAGCAGATTCCATTTTGCTCCGGCAAACTGCTGGAAATAAACTGACAGTGCCTGTGGGACATTATGCTTTGTACTATCCTGCAGAAAGAAGACAGACTGGGCATAATTATTCCAAATTCCAAATCCATTTAAGATAATTACTGCAGATATAGAGGGTTTCAGCAGCGGAAAAATAATTTTCCAGAATACCTGAAAATGGCTGCATCCGTCTATGATTGCCGCTTCCTCAATTTCTCCCGGCAGCGCTTTGATAAAACCGGTGAATACGAACACTGCCTGGGGAATCGCCAGAGTAGCACAGACACATGCCATACCCCACAGCGTATTTACTGCCTTTATTGAAATCATGAGACTATACAGCGGTACCGTGTTAATGATTCCCGGAACCATCATGCAGCAAAGCAGTATGGCAAATATGGCTTTATTCAGCTTATTAGAAAACCGGGCAATTGCATAGCCTGCCATTGTTGCAAGTATAACGATCAACAGGATCGCAAGCACTGTAATAATTCCTGAGTTAATCATTGCCCTTCCAATATGGGACTGTTTCCAGCCTTCAATAAAATTCAGAAAATAAAAGTCAGGCAGAAACATATTACCGTCATAAAAATTGCGCTGGGGCGTATTCAACGAAAGGATCAGCAGTATGGCAAAAGGTGTTAGGCACAGAACACTGATCAGGATAATCGCCAGATACCGGACATATGAGATTAATTTTTTCACAGTTGTTTCCTCCTATTCTTTTTCTTTCATAAGCCGCAGGGACACCGCAACCGGAATCAGTACAATTACAAACATAATCATTGCAACCGCGGTAGAATAACCGGTCTTGCTTCCATAACACATCCTCATAATATAGATACTCAGTGTCTCCGTCTGATACCCCGGTCCCCCTCCGGTCAGTGACATTACAATGTCAAATACGGACAGTGAACCGATAATATTGGTAATTACATTTATTCTCACCGACGGTCCAAGCAAAGGCAGTGTGACATATCGAAAACATTTTATTTTACCGGCGCCATCTATTTCCGCTGCCTCATATAATTCCTTTGGAATCCCCTGAAGGCCTGCCAGATATATAACCATTGTCATACCTGCATACTGCCAGACATTTACCAGGATCAGAACCAGGAGTGTGGTTCCATAACCTCCCATCCAGTTTCCAAACCATTCGGGATGGCCTGCATTGTCAGCCAGGTGGAAGAGAAAACCACGCCCGGGCTGCAGCAGAAGATACCATATGTATCCCATGATTAAGGGACTGATGATAGCCGGCATATAGATGCACATCCTGGCTGCAGATTTACCCTTAAATGAGGAATTCAATAACAGAGCATAGAGCAAGCCTATGATATTCAGCAGCGGAGCGCTTCCCAGTGCAAATAAAACCGTCGTTCTGATATCGGATAAAGCCCTTTTATCATTAAAAAAATCTATAAAATTCTGAAATCCTATAAAACTGGCTTTCCCAATACCATCCCAATCGGTAAAGCTCATCCCTATTCCTTTGATCAACGGATAGATAAAAAACACAAAAAATAAGGTAAATGCGGGGATCGCCATAAATTGATGTAATCCCATTTTATAACGCTTCATTATGACTCAGTCTCCTTCCCGGTGGGTTCCCAAACATGTATGATATTGTCTGCTCACACCCCTGCTTCACACTTTGCGAGGCATAATTACTCTGCTTTCTTGTCAAAACCATCGTTCCATGCCTGTGCATAAGCTTTGGCAAATTCATCCGCCGTATACTGGCCAGCGAAGAGATTCTGAAGCAGCCTGCCTGCATCGTCACCGGAAAATCCTGCGGGTTTTTCATTTGTATAACCAATATTTACCGCATTCTTTAAAGCAGCGGCTACCTCATCAGATATCGTTTTCGGTGCCCATTCTGCTGTTACATCCTTAAATGCGCTGGGTGCTTTTGCTGCCTCGCAATATTTCTTCTGGTTCTCGGGCTGAAACAGGAAATTCAAAAACTCAATACATTCCTCTTTATGTTCCGTTGTTGCAGAAATGGAGTAACCCGAGTCCTCAGCACTTAATACTACCGGACTGGAGTCTGGCATATACGCCGGGTATGGTGCAAACCCTATCTGGTACTCCATTTCCGGATTCGCATCCAGTATACTTGAGATTGCCCACATTCCATTGCTGAACATTGCTGTCTTTCCACTTACAAAATCCTGTACGCAGTTATCATTGGTTGCCGTCAGCACATCTTTGTTGATCAGCTCTTTGTCCTGCAATTCCTTCATTTTGTCTCCGAACACAGCCATCGGTCCATCACTGTCCGCAAAGCGCAGTTTTGTCTGATCATTATCCAGCATCGCTTTTTTTGCATCCAGGGTTCCCAGCGTAGATTTGATATATCCGTGAGGGATAAATTCGATTAAGTGCCCCAGATGCCAGGCTTCGCTTCCAAATATAAACCACGGTACCACATCCGGTTCTTTTGTTTTGATTTCCTCCAGAACTTTTTCAAAATCATCCCACCTGGCTGGAAATTCCTTAATCCCCAAATCGTTAAATATATTCTTGTTGTAGAAGAAGCCTGCCATAGTCATGTTGGTACATACCCGAAAAGCCTTTCCCTGGCTGACATCTGTGCATGCTTCTTTCATTTCCGGTGTCATTCTGTCCCACCATTCCTTCTGATCGGACAGGTCCATATATTTTCCTTCATCCACAAATCCCTGTTCATAAGTTGTCATAATATCCGGTACTTCATTGGATGCGAATTTAATCTTGATAATATTACTTGCATCTTTCTGATATTCCTGTTCCACCGTGATCCTATCCTGTGATTTATTGAAATCATCGATAATTTCATTCATCACATCAATCGTTTCAATTTTGCCGGTGAAGAGTTTGATGTTGACTTTTTGTGCACTTTTCGTAGTACTGGATTCCGGTGCCTCACTGGTATTTCCACAGCCTGTGAGACTGCTGAATAACATAACAGATACCAGTGCCAATGCTGCAATTTTGTTCTTTTTCATTTTACGTTCCTCCTTCATATTTCTGGTGATACCTCACCTCTTTCGGTGGGGTACTGGTTTTGATAAATTTATCTTAGCATTCCTTTTCTCTGTGGGAAATACCATATATTTTAGATCATGGTTTCAGTTTTTTATATTTGATAACCTGCCCTTGCCATTTTATCCGGACTGTATAATAATATAATACAAGAACTGTAAATGAAAGAGGGGAATAACATGAAACATTTCAGACATCCAACGTTTCGGACAAAACTTATATTTATGATCTGCATATTCACTGTATTTATTGTACTGGTTGTTTCTTTTCTGAATTACCAATGGTATTCCAGGCAGCTGACCCAGCAGACAATTAATCAGACACAGCAGATCATCGAACAGGCCGGCTCTAATATCAACACTTATCTGGAAGAATTAAACCGGCTTACTCTGGCCCCTTACTATAATGATACGATCCTTGAAAATCTTGAAAAGGCTTCCGGTACACCTCAGGAGCAATTGAATTCCAAACGGAAAATAGAAAACTTTCTGGCATCTGTAATGACACTGCCACGGGATGAAATCCTCCGGGTTTATATTATGAATGCAGATCATATTTTTGCATATACCAGAACTCCTTATGAAATGTCGGATTATGATACCTACCCGGAGAGCTCCTGGTATCAGGAAGCATTGTCCAC
>UQCR01000199.1 GCA_900539655.1 uncultured Robinsoniella sp.
CAAAGCGTATCTACTCAGCTAAACCCAAATATAATACTAATAGAACGCGTTCGCTGTAGTACTAAAGCGCGTTTTAAAATGTTCATTTTCTGCTATCAATGTAGGGAATGCGGTTGAATCAGACTGCATTTCCTTGCACATTTCATATTTTGTTACCGAAAAACAACATTTTAATACAAATATGTATATGCTATTTATAATTCATGTATAATAGTCATTGCTTAGTATTACATGATTCCCATACCGCAGCTCCCACAAGCTGCGGCGGGTACTCCCAGCATCCTATTTTTAAATTCTAACGGATTTTTAAAATAAATAAAATCCTGGTCTGTATATTCTCTGTCTTAGCTGTATCCGCTTCATTTCCCACCAGCAATATGCGAAAGTGCGTGTTTAAATCATCAAAACAGAAAGGATTTCTTACACCATCTATGAAACAAACAAACTTTGCAAGTTATATGATATTTATTTTCTTTATTGGAATTGTAATAATCGCCTTTAGCCATGATCTTGTTATACAGATCTTTATCCGGCAGCAAATAGAGATACCTTATGTAGAAACAGATTATTATGACCGGGACCGGATATCAAATCTGCATTTATACGAATATGTCTCTTTTATCAGCCTGCTCCCCGCAGCTTTTATGCTGGAACGAAAAAACATGTTTCTGGAACTCTTATTATATGGGATCTCATTTTGCGTAACATTATTCTTGATCCGGACTCCAAGCCCATATATTGATGACAGAATCAGTGATGCCATCCTTCGTATGCAGTGCTACAGCCTGCTGCAATTAAGCATTTTGATAGTATTTGTCTTGACTCTGTTCTTTTGGATTACCACCAGATTGTTGTTAAGGAATCCTCTTATAGAAGAAGGAACTGTCAGTATAACCAAAAGGATTATTATTTTGGCTGTTATGTGCATCATGTGGATCTCTCCACTATCAGTTCCATTTTTTGTTGCCCACTTACCTTGAAATCCGGTTCTTTTCTCCGATATATAAAATCTACTACATAAATTCATCATTTCAGTACAATTCTGATCAAAGCTGGCATTATTGCTGTATAATAAACATGCTTAGTATTATACAAATCCCGCCGCAGTAAATACACGCTGCAGCGGGATTCTCCCCATAATTCTAAATCGTTCTTTTTATATTTAACTCACTTGTCTTTTTCCACTAAAACAACTTGTAAATCCAAAAATAATAAACTATAATTATATGCATAATTTAGCACCATATAGCAGAGAAGAATAGCCTTTGCCTTGATCCCGGCTGTCCGTCAGATTAGCCAAACCGCGGCATTAGCTATCAATAAGGAGACGTGAACGATGAAATGTGTCATATGTGGAAATGAGAAAAGTATTTTTTCTGTACTTGGCCTGGAAGGCAGCATATGCAGAAGATGTAACGAACATCTGAATATGTATACCTATGAAAATCCTGCTGTCGCAAAAGCGTATTTTGACAAAGTAGCAGAAAACAATGAAATAACATCAGATACTAAACGCTTTCTGGAGCTTACATACCGGGAACACCAAAATGAAATATCAGAATTCGATGTGGAAAATGCGAAAAAAAAGATCTCTCTGGAGATGCCTCCTGATCCCCCTGCCGAAAATACTTTCAAAGAAGTCAAAAATATGGATGATAAAGCAGAACAAAACGTTCCGCGGAAATTTTCTTCTTTTCGTCTGAATCCGGAATCAGATTTACACCATACTGATTCCCATGATTGCAGCCTGGAATATAAAGCATTTCACCGGGAGCTGGCTAATATTGAAAAAAAGCTGGAGGATCAGTATAATAGTGTTAGAACCATAAAAAATATACTTATTTTCTTTGCCATAATAACCGGAGTTGGATTAGTATGTACAATTATCTATGTTGCCCAGCTGGTAAGCGCTTTAAATAAGTATTTTTAATTACAAAAACATTCCATACCAAAAAACTTACCTTTTAATACAAACATTGACAAAACGACCTGACAATCGTTTATAATGAACCCGAATTTCGTTATTCATAAATGTCTGCTCCGCAGCTTCCTCCAACTCTGCGGAGTAACTCCATTTTGCCTGGCTCCGGTAATTCACACCGGAGCCGGTATTTCAAAATTCTTATTATCTGCTTATCATTTCCAGGAGGTTCCCCGTGAAAATTAATCCCCAGAAACTACTGACAAAAGAAAATTGTTCCCAGCATAAAATCCAGTATTTTGCTTCGGCATTTATAAAGCATTATTCCTGTAAAGGTCTTTTTGATTATTCTATCCAAAGCCTTATTGTCCTGGACCACACGATTAAATCTATGCCCCCATACGCCAAATTCAATCCTGTATACCGTGAAAATACCAAGGTCTTATTTGGATGCTATATTTTAGAAACAGCCAGACGCTCTTTCGGCGGAAGATATAAATGGTGGGATATAAAAGAATTTCCCATCCTTATCTCCGGCGAGCCGGAAAATGCTATTGGAATTGCTCCTTTTGATAGAGTACTTGAAAGAATGGTTTCGGAAAAAGCCGAAACGATTCCTCATTATTTTCAGAAATATGTGAAAACGATGGAGAAAGCGAATACGATGAGCCACGTCTCTTTCATTATTTACTGAACACTTCCCTCAGTAACTCACATCAATCTGTAACACAAAACCTGCATTTCAGTACAATCATGCCCACTAAAACATATGATCTTGTATAATGGAAATGTATCTCATATCAATAACTGTAAATATGCAAAAGAGCGTGTCTGATTATTTTCAAACACGCTCTTGCACTTTCAAAATCTCATAGCATAAAAACTGCATTTCAATACATACAGCAACAAAAAGACCTGTTCTTTATATATAATAAAAGTGCAGTAAACTTCTTTATCATTTTAACTCTGTTTACAGAGAACTCTCTTTTCAAATACCCCGGAGCCAGCCAACCTCCGGGGTATTTTAGTGATTCCATCATCATTTCTTTAAACTAAATCACCCAAAAATTATCATGAAAAATAATTCTGCGGTAAGCCCCAAAATCCATCCATCTGTTTAAGAATTCCGCCTGGCTATTCTCTTTTTCCAGATCCCATTCTGTTAAAAGCTCCGAAACTTCATCACTGTTGCGAACCTGTATTCCAAATCCCCTGCCGTTTAATACAGGCACACCACTATATTGAAATTCCTTCAACGGCATTATCTGTGCTACCCTGCCTTTGCGAATGCGTATTGCAGTCTGGTCCCGGAGTACGCAGACATCAAAATCTTCGGGATATGAATAGCTTTCCCCTTCCAGCGGGATTTTGTCTCCTACGGTATACACCTGCTGTACCTCTCTGCTTTTCATAACCGACAGGCTTTCCAGATTGTAATAATATTCTTCGAATAAATCACCTCTCGCACGAAGATCCCCATAGACAAAGGTGCTGTCCCGCTCCCCTTCTTCCTCTGAACTTCCCAGTTCTTCAATAACACCGCAGGCAGAAGTCATATTCGTAATCCGGTCAATTAAAATCAGTTCTCCAAGAGTTTTATGCTTACGGAACAGATCGATTACTGCCGGCTCTGTCAAAACAATCTCGCAGTGAGCAATTTCATTTTTTACCAAAGTCTCTGCCGCTAAATGTTCTCCTGTATTCACATCTATTTTATACCGGACCTCTTTTACTACTCCCGGTATCAGTTTTGTTCCCGTTTTTACCAGAAATTCTTTGCCGGGAACCAGTCTGGTATCGTCCATCCACAGGAGGCTTGCCGCAAATTGTTTCACCGGTTTTAAGCCGGCGCCTTTTGTGAGCACACAGCCTCTGGAGACATCTACTTCCCGGTCAAGCTGAAGGGTCACCGCCTGGCCCGCCCAGGCTTTGCCAGTCTCCCGGTCTCCCACATTAATGCTCTTTACAACTGCCCTCTGTTCACTTGGTAAGGTAACCAGTTCGTCTCCCACCTCTATCATACCGGATTCAATCTGTCCCTGGAATCCCCGGAAGGTATGATCCGGACGGCACACTCTTTGCACCGGAAGAACAAATCCCTTCTCCTGAGATTGGGTTACATCAATTTTTTCCAGGCAGCTAAGCAGATTCTGCCCTTCATACCAGGGTGTATTCTCAGATATTTTTGTTACATTATCCCCTTCCGTTGCAGATACCGGGATACAGATGATATATTCCAGCTGCAGTTCTTCCTGCAGGTGCCGTAATTCCTGCTCAATCTCCAGAAAACGGCTCCTGTCGTACCCCACGAGATCCATTTTATTTATAGCAAATATAAACGAACGGATGCCCATCAGCGAACATATTCTGGCATGGCGTCTGGTCTGTACCAGAACTCCCTGTTTCGCATCCACCAGGATTACCGCCAGGTCAGCAAAGGATGCACCCACTGCCATATTCCTGGTATATTCCTCATGTCCGGGCGTATCTGCCACGATAAAACTTCTATGATCTGTTGTAAAATAGCGGTATGCCGCATCAATGGTGATTCCCTGTTCCCGTTCAGCCATTAATCCGTCCAGAAGCAGAGAATAATCAATCTCCCCTCCCCGGCTTCCAACCTTGCTGTCCAGCTCCAGTGCTTTTTCCTGATCTGCATATAGCAGTTTCGCATCGTATAAAATATGCCCGATCAGAGTTGATTTTCCATCATCTACGCTTCCGCAGGTAATAAACTTTAATAATCCCTTCATTAGAAATAGCCCTCCCTCTTTCTTCTCTCCATGCTGCCTGCTTCTTCATTGTCAATCACTCGGGTGGTACGCTCGGATGAAACTGCACTTAATGTCTCTTCTATAATTTCATCCAACGTTGCCGCTGTGGATTCACATCCGCCTGTAAGGGGATAGCATCCCAGGGTACGGAACCTTACACTCTTATGTCTGATTACTTCACCGGGAAGCAATTTTAACCGGTCATCATCCACCATAATCAGATTGCCTTCCCTTTCAATAACCGGACGTTCTGCTGCAAAATACAACGGTACAATATCGATATTTTCTCTTTTGATATACTGCCAGATATCTTTTTCGGTCCAGTTGGAAATAGGGAATACCCGCATACTTTCTCCCTTATGGATTTTTGTATTATACAATTTCCACATCTCCGGGCGCTGGTTTTTGGGATCCCAGGCATGTGCTTCGTTACGAAATGAGAAGATTCTTTCTTTTGCCCTTGCTTTTTCCTCATCCCTTCGCCCGCCTCCAAAAGCAGCTGTAAATCCAAATTTCGTAAGTGCCTGTTTTAAAGCCTGGGTCTTCATGATATCTGTATATGCAGCTCCGTGGTCAAAAGGGTTGATTCCCTGCCGGACCCCTTCCTCATTGCTGTATACCAGCATTTCAATTCCCAATTCCTCTGCTTTTCTGTCACGGAACTCGATCATTTCATGAAACTTCCATGTGGTATCGATGTGTAAAAATGGGAACGGGGGTTTCTGTGGATAAAATGCCTTTAATGCCAGATGCAGCATAACGGAACTGTCCTTTCCAATGGAATACAGCATGACCGGTTTCTCACACTCTGCCGCCACCTCCCTGATAATATAAATTGCTTCCGCTTCCAGTTCATCTAAATGAGTTAATTCATTTCCTGATTCCTGCATAATTTAATCCTCCTGCCTGCTAAATATATATTGTAAACGTCTAATCCGGGTTTTCTCATTTCTTCTATGCATGAAATGGATAATCCAGTTTTTTCATTCTTCCAATTACAATTGCCTAATCCGGTTTTTTCATTTTTACCGGATTATCGCACTCAATATTGATTACTATCCTTTTTATTGACCTCAATCCTTACCGTTGTGCCATCTGTCTTCTCTACTTTCCAGCAAAGCAGATCCCCTTTTTCCTCCACTGACAAGAGGCTTCCTTTTCCACCCATATCCGCACCCAGATAGAGGGAAATTGCATTTACCGGACACTCTTTTACACAGGATGCACAGCCCCAGCAGTCTTTGGGGTAAGCAATATACGCTTTCTTTTCCTGATCTGCCTTTAATAAACAGCCCGGACACACCATACGGCATTTTCCGCATCCCACGCAAACATCCTTTTTAATCGTTATGCTCATACTGCTCCCTCCTCCCTGTCAACTCACGGTAAATGATTTTGATTTTACCATTCTCCAAACGGGAATTTACATACTTCTTCCATTTTGGGTCTTTGTTTGGATAATCCAGATTTTCGTTAAAGCTGTTCCATCTTGTTTCCTTGCGTGCCCTAAGATGGGCAATCAGAGTCAGGCAGACTACCAGCCGCTCTTTCAGTTCATACAGAAACACCACTTCATGCATATTTTCTGCAGACAGATTCTCTGCCAATGCCTGCAGTTCTCTTATTTTAATTTCAGCCAGATCCAGCTGCCTCTCATTGTACTGATAATGGTTGGAAATGCCGCCTGCGTAAGTATCCATAATCTTCTGCATTGCTTCTTCCAGCTGTTCGATGGAATAAAGCCCAGGTTCTTTCTTAAGAACTTTACTGATTTCTTCCGATTTTTCCCAGCTTACCTGTTCCAGTATAGAATCATGGTTTTCCGGTGATACGCCAGGGCTTTCCTGTTTTGCCAAATCTTCCAGAATTGCCCGGGCTGCAAGGAAGCCTTCCGCCAGTGCCCCTGTTACATATTTTTGCGGGCATCCGCCTGCCACATCCCCCGCTGCATAAAGGCCCCCGATGGTTGTTCTTCGTTTGGTA
>UQCR01000200.1 GCA_900539655.1 uncultured Robinsoniella sp.
AAAAAAGGAATCTGAGAGCCTTGAATTTACTGGCTTAGAGATTCCGAGAGATTATTCTAAAGTAAGGGAGGAAGAAACATGATTCAAACTTTAATTGACTGGCTGACCCCTATTTTTAACAGTATGGGTGTCAGTGCGACGGATGTACAACGGTATGTACATTCTTTAAGCGGTTACATTTACGCGATTGCAGGATTGTTTGTTGCAGCTGTTGTTATTATGATAGCAGCCCACTGGGTGGTAAAAAAAGGAACCAGACATGTTGTACGCTGGGGTGCAGCTATTTCCTGGATATTAATTGTGACAGTTCTGGCTAATATGATTTCCTTTGGCCCCATGTACAATAATCTGGCTCCTATCTTGAATGGAAAGGGTTCTGTATCTGAAGAAACCATAGAATCATCCAGAGAGATCATCAAAGAAACGGGTGAGGAAGGATTAACACTTGTAAAAAATGAGGGAACCTTACCTTTGGAGGCAAATTCCAATGTGAATGTTTTTGGATGGGCATCCACTAACCCTATTTATGGCGGGACAGGAGCAGGGGCAGCAGATAATTCAGGAAGTGTGGATATCATTACTTCTTTGACAGATGCAGGATTTCATGTAAACCAGGATCTCGTGGATATGTATAAGAAATACAGACCCACAAGAAGTGCCGGCAGTGTCTTTTATACAGACTGGTCATTGCCGGAACCTACGCAATCCTATTACACAGACGATCTGATGAAGAAAGCAAAAGATTTTTCCGATACTTCAGTTATTGTTCTCTCAAGATCAGGTGGAGAGGGGCAGGATGTTCCTCTTGATATGCAAGCAGTCATTAATGGAACCTATGATCCACGTGACGAAGTGGCAAACGGAAATGACCTATACAATTACTTTGCATGCAACTACGAAAATAACGGGGATTATGATGACTTTGATGAAGGAGAAAGCTATCTGGAGCTTTCTAATACAGAAGAGGCTATGATACAAAAGGTCTGTTCGGAATTTGACAATGTTATTGTAGTCATCAATGCGAACAATACCATGGAACTGGGATGGGTAGATGAATATGAAAGCATTGGCTCTGTGATCCTGGCACCTGGAACCGGAGCAACTGGGATGGCTGCATTAGGCGAGATCCTGAATGGTTCGGTGAACCCATCCGGTAAAACGGTGGACACATATGTATATAACCTGAAAGAAACTCCTACATATAATAATTATGGAAATTTCCCATTCAGAAATGTTGAAGACCTGAAAGCAGAACTTACGAAGTCAGACGAGGCATATGAGGGAGGGCTTCCCTTTGTAAACTATGTGGAGAATATCTATGTGGGATACAAGTTTTATGAAACTGCTGCCCAGGAAAATCTGATTAATTATGATGAAAGAGTACAGTACCCATTTGGATATGGGTTGAGTTACACAACCTTTTCACAGGAATTGCAGAACTTTACTGATCATGGAGACACGGTTTCCGTAGATGTGGAAGTTACAAATACCGGTGATTTGCCGGGCAAAGAAGTGGTACAGCTCTATTATACCCCGCCCTATACAAATGGTGGAATAGAGAAAGCATCCGTGAATTTAATCGAATTTGGAAAAACATCGGTGCTGGAGCCAGGAGCTTCAGAAGTCGTTTCCTTTGTATTAACGAAGGAAGATATGGCGGCTTATGATTCCAGAGGAATTAAGATTGAAAATGGCGGATACATCCTGGAAGCGGGGGATTACATCCTTACTGTCAGATCTGACTCTCATAACATATTAGATACGGAAACTTTCCATGTGGATGCAGATATCAATTATGCTGCAGATAAACGAGAATCAGATGAAACAAAAGCTGTGAATCAGTTTCAGGATTATTCTGCTGGCAGAGTCCCTTATCTGTCTCGTGCAAATGGTTTTGCTAATTACGAGACAGCTATCGCAGCACCAAGGGAAGATATGTACGAAATGGATGAGGAAACAAAAGCATTTGTAAGCGAAAAATCCGTTGCGCACTACGATTCTGCCAAGTACGATGACCCGGAGGATGAAATGCCAGTAACAGGAGCAAACAACGGAGTAACGGTAGCGGATCTCACTGGAAAAGAATACGAGGACCCACTTTGGGAGGATCTGTTAGACGAGCTGTCCGTAGAGGATATGATTAACATGGTCAATCTTGGAGGATTCCAGACCGTTGCAGTAGATTCTATTGGAAAAGTCGGAACACTGGATTCGGATGGAACATCCGGTTTAAATGATTGGTATATAGGGGTGTACGGCACTGCTTATCCGGTACAGCTTCTTATCGCACAAACTTGGAATAAAGACCTTGCCAGCCGCATTGGAGTTGGCGTTGGGGCTGAATATGCCGACTGCCGTATTTTTGGCGCTTATGCCCCTGCAATGAACATTCACCGTTCTGCATTTACCGGACGAAACTTCGAATATTATTCTGAGGACAGCGTGCTGTCCGGATACATGGCTTCAGCTACAGTAAATGGAATGGCAACGAAAGGTGTCTATGCTTACCTGAAGCATTTTGTGCTAAATGAACAGGAGACAAACCGCTGCAGCCTTCTCCTGACCTATTCTGACGAATAGGCTATCCGGGAAATCTACCTGAAACCGTTTGAAATCTGTGTGAAGAATTTTGAAGGAAAGTCACTGGCTGTAATGTCCTCCTTTACCTTTATCGGAGACAGGTGGTCCGGAGCAAACGAAAACCTCTTAAATAATGTACTGCGGGATGAATGGGGATTCCAGGGAATGGTATTATCTGACTGGAATGGCTCTTACGGATATCAAAATACAGATGATGCTGTTCGGGGTGGAAATGATGCTATGCTCGGTTTCTTTGCCGCAGAGTCAAACCAGATTACAAATACCTCACCAACAATGGTCCAGGCTATGCGAAAGGCTGCTAAAAATATTCTTTACACAGTTTCTAACAGCGGAAACTACACTATAGAGGATCCAAATGCAGACAAGATGCCGAATATGACAAAACTATTCATTGGCATTGATGCTGTGGTAGCAGTGGCATCACTTGGTATTATGGCACTTGTTCTTGTCCGATACTTCAGAAAAAGAAAAAAAGTAACCATTGAAGTAGTTCCAAAGACAGAAGAGTAACAGGCAGACTGCCTTTTTGCAAAAGGAGAATGTAATGAAACATCAAGATATGATAGAAAAAATGACCATTGAGGAAAAAGCGGCCTTCTTAAGTGGTAAGGGAGAATGGGAAACCCGTGATATTCCCCGTCTTGGCATCCCCTCTGTATTCTGTGCTGACGGACCGCATGGTATCCGAAAGCAGGCGGGTGCAGGAGACCACCTTGGTTTAAATGAATCTCTGCCAGCCACCTGTTTTCCCACGGCAGCAACGATAGCAAACAGCTGGGATGAGAAGCTGGGAAAAGAAATCGGAGAGGCATTGGGAGAAGAAGCCTTAGAACAGGATGTACAAGTATTACTTGGTCCGGGATTAAATATAAAGAGAAGCCCATTTTGCGGCAGGAATTTTGAATATTTTTCGGAAGACCCTTATCTGTCGGGAAAAATGGCGGCATCTTATATACAGGGTATCCAGAGCCAGGGGGTCTATGCCTGCCCAAAACATTACGCAGTAAACAGTCAGGAGCTTCGCAGAATGGCAATGAATGCGGTGCTGGATGAACGCACACTCCGGGAAATTTATCTGACCGGATTTGAGATTGCTGTAACGGAAGGCGGCGCAAAAGCCATGATGTCCAGCTACAACCAGGTAAATGGAATCTATGCAAATGAAAACCAGCATCTGCTTCAGGACATTCTGCGACAGGAGTGGGGATTTGAGGGCATAGTTATCACAGACTGGGGAGGCTCCAACGATCATGTAAAAGGCGTTAAGGCGGGGTCAAATCTGGAGATGCCGGCACCGGGACTGGACTCGGCAAGACAGATATTAGCCGCAGTCAATGAGGGAGATCTTAAAATGGAAGAACTGGATGCTTGTGTCGATGATTTGCTGGATGCCGTGTTCACAGTAAGTGAGAACCGCATAGCAAAAAAAGAGTGCGTTAACAAGACCGAACATCATAGGCTTGCAAAAAAAGAAAGCTTTAACAAGATCGAACATCACAGGCTTGCAAAAAAAGCAGCGGCGGAAAGTGCAGTGCTTCTTAAAAATACGGATCATATACTACCCCTGAAACCAGGATGTAAAATTGCAGTAATTGGGGATTTTGCGTTTGAGCCAAGATATCAGGGCGCAGGCTCTTCCATGGTAAAGCCTACAAAAATAGAGAGAATACAAGAATCTGTTACAGAATATGACTTGCAGGTAATTGGAGTATCCAGAGGTTATAGGCGCAACGGAGAGACAGATGAAATATTGAAAAAGGAGGCATTAGACATTGCTTCCATGGCGGAAATCATACTTTATTGTTTTGGATTGAATGAACTCAGTGAGTCGGAAGGGTTGGACCGGACCCATATGCGAATTCCCCAGAATCAGATTGAACTTTTGCAGTCCATTCTACAGGTAAATGAAAATATTGTAGGAATTATGAGTGCAGGGGCATCTGTGGAAATGCCGTGGCAGACGAATTGCAAAGCGATTCTACACGCCGGTCTCTCAGGACAGGCGGGAGCCAGCGCCATGCTGGATATACTGACCGGAAAAATCAACCCTTCCGGAAGACTTGCCGAAAGTTATCCCATCAGGTATGAGGATACACCGGCACTCAGGCATTTTCCAAGCAACGAGAGGAATGCAGAATACAGGGAGAGTATCTATGTTGGATACCGCTATTATGATACCAGTAAAGTCAGGGTGCAGTTTCCATTCGGGTTTGGCCTGTCCTATACGGAGTTTACCTATACGGATATTAAGGCTGACAGCCAGGGGGTCACTTTAATTGTGACAAATAGTGGAAATATGGATGGGGCGGAAGTCGTACAGTTGTATGTGGGCCTTCCAAATGCAATTGTTTTCCGCCCGGAAAAAGAATTGAAAGGATTTTCTAAAGTATTTTTGAAAACCGGGGAAAGCCGTGAAGTACATATTCCATTTGATAATAAAACGTTTCGTTACTGGAATATAAAAACAAACAGCTGGGAGGTTGAGATGGGAACCTACCGTATTATGGTTGGTACAAGTGTAAATGATATCCAGCTGGAGGCAGAATTGGAAGTGGAAGGTACCACTTCTGAATATCCGTATAATCCGGCAATGCTCCCTTATTATTATACGGGTATTGTACAGCAGGTATCTGATGCGGAATTTGAGACTCTTCTGGGGTATCCCATTCCCGAAGGGAACTGGACGGGGCAACTTACGTCTAATGACGCCATTTGTCAAATGTATTATGCAAGGAGCGGACTTGCCAGATTTCTATATCGCCGCTTGAACGGCATGAAAAAAAAGAGTGAGGAGAAGGGGAAGCCGGATCTGAATATTCTCTTTATTTATAACATGCCGTTTCGGGCATTGGCTAAAATGACTGCTGGGGCAGTCAGTATGAATATGGTGGATGGTATAGTGGATGTTGTAAATGGCCATTTCTTTGGGGGAATAAAAAAGATAATATGTGGATTCTTTGGCAATGCCAGAGCAAATAAGGCATATGAAAGAAATTTATCCGAAAAGAAAGGGAAAAGAAGATGAGTCAGATAAAACAAAAATGGATTACGATATGGAACAGTTTTGAAGAGACATACCCGAAGCTTTCCAAGTGGGTATACCAGATTTTTTACTTTTTTGTATTCAGCATGATGGTTACGGTATTTCAGTATCTGGTATTTACCTTCATGCCGGGACTTCTGGGATTAGGACTTGCCGGAACAGAGTTTATGTGGCCGCAAAAAGAGCTGCATCTCTTCGGGGTTAATTATACTTGGAGCCTTCTTGGCTATAATGTTCTCTATGATGCCGGCGGTAAAGTGATGACAGGAGGAGGACTGGGATACTTCATCAGTTATGAAGCGGGGTCTTTTCTTGCTCAGTGTATCAATTTCCCATTACAGAGGAACATCACTTTTAAGAGTCATGGGAATCCATGGTATCAGGCTGTATGGTACTTTCTCGCCTGGGTTGTGATATCTCTCATCTGTAATGGATTCAATAACTTATGGATGCCAATAGCTTCTGCTTATGCTGCCCCGGCAGTTTATAATCTGCTTGTAACATTTATAACCGGAGGTGTATCGATGATTATTTTCTTCTTTGTATTTAAGATTATCTTTCCGGAAGGGGAAGCAGGCAAGCAAAGATAGGAGGCTATCATAAAAGCGGTTAAGAAACAGGAAATATTAGTTTAGAAATTGTTTATCTTTTTGTTAGATGCATGTTATCCGTGGGAGTTACAGTATTAGAGTGTGTTTGAAAATTCATTCCCGCCATCTGCACGCCCCACTTTACGGCATATTTGCCCCGAATTCAGGTTACGTAGCCCGCTACGCGCCCTTCATCCGG
>UQCR01000201.1 GCA_900539655.1 uncultured Robinsoniella sp.
GATTCGGCGGTTTCCTGGAGCAGGGCGGTGCGGCTTCCGATGAAGGGGTTGTGGAGTATTTGAGCAGCCGGCTTGCATCAAGCATTCCGGAATTGCTGTTTGGCGGGAACCCGTTTGGGTGCAGCACACTGTCAGTTAAGAATACGGATGGAGGAAATCTGTTCGGCAGGAACTTTGACTGGGATACCTGCAATGCTTTGATTATCAGCTCAAAACCGGAAGATGGATACGCGTCTGTCTCAACTGTCAACATGGATTTTATCCAGGCAGGAGGGCTTGATATATCTAAACTGCCGGATAAGGCACAGGCTATCATAGGATTGTATGCCCCGCTGGACGGCATGAATGAAAAAGGTTTTGCAGTATCTGTCAACATGATTGAGGATTCAGACAACATTGACCAGGATACAGAAAAGCCGGACATTACAACAACGACTGCCATTCGCCTGCTGCTTGATCGGGCGGCAAATGTAGAAGAGGCACTAAAGCTTCTTGCGCAGTATGACTTTCATGCTTCTATGGGCATGATGATCCATCTGGCGCTTTCCGATGCAGATGGGAACAGTGTCGTGGTGGAATATGTAAATAATGAGATGATTGTAACAGAGACTGCGGTTGTCACCAATTTTTACCTGTCGGCTGGAGATAAATACGGGATAGGAACTTCCCAGTCCCATACGAGATATAACATTTTGAACGAGGCACTTCAAAAAAAGGAAAGCATGACGGAAACGGACGTGAGAAATGCACTGGACAGTGTGAGCAAAGATAATTTTGGGGAGTTTGAATCAACGGAATGGAGCATTGTCATGAATCAGGAGACAAAGGTACTTACTTATTATCACAGAGAAAATTATGAGCAGGGCTATACCATATCGGTTGAACAGAAAGGAGGAACACGATGAGATATCTAAAGATGCTGGTCGATTTATACCGTTTGAAAAAACAGGCAAAGCTTAACACGCAGCAGATGCAAACTCTACAAAATAAAAAATTAAGAAATATGCTGCATTACGCCTGGGAACATTCTGTTTATTACAGAAGAACCTTTACGGCGGCGGGCATCACAGAGGAGCAATTGGATGAACTTCCCCTATCCTGTTTTCCTACCATAAATAAGAAAGAATTTCTGGAGTATTTTGACGAGCTTGTTGTTCCAAAAGATCTGCGTCAGAAAGAACTCCATGCATTTGATACGTCTGATTCATTAGACCAGAAGCTGTATAAAGGAAAATATCATGTGGTACATTCCTCCGGAAGTACTGGAAAACCAGGATATTTTGTATATGATGAAGCGGCATGGAATCATATGCTTCTCGGTATGATCCGGGCAGCGCTCTGGAATATGACCATGCCCCAGATACTGTCCCTCCTGGCAAAACGCCCCAGAATTGTATATATTGCAGCAACAGATGGGCGTTATGGGGGCGCAATGGCAGTAGGTGACGGAATTGACGGAGTGGATGCCAGCCAGATGTATCTGGATATCAAGACACCGATTGATGAATGGGTCCGTAAAATCAAAGAGTTTACACCCAATATCATCATTGGATATCCGTCCGCCATTAAAATTCTGGCGGACCTGGTAGAAAAGGGCAGGGTAGAAGTAAACGCAGTTCGGGTGATTTCCTGTGGAGAGCCTCTTGGTGCAAGCCTTCGTAACTACCTTGAAAGAAGTTTTCAGACAAAGGTAGTCAATTTTTATGGAGCCAGTGAATCTCTGACTTTAGGAGTGGAAATGAATCCGGAGGATGGCATGCTTCTCTTTGACGATATGAACTTTGTGGAAGTGGAGAGCGGGGTGATGTATGTGACCTGTCTGTATAACTTTGCACAGCCGTTAATCCGTTATCGTATTACTGACAGTCTTATTTTGCAAGCGGCAGATGGAAACAGTCCATACCCATTTACCAGAGCCATCGGACTCTTAGGAAGAAACGAAGATATACTCTGGTTTGAAGATGGATTCGGAAATGAAGAGTTTCTGCATCCGCTTGCCATAGAAGGGTTCTGTATCGAAGGGCTTAAGGATTACCAGTTCCGGCAGCTTGGAAAGGATGCCTTTGAAATGTACGCGGAAGCTTCGGTATCCGCTTCCAGGGAAAAAATCAAATCCAAAATGCTGTATCAGATGAAGAAGATCCTTGCCGAAAAGAAACTGGATTATGTACAGTTCTATGTGATATTTGTAGATGAGATCCTGTCGGACCCCAGGACAGGAAAAAAGCCATTGATAATATCCACAGCCAGGGCGACGGACAGACAGGAGGATATGTCCACCCTGCGGCTGCCGCGGGATTCATATCACACATTGCCTGAAGCAGGAGATGTGACACAGAAAGGGGCAGAAGTACAGTATGAGAAAAGTGTTATTGCAGGGTAGGCAGGTGAGCAAAGTCTTTGTTCAGGGTCAGGTGGAAAATAAGGTGCTGGAGCAGGTGGATGTGGATATTTATGAACAGGACTTTACCATCATCATGGGCGCTTCCGGAGCTGGAAAATCCGCACTATTATATGCTTTAAGCGGAATGGATGATATTTCAGATGGCACCGTGTCATACAAAGGAAAACAGATCAGCCGTTTAAAAGAAAAGCAGATGGCGAAGCTTCGGGCGGAGGAATTTGGTTTTGTATTCCAACAGACACACCTGGTAAGCAATCTGACACTTTTTGAAAATGTGGCAGTTGCAGGATTTGTGAGTAAGAAAGGCAGTACGGGGGAAATCCGGAAGCGCGTCAGTACTCTTCTGACTCAGATGGGTGTAGAAAAAGCAGAGGACCGCCTTCCCGCCCAGGTGTCAGGCGGCGAGGCACAGCGTGCCGCCATTGCGAGAGCCATGATTGGAAATCCGGGACTCCTGTTTGCCGATGAACCCACCGGTGCCTTGAACAAATCCCATACGGATGAAGTCTTAGGCCTTCTGACATCTTTAAATCATTCCGGTCAGAGCATTCTGATGGTGACCCACGACCTCCGGGCAGCTCTCAGAGGAAACAGGATTCTTTATCTGGAGGACGGAAAGGTTCTGGATGAACTGACAATGCCAGAATATCAGATGGCTGAGGAGAGGCAGAGGGAAACCAAATTAAAAGAGTGGCTTTCCGGTTTACAGTGGTAGGAGGATACAGCATGGAGAACACAATCATATTTAGAGCCGGTATCCGAAGACATAAAGCAAGCCTTCTAGGCATAGGAGTCCTTTTGTTTTTGGTTTCCCTGTCCCTGACCACAGTCCTCACAGTATTCCTTAGCGGGGGGCGTCATATAGAGCAGGAAATACAGCGCGCCGGATTTGGAAACCTTACCGCCTGGGTATCGGGTGTGCCGGATATGGAGGCGTTAACTGACAGCATAGAGACACAGGAGGGGATTGAAAAGACGGAAGTACAAAACCTTATCTTTTCCGATTATAAGGCAAATGGTGTGGAGTCAGACAGTGAAGGACAGCTCTTCCCCTGGGATTCGGGGAAAGAAAAATATCGTATCTTTCGTGACGGGTTAAACGGTTACAGGGATGCTCCAGATGAAATAATACCGGGAACGGTCTACGTGTCTCCTTCCATGATCTCTGTTATGAACCTTAAAATAGGTGATTCCGTCACAATTCCTGTGGCAAGAAGCGGAGTTACCAAAAGCTTTACGGTTGCAGGATATTATGAGGATCCGTTTATGGGCAGCTCCATGATCGGTATGAAGGGGTTCCTTGTTTCAGAAGCGGATTACATGGAGATTCAAAAGGAGATTGAAGAGACTGGAATGGACAGTCTGGCCAGAAAAGGTGCTATGATCCATATATTTACAAAAAATAACCAGTTTAATATCAACCAGATCAGCCAGGTTCTGGATGAAAATACCTCTATTTCCCATTACACAGAGTTCATACACAGCTCAGAAGCAATCCGGGGATTTATGGGAATCCTGCAAAATGCTTTCTGTGGGCTGCTGGCTGCATTTGCCGTGGTTCTTCTGGCGGCAGCTATGGTTGTTCTGGGACACAGCATTTCCGGTGTGATCGAGCAGGAATATAAAAATTTAGGGATACTAAAAACCATGGGGCTTACGGCAAAGCGGCTGATCTGTCTGCAGCTTGTGCAGTATGTAACGGCCATGTGCATCGGGATACTGTTTGGAATACTGGTGTCATTTCCGGCAGTCAGCATAGTGGGGAAGATGACGGTGACAACAACAGGACTCCTTCTTAAGGCTGATTTACAGGTCCCCAGCTGCCTTATGGTTTTTGCAGTGATTATACTCATTCTGGCAGGATTCACGATTTTAAAACTAAGGAAGATCATCTTTGTCACACCAATGAAGGCAATCCGGGGTAAAACAACAGAACTAAAATGGAGAACGCAAAAAGCAATCCCCATGAAAGCAGAAGGCCTTCCATTCCGACTGGCTATCCGCCAGCTTCAGACCGGGAAAAAGCGGTATTTAAGTGCCTGCCTGATTGCCGTACTGCTGGTATTCTTTGCCTCGCTGACAGGAAGGACAAATGCGTGGCTTGGACCAGAGGGCGAAGGGATGATGGATGCATTTAATCCGGCGGATCTGGATATCGGCGTGCAGGCGTTGGGAGAGCTAAAACCGGAGGTGATGGAGGACATGGTCCGTGGTTACACGGATATCACAGACAGCTATCTCCTTGCCATGCCCAGCGTCTCTGTAAATGGAACTAATCTCACGGCAAACGTAATTACAGATACACAGAGGTTCCACATCAGCCGGGGAGAGACCAGCCGGAGAGAAAATGAGGTGGTATTGACAGAAACAGCCGCCTCCGACTTAGGGGTATCCATTGGAGATACGGTGACAATTCGTGGGGACAGGGGGAGCGGTACATTTACGGTTTCCGGAATCTATCACTGTGCAAATGACATGGGAGCAAATATCGGAATGAACCGGGAAGGGTATCTTGCCATCGGGCAGGATGATCCAAAACTATGGTGCCACCATTATTTCCTTGCGGATGAATCTCAAAAAACAGCAATTACAGAGGGGCTTTCGAAGGCTTTCGGAGGTGATGTACATGTACATGAAAATTCATGGCCGGGGCTTACAGGGATCATTTCGGCCATGCATGGGATTCTGGCATTTATGTACGGAATGATTGCAGTATTTGTATTGATTGTAACAATCATGACCGGAAGTAAGATCCTGGCAGCAGAGCAGAAGGACTTGGGAATTTATAAAGCCATTGGATGTTCCGTCAAAATGCTGCGCCTGTCATTTTCCCTGCGGTTTGCCATTGTAGCAGTGGCAGGCGCGGCAGCGGGGACAGTATTGGCATCCGTTCTCACAGACCCTTTGGTTTCAACAGTCATGCGGTTAACAGGAATCAGCAATTTTGCTTCGCATCCGGATATGTCAAGTATGGTCCTGCCGGGGGTTATAGTCATTCTGCAGTTTTTCGCTTTTTCTTATCTGGCATCCTGGCATATTGAGAAGTCGGATATGACAGAGTTGACAGCAGAGTAACACAAATACTTATAGATACCAATATATATGACATGACATAGTAAGCAGAAATGAGCAGAGCGCATATGCGCAGAAAGGAGGACTTATTGAGGAAAAATATCTCAATAAGCATGGATTATGAAAAACACATTCGTAAAAAAAGTTATGGGAGCGGCAACGTTCATTATGCTATCAGCGGTGATTTTGGCTGGCTGCCGCCAGGAAGGACGCAGCAGTGAGCATATCGAACAGAATCTGGGGGAAACAGCAGATACAGGATCTGAGGCAGTTACAAAATCGGAAGCACAAACCGGTCTGGTTGGCAGCCAGACCACAAGTGGAGTATCCCAACTGGAAGTCCGGTTTGGAGATAACGGAGCTCCGTTCATGATGCAGCTGGAAAATAACGAGACTGCCGCAGCAATTGCCCGCTATGTGGGTACCTCAGACTGGAGGCTTCCCATTTATGAGAGAGATGATGATGCGGATACAGATGTGATGCAGTATTACGATGTATCCAGCAGGTATGACATCCCTTCCAATCCGGAAACGATTACTTCAGAAAAAGCAGGGGAAGTCTATTACTCTGACCCAAATCGAATCGTATTGTTCTACCATGACGCCGAAATTACAGAAGAATATACCAAAATAGGCACATTTGATCCAACAGATGACTTTGTGACTGCGGTAGAAGAAAATCCTGTGTTAGAAGGATGGGGGAACAAGATCGTACAGATTGCACAGCCATAAAGGTAAATATGAAACAGGGCATTTGACCCTCGCGGCAGCCACCAAATGGAAATGCATGCATTTCCACTTGGCCTAAAGCCTGCATAAATAAAGCCTGCTAATAAAAAGTCAATAGGAAAATGAAATATTTTTGAATTCTAGAT
>UQCR01000202.1 GCA_900539655.1 uncultured Robinsoniella sp.
ATACTCATACTGAATACCTTTTTTACTGATTCCAACTCCCCTTTTCCCAATTCGTATGTAATATAGCGTTGCGAGGCATTCGTCATAGCCGTTTGAAGAAAAGCCAGCAATACGACAATTCCTGCTATTATATTGTACACCCCATAGTCCTCCACTCCCAGGACATTTAAAATAACTCTGGAAGTGTACAATGTAATTAACATGGTAATAATCATCCTCACATACAGGAAGATGGTATTTTTTGCTATACGTTTGGTATCTTGATGAGACATAGCGATATCAGTTATCAGAAATCAATGTAATCTAAAGTAAATCTAGTTCCTTTCTCTATATCCCGATTTACTTTTTTACCTAAAATTTCTGGTAAATATTTCGGATGAAGTCCGTATCCTGGCCTTACCGACCTGACATTTATTTCCGTAATCACTTCACCTTTTTTCATATTTTCCGCCACATAAAGCGAACGGGAAAAAGCCCTGCCGGCTTTCATTTTATCAGTCGGTTCATAGTTAACCTGTCCGATAGCTGATTCTACCGTCCGGATATCCTTCACCATTTGTGAAAATTCCAGTTCATTCATTGAAAAAAATGCATCGGGTCCTCCAATAGAACGATCCAGAATAAAATGTTTTTCTATCATACATGCTCCCAAACTCACGGCAGTTATACCAGCAATAGAGCCCAATGTATGATCCGACAATCCTACTTTTACTTTAAAGCGGTTCGCTAAATCTGCGATCATACATAAATTAGCTTCCTCAATAGGAGCCGGATAAGAAGAGGTACATTTCAATAATGTGATATCATTATTGCCGGCACTCCGGCAAGTATCTACAGCCAACCGGATATCTTCCTCTGTGGCAATACCTGTCGAAATCACCATCGGCTTTCCTTTACGGGCTGCATAGGCGATCAAATCGACATCAGTTATTTCAAAAGAAGCTATTTTATAAATCGGATTACCTAAAGATTCCAGAAAATCAACGGCACTCTTGTCAAATGGAGAGGAAAAACAAATTAATCCCTCCGCTTTGGCAACATCATACAATTCCCGATGCCATTCCCAGGGAGTATATGCCTCTTGATATAAATCGTAAAGATAACGCCCGTCCCACAAAGTTCCCTGTTTAATTTTAAAATCTTCATTCTGACAATCCAAAGTTATCGTATCAGCTGTGTACGTCTGAAATTTGACTGCGTCTGCTCCGGCCCTTTTTGCAGCACGAATCGTTTTCAAAGCCACATCTTTGCTTCCATTATGGTTTGCCGATAACTCTGCGACAATAAACACCCGGTTATAATTCATTCAAAATTTTAATTAAAAAATAATATTCCTCATTTTCACACTCTATACTGTAACCTGTTTTCTGATGATATTTCAGAGAACGTATATTATTCTTTCTTACTTTAGCTTTCAGTACAGAAATTCCCAAATTCCGATAGATAGAATAAGCATTTTCTTCTATTTCTTTTGCCATTGCTTTACCTACCAAACAAGGATTCATAAATATACCTCTCTCTGCATAACCCGAATCCATTACATGTATATTAACAGAACCAAGGAAACAATTATCCTTATATACCGCCCAGAAAAATCGGTCAGAAAACGAACGTAAACTATTTACAAAATCAAGATGTGACTCAAAAGAAAAAATAGTTTGATTACTCATCCAACAACAAATCCTGCTATCTGTCCGTGCTTGCCAGACTTCCAGATGCTGTGCCTCAGATAAATTCCGATAATCAATAAAATGAAATGTACCAATCCGGTAATTCTTAAAGCATAAAGTATGAAATAATTCGATATAATGTTTCCGTATATTCCCTTTCTTCCATGTAGCCGGTGCGGGCAGATGCAGTACCTGGTCAAGCCGTTGCTTCAATCGTTCATCTGAAAAATCATCCAATGGCAACGCCTTGCCACTTTTCACCAATTCATGATAAATTTCTACCTGATTATCTACATAATAACCCGTAGCAAGAACCGTTCCACAAGCCAGTGCTTCAAAAGACATCGTACTGGCAGGCAATAGGGCTAGATCCGCTTTACAAAATAGCTCTGCTATTTCCGCAGCTCCGAGATTCTTACGATAACAAAGACGGGGATCACAGAGATAGGAATGTTGGTAAGCATCTCCGATAATAGCCGTCACCTGTTCGATACCGGGAGTCGCCAACAACAGTGAGCAAACCTTACCGGTCAGATTCCAATGATCACAACCTCCAAAACCCAATACGACCTTTTTAACGCCATCGGTAGAAGCCCTCTTATTTTGCTGACATGTTAAAAAAGGAGCACGCAATAAAGCCCAATCCAAGCCCAGGCATAACCTCGTATAAAATTCCGTGTCGAAAAGATTTTCATTCGTTAAGCCATGATTAATCACAACATCCGCCACATAATGCTTATTGTGCATATCGTCAATACACACGAGTCGGCATCCCTTCGCCCGGATCTTCTGTTGATAATCCGTATCATAAAAATAATTATCCAACACCACTATTTCATCTCCATTCAACATGTCCAGAAACAGCCTGAATTTTTCCTCTGTTGCAGGAACTTCTACCAATTCACAAACTTTGGCAACTTCACTTTTCTGATATATTGTCGGAGCTTGTGTTACAAACACACAAGAAAAATCATCTTTCAACATATCCGCTAATGCTAGCGTACGGATAAAATGCCCATACCCAATTTCTGCTCCGGCATCTGCCCGAAAATAAATTTTTTGCACAATACGGATCTATGATAGAATTATCTGAAAATTTAATTCAAACGCTTAAAACCGCTATGACATACCGGACCTTTCAGTTCCTTCATCACATCCCGTCCATCTTCGAACTCCCGGATATCGGCAAACAACTTATCCAGTTCATAAAAATAACCATCCAAAACTTCCGGAGTATGTTCAATACAAGCATATACCGAATTTCCTGCTAAATATCCTTTAGCAAGCATTTCCTGGGTAATATAAGTCTTATAAGCCAAAGCATTTTTACTTTCAAAAGTATAACCTGCTAATGCCGGTATTCCCCACTGTGTTATTGCCACACCATGTTTATCAGCTAGAGTCTGCCAACGTTGTTTGATCTCTTTTCCTATTTGGGTGATAATATCCCAGGAATGAATACGCTCCATCACCTTCAAACTGGCAATAGCTGCCGCAGGACCGATTCGTTCTGTCCAAAATGTACTGCTTATAAATGTTTTCTGGGCAGCTTCCATAATTTCTGTCTTTCCCACGACAGCAGTAATGGCATATCCATTTCCCAGTGTTTTACCGTAAATGGCCATGTCCGGCTCCACCCCATATATTTGGTAAAGGCCACCAAAAGTCTGACGGAAACCACTGGTACACTCGTCAAAAATCAGGATGATATTACGTTCCGTAGCCAACTGTCTTACTTTTTGCAGGAAATTATCTTCAGGCCCCATATTCCGGCACACCTCCATTTTTATCGCAGCCAGGTCATTGTGATTTACAATATCCAGCAATTCCTCGAAATTATTATAAGTGAACGGGATCGTACTACCTCGTAAACCACGGGGTACGCCTGCCGGTTCCAAACCCGGTAACAAATGTCCTGCCAGTGCGTCATTTTCGCCCAAATTCACCGACAAATACCAGTCATGCCAGCCATGATAGCCACAAATAGCAACTTTATCCTTTCCACTGGCAGCACGGGCAATGCGGATAGCTATCGAATTCACCTCGCCGCCACTGCGGGAAAAACGGACCATCCCGGCCCAGGGATTCAATTCAATTAACTTTTCGGCTAATTCCACCTCTTCCGGGCAGCAAAAAGTTGACATATTTCCATCTCTCACGACTCTGAATACAGCGTCATCCACTTCCTCATGACCATATCCCAAGGTATTGGTACCTATTCCCATAATAGACACGTCAGTATATTCTTTACCGTCCAGATCCCATACCTTACATCCTTTCGCCTTGCTGAAATAAGACGGCCATTGATCCGGTAAAAACATTTCCGGACGTTTGGATAACAACATGGTTCCTCCCGGAATCAAACGTTTAGCTTTTTTATAAAGTTCCTGACCTTTTCCCATGATCTTATTTTTTTATTTTTACATCATTCTTAATTGATTTTTCATACCCTTCATTCCGGCTGCAACCTTGATTGATAGCACGAATGCTTTTCTGTTCCTTTAGAAAATTTATATAATCCATATAAGGACGATCAATACCCAATACCTCGATTACCTTACGGACCAGTTCGAAATCCTCTGGCGTATCCACTGTTATTCTTTCTGCTGACAAATCTTCCGTATTATAATAATTATCCGAAGTAAACATGGCTCCGCCCTTAAAAGTCGAGTTTTTCCAAAGATAAGGAGTGACATGTTCCCGTTCGCTTTTTAATGTTGCTTCTTCATAGGCTCTTTTCAACGCCGGAAATCGGAATACTTCCGTATCTATCCCATCCGGGAAAGTCGGTTCCAGCACATTGGAAACATAGTCACAACCGGATTCCAGGCATTTCTGTATAACGGCGTCAATTACAGCAGGATCAATTAAAGGACAATCAGAAGTCAGACGAACTACATAATCCGGACATTCAGGCTCTGCCGCTTTGTAAAAACGTTCCAGAACATCGTCTACAGAACCTTTATAACATTCCACACCCAGCTTATCGGCAACAGCTACAATATATCCGGCACCTTCCTCATTGGTTGTCGCCACTTTCAGTTTGGATATTAACTTCGATTGCAGAATCCGGCGTAAATGAATTTCCAGTAACGTCATTCCATTTACCTTTTTCAGGATTTTGGCAGGCAAACGGGTAGAACCATAACGCGCCTGCGTTATTGCTAATATTTTCATTTCCAATTCCCAGGATTTAATAATTCTTTTTCTTTTACATCAATGGACAATTCCACTTTCCTCTCAGAAATATTCCGGAGATTATCCTGCAATTGCCCGACGGAATCCACTCCGATCAATACTCCGTCAATGAACGGATTCTGCAAGTTGAAGTTCAATGCCACTTCTGCAACCGTCATATCTGTTGCTTGTGCATAATCATCCAGTTTGGTAAGATAGGGGGCCAAAGGTTTCAGCTTTTCAGGCAAACGTTCACGGACCATAAAAAATACCCCCTGCAGAAAGGTACTGCGTACATGAATTTCTACACCACGTTTATGTAACAATTCCAGATAAGGTTCAAACTGACGGTCAAATACATTATAAGGAAATTGAACCAGATCAAAGGGCGCATCATCAGTCAATAATATTTCCAATTCAGATGGGGAATACAATGAAAAACCGATCTTCTTTAGTTTCCCTCTTTCTTTCAAATCCAGAAATTCTTTCCATATTTCTGGATTATTCTGGTAAACTCTGAAATGATGAAGTAAATACCCATAAACAGAAGATACGTGTAAATCTGTTAATGTCTGATCTAAAACAGTTGCTACAGACTTACCAGATTCCGGATATTTGGAAATAATCTGAAAAGAAGAATCACTTGCAGAAAGTACTTTCCCTAAAATATATTCTGCATTTCCATAAGCAGAAGAGGTGTCCAAATTCGTGATCCCGGAATGATAGGCCAGATCCAGAATTTCTAGAACTGTCTTTTCATCAGGACGTCCGGCTGAATTTATGCCATACTGGCAACCGAACTGAACAGTACCCAATACTAATTTATTGTTCATGGTTTATTTATAGAGCTAATACAGAATATAATACCCTGTATCGCTTTATTTATTGAAATAGTACTCTATTTTTTTAATTACATATTCCTGTTCTTCGTCCGTCAAGGTTGGGAACATCGGAAGACTCAAACAGCGGCTGTAATATTTCTCGGCAACAGGCAAATCACCCGGTTTATTGCCTTGTTCACGATAATAGGGCATTAGGTGTAACGGGATGTAATGTACCTGGGCATAAATGCCATTTTCATGCAAATAATTATACAAATCTAAACGATCAGGCACTTGAATAATATATAAATGATAAGCATGAAAAACATCGGGCGAAGCATAAGGTGTTTGAATGTCTGCTATTCTTTTGAACGCCTCATTATAGCGAACAGCTATCTTCTGACGACGTTTCAGCCCTTCATCGGCACGTTTCAATTGCGACAATCCCAAAGCTGCTTGAAAATCAGTTAAACGGTAATTATAACCCAATTCCTGCATTTCATAATACCATCCCCCATGATTTTCATGTAAACAAGCCGGATTTTTAGTAATACCATGAGTACGCAACAAAGATAAGCGATCAAATAATTCCTTATCATTGGTTGTCACCATT
>UQCR01000203.1 GCA_900539655.1 uncultured Robinsoniella sp.
TTTTTGGCGGATAGTATTCGACTGGCTCCCAGCGGATACTAAGCGGGCACTGAGCTGCGAAATGCATCAGGATTTCGGAGCGAATGCCCGCGTGCCGCCAAAAAGTGCTCCGGGAAGGTTAGAAAATGCCAGTTCTGCGGTAAGCCTTCCAAACCAATGTCCTGGTCCGCCCCCTTCTCTTTCCGTACACTACCTCCATCTACAAAGCGTAAATTTAATTAGCTAAACCCAAATATAATGCATTTAATAGAACATTACAAAACATTCGCTGTATTATTAGAGCGTGTTGGAAACTTTCTTTCCGACCGCCATGCATCACTTTTGTAGAAATCGTTTAAACTATCATCTATCATCAGAAAGGAGGCATTAATTTTGAAGCTGATTTTATCCATGATCAAAAAACATTTACCGCTTTTTTGCTGTGCCATCTTCTTCTTAACAATAGAAGCTCTCTGTGATTTGCTTCAGCCTGCTTTTATGTCCCGCATTGTAGATGAAGGTGTCAAATACCAGGATACTTCTATAGTGCTCCATTACGGCCTGATTATGCTATTGATTGCACTGCTGGGCGCTCTGGGTGCCGTTATGCGTAATATCCTGGCAAGCCGCACCTCCCAGCAGATTGGAAAAGAACTGCGCTCTATCCTGTTTCAAAAAATTCAAACTTTCTCTTTTGCAAATATTGACAGGCTGCACACTGCATCTCTGATCACACGCCTGACTAATGACGTTACACAGATCCAGAATTTTATTAACGGGAGCATGCGTATTCTTGTAAAAGCTCCCATAACCTGTATTGGCGCCATATTCCTGATCGTGACCAGGACACCCCGGCAGATTCCCATGATTATTCTGATTCTCATACTCTGTTCTGTCTGGATCCTTGGAAATATGATGCTGGGATATCCCCGATTTGACCGTCTCCAGAAAAAGCTGGACCGGTTAAATAATGTCAGCAGGGAATTTTTGTCTTCCATTCGGGTTGTAAAAGCATTTGGGAGAGAGCAATTTGAAACAGATAGATTTGCACAGGCAGCCGATGATCTGGCGGCCTCAGGAACCTCCGCCATGCGTGTAACTTCCGTCTTCGGCCCTCTGATCAATCTGACCGTTAACACCGGCATCGTGGTATTGCTCTGGCTTGGCGGCAATGGAGGACAGGCGGACGTGGGAAAGCTTATGGCATCCGTAAATTACATGACGCAAGTACTCTTTTCCCTGGGCATGGTTTCCAATATTTTAAACAGTATGGTACGCGCCACCGCCTCTGCGAATCGTGTACGGCAGGTATTGGATGAAGTCCCGGCTATGTCAGAACCGGAATCTCCGGTAAAAGGCGCTCTGTCCAGAGAAGTACTATTTCAGAATGTATCCTTTTCCTATCCCGGCTCAAAGCGTCTGGCTCTGCAAAACATTAGTTTTCACGCCTTGTCCGGTTCTACCATCGGAATTATCGGTTCAACCGGTTCCGGGAAGTCAACTCTGATTAATCTGATACCACGGTTTTATGATGTAAATGAAGGGACAGTCCTGGTGGGAGGCCACGACATACGCCTGCAGGATACCAAATGCCTGCGCAGCCACATTGGCATGGTACCCCAGAAATCATTTTTATTCTCCGGCAGTATCATTGATAATCTCCGTTTTGGTGCTCCGGATGTCGAGGATGATTCTGTATGGGAAGCTGCCAGGATTGCCTGTGCCCACAGTTTTATAACATCCTTTCCCGATGGATATGATACCATGCTCGGTCAGGGAGGCGTCAATCTCTCGGGAGGTCAGAAACAGCGATTATCCATAGCAAGGGCTCTGGTCCGCCAGCCTGAAATTCTGATCCTGGATGACTGCACCAGCGCTTTGGATGCTTCCACAGAAGCCCATGTAATGTGCAATATCCGTTCCCATTCACAGGAAACAACCGTTTTCCTCATCAGCCAGCGGATCTCTTCTGTCATGCGCTCCGATCTGATTCTCTGCCTGGAAGACGGTGTTCTTTGCGGACTGGGGAAACATGAAGAACTGTTAAGAGATTGCAGTGTTTACCAGGAAATATATCGTTCACAGATAGGAGATGAAGAAATTGCCAGAGCTTAAACCAAATGGAATTCCGCCTTCCAAGACATCTATGAGGCACCAAAGAGGGCTGCCCGTAGTAAAACCCAAAAACTTAAGAGGCACATTGCTTCGTCTCTGGAATCTCACAAAGGGCCACCGCCAGGGCTTGTTAGCCGTTTTTTTCCTGTCCGGCTTTGCCTCTCTTTCCGCAATGCTGACCCCTTTTTTGATTGGACGCATTATTGATCATATTGATGCTTTGAACCCGGTCCCCTTTTTGCTGATGGGATTATTCCTCGTGTATCTGGCTGACTGGGCAATCCGCTTTTTCCAATCCTTCCTGATGGCGTCCGTATCCCAGAAAATGATTTGCTTTATCAGAAAATTATTATTTTCTAAAATGAAAAATCTTCCGCTGTCTTATTTTGATAAAAGCCAGCACGGAGATTTAATGAGCAGGCTGACAAACGATATCGACAATATCAGCACCACCATATCCGATTCCCTGACCCAGCTTATGATGCTTGCCTTTACTTTAACAGGCATACTGTTCATTATGCTTTGGTTAAATGTCTGGCTTACTTTAACGGCACTGATTACTGTTCCGTTTGTATTTTTACTTACCAAAACAATTACCAGACATACACGTAAATTATACCGGGCACAGCAAAACGTACTTGGATCACTAAACGGGCATATTGAGGAAAGCATAACCGGACTTGCTCTGGTAAAAGCCTTCGGCCGGGAGTCACAGGTCACGGAAGAATTTGAAACTCACAATGAATCCCTCTGCCGGATCGGAACTAGAGCACTGATCTGGACCGGCTACCTGATGCCCATAATGAACGTTATCAATAACCTTGGTTTTATCTGTATCACCGTTGTCAGTGGCATTATGGCAGCACAGGGACTTATCACTGTGGGTGTGATATCCAGTTTTCTGCTGTATTCCAGACAATTTACCAGACCTCTCATTGAAGTATCCAACATCTTCAATGTATTTCAGACTGCTGTGGCAGGTGCCGAACGTATATTTGATATCTTCGATGAAACACCGGAACCGCCGGATCAACCGGACGCTCTGCCTGCTGATCATCCAAGGGGAGCGGTGGTGTTTGACCACGTCTGGTTTGGTTATCAGCCGGATATCCCTATCCTGAAAGATTTGAGCTTTACCGTCCCACCCGGTACCCGCATCGCCATTGTCGGTCCAACAGGCGCCGGAAAAACTACAATCATCAGCCTTCTGGCACGGTTCTACGATGTAACGGACGGACGTATTCTTTTGGATGGCATCGATCTGAGGGATTACAAAAAATCTGGTCTCAGAAACAGTTTCGGCATTGTATTACAGGATACCGCTTTATTTTATTTAAGCATCCGTGAAAATATCCGATATGGACGGGAAAATGCAACAGATGAAGAAGTGGCTGCTGCTGCCAAAGCCGCTGGTGCCCACAGCTTTATCACACGTCTGCCCAGGGGATATGATACCCTGGTGGGAGAAGACGGCGGCAGTTTCAGCCAGGGAGAACGCCAGCTCATTACCATAGCCAGAGCAATCCTGGCAGATGCTCCCATTCTGGTTCTGGACGAAGCAACCAGCTCTGTAGATACCCGGACGGAACAGAAAATCAGAAAAGCAGTGCTGCAGCTTACGCAAAACCGCACTTCTTTTATAATCGCCCACCGCCTGTCCACGATCCGGGATTCCGATGTCATACTTTTATTAAAAGATGGAGAAATTGCCGAGATGGGAAACCATGCAGAACTGCTCTCCAGAAAAGGATTTTATTATGAAATGTATCAGACGCAGATGGGATTATAAATTCCCATCTGCACTTCCTATATATTTTCCTTCCAGGAGGTACCGTTTCACATTTTTTTGCAGAGTTGTATTTTCAGGCAGATTTTCATAAGGAATATCTTTGCTTTTATATATCCAGATCAAAAATTCCTGATTTTCGGGATGTACCTTCGTGATCTGGAACTGATTCTGGAACTGAATAATCCTGGAATTCTCAGGCAGGACATCTTTCAGTCCCGGAGCCAGGAGCCAAGAGCGGCAACATATTTTTTTATACCGGAAATCCGGGAAGTAACGTGAAAAAAATTGCTTTGCCATTTTATAGGATTCCTCACATTTCTCTATGGAGATGTCTGCATCTGATGGGATGTGGATATCTAATATTTCTGTTTCATCATATACCATTGACTCCTGGCTGTATAATGGCAAATTTACGCCGGGCGACACCAGCATTTCAAATTCAAGAGACCCCAGCCGATACAGCATGCCGGACAACTGTCTGGGTACCCAGAAAGCACGGTCAAAACCATAGACCCCAAAGCTTTCCCTGTATTCATTTACAAATCTTGTAATGCATTTCATGGTATCCCAAAACACAGCATCTTCTATCCCTATTTCCTCATAATTCTTCTTTGTCCGCAAAGCCGCATAAAGAACGGCCGTGAGGATTTTAAACCCATGCTTATCTTCACCCAGTCTGGCACGCAGTCTCTGCAGACCCTCATCCCATTTTTCAGAATCAAAAAGCAGATCCAGTTCCTCTAACTGGTCCAGGGCGATACTCCCTTCCATAGCAATTACAGTTTGTATGACAGCTTCCGGCAGCTCTATGTTTCTGCATAAATCTTTTAAACTCATATATGAACCTCCATAGAAATGATTGTTTAAACACCTTTTAATTCTTATTACCCTGCCTGATCGCAACATAGTCGGCAAAGTCCTGTATACTTTTTGCTTTTGCGGCTGCTTTTAGCCACTGCGATAACAAGTTCAGATCTTTTTCTTCTTTGATTTTAGATTGCAGGTCTGTTGGAACTTCTCCAATTTCCCTTAAGAACAAAAAAATATCTTCCACCTTCCCTTTTATAATTCCATCATTTACTAACATCTCACCCAATACTGTCATACCAATATCCTCCTTTATCTCTTCCAAATCCATACTCCCAAGAAATTTACTTGCAAATGCATATAGTACAGCCTGCATCCTTTGTGCATCTTCTGATAACATGCCGTTTTTCATTTCATCTTTCAGTATCTTTATCCCGAATTTAATCCGTTCCTTCTGGGAAACAGTTCCGGACATAAATGGCATAAATAAGATGGGAAGCAAGTCTGCCCGGTTAAGCTTTTTATCCTGTTCCATTTTCTCCTGTATATCTTGAATTACGGCATCAGCATTTTGATTCTTCAAAATAATTGGAATGATCCGATAAGTATTAATCCCCTCGCTTAAGCTTGTCATGGGATTTTTTATATTTCCGGTAAAGACAACATATGTAATGACCGGTACATCAAATGTCCTTCCGGTGACCGCTTCGTATTCCCGAAACCGTTTCATATCTACCGTTCCATGATAGGTGCTCTGAAACTCAAAATGAGACCAGGAACCGTCATCCATCACATAATTGAAATCTTCAAACATCTGCTTTACTCTTAAGTATACATGCTCTGTGGGTGCTGATTGCATGATTTTACCCTTAATGTGAAAATATGGAACCATCTCCTCCGCAAAAAACTGAGCTGCCATTTTCATAGCCAGATCTTCAAGCTTTTGATTATCCGGCTTCCATTTCTTTTGTTTTAATATTGTTTCCTCCATACGGCCTCCTATTCTGATAACCATATAAGAAACTATCTGTATTATAACCAGATTAATCCAAACAGACAATAACTATTGTTCATAATGTTTATTTGATTGTGTTATAGATGTTTCTATAGATAATTGGAAATTATCGCTTCGACTGAAGCAAGATCATTTGCTCTTGTGCTCCATCCAGACAGTAATGATGGTGAGGATGGAGCACAATAAATATCTTGAGATATACTTGATGATAATTTATAAAGATAGCTTCTTATATTGCAAATTAGAAGTTACTGCCTATTTTTACAGTATAACATGTAATTTTCACAAAATCAACTTTAGAATGTAAGAGAGACAATATTATTTTAATTACAAGCTCTAAGCTCCCTAGAGCGAACGTTTTTTATTGTTCTATTAAATGCATTATATTGGGGTTTAGCTGAGTAATTACGCTTTGTAGATGGAGGTAGTGTACGGAAAGAGAAGGGGGCAGATCAGGATATTGGTTTGGAAGGCTTAACGCAGAACTGGCATTTTCTAACCTTCCCGAAGCCCTTTTTGGCGGCACGCGGGCATTCGCTCCGAAATCCTGATGCATTTCGCAG
>UQCR01000204.1 GCA_900539655.1 uncultured Robinsoniella sp.
CTTACCAAAAAGGAGCCGTCTTTTACCAAAGACACAAATTTCTTTACACTACCATCCGCCATTTCAGGAGAAAGTACAAGTTTGTCCTTGAATACTTCTACCAGATGGGCGTACTCGGAATTAAAAGTAATATTATTTTTATCAAGTTTTCTGATTCTGTTCTCTGTCTCCAGAAGTTTATTTTCCAATACATCCATCTGATTAGATAGTTCTTTTTTCCTTTTTATATATTCTTCTTTCGTTAACTTTCCTGATTTATAATCCGCATATAAATCCATTTTTTGATTACTTATTTTTTTTGTTGTATTCCGAAGATTTTCTACATCTTCATATATCCCTACCTTATTTTCTTTCATGTACTTCTTCATTCTTCCTTTATTATCCATAAATAAATGCATATTAAACTGTAATGCTTCTAAAACCGCTGTTTCTAATACTGTCGTTTCGATGGATTCAAAAGAACAAATGGATAAGGGATTCTCTCTCTTATCTAAACAAATGTAAACATCATAATTACCGTCTTTTCTTCTCGTTAGAGCAGATCCACAATCCATACAATAAACTTTTTTATATAATGCAGAAATCCTATGAGTTTTTGCATTTTTATGGCCGGCCTTTTCAGCTCTATCATCAAGCCAGTCATTCACATTATCAAACTGCTCCAGCCTGATGATTGCCGGCTGCCTGTTCGGAACCAAAACTTGCTGTTCCTTGCTGACAACACGTGACTTTTTGCTCCCAGGTGAACAGTTCTCCACCGTATGACGCACAGAATATCCCAAATAGGTTTTATTCCTTGCGATTTTACGTATCGTGACTCTATTCCATACGGGTTTCCTGCTAACCTTACTCAATTTCGCACCATACTTACGCGTTAAATAAATACTGGGGGGATCTATCTTCTTTTCTGCCAGGAAGCAGATGATGTATTTATAACTTTTTCTCTGTTCCAAAAAATCCATTATCATCTGAACAACCGTAGCCGCTTCCCAATCCACCTCATATTCACGATCCTCTGTATAACGATATCCATAAGTTGGTATCGGTCCATTATGCTTTCCCTGCTGGGCCTCTTCCATTTTGATTTTTTTATGGGCATATGAAAGCTGCATCGGATATATACCATTAATCAAATTTTTGAATTTATTTTCAAAGTCCAAGCCATACGGATAATCATTGCTATCGTAATCGTCATTCACTGCAATATAGCGCACTTCCAAAAATGGAAATATTTTTTCCAAGTAATTCACCGTGTCAATAGTGTCACGTCCCAAACGTGAAAAATCTTTAGTTACTACAACAATCTTATTACCGTATAAACTTCTGATTTTTTCCATCATTCTCTGGAAATTAGGACGATCAAAGTTTGTCCCTGTGTAGCCATCGTCAATAAACTCTTCTACTTGATAATCTGAAAATTCGTCCTTCTCCTTTTGGAAACGCAACAATAGTCTGCGCTGATTCCCGATGCTGCAGCTCTCATCATCCCCATCTTCCTTTGAGAGACGTTCATAGAAAAACAAATATTTTTTTGTCATAATCATACCGCCTCGCTTTCCACATCTATAGTAAATATGTCTTCAAATTTGAAAATAACTTCAATCGACTTTTTATCTACAACCCTAACTTCTGCGATCAATTCATCAATCACCTCTGCGGTGATACAAATATTGCCGTGAACGTCCAGTAAACTCGAAAGCCATTTATTCTTCATGGAATACTTCCGGACTGCATCATTTAGTTCCATATCCAGCTTTCCTTTTTTCTCTATTAGCTCTTCTCTTTGTTCTGAATACTGATTTTTAATTTGAAGATATTCTCTTTTATCCAAAAGTCCCCCAACATAATCTTCATATATCTGCTGCTGTTTTACCGTTATTCTCTGCAACTCATCATCCGCTATTGACATATTCTGTTGAAATTCGCTTTTTAGTTTAGTTAAAAATACACCCTTTTTATATAACTTTCGTTCCTTCATTGCAGCTTTTACCCATCTATCAAGGAGAACGGTTACAGCATTCAGGATATATTTTTCATTGATAAATTCGGCTTTACATCTGCCTGGCGCCACATCATGTCCTGGGCAATGATACTCAAATCCAAGTCCCTTTTTAGTCTTATATCTGTTTTGACTCATAGTCCTTCCACAAATACCACAGATTATTTTTCCGCCAAACAATCCAAGTTTCGTGTCATTCTCCCGGTTGAAATTATTCATCCACGCCTGTTTCGCCAGCTCCTGCGCTTCATCATAAACTGATTGTGCAATGATGCGCGGCAAAGCCTCCTCTTCTATGACCCACTCTTGTCGAGGGACCCTTCTAATTTTCTGATTTTTGTAATAACTCTGCTCTGTCTTATGAGTTACCAGGCACCCTATATAGGCCGGATTCTGAATTATTTTTGATATCGTATTACCGGTCCATAAATATTTCTCAGGATTCTTTTCAACCTTGTCCTGTTTTCCGTGTTTTATAAGATAATATGCTTGCGGGCAGGGGATTTTCTCTTCATTGAGTTGCTTTGCCAGCCTAAAATATGTATATCCTTCTAAGACAAACATATTGAAAATTCGTATCAAAATAACCGCAGCCTCTTCATCTCGTACAAGTATCTTACTGTTTTTTTGAGAACGTGCAAATCCATACGGCGGTCTTGCTCCCCAAAATTCTCCACTTCCCCGATTAAGCTCATGCGCCTGTGTCAGCTTTTTCGACGCTACACGTGCATAATACTCATTTGCCAGATGCTTAATAATATAAACCATTCTGTCTTTGCTGCAACGTGGATCAGCACTGTCATATGCATCATCAATACTGATAAACCTTACGTCGAGGGAAGGGAACACAACTTCCAGAAGTTCAAGAGCTTCCAAAGAGTTTCTTCCAAAACGGCTGAAATCCTTGACGATGACTGCATTGATCTTCCCTCGTTTGATATCTTGAAGCAATTCATTAAATCCGGGACGGTCAAATGTTGTTCCTGAAATACCATCATCATAATATTCTCCCGCCAGTGAGCCGTCCTGTATATTTTTCCTAATAAATTCCCGGTTCCTTTGAAGTTGATGTGTGATGGAATCATCAACACCCGCTTTGTTGCTTTTCACTGATAATCTTGCGTAGGAGGCCCATCTGTTCTCTCTAAAAATAGGAACTGATTTTTCTGCTTTAGAACTTTTTCTGCTTGTTCTAGCCACACAAAACGCCCCCTTCTCCTATTTGTTTCAAGAAACCTTGCATTTTGGCGTTGGGCAGTTCGGAATGAATCTGTTTGATTTTTTCTATTACTTGCCTGTATTCGTCTTCAAACCAGAATGTCACTTCCAAATTTCCCTGGGCCGTGACCTGTATGTCTTTAATCAAGCTGACCACCAGTCTTCGGTCAAGTTCCTTGATCTGGCCAAATTTCAGAAAATGATCAATCCAGTTATTCTTCCCACAGATATTTCGGAATATATTTCTGCTTTCCTCTTCCTGATGTTCCATCAACTGTTCCAATTCTCCGCAGCGCTCTGAATACTGCTTTTTCATCTGCAGATACTCCTCTTTAGTAAGTATCCCCTCTTGATAACTTTCGTAAAGAGACGTAGACAGTTTCAGATTCCATTGGTACTCCTTTCTTAACATTTCCATCCGGTTACTTTCTTTTTCAACTTTGCGGTCGGAAAAAGGAATTGTCTCCACATATTGTAAAATTGACTTCAAGTTTACCATCATAGAAATCTGGTGCCGGATCAGCAGAAGCATACTTTTTTTTAGCTTTGCTTCAGATACACGGTGTGGTGAAGAGCACTGCTCTTTATGATCCCTATTTGTTGAGCACACATAGTATCCGTATTCCTTCCCATTATACTTTGCAGGTTTTCTCACAAGTGACTGATGGCAGTCCGCACATTCCAGAATACCCGAAAAAAGGTAAACGGTATCCTGTCCTGGCGCAGTCCGTGTGTCTTTTTCCAAAAGATGATTAACGATCATAAAATCGATCCAGCTTACAATTGGCGGAATAGCCCCCTCCACAATGTCCCACTCTTCCTCAGTCTTATATATTGTTTTATGTACCTTAAAATTGGGAGTTGTGGTTTTTCCCTGAACCAATATTCCCACGTAGGCAATATTACAGAGTATCCGCCCCACCGCCACTGCCGTCCAATGGCTGCGCTCATACAATTTGAAGGTTGTTTTATATGGGATACCTTGTGACACCTTGTAATCCGCAGGCGGCAAAAATCCAAGGCTATCCAATCTCCTGGCTATGGCATCCTGGCTAAGACCGCATATTTTCCATGCAAAAATGTCCCGGACTACCCCAGAAGCAACAGGGTCAAGGATCAGCCGGTGACGGTCTTCCGGATCTTTTTGGTAGCCATAATATGCATATGCCCCGACAAAAAGCCCCTGCTCACGCATAGCTTTTAATGTGTTCCGGATACTGATGCTTGTATTTGCTGGGTAACTCTCATTCAATAAACTTTTAATGGGTAAAGTCAGAAAATCCTGTTTACAGGATTCATCATCACTGTCATAGTTATCGTCGATTGCTATGAAACGGATCCCCCACTCAGGAAACCGGCGTTGGACATACCGCAGCACTTCAGTAAAGTCTCTCCCCAATCGGCTCAAGTCCTTCACTATAATACAGTCGATCATGCCCTTCTTGATCAATTCCAGCAAATTCTGAAAGCCTGGGCGATTGAAATTAGTACCGGTATATCCGTCATCAATCTCCTCACCAACCAATTGGATTTCTGGATGATTTTCCTTATAACGGTTAACTATGACTCTTTGATTTTTGATACTGTCACTCTCAATCTGATCGCCATCTTCTACCGATAGACGCAGATAAGTGTACGTTCGAAAGATATGATTATACTTTTTAAACATAAAAACAGCTCCTAACCACTTATTAGTTAGCTGTATGAACCCTCCTGAAACGGACGGCTATACACCAAATAAGTGGCAGGACCTGCTTAATCTTTAGTTCTATTCCACCTTTATTCTACCATGATCCAAATCAGTTGTCCATACCCATCTAACATAATCACCTTCTTTTTGTTTTTTCTCATTTGTGTTCTTAATCAAATCTCTGCTTTTTCCACTAAGTTTTCAATAATATCAGATAGTGTTCTCCCTGTATTTGAATAAGCAACTTTTATTTTCATATTCCCCACCCGGAAAAAATATGGATTGATTCCACTTTCCAACAGCATTTTAATGCGCTTTTCTTTTGGCTGGGAAGTATCAACTCTTATACTGTTCAAATCCACCAATGTATTTGGATTGATCTGATCTAAACTTATATTTTGTAATTCTTCTAATTCTTCAACGGTCAGCATTTTTATCTCCTATCAAATTATAATAATCGCAATTACAAAGACAGTAATTGCAATAAACATCAATACCAGGTCAATTAGAAAAAGAATGGGCCACCAATATATGTATTCTTTCATCTTGTTCTCCATTAATGCCAAAAATGTCATGTTCATAACATATCATTATCCAGTTATTTTTTTTTCTTGCAGTAAGTCCAGTTTTTATCATATTTTCTTTCATACTTACAGCCATATTCAATAAAAAGGTCACTTCCCTTCCGGAACAGTCTTTAATGATCTCCACAAAATCTGAAATATATTTTTTCGTATCTTCTCCATCATCTGTCCCTGCAAGAAAAACTGGATATACATCTAATGCTTGTAATACATTTAGATATGACTCCATACTTAAATTTCTTAGGCCATTCTCCACTTTGCTCATATGATTTGCCGAAACTCCTGCTAACTCTGCAAGTTTTTCTATTGTAAGTCCTTTTGTCTCTCGTACTAACCGGATATTTTGGGCAATGTCAAAACTGTTAAGTATCATATCCCTCTGTTCCTCCTTTTCGTTTGGTAGTATTCTACAGTATGAAAGAATATTTTAAAACGGACTGGCTGGAATAATTCTGCCTGAATTTCCCTTGTAATTATCCAATTCAGTTTTTTTGCTAAATAACGACACTTTTTCAAATACAAATCTCCGCTTATACTACCACCCCCACCCCCTTGATTGGTTAAAATTAGGTTCCGGTTAGGTTTAAGTTAGGTTCGCATGGTATTGTATTTGTAATGAAATGATAGTGTCAAATGATGTATGAAAAACTGAGTCATAAAAAATAGGCTCAAATAGA
>UQCR01000205.1 GCA_900539655.1 uncultured Robinsoniella sp.
CTATATTCATAGTTATTTGTGCAACGCTGTACTAGCGTACATAAACCACACAAAAAAGTGACCGCCCCAGCAAAGGTAAAGGTCACTTTTTTAAGAGATTTTAATCTGGGCTGACCGTCTATCGGTAACGCCCTTTTAATAGCTGCATCTTGTCAGCGCTTTGGAAATATGTCAAATTATAGTATCTATCAAATAGCAAATATGCATAAATTTTTAAAAATCACTTGACAAATGTAAAATTCAGGATATAATAGCTAATAACATATCATACTTATTCGATATAATTAATAGGATATATGGGATAAGAAAAGTATGAAAGGAGAATTCACATGAATATTCGAAGAAACCGAAATCAAATATACATAGAAGAAGCACGAATGTGCCGATGTTGTTCCTGTCAGGTAACCGGTAGTATTTGCATATGAAAGTCAGAGGTGGATTATGGAAAAAAAGAAAGTGGATTCTTACGGACAGAGGGATGATATATTGAAAGTGATTCAGGCGATTCAGTCGGTGCAGTATGGTGCTGTTACAGTGGTCATACAGGATGGAAGGATTGTACAGCTTGAAAAAAATGTAAAAGAAAGATTGTAAATGTCTGGCGCAATTGCGCATGGTACTTGGCGTAAGGAACAGATACAAAAGAATAAGATAAACTGACCAGTCAACTGGAGGTTTCGAAAAGATTATTTTCGGAGTCTCCGGTTTTTTATTGTCTGGATTAGAATGAATTTTAATTTAAACAGGAAGGAAGCCAAAAAGGCAGTATTGCAAATTGCAATATAAAAAGGGGATTATTTATGAAAAAAGAGAAGAAGAGTGTTACAGCAGTAAGAGGAAGAAAGTTTGGTCTGGTGGTATCATTAACAGTCTTTATGTTAGGGGCAGCAGTCTTAACGGGATGTCAGAAGGGAGCAGCAAGTGCAAACGCTACAGAAACCAATCCGGAAAAGATTGTGCTTACAAATGTCTCTTATGACCCGACAAGGGAACTTTATGAAAGCTATAATGAGGCTTTTGCAAAATACTGGAAGGATAAAACGGGGCAGGAAATAGAGATTACCCAGTCTCATGGTGGCTCCGGAAAGCAGGCGAGATCAGTGATAGAAGGGAACGAAGCAGACGTAGTGACCCTTGCCCTGGCTGCAGATATTACCGCAATTCAGGAAGCGGGACTGATTCAGGAAGGGTGGCAGAGTAAACTTCCGGATAACAGCGCACCCTATACGTCCACCATTGTGTTCCTGGTAAGAAAGGGAAATCCCCGGCAGATAAACGGCTGGAATGATTTAATCAAGCCGGAAATTAAGATTATTACACCAAATCCCAAGACTTCAGGCGGAGCCAGATGGAATTATCTCGCGGCATGGGCTTATGCAGAGCAGACCTACCAGGGTGATGAGGAAAAGGTGGAATCCTATATGAAAACCCTGTATAAGAATGTGCTGGTCCTGGATTCGGGAGCCCGGGGGGCAACTACAACATTTGTGGAGAATGGGCAGGGGGATGTTCTGATTGCCTGGGAGAATGAAGCATTTTTGGCAATGGAGGAACATCCGGATGAATATGAATTAATTACACCCGATATCAGCATTAAGGCAGAGCCTCCGGTGGCTGTCGTAGATCAGACGGTGGAGGAAAGAGGAACCGAAAATGCTGCCCGGGCGTACCTGGAATACCTCTATTCAGAAGAAGGCCAGCGTATCGCAGCAGAAAATTATTATCGCCCGGCAGATGAAAAAATAGCGTCACAATATGAGCACCAGTTTAATCTGAAAATGAATCTGGTAACTATAGATGATAAGATCTTTGGGGGCTGGGAAAAAGTTCAGAAGAAGCATTTTGATGACGGCGGTATCTTCGACCAGATCTATGATGAAAATTAGTCACTGGGTAGCAGCAGAGAGGGAAATATATGAAAAGGAAACAAAGATCAAAAAGAGTAATCCCGGGATTCGGGCTTACGATGGGTATCACATTGGCGTTGCTTGGATTGATCGTAATCATTCCATTGGCTTCCATCGTTGTGAGTGCATCGGGGCTGGGATTTGCCGAATTCGTAAGCATTGTGACGGACAGAAGAATTATAGACGGCTACAAGGTGAGCTTTTTATGTGCATTTATTGCGGCACTGGTCAACAGCTTTTTCGGGGTGGTGCTTGCCTGGGTTCTGGTGAGATACGGATTTCCGTTAAAACGACTGGTAGACGGATTAATTGAATTACCGTTTGCAATCCCAACAGCAGTAGCTGGTATAGCATTAACGACGCTGTATTCTGATAATGGCTGGATTGGCGGGCTATTTGCAAAAGCTGGTATTAAAATTGCCTATTCCCGGATTGGAATTACCATAGCCATGATTTTTATCGGAATACCCTTTATTGTAAGGTCGATTCAACCGGTGCTGGAAAAGTTAGACGGTCAGTATGAAGAAGCTGCTGCGATGCTGGGGGCAGGAAGAGCGGTAACATTTTTTAGGATTGTCCTGCCTGAGATAACACCGGCACTTCTGACTGGATTTGGCCTGGCTTTTGCCAGAGCAATCGGGGAGTATGGCAGTGTGGTATTCATTGCGGGAAATATCCCTTATAAAACAGAAATTGCCCCGTTATTGATTATGGGGAAACTGGAACAATTTGATTATGAAGGAGCTACAGCCATAGCGTTGGTAATGCTTTTCATATCATTTTTGATATTATTATTGATTAACTCCGTACAGATTTATGCCGCAAAATTCTCGGGGGAATAGGAGGAAAGCTGCCATGAAAGAAAAACAGGAAAACCGTGTTACAAAAATAGTATTGATTGGAATCAGCCTTGTCTTTCTAACAGTATTGCTGATTCTGCCGTTAGTGGTCATTGTAAAAGAAGCCTTGAGAGGCGGATGGGAGGCATACGCAAAGGCGATTGCAGATGAGTATGCGATGAAAGCTTTTTTCCTCACATTAAAAGCAACGGGTGCTGCAGTAGCAGTAAATACCCTGTTTGGAATTTTTGCAGCCTGGGCAGTGACCAAGTACCATTTTCGGGGAAAGAAGTTTTTAACTACCCTGATTGATATCCCCTTTGCCATATCACCGGTGATAGCCGGATTGGTGCTTTCCATGACCTTTGGTAGAATCGGGTGGGCATATCCGTTGCTGCAAATGGCAGATATTAAGATTGTATTTGCCATTCCGGGTATTATATTGGCTACGATATTTGTCACCTTTCCTTTTATTTCCAGAGAGCTGATACCGGTACTGAATGCTCAGGGAACAGACGAGGAAGAAGCGGCGGCACTTATGGGAGCTGGAGGTTTTACGATATTTCGCAAGATTACGTTCCCGCATATCAAATGGGCATTGCTGTATGGGATTATCTTATGTACAGCCAGAGCAGTAGGTGAATTTGGGGCAGTGTCTGTTATTTCGGGACATCTGAGAGGAAAAACCAATACACTGCCTCTGCATGTGGAAATATTATACAACGAATTTAAGTTTACACAGGCATTTGCAGTGTCAACGATTCTGGTACTGCTGGCAATTGTGATACTGGTCTTAAGAAATCTGGTTGAATATAAGGGGAAAAAGGGAGGTGGCCGCTGATGTATGTGGAATTAAAAAATATTCAGAAAAAGTTCGGAGATTATACGGCATCTGACCAGGTTAGTTTTGGTATTGAAAAAGGCAGAATGGCGGGACTTCTTGGACCCAGCGGAAGCGGGAAAACAACGATTCTGCGAATGATAGCAGGGTTAGAAACACCCGATGCGGGCGATATATTTATAGATGGAATACGGGTAAATGACCGGGAGCCGAGTAAACGAGGCATCGGTTTTGTATTTCAAAGTTATGCACTGTTCCGCTACATGACGGTCTTTGATAATATTGCATTCGGCCTTCAGATCAAAAAGCAGAATAAAGAAAACATTCATAGCCGTGTTATGGAGCTTGTACATCTGATCGGACTGGATGGACTGGAAAAACGTTATCCCCATCAATTATCCGGAGGGCAGAGACAGCGTGTGGCATTTGCCAGGGCACTTGCACCCAACCCGCAGCTTTTACTGCTGGATGAACCTTTTGCTGCAATTGATGCAAAAGTGCGAAAGGAACTGAGAAGCTGGTTAAAGGAAATGATTCATACAATTGGAATTACCAGTATCTTTGTTACACATGACCAGGATGAAGCAGTGGAGGTGGCGGACGATATTATTATTACCAACCGTGGCAGAGTAGAGCAAATGGGAACACCGGACGAAATATACCGAAACCCGGCTACGCCTTTTGTGGCGCAATTCGTGGGTGAGTCTGCGGTTTTGGAGAATTATGGTGAGTTAAAAGGATTTGATACAGGCAGAATACGGCATAGAGCAGTAATCCGTCCGGAATTTGTCAAAATTGCAAAGCGCGGGAAAATGAAGCAGTTTGTTCATGCCTGTGAAGACGGGGTTGTGAGTGAAAGCTCGTTTCGCGGCAGCTATCAGGAAATAAGAGTCTTGGTTGGAGATCTGGCACTTACGGCAAATTGGCCGCTGGAGAAGGAAATGCTAAAGCCTGGTGATGAGGTAAGCGTATTAATCTATAAGCTGTATGAATTTGATGAAAATAGCACAAGGCTGATTGAAAATCAGAATCTACAGGAAAGTAATCTGATTTATCTATAGATTTTTCCGTAAGCGGTTTGAGCATATACGGATCAAATAGATAGGAAAAGGTAGGAACCTTACTGTATATGAAAGAAATTCTTTAAGCAAAAGGAGCCGATATATGAAAGAGTTACAGATACGAAGACAAAAAAGTGACATTTTGATTATTGGGGGTGGAACAGCCGGTTGTTACGCTGCATTAACAATACGCCGGGAGAGTAATGCATCAATCATAATTGCCGAGAAGGCAAACATTAAGAGAAGCGGCTGTCTCGCAGCGGGAGTGAATGCGCTCAATGCCTATATTACAAAAGGGATGACGCCTGATGATTACGTTGATTATGCGAAGAAAGATGCACAGGGCATCGTAAGAGAAGATCTGCTCCTGACTATGTCCGGGTATCTGAATGATGTGACTGCTCACCTGGAATCCCTGGGGCTTGTGATTTTGAAAGATGAAAATGGGGAATACGTCACCAGAGGTAAACGCAATATTAAGATCAATGGTGAGAACATAAAACCTCTTCTGGCTGATGCGGTGAATGGGTTAAAGGATGTAAAGGTGCTGAATCAGGTTTCTGTTATTGACTATATTATGGATGATCATAAAATTCTGGGAGCCGTAGGGATTGGAGTGAATGAGCCTGTAATCTATGTAATGGAAGCAAAAGCCGTGCTTTGTGCTTCCGGAGGTGCAGCAGGGCTGTATCGTCCTAACAACCCCGGATTTTCAAGGCATAAGATGTGGTATCCGCCCTTTAATACCGGTGGAGGTTATGCTATGGGGATACGCGCCGGAGCCGAAATGACATCTTTTGAGATGCGTTTTATCGCGCTTCGCTGCAAAGATACGATTGCCCCAACCGGAACGATTGCGCAGGGTGCCGGAGCAAAACAGGTGAATGCCAGGGGGGAAGTATACGAGGAGAAGTATGGGATCTCTACCTCGCAGCGGGTATATGGAACCGTAAAAGAGAATCTCGCCGGAAGAGGTCCCTGTTACCTCAGGACAACTGGTATTTCCAAAGAACAGGATCTGGAGCTTATGAAGGCATATCTGAATATGGCACCTTCCCAGACGCTGAAATGGCTGGAGGAGGGCACGCCTCCAAGTACTGCGGATGTGGAGATTGAAGGAACGGAACCATATATTGTGGGAGGACACACAGCAAGCGGATATTGGGTAGATACCAAACGAAGAACAACCATCGGGGGCCTTTATGCAGCGGGGGATGTGGCAGGGGGGGGGCCGGGCAGAAACGGGAAACGGGGGAGCTGCCTCT
>UQCR01000206.1 GCA_900539655.1 uncultured Robinsoniella sp.
CGGATACTAAGCGGGCACTGAACCGAGAAATGCATCAGGATTTCTCGGTGAATGCCCGCGTGCCGCCAAAAAGCGCTCCGCAAAGGTTAGAAAATACCAGTTCTGCGGCAAGCTGACGGAGTCCATATCAGTTTCCCGCGCCCATCTTTCCGTACACTACCTATATTACACAAAGCGTCCCTTCCTCAGCAAAACCCAAATATAATGCATTTAATAGATCATTACAAAACGTTCGCTGTAGTACCAAAACGTGTTATAAAATTGCTTTCCGCCCAGACACGCCTATTTCATATGAAAAACGTCGCTCTGTCTTGCCAGCAGCATTTCATGCTCCTCACGGCTTCTGCTGATGAATTCATAAGTCAGAAACAGCGGATCTATCCGTTCCACAAGCTCTGGAACCAGAGGATCAGTAAATGGCTGGTGCAGATCTATCTGAAAAATATAAGTAAAGATCTGGGACCAGCGTTCATAATAACGGTCCTTCCAGACAATATCTGTTTTTTGCATTTCTTTTACCGCATCTCCGGTAAGGGATTTATTCAAATGAATGCCTTTGATCCAGGTGCACAATTCTCCATGCTCGTCCAACTGCTTAAGTATATATTCAATTCCTTCCCTCTGATTCCGGATATCTAAATTTGTGTGAAGCAGATGTCCCGTATCCAGCATGATTCCTTTTTTCTTATAGTGGATACCCTCCATCAGCTTCTGTGTCATCTGGGGATTGGTAAAGGTAAATCCAGGCCACCATAGATTTTCCATCAGAAAATAAAAAGAATACTTTTTTTCATCCAATAATGCATTCACAATCTGGCATACTGCCTCAATTACTTCTTCATCCGTATACGAAAACTGATAGGTAAGGGATTCCTTAATCTTAACCTCGCTGACATGGAATACAACGTACTCTGCATGGACACTCTGGGCAAAGTCCAGATTTTTTTGAAATTTACACAGCAATGCTTCTTTCGTTCTTCCACCAAATACTTCCTTTACGGTATCCATACTGTCATATTCCCTGACCAGTGCCTCTTCATTTTCTGTCCATAAGTCCATCCAGGCATTAAATGAAATCAAGTGAACCCCAATTACCTGTCCAGGTGGAATCCTGCAGGTATCATCCAGTCCGATATTCATATACTCATATCCATCACAATTAAATTTTTGACAGAATTCCTGTAAGTCCTGATCACCATGAAAACGCTCCAAGTCATCCGGGCTGTCTGTCAGATTAATCATACGTTTCATTATAATTACCTCGTTTTATTTCACTGTTTGCTTCTACCCTGGAGAATGCGGTAAAATATATTCTGTACGCCCTTGCAAGCAACGACAAAATAAGCTATAATTCTTAAAACAAATAGTAGCAAAGGATGACATTATGAAGCAGAACAAACCATTTTCAATTAACGGCTATACATTAAAAATGATTGCCATTATCACCATGCTTATCGATCACATTGGTGCATTTACCCTTGGAGGAGGACTCCTTTATCAGGATTATATCCAGTCCAATCCCATTCTCTTTGAAAACCTGAAAGTCCTTTATACAGTTATGCGTCAGATCGGCAGACTGGCTTTTCCTATCTTCTGCTTTCTGTTAGTGGAAGGTTTTATCCACACAAAAAACGTAAAGAAATATGCACTCCGGCTGCTTCTCTTTGCTTTCATTTCCGAAATTCCCTTTGACCTGGCAATTGGCGGATCGTTTTTTGACTTCAACCAGCAGAACATATTCTTTACCCTCTTTATCGGATTGGTGGTTATGATTATCGCTTCCCGCGTTGAAGGAAAGGTTTTCTTGCAGATGGTTGTATTTACCGTCGGAATGCTCGCTGGTTATGTGCTAAATGTAGACTATAGTTTTATGGGTATTTTTCTAATAGAAATCCTCTACTTCTTCCGCTTTCACAGAAGGAGCCAGGTACTTAGCGGAGCTGTTTCCGTATTATGGGAACCAGCAGCAGCCCTCTCATTTATTCCCATCTGGTTCTATAACGGGGAAAGGGGACGTTCTATGAAATATTTCTTTTACTGGTTTTATCCGGTGCATATATTGATTCTTGCCGTCATAAATATGATTTTCTTTCCCTGATTAAGCGGTCTGCCTCACAGCCCCTGAGTCCGTCCCATCATGCTAAGTAATCCAGCTTTGTGGCGGCAGACACAATCTCGGTAAGATGGTTTGTAGTATTAACCCTCAACAATAAGATAACGCCCGTCCGGAAGGTGGAACACTTCGGAAGCCTCTTCCAGTTCATCCCCGGACATATCCGAGGTATCCATCCCGGCTTCTTCAAAATAATCCCGTACTTCTTCCAGCGTATCCACAACTACCGCCATCATATCATCTAAAAATTCATCGGCTTCTTCAGGCGTTTGTGCTACTTTTTCATCAAATAATTGTAACTGGTTTTCTAAAAATGCCTTCAGGCACACATCATCGTATTTATACATCTAAAATCCTCCTTTAAGCTGTCTGCTTTTATCTGCTTTCATCCAATAATTAATCGGACTCCAGCAATGTTTTCATGACCTTTAATACACCGTCATTTACGTTTTCTTCTGCAATATGTTTTGCAGCTTCCAGTACTTTGGGCTGGGCATTGGCAACCGCATAGCTCTCTTCCGCACTGGCGATCATTCCCAGGTCATTATTATTATCACCAAAAACCATTGTTTCTTCTCTGGAAATGCGGAGAGTCTGCTGTATGGTCTGCAGGGCTTTCCCTTTATCTGCATCAAAATCCATAAAATCAATCCAGGGGTCTCCGGCAACCGTCACATGGAACCGTTCTTTCCACTGATCAACCACTTCTTCTGCAATGTCCTGGACGCCTGTACTCTTATAGATTGAAATTTTAATAATCTCAATATCCTCTTTGAGTACGTCCGGTACAAGGCGCATATCATTGTGGTATCCCTCCGTTAATAATTTCCAGAAGTCTGCGTCATCATCTTCGATATACATAGGTCCCCTGGTGGATGCAGTCAGATAACACCCAGGCTGCCTGCGTATAAAATGGATCAGCTCTTCTGCATCACTGCGATTCAGTACGGTAGATGACATCTCATAACCCCTGCAGACTACATTGGAACCATTTTCGGATACAAAGATCATTTCATTCTCAATTGGTTCAAACAATCTTCGGATACTGGCATACTGTCTGCCGCTTGCAGCTGCAAAAAGAGTGCCCTTGTCTTTTAACTTCAGGATAACATCAAAAATTTCTTCATTTATTTTATCGCTTCCTTCCACCAGCAGTGTACCATCAATATCTGAAGCAACTAATTTTATCATTGTTTTCCTCCCATGCTGCATTTTCTGCTGCCAAGACTCGTTCTGTTTTCATGTGATATATTTTCGGATGTATCCTGATCATATTTTCCGTCCAATACTTCTTCCAAGGTTTTTTCCACCAGATCTGTATGAAAATTGCATAGATCAAGAATCCCCGGCTGGGCATTGTCCATTGCAAAACTATATGCAGCGTTTTGAAGCATTTCCACATCATTAAAATGATCCCCAAATGCCATTGTCTCCTGTGGCGTCACCTGAAGTTCCCGGTAAAGATCCTGAATCGCGGTTCCTTTATTGACACCTTTTGGAACGGTATCCAGCCAGAGATTGCCTGAGGTCACAACCGTGACTTTCCCTCCAAACCGGTCATTCCAATATTCTTCTGAATTATTTATCCCATTCTTTTCATATACAGATATTTTAAGATAGGGTTCTTCTACCTGCATAATATCATCCACTACTGTAACGGTATTTTTGACCACGTCCCGTATATGAATCATGTACGCCTCATCTTTTGGCTGAATATAACAGGTATTGACACCCGAGAGCAGTGCTTCACATCCGTCCCGCTCCATCATCGCCTCTAAAATCTCCCTGCCCGTATCCCTTGGAATAATGTGCTTTGCCAAAATTTTATCCTGGTATACAACCAGAGATCCATTTTCACATATAAATGCAATCTCATCACTTACCGGAGCAAACAACCTCTTCAGATTTGGATACTGTCTTCCACTTGCTGCCACGAATATGCGCCCCTGCTTCGTCAGTTCATGTATCAGCTGTACAGTCCCAGGCTTTAATTCCTGGGCACCATTTTGTAATAAAGTTCCGTCTAAATCGCTTGCTATTAATTTAATCATTCTGGCCTCCTTGTATATCGCGTACAGGTCTTAAATAATCCTGTTCCAGCATGAAGGAGATTTCGGAAGGACTGCTTACAATACTTTTAGCGTGATTTTCTTCTAATTCCGCTCTGTCACGGAAGCCCCACAAGACGCCCACCGTATTCATCCCCGCTGCATTTCCTGTCTGCATATCGGTATTTGTATCCCCTATGTAAAGGCATTCATCACGGGTAACCTGAAAATGCTCTGCAATTTTTATTGCGCCATTGGGAGCAGGCTTTCTTGGAATTCCTTCCTGTTGTCCCTGTATATAATCAAAATACCCTTCCCCGAAAAGTGATTCCACCACATCTATTGCCTGTTCATGAGGCTTATTTGAAAAAACACTGATTTTTATACCATGGGCTTTTAACCACTCCAGTAATTCTGTAATTCCAGGAAAAGGCTTCACATGATACATGCAATCCTTTGCAAAGTAAGTTCCGTACAGGCTGCTGATCTCATCAAAACGCCGGCATTGCAGGTCTCCATTTTCTCTCAGACATCTTCTCACAAGCTCTGCTGATCCATCCCCTGCAAAATACCGGTAACGGTCCGTAGGAAAAGTGGACAGTCCCATAGCTTGAAGAGCCCGGTTCCCACAATAGGCCAACGATTCTACTGTGTCCGCCAGTGTTCCATCCAAGTCAAAGATACATACTTTAATCATAATGTCTCCTCTTTCTTTGTCCAGAAGCGTATTTAAAAATTCATTACTGCCATCTGCCCGCAAGCAAATCAAAACACGCTCTGGTGAATATTGTCATTTCTACAAAAGCTAGGATATCACGAAAAATACCCCGAGTCAATGACCCGGGGACCTTCCTGCGGCAGGATTTAGATGATCTCCTGAAACAGATTTTTAACCGTTGGATAAATCTTAACAAATTTCCTGTACTTTTCTTCGTACCTTGCAGCGATTTCAGGTGTAGGTTCAATAGTATCTACCACACGTACAATATTTGATGCCGCTTCTTCCACATTTTTGTATTCGCCGCAGGCAACTGCCGCCAGCATAGCTCCGCCAAGTCCCGGACCTTCTTCACTGGCAATGACATCTACTTTTATATTTAATACGTTTGCAACAATCTTTTTCCAGAGAGGACTTTTGGCTCCTCCTCCACAGATCTTTGTTCTTTCAATTTGGATGCCCAGGGATTTTGCAACTTCAAAAGAATCCCGGATTGCAAATGCAACTCCTTCTAATACAGCCTGTGTCATATCTGCCCTGGTGGTATCCATCGTCATACCAATAAAGGTTCCTCTTGCATTTGGATTGTTATGAGGGGAACGTTCTCCCATTAGATAAGGCAGAAAGAATACATTATTAAGTCCAAGCTCAGTGATTTCACTTTGCTCTTTCGCATAGTCTTTCGTCCCGATAATATCATCCATCCACCATTTATTGCAGGAAGCAGCACTTAACATGCAGCCCATCAGGTGGTAATGCCCGTCTGCATGGGCAAAAGCGTGCAATGCATTATGTTCATCCACTCCAAAATCTTTACTGGAAATAAAAATAGTTCCGGAGGTACCAAGAGATATATTACACATTCCGTCTCCTACCGTTCCCGTTCCCACAGCAGCTGCCGCATTATCACCTGCACCTG
>UQCR01000207.1 GCA_900539655.1 uncultured Robinsoniella sp.
GGGCAAGTTGCCCGCCGTAAATTATGCTTATTTTGTTAAAAGACCGGATAGATTTTTTCCAATGAAAAATCCAATCTGTGGATATAACTCCTGAATTTCCTGATATTTTGCTTCAATCATTTCTGGTTCATCAGCCCAGATCTTTTCATATATTTTGAAAGCTCTTTTAAAATGTGTTTTGGCTTGCGGAAGATTGGCAGTCATCAGATAAATGGTTCCAAGGGTTTCCTGAACTTTGGCATAATCCAGACAGTCATCGGAATGGTATTCCTTGATGATGCCGGATAATTTTTGCAATTCAGAGATTCCTCTTTCGGGTTCCTGCTGTTCTGTCAGGAACATTGCATAATTGGCAATCTGAGGTATGCTGTCATTTATATGAAGCAGGTTAAATTGGTCAAGCAGTGAGATACTTTTTTCCATGTATTCTCTTGCAAGATAGGGATGACCGTTCATGCGGTAAAGTCCACCGAGATTGGCATGAAGGTTGGAAACAAGGCGAGCATTGTCAGCAGTGATATTTTCTATCTGGGCAAGTGCATCCTTTTCCAGTTTTATTGCTTTTTCTGGCTTGATTTCAAGAGTAGCCTGAAAATCCAGTAACAATGCCCGGTCAGAATCGGTGCCAATGTCTTTAGGCTTCAAAAAATTTTTTAATTCCTGAATGATTTCTTTCATACCTTTCTGGTAATTATAATTATCCATATATGGAAAAACATTTTCCAGAAAAAGTAGATATTTTGGTATATCATCTTTTTCAATCAATTCTATGATGTTTCCTGCTGTCTGAAACAGCTTCTTGTAATAATCGACTTCAATTCCATGCATTAAACATATTTTCTGTAAAGAATCCAGTAATATGTGACAGCTACTTACAGATGGTTTTGTCTCTGAAAGGGCAATTTCCTTAATCATAGGATGCAGGGAGATTGTGTGACGTGTAGTTGTCTGCACAAAACCAGTTTCAATCAAGTCGTTAATTTCATTTAAGGTAGGCAGTTCCAGCCATTTGGCGAATATGCGGGCAGAAATACCAGTGTAAGGAAGAAAACACAAATTGCACATGATATCCTGCTGTTTTCGGGATAAAGCATATAGTGAAAATAGAGTATGGATATGACTATAATAAGTGGCTTTACTGCTTTGACCATCCTTGATTATCTTAATTTTATCTTCATTATCGAGAGATGCTCTTTCTTCCTGAAGTTTTGCTAATAACTGACCTGGAGTTGAAATTCCATTTTCCAAAAGTTTTGCAGCCAGTTCTACAGCAAAAGTATGATAGTGTACGGTCTCTATAATTTTTTCGACGGTCGAACGATACTTGTCTGCTTCTGAATAAAATGCAGATGTCAGTTGGAAAAGAATGTTTATATCCTGTATTTCTTTTAATTGAAAAGTACAGTATTCATTCAGATTACTTCTGGTCGTAAATAAAATCTGGCAGCGATATTTTAATACTACTGACAGAAAGCTGTCCTGTGTGGCAGTGACATTAAAATTATCTATGATAAGCAGAGTATCAGATTTCAGGGAACGCAGGAAACGGTTATGTCTTTGAAACCGTTCCTGTTCAGTGCTTTCCGGAAGATCGTCAATAAAATCCATGTCAGTAATGTCCTGATGAAGATTGCCGGTATATTCTACATAAAGGATATTGGTGTATTGCTTTATGTACTGCTTTGCGTAGGCTTTGGCAAGTTCACTTTTTCCGATTCCGGCGATTCCGCAAAGAAAAACATGACGGTTTTCCTCAAGCATGGTATATAATTCTTCTAGTTCTTTATCTCTTCCGATAAAATGACGGCATGGTTTCGGAACCTCACTGTCCATAATATAATCCAGCACAATAGGGGATAAAGCGCCTCCGGCGAGCAGCTTCTGATTTTTGGTATTACGTTTGATGAATTGGCGTTCCATGCCAAAAGAAATCAGTTTTGCAAGAAACAGCAGTCTTGAACTGGCTGGTTTATATAAGGGAGTCAGATTTTTCTTTTTCGCATCTGAGATGCTGTCATCCTGAATGAATAAAGTGTAAATATCTTGTATAGCCATATTACAGTCAGACATCAGTGGAAGAAGATTCTGGTGGATGGTATGGGCTAATTTTTCCTGATTGGATGGCTTGGAATAGTAAGCGGATATTTTAGGACTGATTTTAGCCTGACCAGTCATCCAGCGGCAAACCAGACCGTTATCCATTGAAAAATCCTGATTTGCCGGATCATCCATAAAATCTTCAAATAATTCGTATAAAAAATCAGGCTGACTCATTTGATTACTTTCGCTGATATGATTTTTTAAGCAAGTGCTAATAGAAGAAAAATCGCATCGATTCAATAGAAATTCCCCTTTCGTAGTTAAGATTGAGTATATCTATCATAACACGAACATATATTCGATTCAAGAAAATACGGATATTTTTAAAGTGATTGTGTCAATTTACAATCAATTTCTATTCAATGTGGTTTTCAGGCAGGTTCTGTAAAATAAGCTCAGAACAAACAATAACGGGAGGAGCTTATGCAACAGAATATTGAATTTGAGCGGTGCATTGATTTTCTGGTACGGATGATTGATAAGTACGGCGAAGAAGTCCTCCGGGAGTTGGAGGAAGAAAAACAGAATAAGGAAGAAAAAGAAGCGGCAGTTTCCTGAAATACAAAATGTAAATCAGACTGTCGCTTTTTTCATGCATTTTTAAATCAAATAAATTTTAAAAGCTGATGCAGAGTGTGTGGCTCATTATTCTGAGAAGCGGTAATACGCGTATCAAATGGCTTGAAATGATTTTGCGTATAAAAGCTCAGAAGAAATTCATTATCTTCGCATTCAAGAAACTCCATAACGCCACCTACGGAATATTTGAGACTGGATATGGTTTCCAGTGCAAATCCCAGTAGAATATTTCCAGGAATTCGTTTTTCCTTTGGAAGAGAATAGTTCTTTCCCAACTGGGCAATCAGGTAAGCTGCGGTAGTATAGGATTGTGTTTCTTCATCCAAAATACTGACACGGGACAGTTTTTTTGCCATTGTCTTGCTGATATTTGAAGCACGGACAGAGATTGGTTTTATTGTAAGTGAAAAATAACCAACCAGTGAAGCATCTTCAGCATCAAATACCAGATAAGTGATAGATTGATCTTTTTTGGTAAACTCAATCGCATTATGTAATAAAAAGTATTCCACATCGGGATTTTTGGGACAAGAAAAATCGGAGAGTAAGTCGTAAAGACTTTCCTCTCCGATATATGTCGGTTCGTCTTTATCCAAATATGCCCGAATATTAACGGTAAAATATTTATCAGACATGTTTTTTCTTCCTTTTTGACATTAAAGCTAAGATTTCCTGTGGGTTCGTTAACTGACGTCCGGGAAGTGTCTGCTTTGGTGTGCGGTCACGGTCGGCTTCGTCAATTGCTGCGACAAAACGCTTTACGCTATTTGGATTGGATACGACAAAATTATGAGTAATACTTGAAGTAGCCATACTAACACCTCCTCTTTTTTGGCTTTTTTGTGTATTTATAGTATATGCAATGTGTGATAAAAACACAATATCAAAAACAGAAATTATTTCTAAATAATTTTCAAGCCGGACATTTATTAGACGCTTCCGGTAAGCGAACAATATTTTCGAGCCAATCATTTATAAGTCGCCAATGGTGGGCGGGCAATATTTTGATAACAGAAATGCTCTGTATCTAACTTAATTATACGATTGGCGAAGAAATGCGTCAATAGGGAAAATAAGTATTGAAAATAGTTGGAACAAGTACTAAAATAAGGTTGGGACAATGAAACAGAGTTATACTGCGAGGAAGATTATGAAGAATAAAAAGATTAAATGCGATATATATACCAGAGTATCCACAACCATGCAGGTAGATGGCTACAGTCTGGATGCTCAGAAAGAAAAACTCAAGAGATATGCGGAATTTCAGAATATGGAAATCGTAAATGAGTATTCAGATGAAGGTAAGTCTGGAAAGAGCGTAGAGGGCAGACCGGAATTTCAGAGAATGTTGGATAATATTGAGAATGGAACAGATGAGGTACAGTTTGTACTGGTGTTCAAGCTTTCCAGATTCGGTCGTAATGCGGCAGATGTTTTAAATTCTTTGCAGAGGATGCAGGATTTTGGAGTGAATCTGATCTGTGTTGAAGATGGAATTGACAGCTCAAAAGATAGTGGAAAGCTGATGATTTCTGTTCTGTCTGCGGTGGCAGAGATTGAACGAGAGAATATCCTTGTTCAGACAATGGAGGGACGTAAGCAGAAAGCCAGGGAAGGAAAATGGAACGGTGGATTTGCTCCATATGGCTATGAATTGGTAAATGGAGAATTGCAGATTGCAGAGGACGAAGCAGAGATTATTCGTCTGATCTATGACAAATTTATTCATACCAATATGGGAATCTCTGCGATTGCCGCATGGCTGAACCAGCATGGATATAAAAAGAAAAAACGACAGAATAATACACTGGACGCATTTGCCTCTTCGTTTATAAAAGGCGTTCTGGATAATCCGGTATACTGTGGAAAGTTGGCTTATGGACGAAGGAAGAACGAGAAAGTTTCAGGAACAAGAAATGAATATCGCATTGTAAAACAGGAAAATTATATGCTGCATGATGGTATCCACGAAGGAATTATTTCAGAAACAGATTGGGAGCTGGCACATCAAAAACGGGAAAAAACAGGTGTGAAATATGAAAAGACGCATAGTCTGGATCATGAGCATATTTTATCCGGAATATTGAGATGTCCGTTATGTGGAAGCGGTATGTATGGAAACGTAAACCGAAAGAAAAAGAAAGACGGAACCTTATATAAGGATTATTTCTATTATGCCTGCAAACATCGTCGCCTGGTAGATGGTCATAAATGTGGATATCGTAAACAATGGAGCGAAGAGAAGATTAACAATGCAGTGGAAGAGGTTATTCGGAAACTGGTGAAGAATCCTAAATTTGAAGAAGCCATTCTGAATAAAATCGGCTCAAGAATAGATACAGAAGAAATAGAAAAAGAGATTGAAGGACTGGAAAAACAGCACAGACAACTGACCGGAGCAAAAGCAAGGCTTGGACAGCAGATGGACAGTCTGGATATCATGGATAAATTTTATGAGAAGAAATATCAGGATATGGAGACAAGGTTATACCGTTTGTATGATGAGATTGAAGGCGTGGAGAACAGTATAGAGGAAGTCAAGAACCGCCTGTTGAATATCCGACAACAGAAAATATCAGAAGAAAACGTCTATCAATTTCTTTTGTATTTTGATAAACTATATGATAAGTTCACCGACCTGGAGAAGAAAGAATTTCTTAACAGCTTTGTAGAACAGGTGGACATTTACGAGCAGGAGCAGCCAGATGGCAGATTCCTGAAGCACATAAAGTTCCGTTTTCCGGTGTATTTTGGAGACAGAGAGACACAGGAACTTTGTTGGGACAACGAAAGTACCGTTGAGACTGTGTGCCTTTTGGGCAAACGAAAACCAGATGCCAAGGTAAAAATAGGCATTGATATGGATGATTATTACCGTATCAGGGAGAATGCTGAAAGCAAATAAACCTTTGCAAAACCGAATAATACACTGAAACAAAGCAAGACAGAAGCTGTTGATGCGTTAGAAGATAACGTGTCAGCGGCTTTTTCTTTTTATATAATAGGAAAGTTCGACATTCGTCGAACTCTTGATAAAAAGAGCCCGCACAAA
>UQCR01000208.1 GCA_900539655.1 uncultured Robinsoniella sp.
GCCCGTGGATTTGAAATCATCTCATTTACAGGTGGAGAGCCATTACTTGCGAAAGAAATAGATCAGCTGCTTATAGCAGCAAAAAAAATATTTAAGAAAGTTGAAATTACTACAAACGGGACACGAGTGCCTGCCAATTTGGATCTGATTAAAAATAATGTGGATATATTAAAGATTTCGATTGATGCAGTAGATCGTGATCTGCGTGTGAAAATAGCAGGCAATCCGCAAGCGGCTGATACGTTGACGGTGATAGAAGAATGCTGTAAAGCCGGTATTAGTTCTGTGGGATTGAATTTTGTCTATATGAAACAGAACAGGGATGAATTGCCTAAACTTGTGGAGCTTGTAAAATGCCTTAATGAAAAATACCAGACGGATATCTACATAAGTGTATTGGATTTATACTATTCCAAAGGAAACAGAGCGTTTTGGGAGGAAGAGTTTGTCAATCTGCAAGAGCTGAGAGCGGATATCAAAAGTCAGGGAGTTATGATACAACGCAGGCTCCGGGTGGGGTGTGATTCTTACAATTGCCGGTGGAATGGAGTATTGGTTAACATGAAAGACAGTATTTCCTGCACCCACAGAAGTGATATGTGTGATACCTGTAATGAATACTGCCAGGAAGGAATCTACAGTCTGAAACATTCTGCAAGCGGCTGGGTCAGTGTATGTCCCACAAATAATCCAAAGCTTGGTTCTTTGCTTGCGGGAGAAGATAAGAGCGGGATTTTAGACCGGTATGTTAATCAACTCAATTCGATTACAAGAGTTGACTGTACAGGTCGGAAGTTTTTCTTAAGGAATGGTTTGAAGGAGAGGTAAATAGATGAGGGCGGTAGAACATTTACAAAGGAGAGAAGTGAAGGAGTGCCTGGAACTGACGAACAGGATCCGGCATAGAGCCAGAGGGTATTTGGAAAAGCATGGATTTATTGAATTTGATACTCCGGTGCTGTCTGATCCCGGCGGGGAGAGATACAATCCGTATTTTCCTGTTCGGATAGAAGAGGAGGAGCTTTGCCTGGCGGATTCTCCACAGGTATATAAAATGCTTATCATGATGGCAGGATATGACAGGTATTATCAGTTTGCCCATTGTTTCAGGCCCATTGCCCATGAGGATAAGAAAGAAACCCGTTTGTGTGAATTTGTTCAGATAGATGTGGAGACGCATATAGAAAGCCTGCATGAACTTATTCAGGAAGCTCTTGGGTTACTGGAATATATCTGTGCTGATGAGGGCAGGAGAGTAAGCGTTCATTTAATGGACGGGATTTTCTGCAGGGATAATTATGGGGAGCAGATGAAACCGGATCTTAGAGAAAAACAGGATGAGGTATCTATTGTGGTGGTTTATCATATGCCCCTTACCAATGGAGAGCGGACTGCTGACGGTATTCTCATACCCAACCATCATATTTTTGCAGCTCCTGAGAACTTTGGGCAGGAGGATTTGATAAATGCTAAAACGCTATCCTTTGATATTGTATTGAATGGAATAGAGATTGGCGGAGGGGATATGCGGATCATGGATGCCCGTATGCAGAAAAAAATGATGAAAATATTTTCTGTGGACGAAAAAAGATATTGCAGTTATCTGAAAGAACTGGCACAATATGATGGAACACCAACGGGCGGTTTTGCCATAGGATTACAACGGCTGGGTATGGCACTGGGCAAAACGGCTGATATTCGGGATACGGTGGCATTTTTGGATTGGAGATAACCATTTATATACAGGAGGACAGCTGATGGATAACAAAATGAGTAACTATATAGCAAAAAGCAAGGAAGAACAGGAATTTCTGGATCATTATAATCCGGGAGATTACGAACCGGTGTCAATTACCGTGGATGCAGTAGTGTTTGGGATCATGAAAGCAGCCAGCGGCAATTATAGAAAACGGGACAGGCAGTCGTTAAAAATACTGCTGGTAAAGAGGGAGGAATATCCCTATAAAGACAGTTATTCGCTGCCGGGCGGATTTGTATTGAAATCGGAAACGCTGGAAGATACTCTGGATCGAACCCTGGAAAGTAAGACGGGATTAAAAAATATTTACCGGGAACAGCTGTATACCTTCAGTGATGTTAGGCGGGATCCCAGAATGCGGATTATCAGCTGCGCCTATATTTCCCTGATTGATGCTAAGAAGGTTAAAATCAACGGGGCAGAATGGTTTGACCTTAAAGAAGCTCAAAATATGCAGTTAGCATTTGATCATAATGTCATTCTTCACGAAGCTGTAGAACGTATGAGAGGCAAAATAAATTATACCGACATAGTTTTCCATATGATGCCCGAAGAGTTTACCATAAGTGAGCTGCAGGAAGTGTATGAAATTATACTGGATGAGAAGCTGCTTGCACCGGCATTTCGGCGGACGATTGCGGATAAGATTGCAGACACAGGTAAGATGACGGGCAACGCGGGACACCGCCCATCCAGAATTTTTACCAGAAAGTGAATGAGGTAATTCCCACTTGTCAAAACATATATTATGGTCTATAATAAAAGAAAAAATGCGTGCATGTAACGCAAAACGCGGGCGTGAATAAAAAAGTAGATGGAAAAGGACAGGATTGAGGGAAAATTATGGCGGGAACGATACAACAGATTGCAGATCTGGCAGGTGTCTCCAGGGGGACTGTGGATCGTGCACTTAACAACCGGGGCAGAATTAAGCCCGAGGTTGCAGCAAGAATTAAAGAAATTGCCGATGAACTGGGCTATCAGTCTAACCGGGGAATAAAAACACCTGACAAAGAACAGATAAAATTGAAAATTGGCATTGTGACCCATTTGTCTAAGTCTTCCTTTATGATTCAGGTGAATAAGGGGATCAGTCAGGCAGCCAGGGAACTTCAGGAGCGGGGCGTGGAAATATTGCTGCGGGACAGTGTGGACATTGACGAAAAGGCACAGCTGCAGGCAATTGAAGAGCTGGAGGCGCTGGGGATAGACGGTCTGGCAATTATGCCCGTGGAATGTGACCTGATCCGGGCAAAGATTAACCAGCTTACGGAAGAAAAGCACATTCCGGTGATTACCTTTAATTCCGACATCGTGGGAACAAAGCGCTGCTGTTTTGTGGGGCTGGACAACAGAAGAAGCGGCTATACAGCGGCTGGCCTTATGGGAATGCTTACCGGGAAGAAAGGGAAGATTCTGATAATCACAGGTTATTTTACAAACAGTGTAAACAGTCTGCGTGTGGAAGGATTTATAGAAGAGACGAAGCGGTCATTTCCGGATATGGAGCTGTTAGGTGTGCAAAGCAGCTTTGATGAGGCACAGGAGGTGGAACGCATTATAGAAAATACTCTTTCTATGGTACCGGATCTTGCCGGGATTTTCGTGGCATCCGGCGGTCAGGCTGGGGTGAGGCAGGCATTTGAAAAGTTAAATCCCAAGCGGAGGCCTAATGTGGTGGTCTATGATCTGACTCCCCGCAATGAGAAGGCGCTGCTGGAAGATGATGTGGATTTCCTGATTGACCAGGAGGGCTATGAACAGGGATACCGTCCGCCGTTTCTGTTGTATGACATGATTGTAAAGGGCGTATCGGCAGACCGGGAATTTGTATATACGGATATCAATATTAAAACAAAATATAATTTATAGATAGATATGAGGCACTGGATTCTCTTTGGAACAGAAGGGACAGTGCCTTTTGTTATACTTTATTTAGTCCAGCCGGCAGTCCATAAAGCTTATCATATTTAAAATGCCCAGACGCCCGGTTCTGCGCTGTTCTTCGTCTCTTACAGGAAAAACATTAATTGCGTGCAAAAATGTGCTGGAAAATTTGCATCATTCTCCAACCAGAGCGTGCAAATGGCGGGAATGAATTTCACACACGCTTTATTGCGTGCTATAATCTTTGTGAAAACGTTACAAATATCAGAATGAAAAATTGTTCAATACAGGGAAAGTACTGCTAAGGCCTAAAAAACACTTGCACGCAATAAAAGTGTGTGCTATTATGAGTACATGAAACAAAAGCGTGCTGTAGTGTGCTAAAAAGTAAGGTAAATCAAACGGCACGCTTGAAAGAACGCGAGAAAAGAAAAACTGTAAATGAAGCACGATAAGGGAATCAGGCTTCCTGTATGTGTTGAAATTCAAGTATGAGGTGAATGGAATGAAGTATGTTAAGTTTGATGAATCAAGACCAATGGATTTAGTACTGTTAGGACGTGTGGCAATTGACTTTAATCCCGTGGATTATTTTCATCCATTATCGGAATCTACCACATTTAAAAAGTACGTAGGAGGTTCTCCTGCGAATATCGCAGTAGGCGTTACGAGACATGGCAAGAAAGTTGGATTTATCGGAAAAGTGTCTGATGACCAGTTCGGCGATTACGTTACAGAGTTTTTTAATAAAGAAGGAATTGATACTTCACACATCACAAGATGCAGAAATGGAGAAAAACTGGGTCTGACATTTACGGAAATTCTTTCTCCTGATGAAAGCAGCATTTTGATGTACCGCAACTGCATTGCAGATCTTCAGTTGTCGGTGGATGATATAGATGAAGAATACATAAAGAACGCAAAGGCTATATTAATTTCCGGTACTGCGCTGGCACAGAGCCCTTCCAGAGAAGCTGTATTAAAGGCAGTGATGCTGGCAAAGAAAAACAATACCGTTATTATCTTTGATATTGACTACCGGGAGTATAACTGGAAGAACAAGGATGAGATTTCTATCTATTATGCCAGTGTGGCAAGGGAAGCTGATATTATCCTGGGTTCCAGGGAAGAATTTGACCTGACGGAGAAGCTGATAGAGCCGGGCAGAGATGATAAGGCAACGGCAGAAGGCTGGCAGAAAGAAAAAGCCAAGATTGTAGTAATCAAGCATGGCAGAAAAGGGTCCACTGCATATACCAACGATGGCAACAGCTATAGTATTAAGCCATTTCCGGTTACCGCACTGAAGTCATTTGGCGGCGGAGACGGTTATGCATCCGGATTTTTATATGGTATTTTTGAAGGATGGGATATGATCGAATGTCTGGAATTCGGAAGTGCAGAAGCAGCAATGATGGTGCGCAGCCATTCCTGTTCCGAAGAACTTCCAAATCCTGACGAAGTTAAGAAGTTTATAAAAGAAACCAAAGACCAGTATGGTGAAATGATTGCAAGAGTATAAGGAGGCGGATAGAAAATGGAGTATACGAAGATGACGGTTGCACAGGCCTTGGTGAAGTTCCTGGATAACCAGTATGTAGAATTTGATGGAGTGGAAACGAAATTTGTAGAAGGCATCTTTACTATTTTCGGACATGGAATTGCCGTAGGTTTAGGTCAGGCATTGGATGAGAATCCCGGAGAACTGAAAGTATTCCAGGGCAGAAACGAACAGGGTATGTGCCATGTAGCTACTGCATTTGCAAAACAGCATAACAGAAGAAAAATTATTCCCTGTGCTTCTTCCGTAGGACCCGGAGCTGCAAATATGGTAACGGCAGGGGGGGCCCCCCCGGGGGAAAAAAATATCCTCCCCTTCCA
>UQCR01000209.1 GCA_900539655.1 uncultured Robinsoniella sp.
AAAAAAGGAATCTGAGAGCCTTGAATTTACTGGCTTAGAGATTCCGAGAGATTATATATGGCAAAAGGGGGCGAAAAATGAAACAACAATTAAATGAAAAGATTCGTGTGGAAATCAATGATATGAAGCAAGGTATGTTTTTGCAAAGCGAGGACACTGATAATCCGGTATTATTATTCCTTCATGGGGGTCCTGGATCACCGGAGATTGCATTTACCCAGAAACATCCAACCGGACTGGAAAAGATATTTACCGTATGCTGGTGGGAACAAAGAGGCAGCGGAATTTCTTACAAACGCAGTATTCCAAAAGAAATGATGACAATCGAGCAGATGATTTCTGACACTGTAGCGGTAGTCCAGTATCTGCGCCGGCGTTTCAGGAAAAATAAAATATACATAATGGGGCATTCCTGGGGAACTGTCCTGGGGATCCTTACGGTACAGCAGGCACCGGAGCTTTTTCATGCCTATATCGGCATAGGGCAGGTTGCAAGACAGGCAGAGTCAGAAAGGCTTGCATATACCTTTATGGTTAACAAATTCCAAAGCGCCGGCAAGAAAAAAATGGTCCGTAAATTTAAAAAGTTTCCCATCGATAAAGGCGCCGAAATCGATATAAAATACCTCTCTCTACGTAGTGACGGCATGCAAAAACTTGGTATTGGAACCATGCACCGCAGCAACTCTATGATGGATTGCGTAAAAATGGTACTTGGTTATAAAGGTTATACATGGAGTGAAAAAATGAAGTACCCATTGGGCAACAGTTTTTCTCTGAACTGCCTCTGGGATTTTGTACTGCAAAATGATTTTTGTAAAAAAGTTCCCCGTCTGGAAATACCGGTATACGTACTCCATGGAAAGTTCGATTACCAGGTTTCTTACGTGTTAGCGAAACAATTCGTTCAGAACATAGACGCTCCGGTAAAAGGTTTCTATACCTTTGAACGTTCCGCTCATAGCCCATGTTTTGAGGAGCCTAAAAAAATGTGTCATATTTTACTTAAAGATGTGATGCACGGAAAAGCCGATTTGGCTGATAACTAAATATTTAACTTTTCTATGAAAATGCTGCATCTAAAAATAGGTACAGCATTTTTCATTGGCTCTTCAGCATTCTGCATACACACCTGCATACTGTTTATACATCTGCAAAATATCTTTTTAGGGAATGTAGTCTTTCTAAAATTACCGCTTTCAATGATGCCGTTTGTATGAATATTATGGATTCCCCATAAGCAATAAAGTAATCTGCAATAAATTTCTCTTCCCCCTTGTTATAAAAACCTTTAATGAAATATCGGCCATTTTCTATACAAAGTTTCATGGAAGGATAGTGTTCTTTATAATACATGTCCGCTCCTCTTTCGGATATTTCCACCTTAAAATCCACTGCATCCTGCATTTTATACAATTTGTCGGCTGATTTCTCAAATACTTCAAGTGGTTTGGATTTGTAATGACTGCATTCCCTAACTTCCATAATCTTGTCACAGCGAAACACTTTCGGGCTGTCTGTCTCAAAGTCATAGCCTGTTGCATACCATTGTCCATATGCAGAGGAAATATTAAAAAATTGAATGGAATAATTTATTTTATGACCATTTTTTCGATAGGTTATTATGCAGACTTTTTCCTCTATTGCTGATTGTAAAATTGCACTTAGAAATTCGCAATGATTTCTATGTTGTATCCCAGCCAGACTAAATACTCTTTCAACTCTGCGAAGCATATCAATTTTTTCCGTGGATAAACAAAGTTCAAATTTCTTTTTTAGTTTTTCAGCACACAAATGAAAGGGGGTGCTTTCATAATCCCGCAATGTAAGCATTGAAAAATATAATGCATATACTTCATCCATGTTAAATACAATAGGCGACAACAGTCGATTGCGTAATATACCATAATAACCGTTTCTGCCGCTTTGTGAATATATCGGCATGCCGATACGTTCTAAAGCCTCCACGTCTCTCAGCGCTGTGCTTTTTGAAATACAATACTTTTCCATCAAATCTTTCAAATTGAAAATATTTTTATCATTTAGAAATAACATCATATCATTTATTCTTTCAGACTTATTCATTCTCCACCACCTAATATAAATCCCCCTCAAAAGGTATCATCAGTTGAAACCTTTTTATATTATACTTCAATTATCCAATACAAAAAAGAAGGAAGAGTGTAAAACATGAAAAGAATTTTCTTAGCCGCTTCATTTAGTGATGTATGCCCCCTATTCGCTGACTTTGAGCGAAACATAAAGGGGAAAACTGTGACTTTTATTCCTACAGCCAGTATGGTTGAAAACGTTGTTTTCTATGTGGAAGCCGGGAAGAAAGCACTTGAAAAGTTAGGTGCTATTGTAGACGAACTGGAACTATCCACAGCTACGGCTGAAGAAATACGCACGAAACTGAAAAACAATGATATCATCTATGTAACTGGGGGAAACACGTTTTTTCTACTGAAAGAGTTAAAAAGAACCGGAGCAGATAAAATTATTATAGAAGAGGTAAATGCGGGTAAATTATACATTGGAGAGTCTGCCGGAGCTATGGTTACTGCTGCTAATATTGAATATGCCAAAGGAATGGACAATCCCAAAAAAGCTCCCGGTCTGCTTGATTTTGATGCTCTAAATTTGGTAGATTTCTATACAGTGCCCCATTATACCAATTTTCCATTTAAGAAAGCAGCGCAGAAAATTGTGCGTCAATACTCATCTGAATTAAAATTACTTCCTATCAGCAACCATGAGGCACTTATAATGGTTGGTGATGAGATTCGGCACTGCACCGATAATCCAATGGTGACATATAGCAAAACCGTTTAAAAACTGTTGCAAAATACTGGCTGGAAGAGAACCCATACTCGTATGCAATCTCGGTAACCGTCCTGTCACTGCCCAATAGTTCATTTTTTGCTGATTCTATTTTCCGGCGCAATATATATTCCCTGGGCGGGATCCCTGTTGCTTTCACAAAATTAAAATGGAAGCGCGAAACAGACAGCGCCATCTGTTTCGCCAGCTCTTCTATTTTTATATCATCTTTGATATGATTTTCTATATATTGTAAAACTTCTTTCATCTGCTTTTCTTCTTTTTTATCCTTTTTCTCATTTATATCCTTTCTCTCTTTTTTCTCCTCTGTCTCCTCCTTCTCATCATCTATATGATCTTCTGTTTGTTCCTGCATATTTTCCATAATATTTTCTTCATATTTTGCCGGGCAGGCAGTCATTAACAGCATCAGAGAAGACAGCGCGTTTCGAATTCTTGTACGATAAAACTTATCCGGACTCAGCATGATTTCCATAATCTCTTTGCACAACCCGATCATTTGGACATTTCCCTGATAAATCCTTCCGGTTTCTAATTCAAAATGTGAGATAAAACCCTGTGCTTCTGATTTATCACAAATAACCCCTGATTGTATGACATTTTTCAAATCGATAATTAAATAATACAAAGATGCTTTATCTTCCGGATTCCCTCCGGTACTATGCCATTCTCCCGGCCTGGCAACAAAAATATCCCCGCTTTTAACCTTATAGGATTTTTCCTCCACACTGTAAATTTGACAGCCTTTTATCAAAAATACAAATTCTGTCATATCTTCATGGGTATGTACTGTCAGCGGTCTGTGGGCCTTAGTATAATTTACTTTCCCCAACCGGAAAAGCATACGTTCATCCTGGCAATACTCCACGATCTTTTTATCTTTTTTCACCGTTGTTATCCTCCATAAGGCTTTCAGCCGAAATCTATGTTTCATTTTCAACTGCAATATAAACTCAAAAGCCAAACTGTCAATTTTGATTTACAATAATCTTAACAAAAATCAGCAAGAAAGGAAACACATTATGACACCAAAAGAAAATATGTTAAAAGCCATCCGGTTTGAATCGCCCGATTATATCCCCATGACATTTAAAATCAATGACTCCTGCTGGAATTCCTACCCTCAGGATTTTCTAATTGAACAAATGGAGCGCCATCCGCTGTTATTTCCGGATTTTCATAGACCGGCTGTCCCCTATATACCAAAATACGCCGCAGTTGCAAAGAAAGATGCCCCCTTTAAAGATGATTGGGGTTGCATCTGGCATACAAGTATGGATGGCATTACTGGAACGGTAACGGAACATGCTCTGTCATCCTGGGACTCATTTGAAAGCTATAAAGGTCCTGACCCGGCATGCTGCATGGGTATCGGACCTGTGGACTGGACTGCGGAAGCAAAACGCATCAGAGACCTGCAAAATCAGGGAAAACTTGTAAAAGCCGGACTCAGACACGGACATACCTTCCTCCAGCTGTGTGATCTCAGAGGATATGAAAATCTCATATTTGATATGGCTGACAAAGAACCAAACCTGACACAGCTTATAGACATGATTGAATCCTTTAACCTGCACATTATCCATAAATATCTGGATATGGATGTGGATATCATTACCTATCCGGAAGATCTGGGCATGCAGACAGGTCCTATGCTGTCTCCCCAACATTTCCGGAAATTCATCAGTCCAAGCTATAAACGCCTGATGAAACCTGCCTTAGACAAAGGCACCATCGTGCATATGCACTCTGACGGTGATATACGATTGCTGCTTGATGAGCTTTTGGTAAGTGGTGTCGGCATCATCAACCTCCAGGATCTCGTAAATGGAATCGACTGGATTAAGGATCGTTTGGCGGGGCGTGTCTGCCTGGAACTTGACATCGACCGTCAGACTATCACTTCCCAGGGATCACCCGATCAGATCCAGCGCCTCATAAAGGAAGAAGTTCGTAAGCTGGCATCTCCCAAAGGCGGACTAATGATGATTTATGGACTATATCCGGGGATTCCGTTAGAAAATATCGTGGCTGTTATGGATGCTATGGAGGAATACGCTGTATATTATTCATAACTAATATTTGAAATCTGCCATTAGATCTGGGATTCGATGTGTTACTAGATATACTAATACATTCAGAGCTACATCTGCTAATATATTCAATACTATATCCACTAATAAATCTATCAGCATATGCACTTCGGACAGATTCAGCGTTCGATGGTGCATATGATTTATATATTCAAATTTCATCTGCTAAAGGTGATAGAGCGAAGGTTTTATAGGGTTCTATTAGGTGAATTATATTGGGGTTTAGCTGAGTAAGGACGCTTTGTAAATGATAGGTAGTGTACGGAAAGAAAAGGGAGCGAGCCAGGACATTGATTTGGAAGGCTTACCGCAGAACTGGTATTTTCTAACCTTCCCAGAGCGCTTTTTGGCGGCACGCGGGCATTCGCTCCGAAATCCTGATGCATTTCGCAGCTCAGTGCCCGCTTACAATCCGATGTGAGACAGTCGAATTGTATCCGCCAAAAAGCACTCCGGGAAGGTAAGTAAATACTCAGCTCTGCTATACGCCTTCCAAATCAATGTCCTGG
>UQCR01000210.1 GCA_900539655.1 uncultured Robinsoniella sp.
TTTTAACGATTGCAGGGTGATTTTGTGCAATTTTCGTTATTTGCTCATTTATAGTCTTTAGATTAAGAAAGACCCTGCATACGCAGAGCCTTTCTTACATTTTCTTTCGAGGACTAACCTCTAGCCAGATTGTGTTAAACCCTTATAAAGCTCATAAGACACTGCTTTCTGGCACAACATCTTACTTTACCGCTTGGCAGACACTCAAGTTGCCTGTCTTTAACATTATATTATATGTGATACGAAAATATGTCAATTCCAAATGCATTACTTCAGAAAGAGTTGACATATTTTATCTGGCATAGCACATGTGACTGCATCCATTTGGAAAAAGCTCTGCTTTCATCGCTCGGATATATTCTTCTTCCGTAGAAGAATCCTCCAGAATCTCCAGCGTGCGGCGCAGATTTCGGATATCACGCTCCATAAAATCGGTATAATTTCCCCGGCCTACCAGCTTCAGATGAGTGATTCCGGTATCGGAAAGCTGTTTTAATGTACACAGGCCGCAGCCGGTTGCGCCGCAGAGGTAACCATCTTCCGATACAGGATTCGTCAGTTCTGATGCAGAATCCCATTCGGATATAGAAATATTTTCTCCTGGACGATTTTTTTCTTGTTTTTCTAATTTAGATTCTGAAAGCGACACCGGTTTCTTCCAGTAAGGAACCCGGCAAAGATATCCCATTTCATCGCAGTGCAGGGAATTGCAGAAAGCACCACTGAACTGGCACAGTTCATTCAAAGCAAATGCCTCGAACTCCGTTGGATAAGTCCATTCTTTTCGAGTGGCTTCTTTCTGCGCAGTTATATGCTGGATCACTGCACGCATTTCCGAAATCGTATTTTTGCGCTGGAAAATGATCCTCTTCGGGTATTCTTTCGCAAAAACCTCTGTCATCGCAGAATTCACCGTTCCCAAATCCCCGCTCAGATGTACCTCGCAGTCAATCTTTTCTTTTCGCAGGTACACAAGCAGCGCGGGATCCGCAAGAATATAACTTTCAAACCCTATGCTGCGGCACTGTTGGATGATCCGTGCAATTTCTTCATACTGCTCCGGCCGATAATACAATGAATTGAACGTCAGGTGCACTGGCTTCTGGTATTTCTGCACCATATTGGCCAGAATTTCCAGTTCGCTGAACGATCCGATTTGTACATTATAGTTTAAGACCTCTCTCCGATTCAGCGGCAGAACCGTTCCGTATTTTTCTGACCAGGAAAACGGAACGTAACCGCAGAACAGCTCGTCTGCTCCGGCGCGGACGTAACGGGGATAGTCATCAATGGAGCCTAGGCCTGCTGTGATTTTCATAAGTTAAATCCTTTCGCTTGCGCCTCATTCAAATTCAATCTCTTCCTCCGCCTTAGCATACAAATCCAGCTGATTTTCAATATCAAGTCTCTGAACCAGCCAACCTCTTGCAAGACACATCTTCACAAAATCGTCTATACGATTTACTCCATTCATCTCTTTTAACGTTACAACCACACCAAACGGAAGAGAATCTTTTCTTTTCTGCAAGCATTCTTTCGTATTAATCTTAAGTCCCCATAACCCAGAATCATAAGCCTTTCGGGGAACCCTTTTTTCTTTTATTTTTTCACTGATATGTTTCACATTATCCCATTTGCGATACATTTTTCTTGCATCTTCTTCGTACAAAGTAATCTGTTTCTCTTCAGACTGTCGATTGTCATCAATTGCTTTAATCATGGTTGACCCTCTTTTGGCAACAACTCTGCCAAACTGAATATCCATTTCTGTACTCGTATAGTCAACACCCTGTTTGCGATCGCACTGTGGAAAATATGCCAGGGTAGCTCTTGCATAAAACGGGTGCGCATGATCTACAACAGGCACTGGCAGATTATAAGTATAAGTTTCATATTCCTCCGATGCCCCTGTCATAATGAAACGTATTTCATCATCCGGTGTTTTTAAAACCTCATTAATATGCTTTGGCACAACACCATATCCGATTCTATGTGAAATATCATCTCTTCGATTCCATCCGGCAGTTGCATCAATCAGCAATGCTTTCGCCACTTCCCGGCTTAATCCCATAATATGAATCAAATATGCCAGTTTACGTGAAATCCATGGCGCTGCAAATGAAGTTCCCGCTACGTATGCTGCTCCCATATCGTCTTTGCATACCACCATTTTATCTGTATAGACCGTTCCATCACCACCATAATAACTGACATCCGGTTTATGAAAAAACGACAGAACAGGTCCAATCCTGGTATAAGAAGCAGAGTTTCCTGCAAAATCCACAGCATTAACCACCATAGAATTCAGGGAATCTGCCGGAAATCCAATTCTCATATTCTTTTTGGTAACTCCTGCCGGAATATTTGTACCTGCTACCACAAAAATAACGTCATATTCACTCTGAATACGATCCAGCTCTGCAGCCTCCGGCGAAATAAAATTTGGTTTGATTTCAAGTTTTGATCCCAGCGATAAATTCCAGACTTTAATATCTCGATTAGACGCAACAATATTTCGGATCATTTTCAGAACAGTAAAAGAACTAAATCCGTTATTTGTTGCCACGCCAAAATGTCTTACACGAAATCTGCCGCAGCCATCCGCAAGCTCCGGGTTTCCCTGTGGACCATCTACGATAATATAGCTGACAGCTGTTCCGTGTTCATAATCTTTCCTGGACAGAGGAATATTAGGATCCAAAAGATTTTTATATTCAACCCACTCGTGAAAATACACCTTTTCATTGAACTGTGTATCTATCACACCTATGACCGGTTCGTTCTGTGGATGTGGGATTAATAATCCGGCCTCCTCTTCCATATCCTCATACGCATCTAACACATCGTCTCTTGAAATCTCAGAGAAGTCTGTAACTCCCATAGCGATCAGATACGACGCATTGTTATATAGCAATTTAACTTCGTCTGGATTCAGTCTTAAAGTAGTTCCGTCTATGATGCGATCATCTACAATATCAATTCCGAATTTTGAAAGAAGTCTTTTTGTATCCACCCCTGTCTGATAGATGGTAATGATTGCTTCTTCTGTTATTTCCTCCGTTGCTCTGTCGATATCAAATCGTTCCACATAAAAGCCGTCAACCACGGTTTTCAGAAAACTGGTTTTGGGTACTTCATTAAAATGATATTTTTCACCTAATTCTTCTATTACTTCACTAGGAACAGAACCTTTATAATACTGTTCTATGATAGACGCTGTCTTTTTTAAAACATCAATAGATTTTTCAATTGCCTGCAAGGAAACAAAATGCGTAAAAACATGTTTTTGCACTTCATTTTCTTTTTGATCTGGCTCCCAGACAAATTTGGCCCCTCGAATTGATTCTGTCGGTGATTTTCCATTTTCTGACAGTAGAATTTTCAACCGGTTGCTTTTGGCAACAATATGCTTATAATGTACACTTACCAGGGCACCACGAATATCCTTGTTTTCCGTCCAATATACAAGTATTCTTTCCAGCTGCTTTTCCAACTCACGTAAATGTGATGCAGAAACACTTTTCCCTTTTGGAAGCTTAGGTGATCCCGGTCTTGAACGATTTGATCTTTGTTCGAATCTTCCTTTTAACTGTAAAATACTATTCATCCCTTACACCTTCTTTTAAATCACGAGCCACGCTACTTTTGGAACGTCCAACCAATATTTCCATTTCTCTCACTGTGAATTTCTGACTCTGCAGTTTTTTCAGATCGTCTGGTTTTTCATTACATACTGCATAGTATAACCGTCTAAAATAATCCATGCCGTCTTTCGGATTACTAAAGGCAACCGACGTCCTGATCAAATTTTTCAGTTCGCCTGGATATGGTAATTTGGACATCAATTTCATAATTTTCCGAAACAGGCGAATATCTCTATTTGCAAGTTTCAGCTTATCCAGATAACGATCCAGCATTTGCTCAGCAATAGAAAGAAGATCTTCCTGCGAATAGCGGTTAAAATCAATCACAGAATCAAACCTTCTTATCAATGCCCTGTCAAAATACTGGTAAAGATTTGTTGTTGCAATCAAAACAACATCTTCATTCATTCGGTCAAACTCTTTTAACATTGTTGATGTAGCCCGCCCCATTTCTCTTAAATCGTTTTGGTTCGTGCGATCCAATGCCAATGCATCGATTTCGTCAAATAGAACAATCACCTTATCCGGTTGAGCAAATTGGTTGATTTCTTTAAATAACATAGACAGATTCTTCTGTGTCTGACCAAGCTTACTATCTATAACAGAAGAAAAATCCACCATAAAAATCTCTCTGTTTAAGATTCTTGCCAATTGTTTTACTGCTTCCGTTTTTCCTGTTCCAGGCGCTCCCTGAAAAAGGAACTTATTAATTCCAATGTGATGATCAATTGCATTAACTATCCCTATTAAATCACCTGTAATTTCATCCGGAAGTAATAACATATCCGTATTCGCTTCTATTTTTTCAAAAAAAGGAGAAACATTCTCTGATACCTGCGGCACAAACGTATTAGCATTTGATAATAATGACATAATATACTCAGCCAGTTGATAATCGCCGGATGCATCAAAATCCTTTGCTATTTCATAAGCTTCACTGCGAAAACCAACATCATTTTTTTCGGTATAATACTTAATTAAACTTATAACACTTTTCTTCTTCATACTATGCACCCCATTTTTATTCGCTGTCCTTTTTATATCACGTTGGGACAATTTTGTCAATATTGGGACAGTTTATCTTTGGCAGCAAAAAAAGCAGCCCATATAGACTGCTTTTTGTTTATAGATTTTTAACCACCACTTTACACCGTTTCCTGCAGAATGCAATTTAAGAAATGGGTTTTCAATGGGTAGTGCTCATGCCTGAGAGAATTTGCTCATTTTTTTATTTCTATGATGCCATAAAAATGTTGAATGCAAGAAAAAGCGGAAAACAACTGATATGTGAAATAAGTCAGATCTTCCTTATTCCGCAGTAAGTATAACATCAAAAAGAGGTGTTTCGAAAAGCATGAGAAAGAAAATCGGCGTTTTTTCAGCGCGAATCATAGAAATACTTGAATTGGACATTCCAGCCGGAACACCTATTTATATAACAGATTCCAATATAGAACATATGAAAACTTTTCATTCTGATGATTTCGCACAATACGGCAGCGAATTAAATAACATCATTGCCAATCCTGATTATGTTGGAAAAAACGCTAAAGATGATTCTATAGAATTCACAAAAGAATACTACATAAATGGAGAATACGTAAAAGTAGCTGTCAGAATATCCACTCATAATATTTATTACGCGCGTTCAATGTACGTATTGAAAACTGCGCGTCGCATTCTCGTTACTTCAGTGATGAGTTAGACGCGCAAAA
>UQCR01000211.1 GCA_900539655.1 uncultured Robinsoniella sp.
GGATCAAACTGCGGCAGGTATTCCGGTGGCGGATATCTACGGGGAAGACGGGGGTATTACGGTGGGAGATGCCAGTGTGACCCGGCGACAGCTTTCCACGCCGGTAAACGAGGGGAATGGTTCCGTTTATGTGTCCGTGAAACATCCAGGTGCAGTTATTACCCAAAGGGAAACAGAAATCAGCCAGAGCTTTGTCAATGTACACAGAGGCGATTATTATTCGGGGCTGCGGGGTTATGCCGATGGTATGAAGCAGATAGGATTTACCACACTCTCCCGGGAACAGATTCCTGAAAGCAGCTATGATCTCCGCTGGGAGAGCTGGGGATGGGAATTTGACTGGACAGTGGAACTGATTATTAATAAGCTGGACGAGTTAAAAGAGATGGGAATCAAACAGATTACCCTGGATGACGGCTGGTATAATGCCGCAGGAGAATGGGGGCTGAACAACTGGAAGCTTCCTAATGGTGCTTTGGACATGCGGCGTCTGACTGATGCAATTCATGAAAGGGGGATGACTGCAGTATTGTGGTGGCGTCCCTGTGACGGTGGAAGGGAAGACAGCGCATTATTTAAAGAGCATCCGGAGTATTTTATAAAAAACCAGGACGGAAGCTTTGGGAAGCTGGCAGGACCGGGACAGTGGAACAGTTTTCTGGGAAGCTGCGGTTATGCGCTGTGTCCTTTGTCAGAAGGGGCAGTACAGAGCCAGGTTGATTTTATTAACCGTGCTATGAATGAATGGGGATTTGATGGATTTAAAAGTGATTATGTATGGAGCCTTCCAAAGTGCTACAGTCAGGACCATCACCATGCATATCCGGAAGATTCCACAGAACAGCAGGCTGTGTTCTACCGGGCAGTTTATGAGGCTATGACAGCAAATGACCCGAATACATTTCACCTTCTATGCAACTGCGGAACGCCACAGGATTATTATTCTCTGCCCTATGTAACCCAGGTGCCTACTGCCGATCCCACTTCTGTGGATCAGACAAGGAGAAGGGTAAAGGCATATAAAGCACTATGCGGTGATTATTTCCCTGTTACGACAGATCATAATGAAGTCTGGTATCCTTCAACCATAGGAACGGGAGCCATACTGATTGAAAAACGTGACTTGTCAGGCTGGGAAGAGGAGGAGTATGCAAAATGGCTTAAAATTGCTCAGGAAAACCAATTGCATAAAGGGACATTTATTGGGGATTTGTACAGTTACGGATATGACCCTTATGAAACCTATACGGTGGATAAAGACGGAGTCATGTATTATGCATTCTATAAAGACGGAAACCGGTACCGTCCGTCCGGTAACCTGGATATCGAATTAAAAGGGCTGGAAGACGGAAAGCTGTACCGCATCGTAGATTATGTAAATAATCTGGTAGTTGCCACAAATGTAACCAGTAGCAATGCTGTATTTTCTTACCCTTTCAGAGATTACCTGCTGGTTAAAGCAGTAGAAATCAGCGAACCGGATACGGATGGACCTGGACCTGTACCCGATCCTGAGGGGACGGTAACAGTAGAGGAAAATGATCCTGAACTGGTATATACAGGGGATTGGGTAAGGGAAGAAAATGACGCATACCATGGAGGAGGAGCCCGTTATACGAAAGAAGCAGAAGCTTCTGTAGAATTGGAATTCTATGGAACAGGTGCTGCCTGGTATGGACAGCATGACGTTAACTTTGGCAGTGCACGAATATATATAGACGGAACCTATGTCAAGACCGTATCATGCATGGGAGAACCTGAAATAAATATTAAATTGTTTGAAATCAGCGGATTGGACTTAGCTTTCCACAGGATTAAAATAGAATGTGAGACACCGGTAATTGATATTGACAGGCTGACTTACATCAAAGGAGAAGAAGTTCCTGCTAAAGTAATGACGGCGGACCTCCGGGCTTTGACTGATATTGCAAACCAATACGATATGAACAGTTTTGCAGATGGCAATTACAAAGACCAGCTGGGAGTATCCTTAGTTCGTGCCAACCAGCTTCTGGCAGCGGATGATGTAACCCAGGGGGCTGTAAATGAAGAACAGAAATACCTTCTGAATGCCATGCTGAAAATAAGAAAAAAAGTTGATAAGAGTTGGATCGGGCTTCCCGGGCCAATCCCGCAGGAAATACAGTCAGATAATATCAGCAGAGATAACCTTGCTAAAGTAATATCTTATACTGGGCAATTGGACAGAGATGAGATAATTCCTGCCATAAAAGAACAGCTGAACGATTCTTATGATAAGGCTGTCTCCGTAGCAGAACGCCAGGACGCATCCCAGCCGGAAATAGACAGAGCGTGGGCAGAGCTAATGAATGCAGTGCAATATAGCAGCTATATCAGGGGATCAAAAGAGGAACTGTCATTACTTCTGGATGAATACGGAAAGGTAGATACCACCGTTTATAAAGACGCTGCTTTATTTATCGAATCCTTAGAAGCCGCTAAAAAGGTGTATCAGGATGAAAATGCAATGGATGGGGAGATCAGTGATTGTATCAAACAATTGCGAGATGCGAAAGATCAGCTACAATTAAAGGATCCGGTAGATCCGCCGAAACCCGATCCGGACCCCGATCCAAAGCCAGATCCAACACCAGACCCAACACCAGATCCAAAGCCCAATCCGACACCAGACCCAACACCAGATCCAAAGCCCGATCCAACACCAGAGCCAGCTCTAAAAAAGCCGGAACAGGTATCCGGTGTGAAGGCTAAAGCGGAGACTGATTATCTGACGGTTTCCTGGAAGAAATTGAATAAAGCCGAATCTTATAAGGTGTATATTTATAAAAGCGGCAAATGGCGTCTGGCTGGAAAAACTACAAAGACATCCATAAAGATAAAAAAACTGGTTTCGGGAACGAAATACACCGTAAAAGTTGCTGCAGTCAATAAAGCAGGGCAGGGGAAATATTCATCACAGGTGTATACGGCAGCAAAGCCCAAAAAAGTCAAATTAAAATCCGTCAGCAGGTATCGCACATCAAAAGTAAAGTTAAACTATGGAAAAGTAAAAGCAGGCGGATATGAAATATGGATGAAGAATGGAAAGGGTTCTTATAAGAAGGCAGCCACCAGTACAAAGACAACAGCCATAAAGAGCGGATTAAAAAAAGGAAAAACATATTACTTTAAAGTCAGGGCTTATGTTAAAATTAAAAATAAGGTGATTTACGGCAGTTTTTCCAATATAAAGAAATACAAAATGGCATTATAAAATTATAAAAAGCGGCATGCAGGATAACTAATTCCTTGCACGCCGCTTTTTGTAATTTGTAATCAGATAAGATTAGTCAGGTAAACAACCCTAAAGTGTAAGCTTTAGTCAGATCAATCGACTACCTTAATGCTTTCAATAGTCGGCTGGTCTTCCGGAGACACCGTTCCGTTACTGTCCTGAACCTTCGTATCTTCACAGATCTTATCTATGATTTCCATTCCCTCGGTTACATATCCGAATACAGCATAATCGCCATCCAGGAAGTCACTGTCCTCGTGAACAATAAAGAACTGGGAGCTGGCACTATCCATATCCTGGGAGCGCGCCATGGAAATGGCACCTCTTGTATGCTTCAGGGGATTTTCAACGCCATTGTTAGAAAATTCACCTTTTATTGTCTCATCGGAACCACCCATACCGTTTCCCTCTGGATCACCGCCCTGAATCATAAATCCGCTGATAATGCGGTGGAAGGTAAGATTGTCATAGAATCCTTTCTTTGCCAGATTGACAAAATTTGTTACAGAGATAGGAGCATTATCTGCATCCAGTTCTACTTTAATGGTACCGTAATCTTTTACCGTGATTTCTACATGATGCTTGCCTGAGAGTAATGTTGAGTCAGCGGCAGCATCAGCCTCCGTGGTTTTAGTGGTGTCAGCGGCAGCAGATTCTGCAGTTGTGTCAGTTTCGCCGGCTTCTTTTGCTGCGGCAGTTTCACTGGACTTAACAGTTTCCGTTTGTGCCGTAGTATTACTTTGCGTATCAGATGTTGATCCCTTTTGCCCGCATCCGGTGAAAACAGCGGCAGCCAGTAAAAGAGCGCCCAGCATAATAAATGGTTTTCTCATAATATTAACTTGTCCTTTCTCTAATTGATTGTACGCGTAATATTATAGTACATAAAGCTATATAAAGTAAATAGAAATCAGGAATTTTAAAATAGCTGTTAAGTTACCAGGACATGTAGGATTTCAACAGGTCCATATCTGCTGTATTGCGTATACTGGCAATCGCCCGTTGGTGAATGGTTCCAACGGTACTGGGATGTATACCCGTAACACCGGAGATCCTTCGATTAGTCATTCCGTAAAAGTACTTCAGACTCAGAACAGTCTGCTGGCGCTTGGTAAGGCCGGAAATAGCATGATATAATTCCTGATATCTATCTTTTGAAATCTGACGGTACTGTTCCTCAAATCGGACAAATAAAATATGGGTCTGGGAGTCCAGATCTACATTTATTTTGCGAACACGATAGTAATCAATCAGAGTTCGCTCAGCGATACGGTATATCCAGGTGTTTAGAGAAGCTTTTGTGCGGTCAAAATGCTTTAGGTTCAGCAATACTTTCAGGAAAATATCTCCGGTTATATCTTCCGATATTTCTTTATGCATAGTACGGTGATAAACGTAATGGTATACTTTTGGAAAATATTCTTTATAGGTTTGATTAAAATTGAGGTGTTCAGTCTTCTCCGGCAATGTCATTCCCCCTATTTTATAATTAAATTTCAGTAGTTCATAATTATATTATAAGGGAAAGAAATGATACAAATTTTCAAAAAAGTTTCAAAGTTTTTCAATAGGATTAAAAAACTCCAATGCCTGGCTAGTACTACAGCGAACGTTTTATAGGGTTCTATTAAATGACTTATATTGGGGTTTAGCTGAGGAAGAGACGCTTTGTGTAATATAGGTAGTGTGCGGAAAGATGGGGGTGGGCAACTGATAT
>UQCR01000212.1 GCA_900539655.1 uncultured Robinsoniella sp.
ATACGAAGATGCCCCCCGTTTTTGGGCCGGCCGCCATCATAACTGCCAATAACAACGCACTTAATTTTTTCATTTTCATATGTATACCTTCCTCTCTTCCAACCCTAATCTGTTGTTCCCTGCCACCCTCATTGTAATGCCCCAAGCGTATCACACTACCGCTTTCAAGATTTATTTTGATTTATCCTCCTCACTTCATAATTTTATTTACCAAATCCACATAACTTATCAATGTCTGTGGATTATGATGAATCGTTCGTATGTCTTTTAATATTATTTCTGTATAACATTTCCCTGCTGTAACTGATCTTAATTCTGATAATTGTTTTTCCATTTCCCATGCATCAAAACCGCCGCAGATTTGAGCCGGATCAGGCTTTCTGGAATATATAGCTTTTTTTCCAATAGCATCCGCTGCTATATTAATATTACTCCATGGACTTACACTCAGCCTCCTGATATTCGGAAGTTCTGTAAAGATTGCGTCATATTTCATATCCAGCGGCTCACAGCAGCCGTAACAGGCATAACCAAACTTTTTTAACCCCCTGCTCTGATACTGTAGTGCAAATTCCCGAAACATCTCCGGGGATACACTGCTAAACTCCTGTGAATCTGCAAACCCCCACATTTCATGAAGTTTTACCTGTGCTTTATCTTTAACGCTGTGATTGGTATAGCCAAGGCCTCCAGATCCGGTATAAATATTAGAGCAGTTGTCAAAAGTCAGTCCTTTCTCCTCAAGCCGTTCCAGAAGCTTTACTTTAGAAGAAGACATATGGTCTAATATTTTATGGAGCATCTCCGGTTCATCGTATAGATCAATCATCAGTTCCGTTAATCCCCGCAAATGTACTAATTCAATTAACAGGCTCTGCACCAGTACACTGTAAGGAACATGGAACTCAATATCCAAAATGCCAGAAATCGCTTCCTTATACTTTTCTTTCAATTCATCCAGTTTGTGCAGGTCTATAATAAAATCTACCTCGTGGCCCAGTAGGCGGTTCAGGTTTTCGTCGTTATTTAAATAGTTATTCATACGGTAAGCACCCGCAGAAATTCCCATAGGTTCTATCTTAATTCCCCAGGCGGACTTTTGGGTTTGGCTTCCATAAACATATCCCGTATATTCACCCGGTATGTCAAACCGTACCACCGGTTCAATCACATAGTCATCCTGAAAATTTTCGTGGTGATAAATCATTTTTCGTAACTGCCATTCCAGGCATCTGTAATCAGGATCCACTGACAATAAATCTTTTTCTTCTACCAGTTCCAGCCAACCGCCATCATCATCCGGACAGATCCAAAGCAAAGGCTCCATATCACCAGTTAAATCATTGTGGTTTGCCCATTTCTTCTTTTTCTCCTGATAGACCGGCATCTGTGCAATCTCCTTCACCTGTCTGCTAAGTTCACGAATAATGCTGATATCCCGATCCATATCCATAAGCTCCATCGTCCTGCTCCCCTCCCTTAAATTTTCTCAATAACTTTATCATTTTTTAACCCATTATCCGACTGGTAATTTCTGACATATCTGACTTCGCATTATAAAATACCGGTATATACTGCAGCGCACACTCCAACTCATACCATTGCCTGCCTGTATATCTCTTTCCTGTTAACAGATCAGTCCATTCGCCTTCCGGCAAATATACAGATCTTCTTTCCCCGTCTCCCCCAAATACAGGTGCGACAATCATATTATTTCCAAAATAATATTCATCCCACATATTAACTACCGCCGGATCCTGATGTTCCAGAAAGAGAGGCCGGATAAACGGAACTCCTTCTTCCGTACATTTTTTGGCATTGTCCAGAATATAAGGCATTAAGTAATAGCGTAACTTAATATAAAATCTGGTGATTCTACAGGTCTGCTCTGAAAAAGCCCATGGCTGTCTTGTAGTTGTGCCGTGAAGCCTGCTGTGGGAAGAAAATACTCCAAACTGGACCCAACGGACAAACACTTCTTCTGATACGTTTCCATAAAATCCTCCTATATCATGGCTCCAAAATGGTACGCCAGATATGCCAATGGACAAGCCTCCTTTTAAAGTTCCAGCCATCCCCTCATAGCAGGAACGGGGATCACCTGACCAGCAGACAGGATATTTCTGCATCCCCGCACTCCCGCTTCTCCCCCAGACCATCCCATGTCCATTGACTTCACAGGTGATATCATAGACAATGCTATTGTACAGATTTGAATAGATATTCCGCATTTCATATCCACGTTTTCCATTATAAAACAAGCTGTCCTCCGGTATATCCTCCCCAAAATCTGTTTTCAGGACATCCACGCCATCTCTTAGAATATTTCTCAATTTTTCTTGATACCAGCCCACAGCTTCCGGATTCGTCACATCCAATACAGCGCAGTAAGATAACAGCCCATGCCACAGATCCGCCTTGTAGGTATTTCCATCCATATCCTTAATAAAATACCCTTTTTCATCCCCATCTCTAAACATATTGGATTTCACTGTTACATATGGATTCATCCACAAGCAGAGTTTATAATTCATTTCCTTTAGCTTTTGAATCATATCTCGCCTTGTGGGATACCTTTCTTCATCCCATACAAAATCACACCACATATCTTCCCTGAGCCAGTAACAGTCCAGATGAAAAACGTCACAAGGAATGTCCAGTTCTCTGAATTTCGCAGCATCCTCCAGAACACTCTGTTGATCAGAATCCTTAAATCCGGTAGAATACCAGAGACCAAAGCTCCATTCAGGGGGCATAGCTGCAGGCCCTGTCAGATTGGTTAAAGTGCTGACAATATGCTTCTGATTTTCACCTGTAATAATGAAATACTCCACTTCTTTTCCAGGAACATGTATACTCAGTGAAGCATTGGATTCCGTTCCAATATGAAACAGCACATCCCGGTAAGAATTTACGAACATCCCATAGCCTGCACTGCTTAGATAAAAGGGAATATTCTTATAAGCTTTTTCATCACGGCACCCCAAAGTATCTGAATTCCACATACGAATGCATTGCCCTCTTTTATTAAACTCAGTAAAATGTTCTCCAAGCCCATAAATATATTCCTGTGGCCTTAATCTGCTGCAGATATTCATAAAAGTATCATGCTCTGTACTCCCCTGAGCATAACCCATCGGCATGATTCGTTCATACCCATCCAGCACAGAATTGACATCTGAAAACTGTTCTTCATAAACATTTCGATTATGGCAGTCATAAACGCAAAAGGAGAACGGTTCTTTCCCGATTATTACTGACATCTCACTCGTTGAGAGCGTTAACTGATCATGCTTCTCAACAATTTTCACCTCCGCATTACCATTCAAAAATTCATGATTTATAAAATCATAATCAGTCCCTGTATAACTATCCCTATATATCCTGATACACAGCACATTTTCCTTCACTCCGGCAATTGAAATATAAAATATCCCATTTTGCAGATCCTCCACCTCCAGGATAAGTTTTTTCCCGCTAACAGTAACTCCTTTTACTGCTACCGGATACCGGCTCTTTTCATAATCCAACTTTTTTATCAGCATCCATCTACCCCAATTCACACTCTTATTTTTAGTTGATTTAAATTGCTTTTACTTTTATATAAAATGATTTTATGAATTTTTTTCCACATATTTTACAATCTCCCTGGCTTCGTACTCATCTTCAGCCTCACAATGGATATATAATTTTTCTGGTGAAAGGTGCTCTAACAATATCGGTATATCTTCCTTCACAGTCATAATAATTAAGCTCTTTCCTCCTTCCTGTATTCTCTTTAAAACAGGCAGATAATGAGCTGCCGAGGGCTGCCCTGCCACATGGGTCCACTGAACAGCCTTTAACTTCTTCAAACTCAGGATATGATCCAAATGCTTAATCTGCTGGATCCCATCAAAATGATAAACCGGATAATCGATCCATTCTATCTGCTCTTCTAATTCAGGCAATACAAATTCCTCATACATGCCTGCTGATATCATAACGGATAAATCACACTGCATCTGCGCCACTCTGCCCGGTGCCCACAAATGCATCCAGGAATGAACAGAACCCGAACAATTTTTCTTAGATGCTTCATAAAACTTTTCATTAGAATATTTCCATCCTTCATTAATAAGATGAACCGCTTCTTTAAGCAGCTCCGGCTCTTCCATAAATGCAAACAATACATTTTCAGAACCATATAAGTGACAGATTGCATCCAATGTTCCGCAACTATCCGGCATCCCCACAAAATACTCATCCCCTGCCTCTGCATTTAAATACTCTGTAATTTCCAGATGTCGTTCTAAAACTTCGTTTTGAAAAATTATTTTGTTTAAATCAAGGCTTTCCAGTATCGGTTCAAACCAGATGGTATCCTGTTGATAATCAGGTATAGCACCATAGTAATTACAGTGTCCTGAGGTACCATAATTCTGGAAAACCGAGGGAAGTGCATCACCTCCAAAAAACGTATTTCTTATTTTCCTTAAATTTACCTCTCTGATTATTTCCGGATCTGTCCAATATCGTTTCAGACCAATCGGATTATTTGTAAAATCCAGATCATTTCGAAACGGAGAAATATTTGTGCCTTTCACCTTAGGTGCAACGACTGCTATACATGCCCGGTCTAGTATTTCCTGATGCCAAAATGCATCCATTCTCTTTTTAACTAAATCTATATCTTCTTTATATTTCATTTGATCCCCTTTGCTGATGAAAAGTTAACAGACTTCTTATTTCCTGTAACACTTTTTGTACACGTGTACATTTCATATGTTCATTATATTGCTTAATTATTCACTTGTCAATCCATTTTTTATGTATATATTTAACATATTTAAATAAAAATATTTATTTATTTTGCTAAATAAACTTGACAACAGGTCTTAGTTGTCGTAATATAATGATTACATTGTAACATTTATTTTATTTATATATAAGAATTATGGGGGAATAAGTTATGA
>UQCR01000213.1 GCA_900539655.1 uncultured Robinsoniella sp.
AATCATAGATACCGTAAGGGATTTTATTCTTTATTTAAAACTTTGCAACAGAACCGTGCAATGTATCGAGGAGAATTAGCGATTAGCAAAATACTATATGCTAAGAATGAAAGCTTATGCGAATTAAAAAAACAGGCAGAAACTTATCCCAATGCTTTGCAGAAAAGTTTAGTTAACTTTTTTATGTTTGAAGCAGGGTTCTCTTTAATGTTTGTAAAAGCAAATTCGGGAACAGACGATAAATATTATATTGCGGGTCATGTTTTTCGTATAGTTTCATGTTTAAATCAAGTGTTATTTGCATGTAATAATGCTTATTGTATCAACGAAAAGAAAGCTATAAAACTGCTTGAAACTTTTGAACATAAACCTGAAAAATATACCGAGAAGGTAAATCATATTTTTGAAGTACTCGGTATCTCACTTTTTGAATGCTACGACATGACCGAGAAGCTTTATAATGAAGTGAATGAAATTGTATCGGAGATAAATAACTTTTTAAACGAGGAGAGTTCAGATGAAAGAAAACAAATATGATGATAATATATTTTTTCAAAAATACAGTCAAATGAGTCGCTCGCAGAAAGGACTGGCTGGTGCGGGAGAATGGGAGACTTTGAAAAAGATGCTACCTGATTTTAAGGGTAAGCGTGTGCTTGATTTAGGATGCGGCTATGGATGGCACTGTATATATGCGATGGAAAACGGTGCTTCCTCTGTAGTAGGTGTTGATATTTCTCATAAAATGCTCGAAGTAGCAAAAGGAAAAACCCATTTTCCACAGATTGAATATGAATGCTGTGCCATAGAAGATGTGGATTTCCCAGAGGAGAGCTTTGATGTAATACTAAGTTCGCTTGCGTTTCATTATGTAGCAGACTATGAGAATTTAATAAAAAAGATATATAGGATGCTGAAGGCTGGTGGCAATTTAGTTTTTACAGTTGAACATCCTGTTTTTACTGCTCATGGAACACAAGACTGGTATTATAACGAAAAAGGAGAAATACTGCATTTCCCGGTGGACAATTATTATTATGAGGGCAAACGGACAGCTATGTTTTTGGAAGAAAAGGTTACAAAATATCATAGAACACTGACCACATATCTAAATACACTGCTTTCAAATAGTTTTATAATAAATCAGATTGTGGAGCCACAGCCGCCAGAGAACATGATGGATATTCCGGGGATGGCGGATGAAATGCGACGCCCAATGATGCTGATTGTATCGGCAAAAAAGAAGATGTAATAATATAGAAAAAATAAACGAGGAGTATGTAAATGAGATCAGAAAAAGAAATGATGGATTTAGTACTTTCTTTAGCAGAACAGGATGAACGTATTCGAATTGTGACCCTTGAGGGGTCACGCGCAAATATTAATATACCTAAAGATGAATTTCAGGATTATGATATTACATATTTTGTAAGTGATATAGAACCGTTTATATCTAATGATGACTGGCTTAATCAATTTGGGAATATAATAATGATGCAAAAGCCGGAGGATATGGAATTATTCCCACCTGAAGAAAAGGGATTTTCCTATCTTATGCTATTTGATGATTACAATAAAATTGATCTTACCTTATTGCCCTTGGAAGAGTTAGATAATTACCTAAAGGGCGATAAATTAATAAAGGTTCTAATTGATAAAGATTGTAGAATTAAAAGGGACATAGTTCCGACTGATATAGATTATCATGTAAGAAAGCCAAGCGCAAGGGAGTATGATGATTGCTGCAATGAATTTTGGAATGTAACACCTTATGTTATTAAAGGATTGTGCCGTAAGGAAATTTTATTTGCTATTGATCATTTTAATCAGATTGTTCGCCATGAGCTGCTGAGAATGATATCATGGAAGGTCGGCATCGAAACAGGCTTTAAATTAAGTGTAGGCAAGAACTATAAGTTTATTGAAAGGTATATATCCGAGGATTTGTGGGAGAAACTTTTGTCCACCTACCGGATGGATTCCTATGAAAACATATGGGAAGCATTATTTCTATGCCATCAATTGTTCAGGGCGGTATCCGGTGAGGTGGCGGAAAGGCTTCATTATGCCTATCCGGAGTATGATAGGAATATAACAAAATATACCAGGGACATGTATAAAAAATACACTGGTAAAACCGGCTGCCTGGATAGCACATATGCCGCTGATATAGAAGAGAGGCGGGAACAGTGATTACAGAAATGAAAGCAGGGCACCTGAAAGATATCGATAAACCCAGCGAACCATTTGAGGTGATAGGTAAGATTATACCGAGGTATGAAAACGAGAATTGGACCTTTACAGAATTACTCTATGAAGCGCCATATTTAAAAAGCTACCAAGACGAAGAGGATGAAGAGGATGAGGAGGCAGATTGCCTTGAATATATTGACAATACTGATAAGATAATATATCTTTACTACCAAGACGATAAATGCGTCGGAAAAGTTAAACTGCGAAAAAATTGGAACCGGTACGCTTATATAGAAGATATCGCCGTATGTAAGGATTTCAGGGGGCAAGGCATAGGCAGCGCGCTTATCAATATATCTATAGAATGGGCAAAGCATAAAAACTTGCATGGACTAATGCTTGAAACCCAGGACAATAACCTTATAGCTTGTAAATTCTATCATAATTGTGGTTTCAAAATCGGCTCCGTCGATACTATGTTATACGCCAACTTTGAAAACAACTTTGAAAAAGCTGTTTTCTGGTATTTAAGGTTTTAGAATGCAAGGAACAGTGAATTGGAGTTCGTCTTGTTATAATTAGCTTCTTGGGGTATCTTTAAATACTGTAGAAAAGAGGAAGGAAATAATAAATGGCTAAAATGAGAATATCACCGGAATTGAAAAAACTGATCGAAAAATACCGCTGCGTAAAAGATACGGAAGGAATGTCTCCTGCTAAGGTATATAAGCTGGTGGGAGAAAATGAAAACCTATATTTAAAAATGACGGACAGCCGGTATAAAGGGACCACCTATGATGTGGAACGGGAAAAGGACATGATGCTATGGCTGGAAGGAAAGCTGCCTGTTCCAAAGGTCCTGCACTTTGAACGGCATGATGGCTGGAGCAATCTGCTCATGAGTGAGGCCGATGGCGTCCTTTGCTCGGAAGAGTATGAAGATGAACAAAGCCCTGAAAAGATTATCGAGCTGTATGCGGAGTGCATCAGGCTCTTTCACTCCATCGACATATCGGATTGTCCCTATACGAATAGCTTAGACAGCCGCTTAGCCGAATTGGATTACTTACTGAATAACGATCTGGCCGATGTGGATTGCGAAAACTGGGAAGAAGACACTCCATTTAAAGATCCGCGCGAGCTGTATGATTTTTTAAAGACGGAAAAGCCCGAAGAGGAACTTGTCTTTTCCCACGGCGACCTGGGAGACAGCAACATCTTTGTGAAAGATGGCAAAGTAAGTGGCTTTATTGATCTTGGGAGAAGCGGCAGGGCGGACAAGTGGTATGACATTGCCTTCTGCGTCCGGTCGATCAGGGAGGATATCGGGGAAGAACAGTATGTCGAGCTATTTTTTGACTTACTGGGGATCAAGCCTGATTGGGAGAAAATAAAATATTATATTTTACTGGATGAATTGTTTTAGTACCTAGATTTAGATGTCTAAAAAGCTTTAACTACAAGCTTTTTAGACATCTAATCTTTTCTGAAGTACATCCGCAACTGTCCATACTCTGATGTTTTATATCTTTTCTAAAAGTTCGCTAGATAGAGTTCTATATTAGAGATGTAAAGAGTTTTGGTGAAGAGGTTTGTGAGTATGGCTTTTATAACCAGGGTGCAATGAGAAGCACTAACAGCAGCTAGCTTAAGAACGCATAGGATATACTTTTTATGGAAGTCACAGAGGAGGAATAAAATTTGAACAGGATTAACAGAGTAACCTCTATTCTTATTCAGCTGCAATCAAAAAAAATAATTCCTGCCAAAGAAATTGCACAGCGATTTAATATAAGCTTAAGGACAGTTTACAGAGATATCCGGACACTTGAAGAAGCCGGAATACCAATTGGATCTGAGGCCGGAAAAGGATATTTTCTTGTAGAGGGCTTCCTACTTCCGCCGGTAATGTTTACAGCGGCGGAAGTGGGTGCATTGATTACAGCAGGGAAATTTTTAAATTGCCATGGAGATGAATCATTTATAAAGGATTTTGATTCAGCTATGTATAAAATCAAATCTATTTTGAAGCATGGTGAAAAAAACTATGCACAGGAGTTGGAGAACAGTATTAACGTGTACAGCACATCTGGACAGAAAAATACATTGGCGGATAACGTTATTGCAGCAATTCAGACTGCAATCTGCAATAAAAGGGTAATATCAATTCAATATCCTGCATCAGGAGGGCAAGAACCGGAAAGCAGAATGATAGAGCCTATATCACTGGGGTTTTATGAACAGAACTGGTACTTAATCGGTTTTGCAGGCTAAGAAATGAATATAGGAATTTTCGTGTGGATCGGATTAAAAGCATTTGCATAGAAGAAGAGCTCTGTCAAAGCCATGATGGCTCTTTGGAACAAATATTAAAACAAATGCTTTCATATAAAAAACTATATGCCCTACAATGCCGTTGTAAAAATTGGGGAAAAGGGATATATTGATTTTATATCT
>UQCR01000214.1 GCA_900539655.1 uncultured Robinsoniella sp.
ATCTCCGCCAGGTGCACGTCTGCGAAGCTAATCGTAGCCCACTACGCTGTCGCTTCGCAGAAGCACACCTGACGCAGATATCAGACACTCTATTCACAGTTATTTACGCAATGCTGTACTAGTAAGATCGTCACAATGATTCTAAAGTCTGTCACCCCTTTTCCTGGATATTTCTCAGATATTTCCCGCTTTTGACCCTATATACAAAGCAAACAGACCGAAAAATCCAATCTACGGCCATGGCTGCCCATACCCCAAAGAGCCCCATTCCAAAATACAAGCCCAGCAAATAACTGAACCCTACACGGAATATCCACATTGAACCAATGGATACTACCATTGTAAAAGGAGCATCAAATGACGCCCGAAGTACATTTGGAAGGGAAAATGCCACTGGCCAGAGAATCGCCGCACAGATACTATGAAAAATAACAATCTGTTTTGCCATCACCGAAGCTTCCGATGACACCTGATACATCCCCACAATGGGACCAGCCATTAAAATTATGCCTATATTCAGAAACGCCATAAACAGATATGCATACTTAATCAGCTTAACCGTATAGCGCCTGGCTTCTTCATAAGCTCCGGCTCCCACAGACTGTCCCACCACGGTAATCAGCGCGGTTCCCACTGCAGATGCAGGAATAACTGCACAGCCTGCAACCACCCCCACAATTGCATTGGCTGCAATTGATGCCGTTCCAAATCCTGCAACCAGGCTTTGTACCAGAATTTTTCCAATCTGGAAAATGCAGTTATCAAGTCCGGTAGGTATACCAATCCGCAGAATGTCTTTGATAATTGCCGGTTGAAATCCCAGGCGAAATCGCCTTTCATAATGAATGTCCTTCTTCTGATCATGAAGAATTACCAGCATGATCACAGCTCCTGCCGCCCTGGACAATAATGTTGAAAATGCAACCCCAAATACCCCCATATGGAATACAAAAATCAGTATCGCATTTCCGGTTACGTTCATGATATTCATTAAAATAGAAGTATACATTGCTGTTTTAGAATTTCCCATTGACCGCAACAGCGCTGTACTTGCACTGTATATGCCCAGGAACGGGAACGACAATGCCGTCAGATAAAAATAAACAACTGCATTTTCCATTACACCCTGTTCAACATTTCCAAAAATAGCCGTAAGAATCAACCGGTTCCCTGCCAGAGATATCACCATGATGAGAGTTGCCACTCCCGTAATGGAAAGCAGAAGCTGATCAGCTGTTTTACATGCCTTCTGCTTATTTTTCTCCCCCAGGCGATGTGCAGCCACAACTGCACCTCCGGTTGACAGGCACACAAAAATGTTAATCAACAGGATATTAATAGAATCTACCAGGGAAACTCCGGATACTGCCGCTTCACCAACTCCGGACACCATAACGGTATCTGCCATTCCTACTGTGACTCCCAGTATCTGTTCCAAAATCAAAGGAATAATCAAAGCTTTTAATTGCCTGTTTGAAAATATTTCTTTCTCATTTTCCATTATTAATCTCTGTCCTTCTAACGAATCTTTCGTCCGTTCCGTTTCGTAAACTTATTTTGTTTTTTCTTATTTCATTTTTTCTTATTTCATTTTTTCTTATCTCGTTTTTTCATCTTCCAGCATATTGCATTCCCGGAATCCGTCAGCGCTTATTTTCATCGTCTTTATTTCAAACGGCTGAAATTGCAGAACTGCTTCCTTCCCTGCTGCTTTTACAATTGCCTCTGACTTGGTTCCTGCAGTTTCAAACAGCCGGATTATCCGATCATCACCGCTCTCCCCATGGGTTTTCAGTACAGAACATGACACACTGTCTGACAATACCTGAAGTACCCCATCCCTCTTCGTCCAGCTACGTCCGCTGTGACAACTGTCCCCTAAATATTTTACCGGCATCATCAGGAAATCTGCTTCCTGAAATAATCGCTGGTTGGAAAGCGGTACCGTATGAGGAAGCAGTACCATCTGAAAATCATAACTTCCCTGATTCATATAGCGGTATTGGAAGGATTCTTCCAGCGGTCCGCCCTTTCCTCTGGCAAATACCACGCTTCTCGACAGAATAAGCCGATATTCCCTGCCCGCCTGCCGGACACCATAAGTACTGTCATTCAATATTGCAATGCCGCTTCCATCCTGGTTTTCCATATCTGCAAAGCGGTGCTGATAATATTCACTGTCATCCGGAGAAATTTTCTGTTCCACATAAAATGCAGTCTCCGATTTGACCTTCGGCAGTTCCTCCAATCCCGGAACACAAAAGCAGATCTGGCAATGCCGTTCCAAATTCGTCAGTGAAACAGCCAGCTTCAGCCGGTCACTTCCTTTTTCCATGATATAGTCTATTGCCATTTCCGACTTTTCATAATATAAAAGGCTTCTTACAATCAGCCGCATCGGAGTTGTTTCTATCAAACGGATCTTGCCTGCTGAAAACCTCCCCCGAAGTTCTTCTTTTAAAGCTGTTTCACCCCAGGCACCTCTGTCATCGTAGAATACCTTTATGTCAACCTCTTTCCCAAGAAGCTCCATGCCACCCATTAACATGGAATCCGGGCAGCCTGTTTTTTCGTTAATATGTACTTTTAGAATGCCATTATCCATAACATTATCCTGAAATTTCAGACACTTCCTATCCGGTTCCTGTTCCGGTCCTTCCAGCACTGTCCGGTACAGTGCATAGCCATACGCCGGCACATCTGCTTCAAACAGAATCCCTTTTCTGGATTCCGGTGCACTTACCTGATATCCGGTCTCGCAGTAAGGTATCTCCCTTCCCTTCCAGTCCCGAAGGCGTATCTGTTTTTTCCTTGCTCTTGGCACATAGAGGTCCGCACAGAAAGTTCCTCGATATCTGCATCCGGTAGGATTAAATAAGATCAGTGGGAAGCCCTCTCCTCGGGTATCCATTTGGTTAGCCATGGCCTGAATGGCATTTCGCACAATTTTTCTGGCTGCAGCCACGGCACCCTTTAGTTCTTCACAGGATTCATTTCTTGCTGATTCAATGCTTGTTCCGGCTAGTACGTCATGAAATTGATTAAAGAGCACTTCTTTCCAGGCAGCCTCCAGCAGATTTTCTTCCGCCTCTTTCCTGACTCCGGTAAATGTAACCGCCATGGCATACATGGATTCTGCCTCCTGTAACGCCCACTCTGCTTTTCTGTTTAACTGCTTCAGTTCACAATCCGAACTGTAACATCCCTGAAAAATACGTCCCAGCTCTCCTTCAAAAATGTTTAATTTATCCGCATCCACCTGTGTAAAAAATTCATCAATCGTGGAAAAATCCAGATCTAAATCTGTCCAATCTTCTTTCAGTTCATAGACAGAGCGGATATTTTCGATGGTAGGTCCTCCTCCATGATTGCCTACCCCATAGAAGACTGCCATCCGTTCAACATTATGTTCTTTCATTGCAGCCAGACTTTCCGATAAGTTAATTTCAATGGCAGGTCTAGTCCACGCCATGTATTCCCCTCCGGTTCGTTCAGCAACCACACTGCTTCCATCCGGCGCTTTCCACACGAATACCGGCGGTGTACGAAGTTTTTCTTTATCTGGTCTTGAAGTAACGTAATACTCTATCCCACAGCCCTTTAACACAGCCGGAAGATTTGCACCATGCCCAAAACTGTCTACATTATAGGCTGTTTTCACCTCCACACCAAAATTCTCCTTTACAAACCGCTTGCTGTATAAAAAGTGCCTTATTAAACTTTCCCCGGAAGGGAGGTTAGAATCCGGCTCCACCCACATTCCGCCGGCAATATTCCATCTGCCTTCCTCCACTCTCCTTTGAATTCTCTGAAACTGATGCGGACAGTTTTCTTTCATCCATTCCAAATAGGAAATACTGCTGTGTGTGAATTTGAAATCAGCAAATTCGTCCATCCGGTCTAATGCCGACATAAAAGATGACTTCACTTCCTGCATTCCCTCATACCGGTTCCACAACCAGACCGGATCAATATGGGTGTTCCCGATCATGTGGATTTTTTTTCTTGGCTGCTGTTTTGGTGATTCTTGTTTTGGTATTTCCTGTTTTAGTGATTCCTGTTTTGATGATTCCTGTATTCTCTTTTCGTTTATTTTCTTTTCCATATGTTTTATTCTCCATTATTTCTATTTAAATTTATTAGTAAAGCTTTAAATGCTATTGACAGCTTGCCACATTTTGTGAGGAATATGTTCCTAAAACAGGAGGTGTAGCAGGCTACGCAAGCTGACGGAGTCCATATCAGTTTCCCACCCCCCTCTTTCCGTACACTACCTATCAT
>UQCR01000215.1 GCA_900539655.1 uncultured Robinsoniella sp.
GGCAGCAGAAAGAATCGACGTAGACGAGACAGGAAAGATTTCCGGATTGTTCTAATTATATGAATGCAGGGCAGGTGGGGACCTGTCCTGCATTAAAAGAATCAAAAGGAAAGAGGAGGTATTTGTTATGTTTCAGGAAGAATTTCAAGCGGTTTGTAATTCAGGAAAAGCAAAATATGGGTTGTTGAAAAATAATCCCCTTGGATATTTTATTTCCTCAATGGTAGCTGGAATGTTCATTTCATTTGGTTCCTTTGTAACCTTTGTTATGGGAACGCCTCTGAAAGAAGCGGGAGATCCGATGATGAAGGCCGTAATGGCTTTCTCATTTGCAGCGGCTTTAAGTCTGGTGGTAGCAGCCGGAGCAGAATTGTTCACAGGTAATAATTTTGTAATGACCTCTGCATCTCTTAATAAAGTTGTAACATGGGGTAATACAATTAAACTATGGATTATATGTTATATTGGTAACTTCCTTGGGTCTATCGCATCAGTTTTTGTATTTCAACTGACCGGTGTACCAAAGGGGGCAGTTGGGGAAATGTTTGCTTCTACCGCAGCAACGAAAGTGGGACTTGGACCGGTAGAACTGCTGACAAGAGGTATACTGTGTAATATCCTGGTTTGTCTGGCAGTATGGTGCAGTATAAAGTTAAAAAATGAAGTAGCAAAGCTGATTATGGTTTTTTGGTGCATTTACGTATTCATGATTTGCAGCTGCGAACATAGTATAGCAAATATGAGTATTATTGGAGTAGGCTTATTGAATAAAGGCGATGCTGCAATTTCCATAGGCAGTTACTTCTATAATCTCTCTTTGGTAACGATTGGTAATATGATAGGTGGTGCTGTATTTGTGGCGATACCATATTATTTGATTTCCAAAAACAAAAAAGAAGCGTAATAAACTAAATAAAATCTTAATAAAATCGTAAAAAAATAGAAGTTTCTCTTAAAAAATAGTTGAGACTTCTATTTTTTTGTGTTATAGTGGTACAGGTAGCAAGTAAATAAAGATCATGAGAAGGAAGTTTGATAATCGAATTTATACTGCTAATTCAGTAATAACACAAGCCAGTTTATATTATTCAGGTTGATAACTTTGGCATTCGAATTCAAACTACTAATTAAGGGATAGCACAAGCCAGCTTGTACTATTCAGGGGGATCAGAATGAAAAAAATCAAAATCTCAGTTGTATTACTCACACTGGCATTAATTTTTGGACTTGCAGGCAGTGTACCATCTATGAAAGCGGATGCTGCTACAAATGTAGTGAAAAAGGCAAAAACAGTTAAAAGTACATCAGGAAGCTGGAAACAGAATTACACAGGACGCTGGTTTCAGTATAAGAACGGCACATATCCAAAAAACAAATGGATCAAGATAAAAAATAAAATCTACTTTTTTGATAAGGGTGGTTATGTAACAACCGGTTGGAAGCTATACAAAAAGTCTTATTATTATTTAAATGAGACAGGCAGTAAGCCAGGTGCACTGGTTAGAGGATGGAAGACAGTTAATGGCAAACGTTATTATCTGTCTAAGACAACAGGTGCCATGTATACCGGCTGGCATACCATTGGCGGCAAAAAGTATTATTTCGATAAAAAGAAGTCCAATCTGGGAGCCATTGTTAAAACGCAATGGGTAAATGGGCGTTATCTCCAGAAGGACGGCACAATGGCGGTCAACTGCAAGGTAGGAAAGTACTATGTGGGGGCTGACGGCAGGAAAACAGAAGAACCACAGGTTCCGGAAAACCAGAATCCTGACAAAGGAAATTCAGGCCAGACAAATCAGGGGCCGAATGATAATGCAGGCAGTTCCGGAGTAAATCAGTATAATACATATATATTTGTGGGTGATTCCAGAACAGTAGGAATGGAAAATGTAATTGGATCAAAGGGCGGTAATGCACAGTATATCGCAAAAGTGGGAGAAGGATATAACTGGCTCATGTCTTCCGGGCTAAAACAGCTTAAGAAGAAACTGGATTTAAACCCCTATGTAAAGGTCGTATTTAATTTGGGTGTCAATGACTGCGCAGGCAGTACCGTATTGCAGTATATCAACGAATACCAGAATTTGATTGCAAGCTATCCAAATACTAAGTTTTATATGATGTCCGTAAATCCCATTAATGACAAAATTGCAGCATCCGCTGGATATCAGGTAAAAAATAAATATGTGACAGCATTTAATAAGCAGTTAAGTGCAGCTTTCCCAAGTCTTTATATTGATACCTATTCATATCTAAAGACCAATGGATTTGGTACGGCAGATGGCGTTCATTACGATAATGATACCTATCAGGCTATTTATGATTATACCATAACCCATTCCTAGAGCGTACAGATGGCGGGAATGAATTTTCAAACACGCTCTAGTACCCAACACGCTTTGAGATAACGGGAAACATCACAGACTACAGGTTCACACGAATATATAGCAACATAGCATATTGTACGGTTTAAAAAAGGGGCATTTGGAGAATTTTCCAAATGCCCTTTTCATATATAAATGAATGATAAGTGAAAAACTTCCTCTATTTATCACTTTGAAAAACCGGATCCGCAGGATAACCGCCGCCCAGCTTCTGCATACATCTTTGAACGCTGTCACGGGAGTTGCCCCAGTCTTTGTCCTTGTTCAGGTAATCGTATTTGGCTGTAAACCAGGTAACCTCTTCTTCCAGACGCTTCATATTATCCTCCATGAGTTTAAAAAGCATCGGGTAAAAAAGATTTTTTTGTTTGTCATTTAATTTATCTTCTGCAGTCTCAATGACATCTGCAAAATGGTGGAGACAAAAGCCTTTGCTGCTTTTTACAATCTCAACAAAATCAGGATTATTTTTTAACATTTCAAAAAAGGTATCCAGATAGCGGTTATAATTATCTTTAAAATGATTGCATACGTAACATTCATTTTCCTTTTCTGTAATCCAGGTACCGATGTTCGTTTTACGGATCTCTGGTTCGATGGCAGTCTTTTTAATACGTTTTAACATAGAGGATTTACCTGGGGCAAATGCTTTGATCTGAGCCTGAAGTTCTTCGTTTAATTTGTGGAAATGGGTGCTGAGTATCAATGCACTTCCAAGGCGGTTGCCATAATCGAACATCATCTTGTAGTGATGGCGGCAGAATCCGATCTTGTCTGTCTCCATGCGCACGTCATCTTCCATATAGGCAGATCCAAGAATAAAAGAAATTGCATGCTGTTCCAGGTTTCGTTCTATAAAACAGAAAGGACATTCGTCTTTGGCATTAAAAGCATCCATCAAGGGAATGGTATATATGGTTTCTTTCATATAAAGAGGCCTCCTTTAGCGTCGTTATGTATACTATAGCACAGAAAAGAAATTTGGAATACAAAATTCTTGACAAATTATTACTTCGAGGGTAGAATTAAAATATACTTCGAAGGACGAAGTAAAGGAGTGATTACCTATGAGTGAATTTCCGGCATCTATAGAAGAACTGATATTTGAATTCATGGATAAATGTAAATTTGTTTTTTATCCGGAACAGCAATTTGATTTGTTTTTAAACTGTTCTAAGAATGAAATCTTTGCATTGCTGTTTGTTTATCGACAGAAGCAGGTAAACATGAGTGAAATAGCGGAGTATATGAATATTCCCCTGAACACAGTAACTGGAGTGGTCAGCCGGCTTGAAAAAAAACAACTGGTACTCAGAGAGAGAAGTGAAGAGGATAAGAGGGTTGTAACCATTTCACTTACTGAGGATGGGAAAGGTTTTATGAAGCATGAGGTAATGGAACTGGGAAGATATTTTTCCAGGGTGATGGAGGCATTTTCCGAGGAGGAGAAGAAAGTCCTCTTTGGTATGGCGGATAAAATCTTTGCGGTATTAAACCAGAGGGATAAACCCGGTGAAAAACCAAAACCGAAAAAAGTCCGAAAGATTGCAATTGAGTAATTTAGCGCGTGTCTGAAAATTCATTCCGGCCACCTGCACGCCCCACTTTGCGGCATATTTGTCTCGAATTCAGGTTTCGTAGACCGCTACGTGCCCTTCATCCGGGACAAATCTCCCACAAAGTGTGACGCACATCTGTTAGAAAGCAATTTTAAAACACGCTTTAGTACTATAGCGAAAGTTTTATCGGGGGTTATTAAAGGACTTATATTTGGGTTTAGCTGAGGAAGACGCTTTGTAGATGGAGGTAGTGTACGGAAAGAGAAGGGGGCGGACCAGGACATTGATTTGGAAGGCTTACCGCA
>UQCR01000216.1 GCA_900539655.1 uncultured Robinsoniella sp.
TCTTTTCACACCGCGCCCACGCACCCGCTCGGCCGCGGGAGCCGCTATTACCGCATCGTAAAACATTACGGCTACAATGGGATGAGTACTATCTACGATATCAAATCCCAATTTCTTCATTTCTTCACGGAAGTAAGCCGTATTTTTATGCAGCTTTTCTCTGTGTTCCCCTTTTTCCTTTAACAGTTCAAATGTCTTAATTGCGCCACAGGTAATAGCCGGTGCAAGTGTGTTGGAGAACAGATAAGGCCTGCTTTTTTGACGGAGTAAATCTATAACTTCCTGTCTTGCACTGGTGTAGCCGCCGCTGGCGCCGCCCAGCGCTTTTCCAAGTGTTCCCGTTATGATATCCACCCGGTCAGATACCCCGCAGTATTCCGGTGTTCCAGCACCGGTATCCCCCATAAAACCAACTGCATGGCTGTCATCTACCATCACCAGCGCACCGTATTTATCTGCAAGATCACAGATGGATTTCAGATCTGCAATAATACCGTCCATTGAAAATACACCATCGGTCGCGATTAATTTGATCCGCATTCCTTCTGCTTCTTTCAGGCAGCGCTCCAGATCCGCCATATCATTATTGTTATAACGGAATTTCTTGGCTTTACACAGACGGACGCCGTCAATGATGCTGGCATGATTTAAGCTGTCACTGATAATTGCATCCTGATCGGTCAATAAAGTTTCAAATAAACCTCCGTTTGCATCAAAGCAGGAGGAATACAAAATAGTGTCCTCCATATGGAGAAATTCAGCGATTGATCTTTCCAGTTCTTTGTGAATCCTCTGTGTACCGCAGATAAAGCGTACAGAAGACAATCCGTATCCCCAGGAGTCATAACTGTTCTTTGCCGCTTCAATTATTTCTTTATTATCTGCAAGTCCAAGGTAATTATTGGAACACATATTTATGACATTCTTTACCTTATCTGTATCTATATGCCCTTTTTGAGGTGTTACAATCACCCTTTCGCTTTTGTATGTACCATCATTTTTTATTTCCTGTAATGTATTCTGAAAAATCTGATATGCTGCTTTCATCTCACACTTCCTCCATTTCTGCATCTGTCCAGTCCAGTACCACTTTTCCACAATTACCGCTGTTCATGATTTCAAACCCTTTTTCAAATTCCCGGAACCTGAATTTATGAGTTAAGATTTTATCCAGTTTCAGTCCGCTTTGCAGCATAGACATCATTTTATACCAGGTTTCAAACATCTCTCTTCCATAGACGCCTTTGATATCCAGGCATTTGAAAACAACCTTGTTCCAGTCAATTAATGTCTTATCACTTTGGATTCCAAGCATTGCTACCCTGCCACCATTGTACAGGTTATCCAGCATCATATTAAATGCAGAGCCATTCCCGGACATCTCCAGACCAATATCGAAACCTTCACAGATACCCAAATGCTTCATCACTTCCTTGATATCCTCTTTTGCCACGTTTACCGGATAGACATATTCATCACATATCTCTTTCACCAGATCCAGCCGGTAATCGTTAATATCCGTAATCACAACATGCTTTGCACCTACATGCCTGCACACTGCAGCCGCCATAATGCCAATCGGTCCTGCTCCCGTAATCAGAACATCCTCGCCTACCAGATTAAAGGTCAACGCTGTGTGGACTGCATTGCCCAAGGGATCAAATGAGGAACACAGTTCTTCACGGATACCTTTTTCACACTTCACCACATTTGTTGCAGGAATAACCAAATACTGTGCAAAAGCACCGGAACGATTCACTCCTACTCCCTGTGTCTGTTTGCATAAATGCCACCTGCCTGCTTTGCAGTGCCTGCATGATCCGCAGACAATGTGTCCTTCTCCCGACACAATATCCCCCAGTTTAAATCCGGTCACTTCATCGCCAAGCTCTGCCACCTCACCTACAAACTCATGACCGATGGTCAGCGGCGGTATAATCGTTTCCTGCGACCATTTATCCCAATTGTAAATGTGCAGGTCTGTTCCGCAGATTGATGTATAATGAATTTTAATCTTTACATCTGCTCTGCCTACTGACGGTATCTCAACTTTTTTTAGAACAAGCCCCGGGCCCCTGGTTTCTTTTACCAATGCATACATTTCTTTCTGCATACGTTCCCTCCTAAGAAGATATTTGTCTTTCTATCACGCACATATTTCCAGTTTGTGTCTTTCTCTCAAATACAAAATAGCATATTCTGTATAAAAAATCAATAGGATTTTCCAAATTTTAAAATAAAACTTTTTATTCCCCATCTAATGGGATATAATATATTATCAATGAAATAAAATTGGAGGTAGTACGAATGGAAACCTATAAGCAAGTACTCAAAGATGAAATTCCTGCATTTCGTGCCGCAGGACATGCATTTTTAAACGGCGAAATTACACGCATGGAATTCAAAGGAATGTCCGGTGGAATGGGAAGTTATGCCCAGAAAGAGAACGGTAAATTTATGATAAGGCTCAGAACCCCGTCCGGAGTAATCAGCCCTGAACATTTCAAACTTATACTGCATTATGCAGATCAATATAAACTTGACAAAATACATCTTACAACCAGACAGGCGATTCAGCTGCATGACCTGTCTCTGGATGATGTATGCGATATTATGGAAGATGCCATTAACCATGGACTATTCACCAGAGGCGGCGGTGGTAATTTTCCCCGTAATGTGGCACTTTCTCCATTGGCTGGCGTGCAAAAGGACGAGCCCTTTGATGTAACACCTTATGCATTGCAGGTAGGAAACTATTTTACAGTGAATGCTCCCCACTACAAGCTCCCCCGAAAGTTAAAAGCAGCCTTCTCATCCGGCCCCGATGATACCGCCTGCGCAACTTTAACAGATATTGGTTTTATGGCAGTGGAAGAAAATAAAAAACCCATGTTCCGTGTCTGGCTAGCCGGCGGCCTTGGTGGTGGACCCGCAGTGGGTATTCCATATGATGAATTAGTTCCTCCTGAAGATGTTATGTATCACATCGAAGCCATTACACAGTTATTTAAAGCAGAAGGTGATTACCAGAACAAAGCAAAAGCCCGCATCCGCTTTATTCCAAAACGGATGGGTGTGGAAAATTTCTTAAAAACCTATAAGGAATATCTCTCACAAATAAAAGAGAATGTAAAATTTGACGAGCTGAAGGCTGAATTGTCCAAAGTAAATCCATGGGAACCGGAAATTCCCTCCTCCAATATTTGCATTCCCCAAAAGCAGCCTGGCTGCTACACCGTGGTTCTTCATCCCCTTTGCGGACAGCTTAAAATAAATGATCTGTTAAAATTGGACAACATTTTAGAGAAATGCCCGGATGCCGAACTACGCCTGAGCATGAATGAAGAATTATATGTGCGCAATCTGAATAAATCTCAGGCCAGGGAACTTATCGAGTTTGCAGAAAGCCAGCTGATGTCTACCAAAATACAAATGAGTGTGAGCTGCATTGGAACCCCTACCTGTCAGATCGGTATTATGCAAAGCCAGACTCTGTGCCATAGAATCATTAATGAATTGAAAGAAGCCGGTATCCAGGAAGATGTCCTTCCGTCTGTCCATATCAGCGGCTGCCCCAACAGCTGTTCCAGACACCAGATGGCGCAGATTGGCTTCGCCGGCAGAAAAAAACGAGTAAATAATGAAGTAATCGATGCATTTGAGATCCAGGTAAATGGCAGAATCGGTGCCGATATAACAGAAATGGGCGATATTCTGGGCATCATGGCTGCATCTGCTATTCCGGAATTTATGGCTGCGCTTGCCAAAAATCTGCTTACGGAACAAAAGAATTTTTCTGATTTTTATGAATCAGACCGAGATGCATTTATGAAATTGGCTGGTAACTATTTAATTTAATTTGTTGTATAATTCATATGCTTATGTAATCTTATGCGATGGAATTTGGATTTTTCAATCATCGATTCCCTAAAAACAAAGTGCTCCCGGATAACAATCTGATCCGGGGGCACTAGTATTATAGTGAACGGTTTATAGTGATCTATTAAATGACTTATATTGGGGTTTAGCTGATTAAATTACGCTTTGTAGATGGAGGTAGTGTACGGAAAGATGGGCGCGGGAAACTGATATGGACTCCGTCAGCTTGCCGCAGAACTGGTATTTTCTAACCTTTGCGGAGCGCTTTTTGGCGGCACGCGGGCATTCACCGAGAAATCCTGATGCATTTCTCGGTTCAGTGCCCGCTTAGTATCCGATGGGAGCCAATCGAATACTATCCGCCAAAAAAC
>UQCR01000217.1 GCA_900539655.1 uncultured Robinsoniella sp.
TGCTGGTCAACAACAGGATCTTCCTCTGAAGTAATCAAAAAATCCGGCTCAATTAATTATTTTACGGACGCCAAATATCTACTTGCTATAATATAGCTCGTAAAATATAATTATATTGTATAATATATTTTAGAGTTTTAGTAAAGATAAAATTAGATATAGAAGAAAAAGTATGTTCCGTTTCTTTAAATGACTTATATAAATAATCTCCTGAATTATAAGACACTTAATATTATCATGGCAAATAACATTTAATAGTTTATATATAATGAACAAGTATTCAATATGATATGCCCTGTAGTACTAGGCTATCTAGGCTACAGACACTAATACAAAATGTAATTCTAAAATAGAATGCGAAACGAGGTAAACAGGTGTGAACCATACAATTTTGGTTGCCGAAGACGACGGTGACATTTTGAACTTAATAAAATTATATTTAGAAAGCGGCGGATACCGCGTACTTATGGCAACAGACGGGGAGGCGGCATGGCAGCTGATTCAAACGGAAAAGATTGATCTTGCCGTTTTGGACGTAATGATGCCCAAGATAGACGGCTTTGTCCTCACACAAAAAATTCGGAAATTATATAATCTGCCAGTTCTGCTTCTGACGGCAAAAACCGGAGACACTGACAAAATTCTGGGGCTTAATCTTGGTGCAGACGATTATATGACAAAGCCGTTTAATCCGCTGGAGGTGCTGGCTAGGGTGAACGCAAACCTGCGCAGATTTTATCAGCTGAACCCTGCCTTATCAGAGGATGCTCTTTCCTCGTTTATCACGTTGGGTGAGCTTGAATTGGATATGAAAAAATGGATTTTTCGAAAAAACGCCGTGGAAATCATACTAACTCCCATAGAATATAAACTCCTGGCTTTTTTAATGCAGTCTCCCGGAAGAGTTTATACAAAGTCCCAGCTCTGCGAAGCAATCAATGGGGAATATTACGACAACTATGAAAATGCCATGATGGTTCATATATCCCACCTGCGGGAAAAAATAGAGGATGACCCACGCGTTCCCCGTTACATCAAGAATGTGAGAGGGGTTGGTTATAAAATTGAAAAGATCTAATAAGCGTGGCAGTGTTTTTACACTTCTTTTTAGAAACTATATTCTTTTTACGATGGTTTTGGTTTTGCTTTTGACCGCAATGTTCATTTTTCTATTACGGAGTATACTGGGTATTGCTTCCAGCATTGATCCAGCTCAGATTACGGACTATGAGCAAATTTTGGTTGATCAGCGATATGCTGAATTTCCAATCAATCGCCTTCTGGGCTCTGAGGGCGGCATTCTGGTACTGAACGCAAATTGCCAAACCGTCTATCAAAATGGTGAACCTATACAACTCCCAAATCTGGACACAGGGGACCTGGCCTGCATTCCTAAATACGGAACCTCACCGGAAATAGTTAAACATGAGTTTACCACTGCAGGTGGACAATCCCAGGTATCTATTTCCATTGAAGAAAACCTGGAAGGTTTGGAACACTTCCGCACCTATATTCTGGATGAAAACAACCACATCCTCTACCAACCAGGAGACCTCCCCATGGATGTGCTCACCAAACGGCAAGCTCTGTTGCTGTCTGATAGCTATTCTACCACCTACAGCATTCAAAAGCACCCGTTTCAGACGGCAGACGGTGATCCTTACACACTTCTACTTATAGGTGATCAGGACCATCCTGATGCAGCAGACGCAATCGTGCACTCCTTTTGGTTTCTTACCATTTTATTACTTTTAACCTACTGCACAATGGTACTTCTTTTTATACTCTTTTTAAATCGAAAAATAAAAAGGCCGCTGTACCTGCTTAACCTTGAATTAAACAATTTTAAAAGCGGAGAGAAACGTCAGGGCTTTTATCGGGGTCCCAAAGAATTTGTAGAAATTTTTGACAGCTTTGACGCAATGTCCCAGAGGCTCAGACACAGCGAGGAAGAGAGAAAAAAACTGGAGGACGGGCGCCAAAAAATGTTAGCTGATATCTCACATGATTTAAAAACGCCCATTACTGTTATACATGGCTATGCAAAAGCGCTGCAGGACGGTCTGATACCACCGGAGCAACAAGTTCAATATCTGGAAACCATGGAACGAAAAACGTCCGAACTCAATGAACTCATTAATACTTTTTACGAGTACAATAAGATGGAACACCCCAACTACATGTTAAACCTGATTCCAGGAGATATCTGCAATGTTCTTCGAAACTATATTGCAGACAGATATGCCGAGCTGGAGCTGGCGGGTATTATAGTAGATGCGGACATCCCGGAGTCCCATATCCTCTGTGCCATGGATACCATAGTGCTGCTGCGAGCGTTTGACAACATTGTGAACAACTGCGTAAAGCACAATCCCACAGGGGCAACGCTATCTGTTTTGCTGACATCGGATGAAAATCAGGTACGCATTGTTATGGCGGATAACGGGGTGGGAATCCCCAGAGAGATTCGATCAACTATTTTTACACCTTTTGTAGTTGGAGAAGTGAGCCGAAGCAATCACGGATCAGGTCTGGGACTTTCTATCACCAAGAAGATTATAGAGGCTCATCACGGTAGCATTACACTTCTGGATCCGGAAGCCGCCTTTGGCACAGCCTATGAAATACTACTGCCAACCATATAAGAATCATATATAGCCCGCAGAATATCTGACGGGCTTTTTCCTAAGGATTCTTAAGGCATGGCACAATCAGCCTTAAGAATAGCGTGATAAACTCCAGGTATGAAAACACTTGGAGGTAATGTAATGAAATGTTTAAACAGGTTTTTGAATTTATTTACTGGAATTATTTTTATAACAATAACTTCACTTATAGCGCTGGTTAGTTTCAGCCTACTCGTTTATCCAACAAACGAATATGTGGCTGTTATCCTTTCTCTTGTACCCGCTTTTACAGCCGCATTTTTTTTAAATAAACTGCGAAGAAAAATTTTCAAACTGAGCATTTCCAGAAAACCGGTAAATGCTGTCATCACAACGGCAGTTCTTTCAGTCATTATGATATTTATTTTCTGGGTTCCAACAAAAACATTTGAAAGCACTGGAACTGTTATAGAGAATTATGGCATTGATCCGGAGTTTATTACGGCTCATACAGGAGATAAAATTGCAGTGTATGTACATCAGCCTATCAAATCAAATGGTCAGGACCCCATCCTTTTCATCACCGGAGGTCCAGGGGGCTATCCCGGCCACAGTACAAAGCAATACCTTGATGAGTATGCAGCACTCGGTTATACCGTTTATACGTACGATCCCATTGGATGCAGAGAATCACCTTTGCCAAAAGAAACCTCTGCATATTCCATTACACATGAAGTAGACGTAATTAATGATATTTTAATGCACTATAAAATTGATAAAGTCAATCTGATTGCGTCATCATTTGGAGGCAATGTTGCCGCTCGATATATCAATCAGCACCCGGAACAAGTCAATGCTTACTTATCTGTAGATACAGCTCCGCTATATTCCATGCAGGAAAATTATCCAGGTCAGGAGAAAGACACTGCATTTCTGCAGACGGTACAGGATACGCGGGAAGAACCTTCAACTGCTCAACCAATACCACCAACAAAATACACCTCAATAAAGCAGCTTACTCGGATATTATATGGTGTAACGCTTATGGATGTATTAAAACAAAATGATTTTCCCTATGGCAGTTATGATGAGTACGATTACTATATGAATCTTATTATAAACTCAGCTATGGACAATCTTTCCAGTGACGGGCAAGTAACTACACATTTGAATTTCCTGGGTAATATACTCATTACAGCTTCATTAGATGAATCACCTGATTTCACAAAAGAATTACGGAATAAAAATACACCTCCTGTGTTAGTTGTGCAGCCCGAATATGGTGTTATACCATGGCAAATTCACTATCAATACAAAGATTACTTTAGAGATGTTCGTTTTGCAATTGTTCCCGGCGCCAGTCATACCGTTTGGGGAACACAATCAGGTAAAGATATTCTAATACGTAATGGTGATGCCTTATTTAAAGGAAAACCTATTCCTGATGAGTATACATCAACAGACAATCCGTTTCCGCCAACGCAGAACTAGTGCTCCATCCAGACAGTAATGATAGTGACAGTGCTGAATATTTTGTCAGTCTGCAAGGCGAAGGATGGAAGCGGAGTGGTTCCTCCGCTGACTGACGACAACGCGGCAGATGGCAAAATAGGCAGTGCTGTCACTATTGTTACTGTCCG
>UQCR01000218.1 GCA_900539655.1 uncultured Robinsoniella sp.
TATTATAACACGGTCACCGGCACCGTTTTCTCCCATAACAGCCAGTATTTCATCCTTATATAGCTGCATGGATACATCCTTTAGAGCCACGGTACCTAAAAATCGTTTGGTTATGTGTTCTACAGAGAGAACAACCTGGGTTTCATTCATTTTAATCCCCCCTATGCCTTTGATTTAATGGAGTTTCGAAGAATCATCTGGCGCTTGTACTGATCTAATAATACAGCCAGAACCAGGATTACGCCAACCACCAGATTCTGCCAGTAGACCGATACTCTCATAAGGGTCAGTGAATTGGTGAGGATTTCCATGAACAGCGCTCCGATTGTTGCTCCGATTATGGAACCCATTCCTCCAAATGTGGAAATCCCACCAATAATGGCTCCACAGATTACAGTCAGTTCATATCCATTACCTGCCGCTGCTTCCGCTGACCCCAGGCGCGCTGCCATAAATACACCCGCCAGGGCTGCCAGCGTTGAAGTGACTACATAGACCAGAAACTTCGTCTGTCTGGTGTTAATGCCGGAGATTCTTGCCGCCTCCTCATTTCCGCCAAGCGCAAATACGGCTCTTCCAAATGGTGCTTTTGATAAAATGATGTGCCCCATAACCGCAATTAACAATGCGACAATCACTACCATAGGAATATGAAAAATTCTGGTCTGTTCAATACTCATCAGACTTTGGGGAAGCGGATAAATGGGTACCCCCTGGGTCAGTACAGATACCAGCCCCCTTGCTGCATACTGCATGCCAAGGGTTACGATAAGCGGCGGAATTCCCGCTTTTACAATAATAAATCCATTGATGCATCCGATAAAGCAGCCGATAAGAAGCCCCGCCAGTATCGCCACGCCAACCGGAAGTCCTGCCTGGCAGACCATTCCGGTTATAACACCCCCAAGCGCCAATACAGATCCAACGGATAAATCAAGCCCTCCGGTTATTAACACCAATGCCATCCCGATCACCGTAATCAGTGTAAAACCGGTAGAGCGCAATACATTGAAAATGTTATCCGGCGATAAGAAGCTGGGATTGATACAGGTAACAAAAATTATGTACAGCACAGAAGCGATAATAATACTGCTTTCCTGTCTTCGCATAAACCAACCTAATTTAGATTGTAAATGCTGTTTTGCATTTTTTTTACTGTCACTCATTTCTCTTTAACCTCCACATTTATTTTATAATTAGATTATAATTGGATATCAGAAGAAAAAATGAGCAAAGTAAGGGAGGATTTTGCTGTTTTATCTATTATATTGTCATACCTGCAAAAAAAATAGCAATATCTTGTCATGATGACAAGATATTGCTTAAACTGGGAAAACTATTATAGAATACTCTCTGGGATTTAACACGATAACACGATATCCCACAAAAATAATTACATCAAGACTATAAAAATCTACAGGTTGATCCGATTATGCAACGTGCAAATTTTGCACATTGCCTTTCTTCTTATCGCTCCTATAAAACCGCCAGAGCCACACCAACATACTATCATATTTCCCGCATATGTTCTACAAAACTTTAATCAGCCGAAATACCTGCTCCGCCGTATTCGTAATATTGGTAAGCGCAACCTGGCTGTCCATTGCCTGCTCCAATGTTGTAACCTCCTGTAATATGGGAAAATATGCATCTATTCCTTTTTCATTACATTTTACAGCATCCTTGGATACACTGCCTGCAAAAGCGATCACTTTAGCTCCATATTTTTTCGCAAGTGCAGCCACACCCGACGGGGCTTTTCCCATGGCGGTCTGCAAATCCAGCCTTCCTTCTCCGGTAATTACAAAATCTGCATCCGCTATCTCTTTTTCCAGATCAACCGCCTTCATCACCAGATCAATTCCAGGCGTCAGTATTCCGCCCAGATAGCTTAAAAATGCAAACCCCAGTCCGCCTGCCGCACCTGCGCCCGGACACCCGGAATAATCATGTCCCAATGTTTGTGCCGTTATATTTGCAAAATGCTGCAGGTCCCTGTCCAGATCTTCTTTCATATCATCCGTTACGCCCTTTTGCGGACCATAGATCCAGGTCGCCCCATTGGTACCGCACAGTGGATTATTCACGTCGCATGCTATCTGGAATGTACACGCTTTAAGTTCGGGAATAACCGTATCTGTTTTTACAGATGCAGTCTGTTTGAGGCTGTCGGCGCAGATGCCCACCGGATTTCCTTCCTGGTCACAAAACTGGTATCCCAATGCCGTTAGCATTCCGATACCGGCATCGTTGGTGGCACTCCCTCCGATTCCGATTATGAAATTACGGCATCCTCTGTGTATGGCATCCTGGATTAATTCTCCCACTCCGAAAGTAGTTGCCAATAATGGATTTTTATCAGCTCCTTTTAAAAGTGTGATCCCTGAAGCAGCCGCCATTTCCATGACTGCCTGTTTTTTGTCCGGTATGATACCGTATGCCGCATTCACTTTTTCTCTCATCGGGCCACAGACAGAACGGTTTATATATGCCCCGCCATATCCTTCCACAAGAGCTTCTACAGTGCCCTCTCCTCCGTCAGCCAGAGGCTTCACAATTACCTCGGCTTCCGGATAAACCCGTTTTATTCCTGTTCGGATACCCTCACCCGCCTCCATAGAACTAAGGCTTCCTTTTAAAGAATCAATAGCAACTACTACCTTCATACGATTATTCCTCCACCTGCAGACGCAGCTTACCTGCCATCATTTTATACCTCCTGCATATCTCAGGTCCCGCCTGCGCTATGCATTAATAAGTAGTTTAAATGGAACTTTCTGACTTTATCTCTTCAATATATTTCACATTATTCTCCAGATGCTCCCTCATTAGCTCTACCGCACCTTTTTCATCTTTTGCCAGAATTGCATCAATAATTTTCCCGTGGTATTTCAGGGCAAGATCCCATCCCATTTTTTCGATAATGGTCGTAACATAAGAATTAATAACTTCCCTCAGAATTTCATTAGTCTTTATAATCAGGGAATTTCTTGTCATCTGGCTGATCTTAAAATGGAACTCCGTATCCATTTGGGCAAAACCTGCCGAATCGGATTCATCCTTCTTCTTCAGCATCTTTTTATGTATTTTCTTTAATTCCTCTATATCTTCATTCGTGGCTCTACGGACTGCAAGCCTGACCGATTCCACATCGATGATTTGGCGGAATTCAAATACCTGTTCCGTTTCCTGACCACTCAAATACACCGCCGGTACTAACGCCTGCATGTTCTCACTGATATCAATCACTTTCACAAAAGATCCTTCACCCAGACGGGTCTCAATCAGCCCAAGCGTTCCTAATTTCTGCAGCGCCTGGCGGACAGTAATCCTGCTTACCCCTAACATATCCGCCAGACCGTTTTCTGATGGAAGCTTGTCTCCCTGTTTCCATTCCCCATCTATAATCATTTGCTTTAATTGCTCAAATACCTGTTCTCCAACATTCACTCGCTTAATTGGTTTTATACTCATATGCGCCTCCGCTCTTCTACCTGTACGTTGTCATACAGATACAATTATCATACCCTCTTTTCAGCATGATTGCAACTGTTTTGTAAGGGCATTTTTACAGGAAAGTACATATGAAAATCAATTGATCTCCATTACTATGACAGAGTGTATTTGAAAGTGATTTTTATACACGCTCTAAGACTACAACGTACATTTGAAGATTACAGATATATTACGAACAATTTAAGTCTTTACTTAGCAAGAATGTAGTGGGCACATGTGGTTATAAAATGGGGGTTTAGCTAAGGAAAGACGCTTTGTATATGATAGGTAGTGTACAGAAAGAGAAGGGGGCGGACCAGGACAGGTGTTTGGAAGGCGTATAGCAGAGCTGAGCATTTACTTAC
>UQCR01000219.1 GCA_900539655.1 uncultured Robinsoniella sp.
TAGCCGGCCTAAACCTTCTTCTGCAAAAGGGTGGCTGTCACAGCCACAGGTATCCTGCCCATTACCTTCTTTATTGCAATGGTCAATGTGAAGGGATTCATGTATGCATTTTTGATCAGAAGAATGGCTGCATTGACATTTGCCATGATGCTTCGGCTCCGGTTTAACATATTTTTGATTTTCTTTTAGATCCAGCAGCCAGGCGGTATTAATTTTATTCCATGGATCAGACAGAATATTTGCATCTGGGTTCAAGCTGACAACCAGCTGGCATGCACTTCTTATTTTGTCAGGATATTTTTCAGTCCAGCTAAGGAGAATTGTGTCAGCACTGGTAATTTGATCCTCGAAAAACTCTCCAAAATTCTCTAGATAAATACTACACCGTTTGACATCAGCAACGGTTATTTTTTTCCTGATCCGGGCAAGTGAACGAATCTGTGGGGTGGTGCAGATTTTTATAATATCTGATAATTTTCCTACTCCGGACGGTTCAATCAGAACTATCTCCGGATGAAATTGTTCCAGAAGATCTTCCATTGCCTTTACGAAATCACCGGAAAGACTGCAGCAAATGCACCCGGCATTCATTTCTTTTACCTGGATATTCCCATCGTCTAACAGTGCTGCGTCTACACTGATATCTCCGAAATCATTTTCAACTAAAACAACCTGTTTATCATGGAGTTCTTCTTTTAACATTTTTTGAATTATTGTGGTCTTTCCGGCACCTAAAAATCCTGAAATAATATATATATCGGTCATCGTTCTCCTCCTTTATTAGTCCTCGATTACTCATATCTATGCCGATTGCCCATGGAGCCGGCATTTACGATAAAAACTAGTTTGTTTCCAAATTGATGCATAGCCGTTGAAAGCTCATCCACTCAGGCATCATGGTTGTCCCTGCCGTCCATCAACACAGTCTGATGCATAGTTGTCTAAAAGATAAGTGGCAAGTCCACATATTAACATATATATTACCAGGTAAATTTAATTATTCATGGATATTTTAAGCGTTGGAGATTATTTTTTCATGACATAAAACGGTCTTTTTAATACAAGGCTCACAATATTTTGCCCCTTCTAAGTTATAATATTTTTCCGGACACTTAACGGATACTTGGCAGATGCGCGTTCACGCATTGTTGGGAATTGTTCTAAATACAGAAAATGAATTACAAATGCAGATCTGTACTTAATCCGGTTTGAAGAAGGAGAGAGCATACATTAGGAGGAAAAGGAAATGGAAGAGTATGAAAGAAATATGGATATGTATGAAGGTTATGGAGGACAGAGGATTCAAAGGGTTGAAGAAAAGAAGGAGAATGTCATTGCTGGAATCGTTGGAGCGTTTCTGGGAACGCTGATTGGTTTGATATGTATCGTTGTGGTAGATCAGCTTGGATATATGGCGTCTATTTCGGGTGTTGTGATGGGAGTGTGCGCAATTAAAGGTTATCAGCTGCTTGCTGGTAAAATGAGTCTGAAAGGTATTGTTATTTCAACTGTTTTAATGATCTGTGTTGTATATGTAAGCCAGCAGCTCAGTTGGGCGATCGATGCGGCAGACATCCTGAATATAGATGTTTTCAGTGCCTTTCGGCTAATCCCGGTCATGATCAGTCAGGGATCCATAGATGGAGGAGTATATATAAAAGATCTGTTCATGTTATATGCTTTCACAGCATTGGGAGCGGTGCCCACCATATGTAATACCATCAAGACCATTACGAATAAAAGTCTCTGACATTTTAAAATAATACCCTTTGTTCTTTGGCGTGCCTCTGTCTGTCTGACAGGAGACGCATATGAGAACAAGGGGGATTTTCTGATTAATCGGATCACGAAAATGAAGGCGATTTATTTGCATACAGGCTACTTTCAATTTTATAAGCAATCATCGTCTCTGTCAGTATTTAGCTGTTTGTCAGATTAATTTCTGCGATCTGTTCTACCTGATTCAGCCGTTATAGAAGAGTATTTCTGTGTATACCGAAATGCTGAAGAGTTTTTTTGTTGTCCAGAAAATCTACCCCGCTTATTTCGTTCTGGCAGGCGTAATTATAACAAAATCGGCATGAATCTGGTACCTGGGAATATCTCCCGGGTTATTGAATTCCTTGCTTAATCCAAGTACAGCATTAGAGTCAGCAGTAAAAAAAGTTTCCAGCTGGTGGACGATGGTTAGGAGAGCCGGAATATGTAATGGGATTGATACCGTCAACGGGATATGCGGAAGGAAGAAATGCGGCAAGGAAGAAATGCGGCAAGGAAGAATCATCAGCTGGCAGAACTTAAGCCGGGCGAGAAAAAAGAAGTGACTCTGGAATTGGGGGTGAAGGAGCTCTAAATAGTCAAAAACAATTGACTTTTAAATGTGATTGAGATATTATGATAAAATAAGAATAAGTTTAAGGATTACGGTCATATTCCACAGATGATGCGGGATAAAATGTTAATAGGGAAGCCGGTGAAAGACCGGCACAGTCACCTCTACTGTAACGTGGACGAAGAAACAGGATGCCATTGATATACATAATATTGAGAAGGTGTTTCTAAGGATGAAGCGAAGTCAGGATACCTGCCGTAATGCCCAGCTTACTTTATTTCCGGGATGAGGGAATGAGTTTATTTTTGTGCAAAAATTTATATGTTATGAGAAGCCTTTCAGTCTATGTGCAGAAGGGCTTTCTTCTTTAAAGGAAGGATACGAAGGAAAAAGGGAGAGTAAAATGGGAAGTCAAGTACTTATTTACAGAGGTGGAAATGTCGGTTTTCGAGTATTTGGCATGCGGGAAGGAAAACAATGCGCTGATAAAAATCTGAGTATTGGTAAAATTTTTGACGAAGTTTCAGATCAGGCACTTCGTAATAAAATACGTCTGAAGACGGCAGATCTTTCTCCAAATATAAAGAAGATTGGGAAAAGAAGCTTTTACGGGTGTACTTCATTACATAAGGTGAACTTTGGAAATCTGGAAGTGGTTCAGGAAGAAGCATTTTGCGGATGCTCAAAATTAAAGGAAATATATTTTCCAACAAGCACGAAGACAATTCAAGATGGCGCATTTAAAGAATGTAAACGTCTGGAGACAGTCATCTTTGAACCCAGCAGGGTAAACTTTATCATACCAAGAGAATCATTTTATCAATGTCAGAATCTCACAAAACTTATATTGCCAAGTAAAATAAAACGTATAGAGGACCGCGCGTTTTATAAATGCCTGAATTTATCAAAACTGCATTTTCCGGTTACATTAGAATCAATTGGCTGTGAGGCCTTCTATCAGACGGGATTTACGATGCTAAATCTGCCACGTAATCTGAAGGTCTTAGAAGACAGCGCCTTTTTTAAATGCAACCAGTTAGAGTATGTCCTATTGCCGGAATCATTAAAGAAAATAGGGAAATGGGTGTTTCATGGATGCAATCGGCTGAAAATACTGGAAATCCGTCATGATCCCGATGAAATTGGAGATTGGATTATTAACAAAAGTGCAATTATCCGATGCAAAAAGGGGAGTAAGATGGATGAATACTGTGATAAATTTGGGTTTGAAAGGGAATATTGCTAAAATATAAAAAAATTACTAAATGATATAAAATTATTACATAAAAAAGATTTGATAATGGATTATAATACGACTTGATT
>UQCR01000220.1 GCA_900539655.1 uncultured Robinsoniella sp.
AAATACCAGTTCTGCGGCAAGCTGACGGAGTCCATATCAGTTTCCCACCTCCATCTACAAAGCGTCCTTCCTCAGCAAAACCCCAAATGCATTTAATAGAACATTACAAAACATTCGCTATAATACTAGCAAATAGAAATAAATAAAGGTTGAAAGATAATTATAATATAGAAAGGATGCCACGCTCTAATTCTTTCAATCCGTTTTATTGTGGCTGTATTGCAGGCAAGCCTGTAATATGCAATAGGTATAAATATGAAGAAAGTTATTATCTCACTGGCACCGGTTGCTGCCTCTACTCCCATTGATGCAGATGCCCTGGCGCTGGATGTTAAAAAATCAGTAAATGCCGGTGCGGCAATGTGTCATCTGCACTGCCGCCGTCCGGATGGTTCCCTTACCGCGGATACCGGATTTATGATAGAATGCTTTGAAAAAATACTGGCTGAAACAGATGTCCTTGTTCAAGCATCTACCGGAGGTGTTTCCGATCTGACCATCGAAGAACGCTGCACTCCACTGGATTATGTAAAAGTAGAATCTGCATCCCTGAATGGAGGCTCCACAAATCTTGGTGAAGCTGTTTACAAGAATTCTTTTGAGGATATCCGCTACTGTGCAAAAGCCGTATATGATAAGAAAACCATACCAGAAATTGAAGTTTTTGACATCGGTATGATTCATAATATAGAAATGACCGCAAAAGAATATCCCTTTCGGGATCCGATTATTTATAACCTGGTATTCGGACACAAAGGCGGTATGCAGCCTACGGTGGAAAGCCTTGCAGCTTTCCGCTCCTTTGTTCCCGCAAATGCCACTTGGGGCGTGACTCATTTTGGACGTGACAACTGGAACTTCCTCGCCGCAGCAATTGCAATGGGTGCCAGTATTGTCCGAATTGGATTTGAAGACAGCGCCTATCTGGCACCCGGCAAATCTGCATCCATGAATTTTGAGCTGGTGGAACGTCTGGCACATCTGATCCGGGCTATTGGTTTTGAAACTGCCACACCGGATGAGGCACGTGTAATAATGAATACTCTGAAATAGTGCTATTTTGATCTCGCTTTGTGTAGTAGTAGAGCGAAGGGACGCTTTGTATCGCGGAATTGAATCCAGGAAAGATGGGGTGGGGGTAGTTGTGATTCGCACGAATCATGGCTTCCCCTATTTCAGGCTATCCGGTACCCTTAAAACTTATTTTGTGCTTATATCAACATAACACGATGTATTGTCGTTAGTAACTTATTAAAAGGTTTTTTATTTATTTTTCACAATATGTAACTTTTTCTAAAAATGTGTTGCACCAAATAAACTTTTATGATAATATGTCCTTATATAATATTTCTTAACACTGGCTTTTCTGCCAGATAATTTCCAATCGACAAGTAAAATTTCATATCAGGCGTTGCTATGCAAGCTGTGAGTCGTTATAATATATCTAACAACCTCTTACGCTGCAAAGGATAACCGCCTTTCTGTAAGAGGAGGACTAACCATGAACAATTCGCCCAAAGCAAGTAACAAAAATACTGAACCCGAGAAAATAGAACCATTTATCATGCTTCCTACCGTTGACTTCTGTTTTAAAGAGCTGATGTACAGTGAGAAAGCAAGAAAAGGTTTAATCGCAGCATTTTTAAATCTGGATCCGAAGGAAATTCAGGAAACAGTATTACTGAACACTATCCTGCGAAAAGAAAGTGACGCACAAAAGCTTGGCATTCTGGATGTAAGGGTAATGATGTATGACAACACTCAGATAGACCTGGAAATGCAGGTTCTGCCTTTTCAGTGCTGGGAAGAGCGCACCCTGTTCTACACTTGTAAGATGTATACAGATCAGATCATCAGCGGAGATAATTATGATGTTCTTGTGAAATGTATCCAAATCAGTATCCTGGACTTCGATTTCTTAAAGGATACGGATGAATGGTATTCCTGTTTTCATCTACGGGAAGACACGCGGGGAAGCTTATATTCTGATAAACTGGAGTTCCATGTACTGGAACTGCCCAAATTGGGGAATCGGGAAGAGCCGGAAAACGAATTATTACAATGGGCGAAATTTCTGAACGGAAAGCGGGAGGAGGATTTCAAGGATATGGCAGAGAAAAACGAGTACATAAATGAAGCGTATCAGATCTTAAAAAATATAAGTGCAGATGACGCAAAAAGAATAGAATACGAATCCAGGGAAAAAGCAATCCGTGACTATAACCATCTTATATATATGGCAAAAAAGGAAGGCTTGGAGCTTGGTCAGGAGAATGGCATTGCATTAGGCATAAAACAGGAACGGGAATTATGCATCGAATTCCTAATAAAGGATAACCTTCTAGAGGGAATCTGCCGTGAACGAATTATTGAAAAACTTCTTAGATGCTTTAAACTGGATTATGATTCAGCTGAAAAATATTATGAAAAATATAAGTAGCCTGTCGCCATTTTGGGCGGTTAACTAAATAGCATATAAGCACAAGACACCAGTGCGTGTGTGAAAATTGCTTTTTGACAACTGTCCGTCACACTTTGTGAGGAGTTTGTTCCGAAAATACGAGGCATAGGGGGCTGTACTGACTATTTTTCGGGCAAACTCCTCGAGAAGTGGGGGGTGCAGATGGCAGGGATGAATTTTCAAACAGGCTCTGCTGTCTTGTCAGATTGCTCTGTTACAAACAATGAACACCTTTCTTTCCAATCAAACCCGCCAGCAGCGAAGTTATCGGCACTGCAAGTATCACAGCTATACTCCCTGTAAGCCCTTGTGCCAGTTCTATGGCAATATAATCAGAGCTTAACAGCTGATCCATATGAATCCCATAGGCTTTTAACAGCAGCAGCGTAGTGATTGCCGTACCGGTAAATGCCAAAACCAATGTCTCGCACATGGTTCCTATCATATCTTTTCCAATCTTTAATCCAGTTCTATAGATCTCCCCGGAACTCATCTTATTATTAGCTTCTCGCATCTCATACAACGGCGCAGCCACCGACATGGTCATATCCATAATGGCTCCCAATGACGAAACAAGTGTACCTGCAAAAAGAATAGCTCCAACCTTCATACCCGAACTGTTGGAAACCAGAATCAATTCTTCTACCTCATCCAGCTTATATCCGTCTACAGTTAATATCCAGGCAAATATGGCAAAAACAAATGCTGCTATCAAGATTCCAGCGACAGTAGATAAAATAGCTGTCCATGTTTTTGCCGAAAATCCGTTTAGCAGAATCATGGATACCGCAGATGCAATTACTGCCATGAGTACTGTCGCCAGTACAGGCGGCC
>UQCR01000221.1 GCA_900539655.1 uncultured Robinsoniella sp.
TCTGTCAACAGTTATTTTGTATTTTATTTGAATTTTTTATACAATTAATTCAATTTATACGCTTTCATAGGTTTTCTCTTATTTTCTGCTCTCTTGCCTCCACTTCCTCCCCGCTATGTAGGCCATTTACAGCTCCTGTATACTCTACTGTTATAGAAGCTACTGCATTTGCACGAACTCCACATTCTAAAAGATCTTTCTCTTCCAGAATACCACTCAGGAAACCTGCTACAAAACTATCTCCTGCACCTGTAGTATCCAGACACCTGGTTTCTGGGTACACGGGAACTTTTATTCTTCGACTATTATTTTTCATAAAGCACCCCTGCTTTCCCATTTTAATTACAACATTTTTAACTCCACATTGGAGGAAAGCATCCGCTATTTCATCTATATCTTCTTTTCCCGTCACCATTTTTGCTTCTTCAAGATTTGGAAATATATAATCCAGATAATACAAAGCTTCTTTAAGATCTTCTATCTTTTCTCCGTTTTTACATTTTGTCATATCAGCGCAGACAATCATATTCCGCATTTTCGCCTCTTGAAATATTATTTTCAACTGTGGTTCCCGGATCAACGGAAATACAAAAATGCTGGCAAAACAAAGCAAAGTTGCATCTTCTAATTCAGATAATCTGATATCCTCTATAGTTAATTTTCGTAAGCTTCCATTTCTGTTTGTTATGAAACTACGTTCTCCATCCCGGTCAATCAGAACCAGATTGATGCCGGTGTCCAGACCTTCCGCCTGACGAACCGCTGATGTATCAACCCCTTCTTTCCCACAGGTGCTGATAACAAAATTACCGGCTGTATCATTGCCAACTTTACTGATTAGCTTTACATGGTGTCTCAATCTGGATAAAACAACCGCCTCGTTTGCCGCATCACCGCCAAGATTCATTAATATTTGATCTACCGGATGGGATCCTGTGCGAAATACATCCTCTCCATTCAGCTGAACTGGAATATCAACAATCCCCGCTCCAATGATAACAGCTTCTATCCTATTGCGGCTACAATTTTCCTCCATAACTGCCTGTCTCCTTTCCTCCATCCCCAGTACTGTCAGTGAACGATTGCTTTATTATAATGATACACAGATCACAAAAATCTTTCAAGGGATTTTGTAATATCTTTTCATTGATTGTATTTTCAAAGGCTCTGTTAAAATCATGTCTATTTTTTTAAGATTTAAGATATTTTATTCTATTTACTTTCTTTTACGACGTCCCTATACTGAAAGTATTTCTAATAGGAAGAAAGGAATTACAATATGCGAAAAAAAACTTTTTCAAATCCAATTTTATCCGGATTTTACCCGGATCCATCCATCTGCAGAGTAGACGATGATTATTATTTGGTTACCTCCTCATTTGTATATTTTCCTGGGCTGCCAATTTTCCACAGCAAAGATCTGGTGCACTGGGAACAAATTGGACATGGGATACACCGCCCTGATCAACTGGATTATAAGAACTGCGAGACATCCGAAGGGCTGTGGGCTCCATCAATACGCTTCCATAAAGGTATATTCTATATTATTAATACCTTTGTCTCACGGGGACGAGAAGCTGACCGGGATAATTTTATTATTACTGCTAACAATCCTGCTGGTCCCTGGAGTGATCCGGTTTTTATTAAAGGTGCCGATGGGATTGACTCCAGTCTTTTCTTTGATGATGACGGTTCTCTGTGGTATGCAGGAAATTATATCAGTGATCAGCGCCTCTATGAAGGCCACCATGGAATTTATTTAAATGAACTCGATCCCCAAACTTTACAATTTAAGGGCCCCCGAACTATTATATGGGACGGCAACACATCTCATTCAAAGTGGATTGAAGCACCTCATATTTATAAAAAAGACGGATGGTATTATCTTATGACAGCGGAAGGTGGGACTTTCTACAACCATAGTGTTATGTTTGCCAGAAGCCGAAAGATTGATGGAGAATATGAGATCTGCCCCCGTAATCCTATTGTTACCCATCGCCATTTGCCACTTCTAAGTGAGATTTCTGTAGTTGGACATGCAGATATAGTAGAAACGCAGAACGGTGATTGGTGGATGGCTCTGCTGGGAGTCCGGCCCTACGAAGGATTCAATTATAATCTGGGAAGAGAAACCTTTCTAATTCCCATTGTCTGGTCTGAGGACGGATGGCCAATGCCGGATACGGAAAATGGGCTGATTCATAAAGAAGAAAGACTGCCTGATCTTCCAGCCACATATTGTCCATTTACAGACCCTAATGACAATTTTGACTCCGACAGGCTTTCCATGATCTGGAATATGATTCACCCGCCACAAAAGGATTTTTATTCACTGACGAAACGAAAAGGATATCTGCGACTCTCACTGGAACCAGAAGTGATTCAGGAAATCTGTAATCCCTCCTTTCTTGGCAGACGGCAGCAACACAAAGTATTCATGGCCACTGCTGCGATGGAATTCTCCCCTGAAAGCGACAAGGAAGAGGCAGGCATTGTATTAATACAGGATGACCGTTACAACCTGGTTTTCGTAAAAACGCTTCGCAATAACCATGAGGTCTTACAACTGCACCGTACAGAAGGTGGAATCCGTACTTTGCTTCAGGAGCTGCCACTTGAGCATGCAGATCGCCTATGTCTCAGCGTACAGGGACGCTGTGATACATACGCCTTTTTCTATGGACCTGATGAACATGCCCTTAAACTATTTGCAGAAGATATAGATGCTTCTCTTTTAAGTTCTACGGTAAATGAAGGATTTACCGGCGTTTATATTGGCATGTATGCCAGCAGTAACCATACCGTTTCTGTAAATTATGCAGATTTCGACTGGTTTCATTATAGTGGGAAAGACAATTAAATTAGGGTTTAGCTGAGTAGACACGCTTTGTGTAATATAGGTAGTTTGCGGAAAGATGGGGGTGGGAAACTGATATGGACTCCGTCAGCTTGCCGCAGAACTGGTATTTTCTAACCTTTGCGGAGCGCTTTTTGGCGGCACGCGGGCATTCGCTCCGAAATCCTGATGCATTTCGCAGCTAGAGCGTGTATTAAAATTCCTTCCTGCCATCTGCACGCCCCACTTTGCGGCATATTTGCCCCGAATTCAGGTTACATAGCCCGCTATGCGCCCTTCATCCGGGACAAATCTCCCACAAATTGTGACGCACAGCTGACAGAAATGAATTTTAATACACGCTCAGTGCCCGCTTAGTATCCG
>UQCR01000222.1 GCA_900539655.1 uncultured Robinsoniella sp.
CCCCCCCTGCCACAACTTTTACTGTTTCCGAAAGCCCCAGCTCTTTTGCAACCTCAGGTTTTAAGGTTCCGACTACTTCATAACTTTCATAGATTTTCGCAACCTGTTCTTCTGTAATCCCACAGATATCCAACATTTCTTTAGACCAGCATTTATTCTTCACATCAAAGATCAGCATTCCGGAAGCATCGGAAACGTCGGTACAAAATGCACCGGATAATTTATATGCCAGATAATCCTTTGGAAGCATAATCTTTTTAATCCGTGCAAAATTCTCCGGTTCATTATTTTTCACCCAAAGAATTTTAGGTGCTGTAAAACCAGCAAAAGCTATGTTAGCTGTATATTCAGATAACTTATCTTTTCCGATCACTTCATTTAAGTAATCAGTTTCTTTTCCGGTTCTGCCGTCATTCCATAGTATTGCCGGCCGGATAACCTCATCCTTTTCATCCAGAATCACCAGTCCGTGCATCTGTCCTCCGAAACTGATTCCGGCAACTTCTGCCTTGCTGCATTCAGCCGTCAGCTCCTGAATTCCCGTAACTACTGCGCTCCACCAGTCTTCCGGTTTCTGTTCGGACCATCCCGGATTTGGAAAATACAACGGATATTCTTTTGAAACTACATTTTTAATCGTACCGTCTGCTTCCATTAATAAAAGTTTTACTGCAGACGTACCTAAATCTACTCCTATATATAACATCTGATCGTTACCTCTCTTCCTTTCAGTCAATATCATCATTTCATTCCCTGCCCGCCCCATGTAAAACCAAGAGAAAGCCCGCACTGCGAGCTTCCTATTTTCTTAATATTAAAAGCGTGTTTGAAAGCAAGTTCTATGCCTCCATTGTTATGCAAATGGATTCTCTGTCTTATATAACATGCCCTTAGGCTGGTTAAATCCAATTGCTTCTACGTCTACGCCGATAAATTTAAATACTTCATAAAGTGCTTTTCCATAATGTCCAAATGCTACGGCACCGTGATGAGGATAATTGCCTTCTACTAAAACATGGCGGTAGAATCTGCCCATTTCCGGAATAGCAAAGATTCCAATTGCTCCAAAGGAACGGGTTGCTACCGGGAGAACCTCACCATGCGCAATGTAAGCACGCAGTTTGGAATCAGCGGTACTCTGCAGTCTGTAGAATGTTATATCTCCAGGAACAATGTCACCTTCCAAAGTACCCTGTGTTACTTCTTCCGGAAGTGCTCTTGCCATAATCATCTGATATTTCATAGCACAGAAGGATAATTTTTTAGAACTGGTATTTCCGCAATGGAATCCCATGAAAGTATCTTTTTGTGTATAATCAAATTTTCCTTTAATGTCATCTGCATACATATCGTTTGGAACTGTATTGTTGATGTCCAGTAATGTAACCACATCTTCACTTACACAGGTTCCGATAAATTCGCTGAGTGCTCCATAAATATCTACTTCACAGGATACCGGGATACCCATTCCGGTGAGGCGGCTGTTCACATAGCATGGTACAAATCCAAACTGAGTCTGGAATGCAGGCCAGCATTTACCAGCGATTGCTACATATTCTCTATAACCTTTGTGCTCCTCTACCCAATCTAACAGTGTCAGTTCATACTGAGCAAGTTTTGCAAGGATCTCCGGTTTTTTATTACCTTCGCCCAGTTCAGATTCCATATCTTTCACTACGTCTGCAATACGGGGATCATCCGCATGTTTATTAAAAGCTTCGAATAAATCCAGCTCTGAATTTTCTTCAATCTCTACTCCTAAGTTATAGAGCTGCTTAATTGGTGCATTACAAGCCAGGAAATTCAAAGGACGAGGACCAAAGCTTATGATTTTCAATTTGGAAAGCCCAACTACTGCTCTTGCAATCGGAACGAATTCCTCAATCATATCTGCACATTCTTCTGCATTTCCAACCGGATATTCTGGTATGTATGCTTTAATATTGCGAAGTTTTAAGTTATAGCTGGCATTTAACATACCACAGTAAGCATCCCCGCGGCCCTGAACCAGATTATCTCCGCTTTCCTCTGCTGCCGCAACAAACATAGATGGTCCGTCAAAATGTTTTGCCAATAAGGTTTCAGAAATTTCAGGTCCAAAGTTTCCAAGATATACAACAAGCGCATTACATCCTGCTTTCTTCACATCTTCCAATGCCTGTACCATATGAATTTCACTTTCTACAATACAGATTGGACATTCATAAATGTTTTCTGCATTATATTTTTCCTTATAAGCTTTTACCAGCGCTTCTCTTCTGGATACGGATAAGGACTCTGGAAAACAGTCCCTGCTTACAGCTACAATACCGATTTTTACTTTTGGCATATTGTTCATATTTTTTTCCTCCTGAATGATATTATTAATTTAAGTGATCTTTTCATTTATTATTTTTATTCTCAATTAAGGATCCATTATAATTTCACAATTATAAAGAAAGATTTTCTCCTTTGATTCCGTTAAAAGCCCCGTCAATATTTGCATCCGGATGCGCTACCAGCCACTTATTCTTAGCTGTTAAAAGTTTGTCTTCCTGATCTCCTCCGTGGTTTAAATCCAAAGGAAGGTTCGTATCTCTGGGAAGTACTACCACACACTGAAATCCTTCTTCACAGGTATTGCAGGGTGCATAATGAAGAGTTGTGGCATAAACTTCTATTACAGTTCCAGCCGGAACAAAAAACGCTTCGATTTTAGAAGAATCATATGTATAGTCCGCCTCAATGTCCTGCTGCATTCCCAGCATAAGCACTAAATCAGTTACAGCCACATTTACTTCTGAAGAACGGTGGTATTCTACTGCATTTAATAAATGATTATGCCCGTTGCAGTATCCAATCTGAACCGGCAGTTCACCGTAGGCAATAGTCTGCATCTTCTCATATACCGGCAGCTCTTCCAACTCTGGAACAGATGGTACATAAATAACATCTTCCGGAAGAGGTGTGGATTTCATCTTCTCAATTAATTCTCCGCAATCAATATCCTTTATAATGCGGCCATACTTTCTGAACTTTTCATCGGTTACTTTGTAAGTTTCAAGCACAGAATTCATCCTCCTTTATGCTTTCTGAAATAATTAGTTCATTTACTAAACTTTATATTCACAGTATACTTCTTGTCTGGCAATTTTGTCAACTGTTTTTT
>UQCR01000223.1 GCA_900539655.1 uncultured Robinsoniella sp.
AGATGAAAGTTTGCTACTTTTTCTGGAATGAAGAAACAAATCACAGTGCTAAGTTCAGTTGCTTTATGCTATTCGTTTTCAGCATGATAGATGCCCTGGGGCTTAAGCTGTCTGTTCTTTATTTGATGGAACGCAGTATATTTTTGGCTGTTTATGCACAAAAGAAGATCAAAGTCTACTTCTTTTTCTGGTCACAGAAAGAAAAACAAATCCCGTTCTCAAGATCAGTTGATTGAGATCATTAGCTGGGTGCCGGGACAAATCTCTCACAAACTGTGGCGCACAGCTGCCAGAAAGCAATTTTAAAACACTCTCTAGTCTAAGCAGAGGTCAAGATAATCGGTTTTTAAAATCTTCATAACCAAATTCATGGATGATTCGGCAGTCTCCGTTTTCCTCCTGAAGTGCTATAGCAGGCAGAGCCATTCCATTGAAGGTATTGTTTTTGACCATGGAATAGATAGCCATATCTGCGAATACCAGGCGATCCCCCGGCTTTAAGGGAGCATCAAAGGAGTAATCTCCAATGACATCCCCAGCCAGGCAGGTTGGACCAGCCAGACGGAAGGTACAGGGTTTCTTACCTGGTTCTCCCGAATGAAGCAGTGGAGGGCGATAAGGCATTTCCAGTACGTCCGGCATATGGCAGGCTGCGGAGGTGTCTAAGATTGCAATCTGAATATCATTCTGCAGGGTTTCCAAAACAGTAGTTACCAGAAAACCGGCATTTAAAGCCACTGCTTCTCCGGGTTCCAGATAGACCTGAACCTGATACGTTTCCTGAATGCGTTTGATACAGGATTCTAAAGCAGCAATGTCATAACCGGGTCTGGTAATGTGGTGGCCGCCTCCAAAATTCAACCACTTCATCTGAGAGAGCCAGGGACCAAATTTTTCTTCTACGGCTTTCACGGTATCCAGTAAAGCGTCTGAATCCTGTTCGCATAAAGTGTGGAAATGAAGTCCTTCCACTCCATCCAGGAGCTCAGGACGAAAATTAGCGGGCGTAATTCCAAGCCGGGAGCCGGGAGCACAGGGATCATAGATCTCGTGACCTTCCTGGGTAGAAAATTCCGGATTTATACGTAAACCGATACTGCAGCCTTTTTCTCGTGCCCTTGCCCCAAACCGTTCCAGCTGTGAGAAGGAATTAAACACGATATGGCCGCAAAGAGAAGCGATTTCTTCGAATTCGTCTTCCCGGTAAGCCGGGGAGAAAATATGATTCTCTTTTCCCATCTCTTCAGCTCCCAGCTTTGCTTCATAGAGCCCGCTGGCGGTAGTACCGTTTAGGTATTCTCCGATCATAGGATATACCGCATACATGGAAAATGCTTTTTGCGCCAGGAGAATTTTGCAGCCGGTATGCCGGGTCACACTTTTCAGAATTTCCAGGTTCCGGCGCAATTGCTTTTGATCCACCACATAGCAGGGCGTTGGTAAATGTTCGAACTTCATAAATCCTCCTGTATCCTAATCTACCAGTTGTGGGTTCTCTGAAATCTTCCATGGCAGTCCCCATTTATTCAGGGCATCCATGTATGGATCAGGGTCGAATTCTTCAATATTATAGACACCGGCTTTCTTCCAGGTTCCGGTCATCAGCATCATGGCGCCGATCATGGCAGGCACTCCGGTTGTGTAAGCGACTGCCTGGGAACCTACTTCCTCATAACATTTTTCATGGTCACAGGTATTGTAAATGTAGATCTTCTTCTCCACACCGTCTTTTTTACCAATAAAAATATTTCCGATGTTCGTTTTTCCTTTTGTACGGGGACCAAGAGAAGAGGGATCAGGAAGAACCGCCTTTAAAAACTGCAGAGGGACAATTTCTTTTCCTTCATACATAATTGGTTCGATGGAAGTCATGCCAACATTCTCCAGACATTTTAAATGGGTCAGATAACTCTGTCCAAAGGTCATGAAGAAGCGGATTCTCTTGATTCCGGGCATATTCAGTGCCAGTGATTCAATTTCTTCATGATGAAGCAGGTACATATCTTTTTCCCCTATTTCCGGGAAATTGTAGACACGCTTGATTTCCATGGGTTTTGTCTCAATCCACTGCCCGTCTTCCCAATAGGAACCATTTGCGGAAACTTCCCGAATATTAATTTCCGGGTTGAAGTTGGTGGCAAAGGGATAGCCGTGGTCTCCGGCATTGCAGTCAAGAATATCGATGTAGTTAATTTCATCAAAGTAGTGTTTCAGTGCATAAGCGGAGAAGACGCCGGTTACACCCGGATCAAAGCCGCTTCCCAGAAGTGCGGTGATACCTGCTTTTTCAAATTTCTCCCGGTATGCCCACTGCCATTTATATTCAAACTTGGCGGTATCTTCCGGTTCATAATTGGCGGTATCAACATAGTTTGTCCTGGTAGCCAGGCAGGCATCCATAATAGTAAGATCCTGGTATGGCAATGCCAGATTCAGTACCACATCGGGCTGAACTTTTTCAATCAATGTAATCAGTTCTTCTACATTATTAGCATCTACACTTGCTGTTGTAATCTTTGTTTTTGTCTCAGCGGATAATTTTTCTTTCAGTGCATCGCATTTTGATATTGTACGGCTGGCAATGCAGATTTCTTCAAATACGCTGCTATTTTGGCAGCATTTGTGGATGGCAACGCTGGCAACACCGCCGCATCCGATAATGAGTGCTTTTCCCATATTTGTAATCCTCCTAATTTAAATGGTAATATAGTAACTATTTAGCAGGTCTGCGCATGTACTGCACTGACCGTTAACCCGCCTGTTCCAGTGACAACAGCAGTTCCCGGACTACTTTGCAGGCAGTTGCAGTAGAGATGCCGCTCTGGTCATATGAAGGGCAGAGCTCATTCACATCGCATCCCACAATGTTTGCACCGGAGCAGACGGTTATAATGGCGTTTAGTAATTGCATAAAGGTTACACCGCCGGCTTCCGGGGTTCCGGTTCCTGGAAAGATGCCTGGATCCAGTACATCCAGGTCAATGGTAAAGTAAACCGGTTTTCCTTTCAGAGACTCCACGGTTTCTAATAGAC
>UQCR01000224.1 GCA_900539655.1 uncultured Robinsoniella sp.
GAGAATCTTTCTTTTCTTCTACAATCCCGAATGTACCAATTCCAGTAAATCCTTTGGAAGCATGATTTGTTCCAGCTCCAGAACGAATATATAAGTCAACAGAGCTAACTTTCACATTATATGCCTCAAATACCTTACCCACAGACCGGACATCACCGTCATTGCACCAGTATTTCCCGTCAATCTGATATGGGTTAGCTTTCTTTGGTTTCGTAGCCGTTATAGTTCCGCTAAGTGGTTTTATCACAGTGTTAGATACTGGATCAGTTGCTTTATTATAGTAAGAACTGCAATTAACATTTTGTCCCACCTTATATTTCAGATCTTTATCTGGAGCAGGAGATGGTGAAGTACTTCCATTACCATCATATTTATCTAACTCAAAACGTTCAACTAGTTTGCAGATTTTATCTATGTGTTCAGAGTCTATTGCATATCCACCATTTTTAATAATAGTGATAGCTTTTGTATAATTTTTGGCTTCTGTTAATCTAGCATATCTAAGCTTGTCTCCATTTTTTGCTCCCAACAAATAAGCAGAATGATCCGAGATACTATCTTCAATGCAGGAGTATTTACGGAAATCAGCAGTAACCTTTGAGATTACTCCCGGAGTATATTCTTCGTTAGTGATTTTCGTATACTTAGATTTTCCATCCCATGTACTGTTTTTCCAACTATTATTGGAGAGAGTTGTCTTCATTCCAAAACAATTGCATGCACCAATAGCTAGATCGGTTTTAACATAACCAGATTCCAGGATCATTTGTGCGGCAGTCACAGAAGCAAGTATGCCAGTTTTCTGATTGTCTTCCTTTGCAAGTTCTAAGATTTTGGCTGCAGCCTGAGATTCGGATAATCCTGAAAAGGCTGATGGCTCCGTTCCTTTTGATGCGGGAGCAGTATAAACAACATTCCCTTTATAGTTCCGATAGCGGTTGTATTTACAATTACATTAAATCCATTTTTTATGGCGCCGATTGCAGTCAAAGAGACGCAATAGTAATCAGATAATTTCACTTCAAAACCATTATGAAAAGAGGTTGACAAATTATGGAGGAATTTGCATAATAAAGGCAGGAGAAACTCTACGCAGATTCCCCTGACATTTTGAAATAAGGCTACCGCAATCCCAATGGCTGAAAAGTGTATCAAATAAAGGCATAAGACAACCGCATAAAATACGAGTGGGGTAGAGACCGCCCCAACTGACGCCTATGGAGATAGCAGGTTAAAGCCTGTTGGATTTAAACAACGGGTAGTTCACAATTTTAGTTTGTAGGAGGGCAAAGATTATGAACAGTAAGAGAAAAGTTTTTACTTTTGTAGCATTACTATGGTTGTTTGTTTTATGCTTTGGTATGAATGTGTCAGCGGCATCAATAGTTAATTCAGGAAATCTGAAACTGCCTAATGACCGGATCAGCGGAATTTTTACCGAAAAGGATAATTCTGCCAAGTATTACAAGGTTATAATTACCACTCCCGGACGTCTGAGGGTAGACTTTATGGCAGAGTATTACCAGAGGCTTATGTTAATTTCCTCAAGTGGTGAGGAACTGAAAACTTCAGACCGGGATATTAATGATTCTGGTACAAGCCATCAAGAGATTGACTATTATCTAAATCCGGGAACCTATTATGTGGGATTTGGAGCATTGAGAGGTTTGTTTATCACAACGCCCCCCGTGGGAAGTTATACCGTGACTACTTCCTTTTCTGCAGTTGCATGTGATGAGACTGAGAGCAATAATACTCTTTTTACCGCAAATCCGATCACGTTAGGCAGGACTATGCGGGGGATGATGGCAGTCAATGACAATAAGGATTTTTACCGTATTAATCTTGGTAAAGGGAAATATACTTTGTCATATACTGCTGATTTTAATGTTGGAATAAAGGTTTATACAACCAACGGAGATGAAAAGGGAGCTTTTTATAAAGATGTGGATTCTTCACTGGGATTGGCTGTGGATAGTGATAATATAGAGTTGGAAAGTGGTTCATACTGTATTTTAGTTCAGCCAAAGAGCTACGGTACGGGATCTTACCAGCTGACAGTGAAAAATTTTACGGGTATCACAATTAGCAAGTCATCCGTCTCGAAAGTGGGCAGTCAGACGTATTACGGAAAGTCAGTTACACCGTATGTGACTGTCAAATATAACGGTAAAACACTGTCAAAGGGAAGAGATTACAGAATATTTTATAAAAATAATAAAAAGCCAGGTTAAGCTTCAATAGTTATACAGGGAATGGGAGACTACAGCGGAACTAAGACGACGAATTTCGTGATATTACCAAAGAGTCCTACGATTAAGTATGTTAAAAAGAGTGGCAGTAACAAAGCAAAAGTAAGCTTTGGAAAAGTTAAGGGAGCAAGCGGTTATCAGATATCGTACACCGCTAATAACAAAACTAAAAAAATAACGACCAAGAAGAGTTCTTACACGCTAAAGAAATTAAAATCCAGGCGGTATTATAATATAAAGGTGCGTGCATATGTGAAAATAGGCAGTAAGAAATATTATGGACCCTATAGTTATAGCCGAAATATCTGGATGTAATACTCGTTGCTTAGGATGAGGGGAATGTAGGGATATAGGTGAAACTTGCAAATTTTGTAAAGATCAAGGTATCAACAACCTATCCTTAAATAGGTATAGGTAGTTGATTCATATTAATATGAGAATTGAATACTAACAAATACGATTTTAAAAGGAGAACAATGAAAATGTATATGAATGAACCTGAGCTGTCAGAATATAACACAGAAGATATCTGCAATGCATATAATGAGGTTCAGGATATTAAAGTGATAGCAAGACAATATTGCATGAGTAATAAGGAGGTAAGGGAAATACTAAAAAATAATAAGGAGAGTTAAGTTCTATGAGAGTCAAGTTCCAGAATGATAAAGAGACCAAAGGTTTATAGGAAAACCTCGCTAGAGGGCGTAAAAATTTCTGTGTCTATAGAAAATGATTTTTCCTGATAAGAATTGG
>UQCR01000225.1 GCA_900539655.1 uncultured Robinsoniella sp.
GGGGGCTTAAAGATACTTCCTCACGGCCCGCCAAAGACTTGGGGGGAACCCTGCGGCACACGATACGAACGATGCTGCGGAGTTATGACAGCCGCGCCAGCGGAGGCCTGTTGTGTTCCCATCGTCAGGGGGCGTGGCAAATGTGATGAAAGCTGAGTTATATAAATAGGAAGCGTTTGCAGCTTCCTGTTCAAAATCAGATACCATGCGCTGGCAGTTTCGGCTGCCAGCGTATTCATGTGGCTTTGAACAAACACGATGACAAACTTGACAGATTGGAGGAAATATGCTTTATGGAAAAACTTATTACACGAAAAGAAGCAGCAGAAATTTTAGGTATCAGCATTGCAACGCTGGACGCGGCCCGTAACAATGGTCTTATTTCTTATGTGCAATATGTGCAGAATGGCTGTGTGTACTTTACTTCAGCGGGCCTTCAGGAGTATATCGCAAAATGCACCCACAGAGCAAAGCCAGCAGAAAAGAACGCAACTTATCGTAAACCTCGCAGAGCTGGAGTGTGAGCCGGTCCGTATCCTTGTCGAAATCATAATGGTCTGATAAAACATAGATACAGCGCTGGAGTCTATTCTTATGAGGTGACGGAATTGGCCAAACGGCAAACAATAATTCCTCAATATGGCACAGTTATGAAAAGAGGTGTCCTATATTATAGGACCAGAATCAAAGACGCGAATGGTAAGCTCGTAGCTATCTACGCAAAAACACCTGAAGAACTATACAACAAAGAAACGCTTGCGTTGGAACAGATTGAGAATGCCACTTTTCATCGGAAAACGCCCACAGTTGCAGACTTCGCAAGGCGTATCTGGAAATGCACCGTCCGATACTGTTCAATGAGCTGGTGCTATCCGACAAGCTCTTTGAGCATTGCGCCGAGATTGACGAAACAGCACGAAACCGCATGGAGCTGATCGTGCGGTCACTGGCAGAGCAAAACGGCGTGACCGAGCAACTGAAAGCTGAAAACCAGATGGAATGGGTGCGGCAGATGAACGCTTGCAAGGCACAGGCAGAGGAAGTTGTGAAAGCGGAATTGATTTATGATTGAGTGAGAAAGTCCGGGCAGAAAACTGTTCGGACTTTTCTCATATATTCCAAAATGACGGTAGAATTGTTCACAAGTTTTATGGTACAATTTGAATACGAAAATTGAGCAACAAATCGATATTTAGCGAGGTAAAGATATATGCTTCATTTAGAAAAAGTAAATGGTAATAATGTCTGGGATATCCTGAAACTGACGGTATCGGAATCGCAGAAGAACTTCGTTGCCACCAATGAGATCAGCATCATTGAAGCGTATACTGCAATTACGGGAAACGGTCATGCATTCCCGTTTGGTATATATGATGAGGATAAGCCTGTAGGCTTCCTGATGATTGGTTTTGATGTTGATGATTATTGGACGGATGCACCTGAAATTGCAAAGGGAAACTATAATCTGTGGCGTCTTATGATCGATAAGGCATATCAAAACAGAGGGTACGGGAAAGAAGCGGTCAGCCTTGCATTAGAGCTCATAAAATCTATGCCTTGTGGAGAAGCGGAATACTGTTGGCTATCATATGAACCCGATAATGCAGTTGCCCGTCAGATGTATCGCTCTTTCGGTTTCGAAGAAACCGGTGAAATGGACAGCGAAGAACTGATCGCTGTTCTGAGAATGTAATTAACAACTTCAAGTTTGGAGAATTGAGAAAATCGGAATTTTTATGTGTAAAGGAGAAACGAATGAAACTACTTGTGATAGATATACAAAAAGGAATAACAGATAGCAGACTTTTTAATTTTGATGAATTTATTGATAATACTTCAAGAATTATACAAGCAGCTAGAGATAATCAAATAGAGGTTATCTATTTTCAGCATGATGATGGACTAGGAACGGGATTTTCAATCGGCGATGAAGAATTCGAGATTGCAGAACAGGTGCATCCAAGGGAAGGTGAAAAGATATTTACAAAAAATATCAATAGTTGTTTCGGAAATAAAGATTTTACAGATTATGTTAAAGATGAAAATACATTAATGATAGTTGGGTTACAGACAAATTTCTGTATAGATGCAACTGTGAAATCTGCTTTTGAAAGAGGATATAAAGTAATTGTTCCACAAGGGGCAAATTCAACGTTTGATAACGACTATATGTCTGGAGAAGAAACCTATAAATATTACAATGATATGATGTGGCCAAAGAGATTTGCTACATGTGTATCTGTTGATGAGGCAATTAAGTTGATGCAAAGTTAAATTAGGAGTTATATGTGGAGGAGGATTATTATGAATACAGTTAGAATGATTTTATGTGGAAATGTTGAAGATAGCAGAATGAATCCAAGTGAAAAGGTAGGAGTAGTATCAGTGGTTTTTGTTTCTACAGAGGAGGAAAAAATTAAGAATAAACTTAAAAAATTGCAAGATAAAAATCCTGAAAAATTTTATATGGAATACGTTACTCCATTAGATGTTGACTTAACAAGTTTAGAGCACTATCCATCGATTGAAATATCAAAAAATGATTTACAATAACAACTTCAAGTTTGTTAAATTGGAAAATTAGAATTTTGGGAGGTAATGACCATGAAGAAAATACTAATATTGTTGCTATGTCTTTTACTTACGGCCTCAATCACGGGTTGTGGTACACAGTCAATAAAGCCGATTGACACAATTGAAGGAAACATGAAAACATACAGTGAAATGTCAGACGGTACATGGCAGTGCGATGGACATATCTACAAATACAGGTTGGAAATCAGTGGACGACTGAGTAATGCCGTTAAGGACAGCACATACATTTATTTAAGCAACATAGAAGATATTACCTTCGAACAAGCTTGGAAAGCATCTGGGCTTAGCAGTAATATGGATGATTACTTTGATATTGACGAAGCAGTATTGGTTGAATTACCAGACTGACAACTTCCAGTTGTGCGCCCAGCTAAGGGTGTGTAGTCAAGCCGGTGGGATTCCGGTTT
>UQCR01000226.1 GCA_900539655.1 uncultured Robinsoniella sp.
CAGAGGCGACAACCAGATTTGAACTGGTGATCAGGGTGTTGCAGACCCATGCCTTACCACTTGGCTATGTCGCCGCATCTGTTAACTATTATATTCTACCAAATCCCAAATTATACGTCAACTATAATTTTTATAAAACTTCTATAATGATAGGATTGATTTTCCTTTTACTTGCAAATATAATAATTTGTATCAGGTGTGCTGATAATGGGAAAGTATTTCGAAACAGACTCATATAGATAGATGCAGATGTAACTGCAGAAAAATATATTACTGAATCCATACCAATCTGTATATACTGTATTTTGATCATCAAATGCGGTATATTATGCACCCTTACTTGAGCTTTACGAGGGGTATGCTATAATGAAGCCAGTTCAGGAGGAAAGGCATAAGCCAATCTTACCGGATATGATGATGTTAGTACATGGAATATGTGCAGATTGGAGGATATTATGAAGAAGAGAGCTAAGTTAGTAATGGTGGTGTTAGGAATTGCTTTGATAATGACAGGCTGTGGGCAGGATAAAAACGGTACATCACAAAGTGAAGCAGTTACCCAGAGCTCTGAACAGGCAAGCACTCAGACAACGGAAACAAAAGAGAGCAATAGTAAAACAGAATCTGTAAATGATACAACGGAGCAGGCCTCAACCGGGGAAGCGGGCGAATCTATGAAAGAAACAGGGAGTGAACCGCAAGCGGGGATTGAGGAAGAAAATGCTGATGAAGGGAAGCTTATGGATCAGGCAAAGGCGTTTGCAAATGATATTATATCCGGGGATTATGATAAGATTAAAAAAGATTATCAGTTTGAAGACGAATTGATGAAAGTGCTGGATAATGGTCAGTTAGAACAGTCTTTAGCACCTGCAGTTGCAGCTTCTGGAAAGTTAATAGAAGTGAAAGATGCATGGGTTGGTGAGAAGTCACAACAGTATACCAATATACAGGTTCCATGTGAATTTGAAACACAGCCATGGAATATGGTGATCAGTTTTAATAAAGAAGGAAAAATTGGTGGAATCCATACAGGCGTATATCAGGAAGCTTCCGCTGATACGTCTATGCCGGAAGGCGTTAAAGAGACAGCCATGAACTTAAAAGTAAGAGATGGATGGGAATTGCCGGGAATCTTCACCGAGCCTGAAAATAAGACCGAATATGCAGCCGTGGTATTTGTCCACGGCTCTGGTTCGTCTGATAAGGACGAAACGATAGGGCAGTTAAAGCCTTTCCGAGATTTGGCATGGGGGCTTGCACAAAAGGGCATAGCGTCTTACCGTTATGATAAAATTAGTTATGTATATGGGAAAGAGCTTGCATCGGATCCTGATTTTACGGTATATGATGAGACTGTTAATGACGCAGCCGCTGCAGTTAAAATGTTGAGAGAACAAAAGGGTATCACAAAAGTATATGTGGCAGGCCATAGCCAGGGCGGACAGATGATGCCGGCAATTGCAGAGGCAGCGTCACCGGATGGATGTGTTATGATGGGAGCACCAGCCCGGGGATTTGCTGAGACACTGGAGAGACAGTGTAAATTTCTACAGAGCCTGGAGAAAAATCCAACAGAAGAAGAAACAGCATCATACGATAAAATGTACCAGGAAATAGAAAAGATGAAGAATATCGATTCATTGGGTGATGATGAGAGGATTATGGGACAGACGGTTAAATATATGAAGAGCATTATTGACTATGATGATGTGAAAGAAGCAGAGAAGATGACTATGCCTGTTCTGGTATTACAGGGAGAAGAAGATTACCAGGTTACAATGGATGATTTCAATATCTGGAAAGATAACTTTCAGGATAAAACGAATTGGTCATTTCAGTCGTTCCCAGGATTGTCACATTTATTTATGCCTGGCAAGTATGAGGATGGAGCCGCCAATTATCAGGGTGAAAAATATGTACCGGAAGAAGTTATAACGAGTATTGCTAATTTTATAGATAAATAATAAAATAAGTAATAGAGTTATGGGTGATGAAGATATAAGTAAATGAAATATAAGGAAATGCGGTATATGTAAATGAAGATATAAGTAAAGAAGATGCAAGTAATAAAGATAAAAGTAATATAAAATGGTTTTGAATTGGAGGTATCAGATGCATTATCAAGATTTACTGTTCGACCTGGATGAAACATTATTTGATTTTAAAGCATGTGAGCAAAGGGCTCTCAAGGTAGTATTTGAGAGGTATAAGATTGGATTTACTGCGAAATTGATGGAGTGTTATTCCAGGATCAACCATCACCTGTGGCATGAGTACGAACTTGGAAATGTGACTAGGGAAGAAGTGCTCAATCAGCGGTTTCGATTGACATTTCAGGAACTGGGAATCGAAGGTATTGCGGATAGCTTTGAAAAGGAATATCAAAATGAACTGGCAAATGGTGCAATGATGAAAGATGGGGCATTTGAAGTCGTGAAGAGATTGAGTGAGAGACATCGCTTATATGTGGTATCCAACGGTGTGGCTTCCACTCAGTACGCCAGGCTTCACGCAAGCGGGCTGTATCCGTTCTTTGATGATTACTTTATCAGTGAAGAGGTAGGATACCAGAAACCGCAGATTGAGTTTATGAAATATGTGAAGGCTCATATTCCGGATTTTAATGACGCAACGGTTCTGTTAATCGGTGACAGCGAAGCCAGTGATATTCAAGGGGCTGTAAATCTGGGAATACAGTCCTGCATCATCGGAAGTAAAAGTGCACTGGCAACATACGAGATCAGAAGTCTGGATGAAATATTTGAGATTGTGGATTAATAATATAACTTCTTATATTCGGCCGGGGTCATATGGCTTTGTGCTTTAAATAATTTAATAAAATAACTGGGGTTCTCAAAACCGGCGCGCAGCCCGGCTTCTGTAATGGAGATGTTTTCCGTTTGCAGAAGCCGGGCTGCCTGTGTAAGCGTCCCTATGAGGCTATCATTTTTGA
>UQCR01000227.1 GCA_900539655.1 uncultured Robinsoniella sp.
CGATCCTTTATGGGATTCTAAGCTGGGATTTGGCGCTGACGTGATCACCACATTAAACTACTACGTAATCGGAGATCCCCTTACCCTGTTTTCAGTATTTGTTCCGGCTTCCAAAACGGAGTATTTATATGGCGGTTTAATTATCCTGCGGCTCTATCTGTCAGGTATCGGTTTTTTATTATACTGCCGGGTAATGAAAAAAGACAGCCTGCCTGCCATTTGCGGAGCATTTGTATATGCTTTTTCTGCCTATGCACTTTATGCCTCTACAACGCACCCTTTTTTCGCCAATTCCATGATATACCTGCCCTTATTGCTCACAGGCATAGAAAAGATTTATCAAAAGAAAACTCCCTGCCCCTTTATACTAATGATTTTTATATCGGCTCTGAGTAATTTTTACTTTTTCTATGTTTTGAGTATTCTTATTTTTATATATGCCCTAATCCGATTTTTTGATTATTATAAGGAACGCAGAGGACGTAATTTTTTATTATGTCTGTTGCGCTTTTGCGGTTTTTATCTTGTTGGGGTTCTACTCGCCGGTGTTTTATTACTGCCCGGTATTCTGGCCGCATTATCTAGCAAACGCTTCAGCATGGATCCTGCAGTACCCATGGGCTATCAGCAAAGTTATTATAAAAAGCTTCTGTTTGGCATTTTTACCGGGCAGGGTGCCGGGAACTGGACTTTTATCGGCTGCTCTGTGATTACCTTTCCCGCACTCACCCTTTTATTTATGCAGAGGAAGAAATACCGGAACCTGAAAGTCTGCTTTCTGGTTCTGACCGGATTTCTGCTCATCCCTTATGCGGGACATATTTTTAATGTCTTTTCTTATTCCGTCAATCGCTGGAGCTATGCATATTGTTTTATGATGGCGTTTATTCTGATATGTATGCTCCCTGAGTTTTTACATATTAACAAGAGGCAATTTGAAGTTTTAGCAGGTACGGCTGTCTGTTATCTCATTCTTTGCGGGACTCTTGGACTAAATTCTGAGGGCAGTTTTGTTAAATACGCCATTTTAATGGTGATAACCGTTCTGGTCCTGCCCCTGATATCTTACCTTTATAAGAATCATGCTGATAGGCTGCATTCTGATGTGCCGATAATGAGTCCCGGCGTAAATGCACCGCTACACAGCACTCGCTGTAAAACGGTGTATTTACGCCGGAAGGCACTGGCATACATGTCATATCTTGTATTGATTACTGTCGGAATTGCCTGCTATGGAGCTGACCAGTTTTATTTCAGTAACCCGGATAACAACCGGTTTCACGACAGGGATGCCTCTTATTCCGTCATTGTAAATGAACCGCTTAGGGCACTTATGCAGTTAAATGACACGGATTTCTACAGATACGAACTTATGGGACAGGCTTCGGATGTTTCCAGAACGAACTCTGCCCTGCTTAGCGGTTTAAATGGAATGGATTTTTATTACAGTATCGCAGATGGAAATGTGAGTGAATTTCTGTTTGAAGTATCAGGCTCTTTTCGCAGTACAAACTGCTATCGCGGACTTGATAACCGTATTATTCTGGATTCTCTGGCAAATGTGAAGTACCAGATTGGGGACAATACGTTAAAAGAAAATCCATTTTACAGTTATACCCTGCTGCAGACGCCTCAGACAGAACATTCTCCTTACCGAATTTACCAGAATCAGAATATGCTGCCCTTAGGCTATACCTATGACCGCTATCTCCCCCGATCAGACTACGAACAGCTTGATCCTGTCCAAAAACAGGCGGCGATGCTTCAGGCAGCCGTTCTGGATACGGAGGAGGATATGGAAAACCAGAGAGCGGAAAATAGGGATACACACTTAGAAACAAAGATACCAGCTGCCAAAACAGGCAAACTAAAAAAAGCAGAAGTTCAATATACAGACGCGAAACTCACTTATAAAATAAAGCACTCAAAAAATGTAACTTATGAAGACGGAAATTTTTATGCAAAAAAGCCTTCTTCATCCATAACTATTACTTTTGATGGAATGGAAGACTCTGAAAATTATCTGATTTTCCGAAATCTAATGTTCAACGGAGAAACCCAGAAGAAGCGTAAAAAAACAGTAACATCTGCTGAGATTTCAGCTACCGCAAATAATATTACAAAAAGCTTAACCGTTTTAACCCCTGAATACCGCTGGTATGAAGGACGAAATGATTATCTGTTAAATTTTGCATACAGCAGCAGTCCTCTGAACGAGATCACGCTTACATTCCAGGAAAAAGGTTCCTATACCTTTGACGATATGATTGTGAACTGCCAGCCAATGCAGCAATATATCACACAGATTAACGATTTAAAACAGGATTACCTTAAAAACCCTGTGGTTTCACCTAACAGAATCAGTGGTTCCATTCAGCTGAATACTGCTAAAGTACTATGTATGTCCGTTCCATACTCCAAAGGCTGGAGTGCCAGCGTGGATGGCAATAAAACAGAGCTTTTCAGGGTGAATACCATTTTTTGCGGCATTTTACTGGAACCGGGTGAACATCAGGTTGAATTAAAATATGTTACTCCCGGTCTCGGCGCCGGTATCCTGTGTACTTTACTAGGTATCGTTTTGTTTATAGCCATTATAAGCCGGAGAAAGTATACAGCTAGAAAATCTTAGTCTAGAGCGAACGTTTTGTAATGTTCTATTAAATGAATTATATTGGGGTTTAGCTGAGTAAATGACGCTTTGTAGATGGAGGTAGTGTACGGAAAGAGAAGGGGGCGGACCAGGACATGGGTTTGGAAGGCTTACCGCAGAACTGGCATTTTCTAACCTTCCCGAAGCCCTTTTTGGCGGCACGCGGGCATTCGCTCCGAAATCCTGATGCATTTCGCAG
>UQCR01000228.1 GCA_900539655.1 uncultured Robinsoniella sp.
GTATTTAATTTATTTTTTTAATTCTTTGCATAGGAGGTAGTTCCACGGACAATCAATTTTGGTTCATATTCCACATGATAAATGCTGGTGGGCTGGAGTTCCAAAGCATCCAAGGTGTTTTTGGAATGAATTTTACGTATAATAATATCGCAGGCATCCCTTCCTTTCAAAGGCACAAAATGTTCAATTGTAGTCAGGGACATGCGCTTCATTTTAGAAAAAAGAATATTATCACAACCGATCACGGACACATCTCCCGGAACCTTTAACTTTGCTTCATATAAGGCATCCATGATCCCAAATGCAATCATATCATTCAGCCCCGCGATCGCTGTCAGGTCATCATGTTCCTTAAGCAGCTCTTTGGTGAGATCGTATCCCATCTTGTATTCCGAATCAATACTCGGCATGACGGTATCCATATCCTCATCCGCCGATTTCACATATACCGTATCCCCAAATCCTGCTGCGCGGAATTCTTTTACAAACCCCTCCACACGTTTAAAACGCTGCCTCTGCCGGTCTGTAAGTGGAGGAGATACAAATGCCGCCCTCTGGTGTCCCAGTTCCAGCAGATGCTTTGCCATCAGCCTGCCGGGTTTCGAATTATTCAGTTCCACAGCATCAACTTCCATGATATCTTCCCGGTTATTAATTACTACAAACGGAATGTGTTCCGCCAGTTCTTTCACCTGTTCCATAAAGCATGTACTGGGATTGCTGGTATATATAATGCCCAGAGGCTGAACACTGTCCATCATCTTCAGATAATATTCTTCCATCTTCAGATCCCTCTGGGTATTGCATACAAATACTGCATATCCCTCTTCCTTTGCAACCCCTTCAATCCCCTGCAGCAGCATGACATAATAGGGATTAGTCAGCGTCGGACAGAAAACGGTGATGAGTTTCCTTGCTTTATTATCTTTTCTTAGTCTGCGCTTTGGAATGTCATATCCCAGCTCACGAGCTGTATGTTCCACTTTTTCAACGGTTTCTTTGGAAAAAGAAACATTGTATTTCTTATTTAATATCATAGAAACAGTAGCCTGGGAGACCCCCGATGCTTTTGCTACGTCTGATGAAGTTACCTTGTTCTTTTTCACTCTGGTTCCTGCTTTCTGAATATTTACTTTTCAAGCCTTTCATTCTCATTTACTTTGCGGATTACCTTACAGGGATTACCCACTGCCAAACTGTCTGGCGGGATATCTTTTGTTACAACACTTCCTGCACCGATTACGCTATTTGCACCAATCGTTACCCCCGGCAGTACTATAACCCCTGCGCAGATCCATACATTGTCACCTATCGTTACCGGGTGTGTATATTCAAGTCCCTGAATCCGCTGTGCCGTATCCATAGCATGTTCTTCCGTTATAATACATACATTTGGCGCAATAAATACATTGTCTCCAATGTTGATCTTCCCGCTGTCCATAAGCTTGCAGTTGACGTTCAGGAAAAAGTTATCCCCTACCGTGGTATTATACCCATACGTACAGAAAAGAGGCTGTTCCACAACGCAGTTTTTGCCTGTGCCGCCCAGCAGTTCCCCTATGGCGGCCTGCCGTTCTTCCCGGTTAAGCGGGTGTATATGATTGTAATCATATAGTTTTTTTACTGTCTCGTCCCGGTCTGCTGCCAGTTCAGGATCTCCGGGCTGGTAGAGCATTCCGGCATGTGATTTTTCTTTTTCTGTCATAAATTCTCTCCTTATCTTGTACAGTATTAGTCTAGATCTGTACCTGTTAGCGTCATTTCATTTAATGTAAATAATTATACCAAACATACGAAAAAAAGGCTACTCGCTGATTGTATTTTATTTTGTAAGAAAAATTTCAGAAATAACCCTTAAAAATGACGGTATTATCCGTTATAATGGTTTTAATGAATTCATAAAAAGTGGTAGGAGGAGAGGTTGGCATAAATATGGAATCTGGAAAAATACTGGTCGTGGACGACGACCGGGAAATTGTACGTGCAATCGCTAAACTTTTAGAACTGGAGGGTTATCAGGTGCTGCGCGCCTATGACGGGATGGAGGCTCTGGATCTGGTTATGAGCAATGATATCCACTTAATACTGCTGGACGTGATGATGCCCAGGCTGAACGGCCTGTCGGCAATGATGAAAATCCGGGAAAGCAAAAATATTCCCATTATTATCCTGTCAGCAAAAACAGAGGAGAGTGATAAAGTCCTTGGTTTGTCTATGGGTGCGGATGACTACGTCTCCAAGCCTTTTAATACAGCAGAGCTTATAGCAAGGGTGAAATCACAGCTTCGCAGGTATCTGGCACTTGGTACCCACGGTTCCGGGAATCAGGCAAATGATAATATGATCTCACTTGGAGATCTCGTTTTGGATAAAAACAGCAAAGAAATCCAGGTAAACGGCAAAAATGCAAAACTCACTGCGACAGAATATAAGATACTGGAACTGCTGATGAGTAATCCTGGCAGGGTTTTCTCTGCTGAAGAAATATACAGCCGGGTCTGGAATGAAGAAGCCTACTCGGTGGAGAACACGGTAATGGTGCACATCAGGCGCATTCGGGAGAAAATTGAAATTAATCCGAAGACGCCTCAATACTTAAAGGTGGTATGGGGAATTGGATATAAAATTGAAAAATGTCAACACTGACAAAGAATATAAATATGTGTGGTACGCAATTCTGACGCTGGGCTTATCCGGCATCAGCGCAGCTTCTGCGGAGCTGAAGTTTTCTGATTCCGCTCCTGGTTTTTTATTATGGCTGATTATTTATGCCTGCGGCGCAGCCGCCGGATTTGATAGTAGGAA
>UQCR01000229.1 GCA_900539655.1 uncultured Robinsoniella sp.
TATTTATTTTAAAGTTATTATGTTTTATTATAACATATATTTTTTATTTGTAACGAAACGTTTCGTATAATTGATCAAAGTTATTGATTTTATCAACAAATATGATATAATATTATGTAAATATACCAACAAAGGAGGCCAATAAAATGGGATGCACAATAAAAGATATAGCCAAAGACACAAACCTGTCCCTGGCCACAATTTCAAAATATCTAAATGGGAAGAATATCATTCCGGAGAACCGGGAAAAAATAGAAAAAAGCATAAAAAAATTAGGCTATACGCCTAATAAAACCGCACAGATGCTGCGGGCAAGAAAAACAAATACCATCTGTATTCTGCTCCCCGTTATCGGGGATTATTTTTGGGGAACACTTTGTTCCTACATCGAAGAGTATGTGCAAAAATTTAATTATTCCACAATTGTCAGTTCTTATAATCCGAAAGCCGATGACAATTCAGATGTTCTGCGTTTATTATTGAGCAATCAGGTAGATGGCGTTATTTTAATTCCTGAAAATACATCACAATTGAATTTAATCCAGTCAATTATTCAAAATCACATCCCACTTGTATATCTGGACCAGGCAGTTACCAGCCCTCCAGGTGATGCTGTGACGTCCACAAATCGAAAAAGCGCTTTCGAAGCCACAGAGTACTTAATTTCCAAAGGACATCGTTGCCTGGGCGTAATCGGAGGGATATTGGACAGTTACACGATCAGCGAGCGCATACAAGGTTTTTACGATGCATGTGACAAATACCATATTCCTCTCTCCTCCCGCATTGTTATGGGTGGTGATTTTTCTCCCCATTCCGGTGCCGTACAGCTTCGCCGTATGATGGAGCAGACTCCCCGCCCCACTGCACTTTTAATTCTTGGCTACATAACCACCCTGGGTGTCATTATGGAACTCAATACTCTTGGTATCACAATTCCCAAAGACCTGTCTATTCTGACCTTCGATGACGATGAAATCTTCTCTGCCTTTGAGCCGCCTATTACAGCCATTGTGCAAAACCTCCAGGAGATGGGAAAACAGGCAGCTAAACTATTACTCAAACGGATAAATGGATGTGAAACCAAATTCCCTGTTTTAAAAATGATTGACACCAGCTTTATTGAACGGAAATCGGTACTTGAAATTAAACCGTTTTAGCATAGGTAAGGATATTCGCTTTATTTAATGATTTTCTCAGTATTGCTCCCACAACAAAAGCAAGGGCGATGGAAATAATGTCTTTTATCAGATATGGGACCGAAACCAATACTGCGGATGACCAAAACGACATATTCATCAACAGCATAAATTGCAGGATTCCTATGACATGGCAGATCAGCAATCCACATGTCGCAAGTAATCCGCTAAAGATCCGGTTCTTTATACCTGCACCCAGACCACACAAAAGTGCCAGGAAAATAAAACCAAAGATAAATCCGCCCGTTTTGCCGAATAAGATTCCAAGCCCACCTGACAACCCGGAAAATACAGGAACTCCAACGCTGCCAAGTACAATATAGATTACGGTTGCCATAGTTCCCCTTTTCCAGCCCAGCACACATCCGGTTAGAGCAACTGCAAAAGTCTGCATCGTTACCGGCACCCCTGAGGGCATAGGAATTGAAATCTGGGATAATACAGCCAGAATGGCTGCAAACATTCCCACGAGAACTACTGATTGTGTTTTTATGTTATTTTTCTTGTTCATAAGATCCCCTTCATTGTAAACTAATATGTATTTCATGTTGACAATAAGATTATAAGCGAAGTCACAGTCATTGTCAACCTTTCCTTAAACAAAGTTAACAAAGCTGTGCCCTCATGAAAATTCTTATTCCCATCCTTTACATACGTCAACCCATTCCTTTGCCTTTGCATACTTCTCTAATTGGGCGCAGGTTAGCTCTATCGCACTATTACTGCTTCCACAGGCCGGGAAGACCGTATCGAACCTTTTCAATGATTCATCCAGATATATTTCTGCCGTCTCGGGCACTGCAAAAGGACATACTCCTCCTACGGCATGTCCTGCCATCTCTTCCACCTCTTCCGGTGACAGCATCTTTGCCTTCATTCCATAAAAACCTTTGAATTTACTGTTGTCAATCTTAGTATCTCCAGCTGTCACGATCAAAACTGCGTGATCACCGGATTTGCTCTTAAAAGAAAGTGTTTTTGCGATTCTAGCCGGTTCTACCCCTACTGCCTGAGCAGCCAGTTCCACAGTAGCACTGGATGTCTCAAACTCCATTACTTTATCTTCCACATCAAATTCCTTCAGATATGCTTTCACTTTGTCGATTGCCATGTGACTAACTCCTTTTTCTGTTTGTAATTTTAATTTTATTGAGCACGTTGGATTTTCAAAAACTACTTCATATTATAGTCGTAATGTGCTGATTATTCAATCCCTAATACAGCGAACGTTTTATAGGGTTCTATTAAATGACTTATATTGGGGTTTAGCTGAGGAAAGACGCTTTGTATATGATAAGTAGTGTACGGAAAGAGAAGGGAGCGAGCCAGGACATTGATTTGGAAGGCTTACCGCAGAACTGGTATTTTCTAACCTTCCCAGAGCGCTTTTTGGCGGCACGCGGGCATTCGCTCCGAAATCCTGATGGATTTGGCAGCTCAGTGCCCGCTTACAATCCGATGTGAGACAGTCGAATTGTATCCGCCAAAAAGCACTCTGGGAAGGTAAGTAAATACTCAGCTCTGCTATACGCCTTCCAAATCAATGTCCTGG
>UQCR01000230.1 GCA_900539655.1 uncultured Robinsoniella sp.
CCCGTTCCTGTTTCCGGGTGAAGGGGAGTAATCTCTGACGTTTTCCGGGTGGCGCAGGTCGCCCGGATTACAGTTCATAGGGTGTGACGACACTATCTCTCGTATTCCGCGTTACCTCCTCAAGCTATGCCGCCAGTGCCTGTTTGGCCTCAATTTTCACGCTGAGAAAATCGATAAGGATATCGATATCAAATAGCCAAATCTTTTTGCCATTACCATTTCTCGCGCAGCTTACGCAGGTATTCGACACCATCTTCCTCACACCCTTGCCAGATGCCAGGAACACTGGTTCTTGCTGTTTGCGATTGATTTACCAGGTATTGATCTACCGCTTCCCGTAATAGGTCTGCACGCGGAAGATTACGCTGCACCTCAAGATCATCAAGTTGCTTAATCACCTCATTCGATAAATCGAGTAAAATTCTGCTCATATCCATACCTGCCAGAGGGTTCATAAATATCTCGCCAATATCATTTTGAATCTATGGAGAGAAAAGTACCCTTGTCGAATCTTTAAAGAAAGCGCATTTACGCATCACTTTTTATTTTTGCGAGGCGTTTTCCAGATACGATGTAACAGTTGCAGTTATTACGAAAACCAGTAAAAAATGGAAGTGAAAACAGTCGTGTGAAAATTTCTACTCTTTCTGAATTTACTCTATAAAGTTGCCTTTCTCACATCCAATAGCTTAATGTCATCTACCAAGAAAAAACGATAAGTCGTCAGGGAACGGAACAGATATAATGAATAAAAACGAATCAATTTCTTACACCGAAATGCAAAAATTTTTTGCCAGAGAAATTAAGGAAGTAGGCGGTAGGCCCATCACTTCTAAGAATTTAGAGTTAAGTCTGCTACCCATTCACGCCAGGGAAAACCTTTCTGCGCCAGAAATGCCGTGGTATACCGAAGTTAATGATATCTATATGGAGTTCAGACGCTCACCATTCTGGATGGTTGCCGGTTATGTATTCCTGGGATTTATGCTTTCACTACTTTCCATCTCGATATTATCTATTGTTGCATTCTCATTTTATGAGATGGGCTTTAATAGTGACTTGTTATTTCTGTATCTACTTGCATTTGTGCTTGGCTGTTTTATATTACCTGGCGCTGCAAAAATTGCTTTTTTCACGCCACATTATCTTCCTATAAGATTTAACAGAAAAACACAAAAAATTTATGTTTCAGATTTAATTATTGAAGGCAATATCTTCTTTGGAAAAATAAAACTCACTTTTCATGAATATGACTGGAAAGATGTTGAAGGTTGGGAGGTGAGTAGACATTTCAGTAAAAGTATGCCTTACAATGGATTACATCTGGTAGTTAATAGAGAAAATGATATAAATGCACTGCGACAGACACGCGTTTATACAACCCGTGCACCGTGGAGTGCACAAGAAATGGCAAGACAAAAGAACTATATCCCCCAAATATGGCTTTATTGCCATAATTATATGGCTTATAAAACTGTGTCTGGTGCAAAGAACAAACCACAACCATTTATTTTTTTAAGAAACAATTGGCTATTTAAATGGCCAAAAGAAATGGATAAACGTTCCAGAAGCTCAAAGATACTGTCTGAATAAGCATAATAATGAAGGATTTCGACTATGATTAACAAACTTACTCTTCCTTGGCCGGTATTATTTTTAGAATTTTTTGTGCGAGAAGTTGCCTTTAAGGGTAAGGGAATTGTTCGTTCTACATTACCAGCAGATGCCCATTTTTATACCGGTGGGTCAAAAGCCCTGCGTTATCACCTACAACCAGGAAACCAATGGCCAAACTATATATGGCATGATGATATAGGTGATATTGTACCGTTTCCTCTACCCTCGCTTCCGCTTACATTTACCGCTAACCGACCCACATTTAATTCCAGAGAATTAGCGGATAAATGGATGAAGGATAATATTCATACCGCTGTCATCATGGCGGGGGAATTTCTGTCTGCTAATGAATGGATTCGCCGCAAAAACCAGCTTAAAACTAGTGTACACCCTGCGTCAGTTGCTTCTTTCGCACCCTATGGCTTTAACATTAACCAGTGTGATGACGATGGCAATCTTTGGACTAATTTCCCACGTCCCCACATCAAATTAAAAATCGCACCAGGAAAAACAGCTTGTTTTCTCTGCCGCCGGGAAGAGCTTTTATTTGGTTATGATGAAGCACATAATCACTACCAGCCGAATCTTAATCTGGTTTTATTTGTGAAAAATCATGGGTTGCATAAGGATGTTTACCTAAAATCTCATGACGATAAAAGTGAATACGATAGCAGAATATTATGTAACGAAAAATTTACCACTTATGATTTCCGTAAAAACCGGTCCAGATACAGCTTTTGATAGTTTATTATCCTGGATGATATCAGGAGCGATATCTATAAAGTTTATGCATTCCCTGTGATCAATTTTTCCTGTTAGTGAGCACAAATTCAATCTGATTGATGCCAGAATAAAGGCATCTGGCATGTTGATTTTATGTTCCAGAATGACAAAACATTGCTGTTAATAAGCACGACTCTTTTTGTCATTCCTCATGCCACTTACCCTGTTCTTCAACACCAACTACCTCACCCCTTTGCCTGTCACTTTTTGCCTTACGCACCGGAAATTGCTGACGCTCCAGATATTGCTCTACCGCTTCGCGTAAAATTGCAGAGCGCGAAACCTTACGCCAGCCCCGAAGCTTGTTCAGCCGTTTAATTGCCTCTTCTGATA
>UQCR01000231.1 GCA_900539655.1 uncultured Robinsoniella sp.
TGCGAAATGCATCAGGATTTCGGAGCGAATGCCCGCGTGCCGCCAAAAAGTGCTCCGGGAAGGTTAGAAAATGCCAGTTCTGCGGTAAGCCTTCCAAACCCATGTCCTGGTCCGCCCCCTTCTCTTTCCGTACACTACCTCCATCTACAAAGCGTCATTTACTCAGCTAAACCCAAATATAAATCATTTAATAGAACCCTATAAAACGTTCGTTCTAAGCCACACTATCTGTTGTTTTTTCTACAGCAGAATTTTTTACGTCTTCCGGAAGTGTAATGGTTTCTACTTCTCCAAAAGAACCGAATTTGAGATCAAAAGTACATTTTTCACAATTAAATTCTACTTCCTCCTGTGCGCCTGCCGATTTCATAACTTCTAACATCATAGACTGCAAATCAAGAGACATTTTTACCGGCATGGAATCTTTTTTAGTGATGTAGAATTCTATTGGGATTTTGATTTCAGCCCAATTGGCATCTCCCATGATTTCTGCAGAATCATTCATTGCACTTAATGCGGAATCCAGTAGGGTACTCAGAGCTTCGCCGTCCAGAATGCCTTTTAAGGCATAACATTCAACACCATCCAGATCGGTTGTATTTTTTTCCAGTTCCAAATTTGATGCCAGCTTCTCAAACTCCTTAAAATCATAGGCGTTGAGGTTTTTACTCAGATCTGCCTGGACTTCTTTTGTCCAGCCCTCCTCACCGGTTTTCGAGTAGGAAACAGTATTGTCACCTTCTTTTACCGTATATACTTCTAGTGGTGATGATTGATCCATTCCCAGCATTTCCAATGACATATTGCCTTCGGCATGGGCTATCTCAGGATTTGTATTAATCTTCATGCCCATGTCCATATTCATGTTAATATCAACTGAGAGCCCCTGAACAGTGCCACCTGCTTTTAAATCCATTAGCATATCGATCTTATAGTTTTCTTCCTTTGACATATTCTGGGACATTGATTTTAGAATAGATTCGGAGGTTACTTTACCACATCCGGTTATGTTTAAAATTATTATACTGCTTCCTAATATAGCACAGCTATATTTTACCAATTTCTTTTTCATACTTTTTTCTCCTTTGTCTTTCCCTTTATTGTGTGTCATTGTATTCTTTGGACAGAAAGAACACATGATAATCATTATATATGAATTATTTGTGTCAGGATCCGGAATGTATTGAAATGCATATTTTATGTTATAAAATTACTAAAAATTTAAAACACACTCCGGGTTATCAGGTCTGTGATTCAGAAGCTTCTTCCTCTGTAGTCGTTTCGGAGGATGACTTCATATCCTGAGGAAGCGGAATTTCCCCAACTTCTCCAAATGAGCTATATACGAAATCTAGTGTAAAGTTTTCGCAATTAATGTTCATATCTGCCTTGGAATCAAAAGTTTTTGTCAATCCTAATAGTAAAGATTTTAACTCAACACTTATTTTTACAGGAAGTTTTTCTTTTTTCGAAATATAGTATACAATTGGGATTTCTATTTCTTCCCAGTTAATATCTTTATAAATATTAACTGGCGAATCCTTCATTGAGGTATCGGAAGTATCAAATAATGAATTCATCATTTCTTCCAGAGTTTTACTATCCAGTTTACCATTGAGTTTATAGCATTCTTTATTTTCCAGCCGGGAGGTCTGATCTTCCAGTTCCAAATCACCTGACAGGTCCTCAAACTCTTTATACATTAGAGGTTCAGGACGTTTTCCCAGGTCGTTTTTGGAAAGCTCCTTCCATTCTGAATCACCGATTTTAAAATGAATGATTTCATTGTCACCTTCTTTCATGAAGTATAAGCCAATAGCTAATTTTTGTTCAACACCCATGGTTTTGAAAGAAACAGTTCCGTCTGCGTAAATTTTCTGTGGTTTAGCATTTAGCTGAACCGCCAGGTCCATACCGGCCTGGATATCCAATGAAATTCCGCTCGTTGATCCGCTGCCTTTCAGGCTTCCGGACATATCAATTTTGTAATCATCTTCTTTTGCCATGTTTTCCGACGCGGATTTTATCAGTGATTCCGCGGTAACTTTGCTGCATCCAGCGGTGTTTAGAATGAGGATGCTCCCTGTAATAATTGCACAGCCGTATTTCCATAAGTTCTTTTTCATAATCGCTCCTTTTGATTTGAATTTTTTGTTTGAATTCTTTATATAAAGAACATGACAATATTATATAGGATTTTTATAAATCTGGATCGGAAGTGTATTGAAATGCAGTTTTTATGCTTGTTTTGAGCAGGTTTCTGATAGATGCTTTAAGCTGTCATATGCCATCTGCTGGGCTTCCCGGGGAAAAGAACTGGAGATGAACATGACAGGTTTGGCAGTGAAGTCAAATCTGTTTTTTGGAAGAAGATAAGAACGCTAGGACTACAGGGAATGATTTATAGGGTATTATTAAATGAATTATATTGGGGTTTAGCTGAGGAAGGGACGCTTTGTGGATGATAGGTAGTGTACGGAAAGATGGGGGTGGGAAACTGATATGGACTCCGTCAGCTTGCCGCAGAACTGGTATTTTCTAACCTTTGCGGAGCGCTTTTTGGCGGCACGCGGGCATTCGCTCCGAAATCCTGATGCATTTCGCAGCTCAGTGCCCGCTTAGT
>UQCR01000232.1 GCA_900539655.1 uncultured Robinsoniella sp.
ATGTATAACATATTTCTGTGGTAGGATAGCCGTTAATGTCCATACCATAAATAGCCATGACAATACTCTAAAAATAAAATTTTGTGTATTCAAAGCTTCCGGTAATTTTACTTTTAACATCACAAGTGCTAAGCAAATGCCAAGAAAAGAATATTGAAAAATTGCTATATACATAAAATCTAAAATTTTATATATTGGATTTACCAAAATTTTAAATTTCATTTCATCTGTTGTAAAAATTTCAAAAAAGCAAAACAAGGCCACTATTAAGAAAAGCAATCCCAATTTTATGCTTATAATATCCAAGGCAGCTAATGCATAAACACTAATATAGATAATCGCCATTCGCTGATATTCTTTTAAAGCAGAATAATTATAAATAGCAACCATTGCAAAGAAAAACACAAAAAGAGTATTCTCATTAAACAAATCTACCATCGTACATGCCATCCTCTGTAATCATCATTATTTATCGTAAATGTCAAAAACTGTGACTCTATCATACTAATGCCAAAAATAATACAACATTAATCACAAGCAAAGATTTCGATAATCAATACCCGTTTATTTTACCACATTTCTGAGATAATAGCTTCAACAATATTTCTAATAGATGGTATATCATATTCCTAATTGTACTGTCCTTTTCTCAAAATCAAGTTTTTTTATTCAAAAAACCCAATTAACTATAGCAAATTCACAACCACCCGATCCACGCCCCGTAGCTCCAGCATCGCCCCAGTTCTCTTTAACACCGTCAAATCCACCCCGAACAATGAATTATACCGCCCCACCATCCGCAAATGCTCCGGATACAAAAACGCCTGCCTTTCACAAAACTTTGGGCACTCGCGTATCGGCACCTGGGCTCCGCGGCTTCCTTCGGTACACGCTGCATACAGAGGGCAATACTGCGAGGTATTGGTCTGATAAAACGGAAGACGAAGACTGTTTTTCCCTTCTGGAAACTTCCTTGTACTGGTATCGCCGCAGCTCTCCCATTCATACCGTTCCATCCGAAATTCTTCTTTTAAATATTCCCGGTAAAACGCCGCATGAACGCTATTTTGTTCAAACAGCGTCCGGTTCCCCAGCTTATAGGCCATCCGTGGATCTTTTTTTCGCTTGTTGAGCAGCACGCCAAGACAGAGAGAAAACACCGGAAGCTGAGCTGCCAGATGGGCCGTTCCCCAGTCATTTACGACAATCTCAATGGTTTTGTTCTTTCGTTCACACCATCTGGCAAGATGCTGCAGACGTGCTTGCGTTTCCGTCAGATTTTCTTCCAGCAAAAATGGAAAAGTAAGCGTAATTACAAATGACTCCCGGCAGGCTTTATCCATCAGTGCAAACAGTTCCTCTTCCGGTGGCGCCAGATGCGGGCAGAAAGCATTTCCTATATAGAGCCGGTCCGGGTGGAAAACCGGCGGATCCGGAATTTGGTTTCTCCGAAAATAAACATCAAAAAACACCGCACTTTCCATCGAAAGATACGCCTTATACCATTCCGGCCGGTCCAGTTCGAGTGCCAGCTCGACCGGCTGCCCGGATTCCGCAAAGCCATTTTGCAATGCCACAAAGGTTGCCTTCCTAATTTCGGAAAACCATACTTTTTTCTGCTCTTCCAGGCTTTCCAGATGAAACGCATCCTGCTCCGCGGGATATCCAGTCATCTGCTCTGCAAGGGCGGCATCATCGTCTTCCATTTTCCAACGGATATACTGGCTGTATTGCAGGGCAAGGCTCTGTACCGCATTTCGGTAGTCTTCCTGTCCTGTCGCAAATGTATAAACCGTATCAAAATCCTCTTCTTTTTCCTGTAGCAGAGTCGCATCACGAAGAAGAATCCGCTGGTAGGATGCTGTTTTCTGATCGTAAAATGCCAGTTCCCAAGGCGCGTTTTTCTGCTCTGCCGTGGCCGGTGTCGCAAGACGGGTCTGAAAGCCATATTCTGAAATTGCCGTGATCCGCACTTCCCTTTTTCCCCAGTATCCCGCCAGGATTCCAAACGGCAGCATGGAAATCCATGGCCATTGGCTGATTTCTTTTTCCCGTTCTTTTTTCTGTTTCATTGATTCAAATCTCCCATTTTCTGATACCATCCAGTATACCTGTTTTCCTGGAAAACTCAAATAAAAAAATCCATCCATACCCGGAAGCAGTCTCATCAGAAACCTCCCGTTATGGATGGATTTTTATTATTATTTTGTAAACGTATCAATCAGCTCTTTGGCATCATCATATCCCTGGCCTTCCAGTTCTTTCTGATACCACTCGTCCACGCCGTCTACTGCCTGTTTGAACGAATCGATGTCCATATCCTCATAATTGGTAATGGTTACACCATTCTCATTCTGCCAGCGGTTCATGATTTCATCATCACCGGCGCGGTTGATTTCACGCTCGTACTGTGTTGCCAGACGACCGCACTCATCGATTACTTCCTGCTGCTCCGGGGTCATGCTGTTGTAAATGTCTCCGTTGATGCAGAAGAACAGGCAGTCATAAATCGCATTCCACATCGAGCAGTACGGCTGTACTTCCTGTACGCTTGCCGCATCGATAGCCGGAAGCGGATTCTCCTGGCCTTCTACGGTTTTCTGCT
>UQCR01000233.1 GCA_900539655.1 uncultured Robinsoniella sp.
GGAAAAATCATTTTTCATAGACACAGAAATTTTTACGCCCTCTAAGCCATTAATCAATATTAGATTAATGGCTTACATAAATTTATCATGAGGTATTTTACTCAATATTTATCTCTACATTTCCCGTAAAGTCTTCTCCCCATACACCAATGTAACAGCTCCCATTTCCGACGTCAACAGAACCTGTATATTCATCTGTTGTTTCAAGTAGCACAATGGGATCAGAGGAACCGGACTTCAGGTATTTAATGCCCCTAATATAGCCTCTTTAGGTCCATCGCCTACTACATCAGCCGCAGCATCCAAAACCTCATTTTTTGCACCAACCAATCTATTAACCGCTGTATTTTTTCCGTCTGTTAATGCCTTATAAACATTTGAACAGCCAGTCAGCATAAATATTCCCAATGCTACACAAAGAAATATCAATAACTTTTTCTTCATACTACAGCCACCCTTTCTTTAATTTTACTCATAGGGATTGGGATTGTAACTAAATTTTTCAATGTATCATCTTTTATCTCACGGTTCACGATATATCCAAACATCAGAGTAATACACATAGGATAAATGTAAATCACGTTAATCTGCATAACCTGTTCGACAAAAATCTGAAAATCCCACGTAATCCTTATCTGTGCAATTGACGTATATAAAGTCAGGAGCACGCATAAAAACATAAGTGCAACACCAGCCCAAATCATGTAATAGCGTTTCAGCTTCCAAAATTCTGTCTTTATGATTCGTACCATTGTTATTCCCCCCTTCTTTTGTATAAATAAATCACCAAGGCAACACACACTGTACCAATCAAGCACAGCGGCAAAAGCATTTGGCCGGTAGACAGAATAGGACCTTTCTCGACAAAAATATCCAGTGCTTTTGCCGGAAGCTGCATATGGGAAGCCATTCCGTAGGATGACCATATTAGTATGCAGGGCGTGGGCAAACACCAGATTAGCAGCTTTGGTAAACATTCCAAAGGAAGTCAGAAAATTTAAAACCGTATAGAAGATTGCCAGCATGATGGAAAAAAGATAATTCTTACTGAAAAATGCCACCAAAAGCACAAGGGCATAGAACCCAGCGCAACAAGAATTCCCATAATAATTAACATTAACAGCTTATAAGCCAATCCCGTAACGGCAAAATTCTGCGGCATGATGATTCCAAACAGAACCGTAAACAGGGTAGAGAGTATGCAGAATAGGACTGCTAATATGAATAGGACTGCGATTTTTGCAAAACCATCCGGGTGCTGGTAACAGGTATCGTCCTCAAATTTTTAAAGGTCTCATTATCCCTTTCCATAAAAAATAAAATTGCGGAAAGGATTCCTATGATACATGAGCGTATCATAGAGCAGGGCTTTTGTGCTGCCATAAGTTCCGTCCGTATTCATCCTGGGAAGGGCAAAAGAAAGCAGCAAAGGAAAAACACACGAAAAAAGCATGGTAAACAACACAAACTTTCTCCGCTTTAATTTCCAAAATTCGCATTTGATCAATTTAAGCAATTCCCTCACCTCCGGTTACTTTTTTAAAGTAGTCCTCCAGCGTTTCTTCACAAAAATGTACCTCCGCTACCGCTACCTCATTTGTGACAAATACATGGTTTATAGAAGCTGGCTGCAGGGATGTGTCATATAAATAAATATTACGGTTATCCCGAATTTCAAAATCTTTTGTATGGAACTTAGTTTCCAGTAAACGTGCTGCCTGCGCTGCATCGGAAACAGAAAAGTGAACATATTTGCCGTTTTTTTCTTCCAAAGATTTCAATCTTTCTTCTTCAATTAGAATTCCTTTATCAATGATTCCAATGTCATCTGCCAGCAATGCGATTTCCGAAAGGATATGGCTGGAAATGATAATGGTCTTACCCCGTTCGGTACAAAGGTAGCGGATAAAGTTCCTGACTTCGGCAATGCTAATCGGGTCAAGCCCATTGATCGGTTCATCCAGAATCAGTAATTCCGGGTCGTGCATAATGGCAAGCGCTATGGTAAGATGCTGTTTCATGCAATAGTTCGAGAAAATTTTCTCCCGATAAGGCAGCCCCACCAGTTCCTGGGCTTTTGATTGCGTCCTTACCCGGAACACCTCTTAATTCAGCAAAGATACGCAGATTTTCAGTACCGGTCAGATTTGGATAGAAACCCGGTGATTCGATCAGGCTCCCAATCCGTGGAAGAATTTTCTTCTCATCGATCAGAATACTTTTTCCGAAAATTTCAACAGAACCGGAAGTTGGACGGGTAAGCCCCAGGAGCATTTTCATTGTTGTTGTTTTACCTGCGCCATTTCGCCCCAATAAACCGTAAATATGCCCTTTCTTTACATGGATGTTTAAATCGGCTACACTTTTCTGTGTACCATATTGTTTGGTAAGATTGTGTGTTTCAATGATATAGTTACTCATTTATTTTGCCTCCTTTATTTCATTGGTAGTGTCAAATTTACTACCTTCTTTTTTATATAAAACCCTGTAGTTACTGGGG
>UQCR01000234.1 GCA_900539655.1 uncultured Robinsoniella sp.
ACCAGGACAGGTGTTTGGAAGGCGTATAGCAGAGCTGAGCATTTACTTACCTTCCAAACACCTGTCCTGGTCCGCCCCCTTCTTTTTTCGTACACTACCTTCTGATACAAAGCGTCATTAATCAGCTCCCCCCCAATATAATGCATTTAATAAAGCAAATATAAAGCATTCACTGTAGTACTAAAGCAATCTCAGAGATTAAAATATTTTTCAAAAAAAGCAAGTGCTTTTGGAGCGCTCCGCGCATAATCATCGGTATAAGCCTCACAGCTGACTCGTCCGTCATAGGATATGGCCTTCAGAGTATCAATAAAGGGCTGATAATTTTCTTCCTCTATGGACTCCGGATATACACGCCCATCCGGTCTTGCAAAATGAACGTGTCGCAAATAAGCACACCCTTCTTTCAGCAGATGTTCCACCGGTTCCCTTTCTTCCGTCAAATGATAGAAATCAACCAGTACCTTCACGTTTTCCCCATCCACATCTCTTGCCAGCCGGCAGCCTTCCGAAAAGCTGTTGATTAAATTACACTCCTGGCTGCGAAGGGGTTCAATCACGATTGTAATATCCAGATCATGTGCAATGTCGTTGACCTGCCGTAATAAAGAAACTACCTGTTGATACCCCTCTTCCATGGAAAATCCTTCCGGTACATTTTTTGCAGGACCACTGCCGAACACCACATACTCCACACCTAGTTCTTGTGCCCTTTTCAGTGCTTCTGCGGCATATTTCAAATTAGTGCCCATGTCTGCATCCGGTCCTGTCAGCCTGTAATTGGTTGGAAAAAAATTATTACAGACCTCGCAGTTTACACCGGATTTTTCAACACGATTCTTTAAATCCTCAAATTCCCCGGAACTTAAATCCATCATCTGTGCAAGGGGCAATTCTACATAATCATATCCGTAAGAAGCCAGCTGCTCCAGGAATTCAATTCCCGTTCCGTCTGCACCTCTTGCAATCATATTCAGACAACATCCAAATCTCATACTCATTTACCTCTTTCACTGTTCATTGTGCAATCCGGCACCGGGATCAATCATGACTTTGATATAATCATCCGGCTTAGTATGTAAATCATCCATAGCACCCCTGACTTCTTCCAGTGAGACTGTTTTCGTAATTAGTTTTGAAGCATTCATTTTTCCGCTTCCAATCAGTTCCACTACTTCGCCAAACTCTTCATGGGTGTAGTTAAAGGAACCAATCACTCTGCGGGCAGAACACACAATGTCCTGCATATTAATTTCCATTTCTTTTTGGGACATACCTACCCAGACTGCCTGCCCGCCGATTTTGAGACACTTAATGGACTGGTTTGCCGTTGCCTGCACACCCACTGCTTCTATGGAAGTATCAATCATCCTGCCTTCTGTATACCTGGAAACAGCATCCATATAATCCTCATTCTTAGGATTGATTACCTCATCCGCACCAAATTCCCGGGCAGCTGAAAGTCTTGCATCGCTTAAGTCCGAAACTATGATTTTTCCCGGATTCTGTAATTTTACAATCTGTAAAATACAAAGTCCAATTGTGCCGGCTCCAATAATCAGCACATTCTGTCCTGATAAATCTCCTGCTTTTTTCACAGCACCGTATGCAACCGCATAGGGCTCTGCCAAAGCACCAATTTCATAACTCGCATTTTCCGGTAATTTATACAGCAGCTTTTCGGGTACTGCTACGTATTCTGCCATTGCCCCATTTACAGTCAGTACGCCAAAGAATCTTTTATTCAGGCACATGTTGGTCAATCCTCTTTTGCAGTTTTCACAAGTACCGCAAAAGTTAATAGGCTGGACAATTACGCTGTCACCCGGTCTGAACTTTTTTGCACCTGATCCCGTCTCCACAACCTCTGCCGCAAACTCATGCCCCATGGTCATTGGTGCAATTCTTCTTCCGGTCAAACCCAGATATCCGTGCACATCACTTCCGCAGATACCGCAAGCCCGGACTTTCAGAAGCACTTCATGATCCTCCGGAACCGGCACCTGCTCCTCCTGTATTTCTAATTTTTCTGGTCCCATATATTTTAATGCTTTCATGTTTATTGTTCCTCCTATTTCATACACTCTAGAGTGTGTTTTAAAATTGCTTTCTGGCAGCTGTGCGTCACAGTTTGTGGGAGATTTGTCCCGGATGAAGGGCGCGTAGCGGGCTACGTAACCTGAATTCGGGGCAAATATGCCGCAAAGTGGGGCGTGCAGATGGCAGGAA